>OMXX01000102.1 GCA_900315105.1 uncultured Prevotellaceae bacterium | reverse complement strand
CAGCCGCTGCGTAAGCAAAAACATAACAGAACAAGAGAGGGGTAAAGGCGGAGGCCTCACCTCCTGCTCTCGTTCCGGTCTCGCATAAAGCAAGACATTCTTTTTGGGTCACCTGTGAGTAATCACATTTTGCCGGCTTCCTACGTGCTCTGGAACATCCTGACCAGCTCGTCGCCATATTTCTCAAGGACAAACTTCAGGGCAGCGTTGGTAGACGCACAGCCTTTTTCGGTCCCATCTTTGGAATGTAGGTTTTACTCATTGGCATAAATTGTATTAATGAAACAAAAAAGTCGGCTCTTTTTAGGGTCGGCTTCAACGATATTGTCTACAAAAATAAGCATTTACTTTTGATTTGATACTATTGTACGCATATAATTTCTTGTCTATTAGGATATTTTGGTATTTATATGTGGTCTGTTAAGACCTCTGCGTGGTCTGTAAGTGATCTGAAGGAAATTCATCGATTTGAGAGATCTTTTAGACACGCAGCAAAGCAAAACATTTTTTTTCTCATTGGCTTCAAAAAAACTTTCTCATTATTTTGCATTTTTCAATATTTCTTCATAAATTTGCCAATGTTAACCACGTCCGAAACCTTATCGGCTGATGCAGGGTGTGGCCGTATGCCGAACGCAGGGTGCATCCCTTGTGGCCGTCCGCCAATGCAGAAGCCCGCAGAGGGTGGGATGAGCTGCTCATGAGGAGCGGCTTGACTGTGGGGAACATATATATGATGAAGGCGTTTACTTGACGCTTTGGTTCTTGACGCTTGGAAACTTCGCAAACTTTCATCGTAGTCAGGAATGAAGCAATGGTAGATGTCCATGGGTGTGTAATCACCAGCCGGCGGTATACCTTATTGTATATAAGGTATGCCAAAGGTGCGATATACATACAGGCGTGGGCTTCTGCGTTGCTCGTTCAACTACGATGGGCAATGCGAAGGCCTCCGAGCGTGGGACGAGTAACAAGATAAGTTCCCACGCTTTTTTTATATATATCAAAATAACTATAAACCAAACTAAAAGAGTCTAGGGGACAGACTGACAGGAAGAGGCTAATGAAAAAGATTTTGGCATCCTCAGTTCTTTGTTTGATACTATGTTGCTTAGTGTCATGTAAAAGCAATATACCAACACCTGCTGATACGAAGTATATTCAACAGTTCAATGACTTTTACTTTTCCAAAGGAATACACGAAATAAATGCAGACCAATTAGCTCTTTTTGTTGACTATTCAACTTGTATAGCGATGGGGCAGAATTCACCTTTCTTCCAAGCGTTAGTTCCGTCATGGACTAATGCTGCAAGAAAATACTATTCCATCGAAGGCAATTCAATCATAGAGCATCCTGCCATCAATACTTTTCAGCTCTTAAGAACTATTCATGAAGTCAACTATGCCGATTTAAAGTTGGCAATCAATCGCATGGCAGAAGCAAACACCGAATCCGTTTTGCTAACAGATGGTGAATACTACCAACAGTCCATTGCGCAGGGAAACATAAACAATCCGTATATGGCTGATGCTTTAACGGTTTGGCTGAGGAAGGGACACGATGTTTTCTTCCTTTCAGAACCATATCAAGAGCCAAACAATGGTCACGTTTATAATAAAAGAAGATTTTATATCATCTTTACGGACACTCGTTTGAGAGGCAATATTATGGACAGGATAACGCAGACTGTTAATCTTGTCCAGTTCCCTGCAGTGGAAATTTTCCACTTATCAGCTGATCATCCTCATCTATTATCTGCCAATGGTCAAACAACGCAGCCAAATGAAAACCTTAGCGCAACTGTGACGCCGGGGTTAGGTGCATACGAAATTCAAGATTGGCCAATAAGTTGGAAAGACGGCATTGAGCCTTTAATCGTTAATGCAGTAAACCCAAATACAGGGAATCCTTTACCTGATGGAGAATCGTTTACGTCTGGTCTAAAACTTGACAGAAATGCCTTTGGCGGTTATCGAATAACAAACGTTACTGTAAAGGCTTACAACATCAATTCGGAATACAACGACTTCTATAACGCTTTGGAAACGAAGACTAAGCCTTTCAAAGAAATAGCTCCGATTGAATGTCAGAATTTTGTAAAAATAGATGAGCAAGAGTTTAAAAGACATGGCATCATCAACCTACATTTTGACACACAAATGTATAATCCAGAGACCGCACTTAACGGTGCTCCTTTCAATTATACAAAGCTTGATATTTGCGTATCTTCTGTAGAACCTCTGTTTGCGCAACATAAAGATATGTTCACGTTTGACAGTATCGACCTGCCAGGCCAGAAGAATGTCTCTGTAGCATCAAGTGTGGAGCAGTGTTTGACAGATCCTGATATTAAGGCAATGATATGCAACTGCCCTATCTATACAATTTATGTAAAGTCAAGCGAAAGATAGACGTCAAGAGATCTCATAACAACAAAGATATATGACACCAGTAACCACTCTTCAACAACTTCAACAACTGATGAACAGCACCATGATTTATGCTGCGATTGTTGGTTTGATAGCCGTTCTACTTGCACTACTATTTGCTGACATCTTCCCATGGGAAGGAGGCAACGACCGCTCTTATATAAAACGGAGAATTGCTTTTTTTGTAATTGGCATAATAGCAGTCTTTGGTTTTTGGATGTACAACGACCTTGTCGTCGTTGATCACATTAGAAATGCGGGATTCCAAAACATGTTCAGAGCTTGCAATCTGAAATGTATCGGAATAAATCTCGGCGTGTACATGTTGCTTAGTTTCATTCTAATGTTTGTGTTCCGCCATTCAAAGTTCGGCTCAATTTTAGGCAAAGAAAAGAAATAATAGCTTATGGCAAGACAATTTTTCGTTCTTGGTATCGGTGGTACGGGGATGCGCTGTATTGAATCTCTCGTGCATTTATGTGCAATGGGGATGTTCGATGATACAGATATACATCTTCTTGCACTTGATACGGATAAAAATAACGGAAACTTCTCTCGTTTGAAAGAAGTCAAGGAGGCTTATTGTAAGGCCAAAGGATTGGACACTGCAAATCGCACAGCCTTAATAGATACGTTCTTCTCCGCTAATATAAAGTACTATGAGTTCAGCCCTAACTATGAGCAGAAAAGCACTTTTAAGACTGTGTTCAATTATGGAGATACGCGATATAACCATAGGGAAGAAACCGATTTGGCAGATCTTGTTCTTTCAGAGAATGTAGAGGATTTTAATCTGAGACACGGATATAGAGCACAGACCCATTTGGGGTCAATGATGATGTACCATTCAATTATTGAAGCTGCAAAATCTCAAGCAGGAAGCGACCTAAAGAAGTTTCTAAGTGAGCTGATTAAATCTTCTCAGAATGGTCAACCACGTGTTTTTATTTTAGGCTCAGTTTTTGGTGGTACTGGAGCATCCTCAATACCCATTATTCCGCAGGCCATCTCAAAGGCTGCTGAAATAATGAGCAATGGTGCTGCCAATGTATTGAAGAGTGCATACTTCGGCTCCACTTTGTTGACGGCATATTTTAGCTTCAAAGCTCCAAGTGGCAGTGAACTTAGCAGCCAGAAGGTCATTGCTACAAGCGATAAGTTCGCTCTTAATTCGCAGGTTGCAATGATGTTCTACGATGATGATGCAACGGTAAAAAGTACCTACCAGAAGTTTTACATGATGGGAACTAGCGGTATGGGATGGGATCCGATGCAAAGAGAGTCAGAACATATAAAAGAAACCATTACCGGTGGTGAGCAACAAAAGAACGACTCACACTACATAGAGCTACTTGCAGCTTGTGCTGCTCTCGACTTTTACAATGCAGATGAAAATGTTTTGAGTGAAAACAAGTCTTTACACAAGACTGATTATCAATACAGGGCGATAAATGAGAGCGGCAAGTTCGATTTTCAGGATTTCGTCGGGCAACAACGTGCCAATGAGTTTGCCAAGAAATTCGGTTTGCTCATAGCATTCTCATTCTTTTGCAATGGTGAAGACAACTTCGTAGAAAGCGTAAGGGCCGGTGGTCAAAAAGAAATACAAGAGTTTCTGAGCATTGATGTCTCACAGGTTCAAAGCTTGAAAGAGTATTTCCGCTTGTTCTTTGTCCGCAAGGATGGTGACAAGTTACTGGAAGGTTGGCTTCGACAAATTTATCGTTCTGCAGGTGGTGGCGACAACTTCCTTTTCAATGCCAATCTCTTTTCGCCCATGATCTATAAAGAACTTATGAAAGTCAACTGGAACGACAGTATTTACCGAAATGAAGGCGTTGGCAAGGATAATAGGTACAGCAAGACAGGGGTTATAATAAAGTCTAAGTTTGATCCGTTCAAGAAGTTGTTAATCCAGACACGTGACAACACTAAAGACTGGCAAAACATAACCAATAAGGGAGAACAGCTCTACAAGCTTATCTATGATACCCTTGGAAAACTGTATAAGTTTAATTGAAAAATTGGATTGCTATGTCAAAGGCATTATTAATAAAAAGTTATACCAATATAACAACGGGAACGCAGGGACAATGGAATAGTCTTGATTCCGCGCCGTCTTATATTCAAGGTATAAAAACGGGAAAGATACTTCAAGGGCTTACTGCTGATAAATTGGGTGCACTTATATCAGGCGTACCCACCCCTTGGGCTCGTGCCAAACTTTTTAAGTTTGCTTTGCAAACGTTGTCCAGTCCTGATCCTAATATCAACATCTCTGGTCTTCAACAATTTTATGAGCTGCTGTATGGAGAATGGAAAGGCTTGTTGGCTGTAATCGCCTTATTCCCCGACAGGGTATCTTTCTCAAATCCGGTTGAAATGAATGTCAAAGGCGACGACTATGATATTGCCTCTGCCTTTGGAAGGATGCTCTTTGAGGATAAGGACTTGTGGAGCAACCAAGATGTGCTTGCGAAGAAACCAGATGCACAGCCATACATTCAACTTATATATTATCGTGGTCACTTGGTTGGAGGAACATCTCCTTTGACTGGAGTCTTTACAGGCGTAAGCTATACTAAGTTGGATGATGATGCCAGCGACATTAACTGGTATCGTAATGGCAAATTCGAAGACCCTACAAGGTTCATGACTCCCGAACAGCTACAGAAGGTATACCTGTTCGTAAAGAATATGAATAGAAACCTTGAAGACTTTGAAAAGAAAATTAATTCCCAACGTAACGACAAGCCGAAAGTCGATATCGGCGGATTCAAGCAAATGAGCCGTAAATGGGAAACTGATATGTTTACAAAAGGTGGAGGAAGCCTACGTGACAAAGGGCCAATAGCAAAATACGGAAATCTTGAGAGTCCGTTCTCTCTGCTGTTTGATAGTGATGTTCCCGTTTATCTTAAGCCGGATTTCACTTTCACATATACTAATGGCGAAGACTATCAGCAGATAGGCGATATTCAAAGTCTGTTAAGCGATGACAAGTATGTTGTCGGCTTCATTGAGAATGCCAATGCTCGTCCGAAGCTGTCTGATGGCCCTGTGTATTATTTAAAAGTAAGAGACTTGCGGGATGGGAGTGTCAGCTATTTCTCACTTCCCTTATCAGAACGTGGCATTGACATATTCAAAAACGGCATGTCAGGACTTCTTGGCTATTCCCAGGGAGACAATAACACGTTATTAACAGGAACGATAACTGATGCTGGTCAACTTGCAGTTACCCTCGTAGTAGAGATAGACGGTCAGAAAGTGACACTCAACACAAGAGAATACGAAATAAGTTGGCTTGAAGGATTAGGAAAGGTTATCATGTGGCCTAATTTCGTTTCTGAAAAGTGGAACAGATATTACCTGTATTCAGAATATACAGCTGATTCTCAATGGCAATTTCAGCCTATGTTCAAATGTCAGGGAGAGTACATAAAAAATGTCAATGGACATTTCCTTACTGCAGATTATCAACCTGGACCTGACGAAGAAAAGAAAGTGGATGTAAAGAAACTTGTGACGTATCCTGCCGGGCAAGGAGAAGAATTGCCAAAATACAATATTATAGGTGCGGACAAACCTCTTGCAGGTCTTTCTGTTTCTGTAAAGGATACCGGCAAGGATGTTCATGCAGGCTACTTGATATTCAGGCCACAAGTAATTGAAGACAGGACAAACCTTGACATTAAAGGAACTGCTGTTGTCGGAATAGACTTCGGAAGCAATAATACCTGTGTTTACTACAATGAAAACGACAAAGGCGCACAGCCTGTACGTTTTGACAATTATAGAACTGTACTCGTTGGTAAGGAAAACAACGACATACGTGCTACAGCATTAAACGACGAGTTGCTATTCTTCTCCAATTATCCGTCGGACAACGGTCAAATCAAATCGTGGCTTCACGAACATGATTCAAGATATAATTGTTACAATGAGTCTGAAGAGATAGCTGGAGGCGTACCCGTTAATCGGCCTAACGTGGATGTCAAGGCAATGGATCAATATGAGATTAAAACTCAAGCAGGTATACTCCATTATAATATGAAATGGCTTTACAATGAGAAGGGGTTACAGAAGAAACGTGCTTTCCTTAAATCCATTTGGCTGGAGGTGTGTGCTTTTCTTTACACAAACAAGATAAGACCAGAAGAACTGTCATGGAGTTATCCTGGTTCCATGATGGAAGCAGACAGGACTGAGCTTGAAAAAATATTCGAGGAGTTGTGCAAACTAACCCCAATTGCAATCGGACGCAAGCCTATACTATCCAGTGACAACGGAGTGTTAACTACTGAAGCTGAGGCCGTATGCAGTTATGCCCTATCACAAGATTTTGGTTTGAACAAGGATAATATGTTTCTTGGTATTGATGTTGGTGGAAGTACCAGCGACATTCTTCTATTGGCAAAAGACCCGAATAATGGAAACAAGTCCTCTTTGTATAGGGAAAGCTCTGTCCGAATGGCGGCAGGAGTATTTTTTGGCGCAATAATCAAGTCAGAGACATTCCGGCAGGCTCTTGTGAGTTTTCATGAAGGAAGAAGGACAAATGTCTTTGTTGCCAACATTAAGGATATTTTGGCTGAACCGTCAAAGGCACCCTATTATCTGAACAGCATCTTCGACCAACTGAAGACTTCTGATGACTATGAGGAGTTTTATTCATCAATAGATACCAATGCAAAGTTTGTGTTTACCATACCTGCATATGTTACAGGACTATTGTTGTTCTATTCTGGCATGTTGATTGGAAAGGCCATAAAGACCGAACATCTCGATCATATTAGAAGAATAGATGTTCTTTCTTTTGGCAAGGGTGGGAGGTTGTTCCACTGGCTGAGAAGCTCGGCTGGGCGAAGGGCTACCAATGAGTATTACGCAGGTTGTCTAAATGCAGGTATAAGCCTTGTTGCAGACAGGTATCTCGAGGTGAAATACCGCGACGAAATAGAAGTGGACAACAAGGCAGAAGTTGCCAAAGGGTTAGTTGACCCAAAGGAGCTGTTGAAGAAACAGCAGAATTCTGATTCTGATATTTGCGGTGAGACTGGTGTAAAATACATAATGTCGGATGGCACTCCTAAAGACCTTCATACAGAGGACGAACTGTCAGGTGATTACTTTGCTAACGAGATGAACAATTTTGACTTCTCGGAAGTTACCAACTTCGAAGAGTTTATGAACATATTCATTGACTTTGTAAGTCATAAGACGCGACTTTATCCACAAGCTGATTCTTTGCGCGAAGATTTAAACGATTTGCCAAACAGAATAACCAGCTACATCTGTAACAACGATGATGAATACAGGAAGGCGCGAAAAACTCAAGGTGACGGTTTTCATTACCACCAGCCTATCATTATTGCTGAAGGTGCATGTTTCTTAGACATACTGATTAAAAGAGTATTTAACCAATAAAAAATGAAGAGCCTAACGTTATACATAGACAAATGGTACATCATTGCCGCAGTTTGCAACAATGGTGTACCAACGCTTGTCAAGCCTTCGAACAGGGAGAGCCGCTTTTGGCTTTACTTCTATGATGGCGGTGACAACGATACTGTAGTGTATGGCAAGGACAATAAGCAAAAATTCCTGAGCAATACTCTTCACTATTATGGAGATATATTTAATCTCATAACTGATGAACGAGCCACTTTCATGCGATACAACCGTAAGCAAGATATGTATAAGATTTTTCAAGCTTCTGGTATTTTGGATGAACTGCGCGAGTCAGTTGGGTGCGGGTTGCAGGAAAAGGTTGATACATACATTTCCTACTCGTCAGATATAAGTGATGCATCCAGACTAATATTCGATAGAGATGTACTTGCTCCAAAAGGTTTTGTTATAAAAGAGTCAGTTGCCCGAATCGGGCATTTGGCGTTGGAATATGCCTTTAGAAAAGAGATGTTTACAGAAGAAGGTGTCTATCTTTTGCTTAACGCATGTAACGAGAACCTTTCATACTCTCTATACGAACACAAGAATAATTTGTTGTTAAGAATGGGCAAGGAAGATAAACTTGACGGGATGGGCGCTGATTTACGTGGGCGCGCATTACTGGAAGAAGTCGTATCCGCTATTAACAAGACAAACCATTTCCTTGTTACTCCACAGGACTTCGAAAGAGAATATTTGTACCTTGCTCAATATGTGGACCAATGGATTATAAAATTGGAGAATGCAAGGTCAGGACGCCCTATAAGCATTCCAAATGTGTCATTGTCCAAATACGAGAACAAGTACGACGTTACCGTTTTGAAAGCTCGTATAGACGGTAGAACTAAGGCAATAGTAAATGACATTGTAAGAACTATTTCGGACTATGTAAAGTACTCCAATATCTCCAACGAGCAGATAAAGGGAGTTGTATTCTTGGGGAACACATTTACAAACAGCCAATTCATCAAAAGTATAGAGGAATGCTACACGTTGGATTCTGACAGGTATGTTTTCTTTAAAGACAAAGACCTGCCAAATATTGTAGGAGTGTATTCTGTCATAGACTGTAGCCAATTCTCGACAGAGACCCAGCAAAGTCAGTCTAATGGCGAAACGGAGCTTGTAAGACAAAAAATTGCAAGAGAGGAAGAAGAACGCAAAAAGAAGGCTGAGGAAGAAAGGGCTAAGGCAGATGAAAAGAACCGAAAGGCAAAGGAGGCAGAGAGCAAGTACCAAGACGCAATGGCCAATGTCCTTGACTTTGAGCGTAGGAAAGACTATGCCCAAATGTCAGACTGGGCAGACATAGCATTACAACATCGACCGAACGACGACGAAGCTACAAAGAAGAAAGCTGAAGCCTTGCGTTTGCTTTCTGAGCAAAAAGTAAAAGAAGACCAATATAAAAGTATCATCCAAAGAGCATCGAAGAGCTTGGAAAACAAGAAGTGGCAAGATGCCCTGTCGCAAAGTGAAGCTGCGTTAAACCTAATGCCCGAATCAAAGGAGGGTCAAAGAATTCATGAAGAAGCAAGAAAGCAGATCGAAACAAAGGTACAGATAGAGAAGTATCTGACCCGTGCCGATATGTTCCTTGCACAAAAGTCATATTCGGAGGCTATAGAAGAACTGCGCAAGGTTCAGTCTTTCGATACTAATAATGAAGAGGTTAAGAAGCGAATAACAAAAATCGAGAATGAAAGAACTTCACATGAACGTGAGATTAGTTCATTAATAGAGCAGTATATTGATTCTTTCCGTATCAAAGATTACGACAAGGCAATCGATCTATGCAATAAGTTAATAGACAAAGACTCTTCCAATCAAAGGAAATGGACTGAACGGATAGAAAGTATCAAAAAGGATAAGGCTGAGTCTGCAAAGAAGAAAGAAGAGTGGGAAAGGCTCAACCGTGATATTAATTCTGCTTTGTTTGAGGAACGTTGGAAAGATGTCGTCTCTCTTGGTAAAAAAGCATTGGAGATACGCAATGACGACACATTGAGAGCCAGTGTCAAACGTGCAGAGCAAAAACTTGAAGCGAAAAGAGCCGAAGAGAAATATGCCAAGACCATTGACCAAGCAAAAGCCAGAATGCAAGATAGGGCATGGAGCGAGGCGAGAATGCTTCTAAGTGCCTTGCAGGATGAGTATCCCGAACACTCTAAAGAGATAAAGGCTCTATTTGCAAAAATTTTCAAAGAAGAATCTGAAAATGAGCGTAGATGCCACCAAGATAGAATAGATAAATGTGAAGATAACGATAGACCAGTAAAAATAAAAGGCTTTACGGATAAGCCTTCTATAAAAAAGAGTGATGACGATTTCTTCTTTGATGACCCCCCCAAAAAACGCAAAAGCTCTCCTAATAGAAAGGCAGCATCTGCTAAACCACAAACAAAGACGGTAAGACCAACTAAAAAAACTGGCGATGACTTCTTTGACATGGACTCTCCTGCCGAGAAACGCAGAATAAATACTTATGGAAGCAGTGTAGATGATTTCAATTTTTAACAAATAAGTCCAATTTTAAATTTTAAAATTATGGCAGAAGTAAAACTTAAAAAGAAAATCACCCTCCGCAAAAAGCAGGAGGAGTGTGCTTTTACTTTCACTGGCAAGTTGAAGGTAAAGCTGTTCTGGAGTTCAAGCACTGACCTGGATCTCTGTCTCTTCTTCAAGAAGAAGGACGGCAATGTTGGCGGCGTGTTCTCCAACGAGTATCGTGGCAAGAGAAGCGACCTTGGCGCACTTGACAAGTTCCCTTACATGCTCCACATGGGAGATAAGAAAGATCCTGCTCCTGGTGACGAAGAGACAGAGCAGATAAATATTGCTCGCCTTGACGAGATTGAGCAAGCTTATATCTGTATCGTCAATTACACCGCTGCTATTGAGGAGAAGGACGTGACCTACGCGCAGGAAGGCGGACGTGTCGAGTTGCAAAGTGACTCCGGCGACTACCTTGAAGTGCTTGCTGACTCTACTGACGAAGGACCTATCTACTGCGTTTGCTCCATAAAGAACAACAATGGAGAGTATGCTCTTAAGAATGAGAGCCGTGTGATGGATCTCTCAACTTCATTCGATGAGATACCTGGATTTGCTTTAATCTGCAACTAACATGGTTGAACTTAAGAGGAAAGTTACACTTAAAACCAAATCGGCTGCGTCTGAGGAAGACGCAGCCGAAAAGGTTCATCTGAAGAAGAAAGTCACCATCAAGGAAAAGCATGCCGAAGAGGAACTACCTACAAGTGGAAATGATGGAGGCAACGAAGGCAATCCGACACCTACGCCAGAACACCCCAAAGGAAGAAAATGGATTCTGTGGTTAATCATTATTGTAGCTCTTGCTATAATTGGTTATCTATGGCATTCTCATAGTGGCAGCTCTGAACAAGGTGATGGCAATTTGGGTGATAGTACGAAAGTTGAAAATGCAGATAGTACTAAATCCCAATCTTCCGATTCTATTGCTACGGCTGATTCTTCAAAGGCCGAGGCATCTGTAGGGAGTGGAGGAAAAATTAGCACAGAAGCAGAATCAGCGACATCTCCAAAGGGTTATGGGAATGCAGAAACGCGGGAATCAGCTATAGCACCTCAGAAACAGCAAGAACCCAATAAACTTTCTTCAGATGTAAGTGGTGATTCTAAACCAAAATTGGAAACGAACGTGCCTTTAGGAACTGTTGAAGAAACGGCAAACGAGGTTATAAGGGGCCTATATGGAAATGGAAACGTACGGAAGAATAAACTTGGAAGTCGTTACCATGAGATTCAGGACCGAGTTAACGAAATGTACAGACAAGGTCTTGTAAACTAATCGCTTCTTGTCCAAATTAGGACAGACGGAGAAATACCGTCTGCCCTATAAAAAACAAAAAAATGTTGCTTTATTTATTAATAGCAGTTTTACTGTGGTTTGTTGCCCCTTTGTTTATAACAGGACACGTGAAAAAGAGGGGTGACAAGAAAGCTTATGTCATCCTCTGTAAGATTGCAGCTGTAGTCTTTGTCATGGTAGCCCTTTCTAAACTTTTGAGATTATCAATATGAACAATGTCATCATTACGTTAACGACTCTATTTTGCCTTTCTGCTTGTCACAGCGCCCCAAAGCGAAATGACAACAATACACAAGACATCTCCTCTGCACAAAAAGAACTGGAGTCAGAGGGATGGCAATTCGATACGCCAAACGGAGGTGAATTTGACAAAAGCTATGGGGTTACTCCTGTTCGTGGGCTACAAGATAATTACTTTGACATAACTGTGGGAAAAGGCTATAGTGTCGCCATTAAAATAATGGATGCAGTTACAAACCATTGCATCCGATATGTGTATATTCCAGAAGAGCAGACAATCACAATCAATGAGATTCCACAAGGACAATACTATCTAAAATTAGCCTACGGAAACGATTGGATGAGTTACCAAACAGATTCCATTACAATAGGCAAATTTTCAAGCGAAGCATTCTACGAGCGTAGCATTGAAACCTACAACTTCGGTCGTAAGAACTCTACCGATTTCGTAAACTTTGATCTAAAAATTAATGTGGTCAGAGGTAATGCCGAAAATAATTTTGAAACTCAGCCAATAATGGAGCAAGAGTTCCTTAAAAACTAAATTATAACATGGAGCGAAAAGATATAATAAATTCTTTAAAATCTCTATATGAAGAACATGGTGACAAGTGTAATGAGATCTTACAAGAATTAACTTGCGCAAAAAAATTTTTTGAAAGCTCAGGAAAGATAGTTCCTTTCAAAAAAAGTCCTTTCTTTTGGGAGGGTGTTTATTGGATTTTACTTGAAGGATTTAATTTCAAAAAAGATTTAAGAGGCACGCAATTTTATGCTTTTGAGACATCTTTCACTCATTGCCACCGGACCCAGTAGACATACCTATCGTTTTGATCCTTTATGATGCCCCTAGCACTCTTGCAACGTAAAATAAATAATAAAAACATGAAGATAAATCATCACTACACAGGCTTGACCGACGCACAAGTGTTGGAAAGCCGCGCAAAGTATGGCGTGAACATCCTTACGCCACCTGAGAAAGATCCGTTATGGAAACAGTTCTTGGAAAAGTTTACTGACCCACTGATCATCATCCTGCTCATTGCCGGATTCCTGTCTATAGGTATCTCGTGTTACGAGTTTTTCGGATTAGGTGAGAGTTGGGAGACTTTCTTTGAGCCTGTAGGCATATTCGTGGCAATATTTCTTGCCACTGGC
>OMXX01000138.1 GCA_900315105.1 uncultured Prevotellaceae bacterium | reverse complement strand
CCATCGTAAGAAGGATTATCCTTATGTTGGCTATGGCCACAAGCTAAGACCAGGAGAGCATTACTCTTCTAATATGTCTCTGAGGGAAGCTGATGCGCTCTTGCGCAAAGATCTGAAGGAATTATGCTCCATGTTTCAGCAATACGGAAAAGACTCCCTCCTACTCGCTGCATTGGCATATAATGTTGGGCCTTATAGAATCCTTGGAAACAAAACAAGATACCCCAAAAGCATACTTCTGAAGAAAATTGAGGCCGGGAACCGAGATTTCAAAGTCGATTATGTACAGTTCTGCCATTGGAAGGGGAAGAAAATATCTTCAATAGAACGTCGCCGTTATACAGAGCTATTACTTCTATATTCAGAATGATAGTATCATGGATATTGATTTGTATTTATGCAATACCTGGAATAATGACAGATTAGTCGACAGAAGAACCTACCTTCTTGTTTTCAGTTCCTCATAAAATTTGCGGCGATCTTCTTCTGATGCAGAACCTCCTAACTTTTCGAGATAGTTTTTAATTTCAGGATGTTTCGACAAATAGTTTGTATATTCTCTAAACAAATCTTCTTGAAAGCAAGAGTTTATATTTAGAGTTTTTGCTTTGTCAAGAATATGAAAAAAGTGAATTATACATTGTTTATTTTGGAATAATTTAAATGGCCTGGCATTTGATTTTACTCTCTGCGCATACTCTCTTAATGATGATGATATTGCATGCTTAGAATTAAAAACGAGCAGTTCATTTGCCTCATTCGCGATAAGCATATTAATTGCTTCAATCTCTTTAGGTTCACTTATCGTTACTTTGCCTTTCCTGTTTCCGATTTTGTATACATTTGAATCATAAAACAATATCAACAGCTTCGGGCTTAGTGGCATCATTATACATACACCTTTATAGCCAAGTATTTTCACTCCAGCATACCCTAAAAAATCAAAATATGGATTAATAATAAAAGCAGGACAATCGGAGGTTATAAAAGTAGAGCTGCATTTGGAGTCTATACAAACTAATTTAAATGACAAATCAGCCATATTTACTACCATACCAGCATAGACACTTAATGAAAATAATGGAGGCTCATCAAAACGAAATTCTAAATGAGGATCAACTTGTTCCATACCAGTACACCGCTTAAATATTTCTAACGACATTTCATTAACATCATCACTTAGTCTTTCGGACATATAAACAGTACGACCAAGTTGCATCATTACATACGTTAAAATATTCAAGCGTTCAACCTCATGTAAGTTATAATCATTATTATTATCCAGTTTATGGAATGCTAACATGCATAGTCGTTCTATCTCTGCCAGAGCATCTTCTACATTCTGATTTTTTGAGTAAAAGTAATCTTTACTCATTGTGTTTTTTATTGAAGATTGGTTAATTAGAAGATTCTTCTTTATGTTATATACTCCTATGCTCTTACCATCGTTTGAGAACAAACGTTGGTAAGACTGAGGAACAAAGTGATGATTTTTCTTTTCAGCCATTATTTATTACTCAAATATCCAATATAAATTGTCATAAGGGCACCACTTTGCGTAAAACTTGTTTATATAAAAAGCTACCCCAAACGTTCTTGACGTTATTTTGCCTTATTATTTGAAATACTTATCAATGAAGTTTACCTGCTCCTCATTAAGTATGGAATATTGAGTGTAACGGCTGATGCCAATAGACTCTAATTCATCGTAGCCAAGCTCTTCTCCCTCATACATTGAGGCTACAGGAGTAAACTCATAGCAGTCATTATCAGGCACAAACGGAGCTATCCAACAGCTCTTATCATGTCGTGGTACACTCGTATTGGTTACTTCTAATTTGTATCTAATTTGATAATGTCCTTTACCAGACATGAAGAGATACACGATGTCACCGACATTGAGCTTTTTGTCTGATTTTCGCCAAAAGAGTTTTCCATATAAGGCTACACTTTTGGGATGATCAAGAAAATTTTCATTTCCTTTGAGTAAAACGTACTTTATACTATTCATGTTGTTTGTTATGTCGCTTCAACTATTTCAATATGCAAAAATACTAATTTTTCTTTGAAAACAAGCTTCTAATCATAAAAAATGCAATTATTTGAAAGAAATTTCAGTAAAAACACCCGTTTTTTATAATAAAATCATTAAATTTGCACAATACGCAATAGAAATGGATGTATCTTCCATAATAAAATGGAGGATTTTCCGTTTATTTTATATCAAATAAAACCTCAGCAAAATGGCAAAGGAAAAAGACTTCAATCGGTTAAAAGTGGTTCTCGCTGAGAAAAAGAAAACCAATAAGTGGTTAGCAGAACAACTTGGGAAAGACCCTGCAACTATTAGCAAATGGTGTACGAATTCTGCACAGCCAGGGTTAGAAACACTCTATCAGATTGCGGAATGTTTAGAGGTTGATGTAAAAGACCTCCTCGTTTCTACAAAAGAAGAAAACATTATCATTTACAAGAAATGACATCCAAACGAACCAAATGAGCAAAGTTAGTCAATAAAACGCGCTCTGCCAACAGGCTGGAGTAAGATGGACTAACATGGATATGGAATTTCGACTTCAAAATTATAATTTTGCAAATTATGGCAAATTCAGAATCAAATATAGCTTCTCAAAATGAGATAGTTCTTGGCGAGAACGAGATGGTATGCTCCCTCACCAACAAGGTAGTAAAGGCTACAGATAAGGAAATGACATTGCAGTCGATGATTGCGATGATGACTGAAGAGTATGGTTTCGCTCCAGAAGACATGGAACGAGACTTCAAGGTCAAGTATGAAGACGCAAATGAGGACAAGTCAAAGACTCAGAAAGTAGATTTGGCTATCTTCAATGCTGGCCATGCTCATGATGCTGATGAACTCATCCGTTTCATAATTGTAGCTAAAGATGCCAAGGTTAAGCCAAATGACAAGAAAGCTGGCGTTGAAGCAACAACCGAAGGCATACTTTGTTCTACCGATTGTGATTTTGCTTGCTGGACAAATGGAGAGGATCTTCAGTACGTTTATTCCTATGAAGATAACTTTGGTCAGGTGACATGTGAAGCAATTTCGGACTTCCCCGCTGAAGGACAGACTCTCGAAGACCTTGAAGCACAAGGTGAACGTGCCATGCCTCGTAAACCTGCTAACGAGTCTTTGGTAAAGACGTTTAAGCGATGTCACGATTACATTTATGGGAATGAAGGTATGAAGAAAACCGCTTTCTGGGAACTCCTCAACCTTATTTTCTGTAAGCTCTATGATGAGAAGCGTAGATTCTCTGATGCCAAACAGGGTATCAATTGTTATTACTAATTATCAATAACAACTGTTATTCCGAATAATTCGTTATTCTGAATTTGAGTATTTACTGTGTTGTAGATAGCAAACTTCTACGAAATCTATTCGGAATAAACAATCTTGATTTCATTATTCTTCTAATCCTTATGCTAATAAAGTTAGTTAAGCGTTTATATATTAACCACTTTATTTTAGAAGATTATGGATATAGAAAAATTGAAAATTCTCCTTCCCACTTTCTATGAAAAGTTAAGGGCAAGGAATTATGGTGATGGTTATATAGGGAAGTATCAGTATGTAGCCAAGAGTTTATTTGATATCGTCGAAAATGACAAGAGTTTGAATACCTATGAGAAGGCCTATTCTGCATTGATGGCCCGACGTCCTTACAAGAAGGATTCTATTCGTGACTACCGTCGTTTAATTGGTCATTTCAAGGCTTTTGAAGAAGAGGGTATTTTCTTTCCTGACACGGGTAAACTCTGTATGTTTACTTTATCCCCCAAAGCTTATGACAAACTTTCTCCTGAATTCAAATTGTTGATAGACAGATACGTCAAGAAGGAGCGAGAGGAAGGACGAATCAAAGAAGGTAGTATCCAAACAATGGCTGGCTGCATGGCATCTCTGTTGCTGGATATCCAGCGTTTGGGAGCGAAGGATTTGGACGAAATTTCGGAATATATGGTGCGAACCGTTTTTGGAGATAGGTATGGAAGACATAACAGCTATCATGTGAGCCGACATGTTATGCGGGTATTGACAATTTGTCAAGCAATGTATCCGAATGGTGAGTGTCATAGGCTCTTGGCAAAGATTCCGGAATTCCCCCACAAAAGAAAGCTGTTTGACTACATTACAAAGGAAGAGTGCAACATTTTAGCAGCAAGTCTTAACGGCGAAGAAACGCCACTGACCTATAAGGAAAGGGCTATTGGTATGCTGGCATTCTATATGGGAATGAGGGCGAGTGACATCAGCAATTTAAGATTCGAAGACGTGGATGTAGATAAGGAGGAGATTCGGTTCGTCCAACAAAAGACGGGAACAGAAATACGAATTCCACTGTTATCGGTCATCGGCAATGCCATCGCGGACTATATACTGTCGGAACGTCCGACATGTAATACAGACAACATCTTTGTGGAAACGAATAAACCCTACTGTGGACAAAAGCATAAACGCATCTCACACATTGCTCGTGACATATTTAAAAAGACTGGCATTAGACAGGAAACAGGGCGGAATCAAGGACTACATACAATGAGACATTCTTTTGCACTTTCATTGATAGAGAATGATGTAGAAAGGAACACTGTCCGTGAACTGATGGGGCATGTGAGCTTGGAATCCCTGAATCCATATATAGATGCAGATATTGAGAATTTGAGGGAGTGTGCTTTAGACATCAGTTCTTACATTAAAGTATTACCTACAATGGAGCCATTCAAATGCAGATTCTCCGAGATACTCACGCAATACCGGCAAGAATCTTTCAATTCCTGCAAATGGTCATATCTGAAGAACATTGCTTTTCACTCGTTTGATAGCTTCTGCCAAGAATGTGATACGAGCATTGGTAACAGTATGTTTGAGATCCTTAGATTATGGATGCAACCCTTTCCCAAAGAATCAGCAGACTATTACAAACACAGGATACAAGGCATCAGAGGCTTCCTGCGATACCTACATGAGGGAGGATGCGATGTACCAACTGTTCCAAACAATGAGGTCCCGACAAAAAAGAAGCAATTCTTGAATGCCATACCTGTCAGCTGTGCCGCTCCTTATATCCTTGAATACATGGATTACAAGAAAACATGTAAGGGGAGTCCTACTTATTATGCATCCTATCATTTGTATGACTTCGACAGATTCTGTCTTGTGAATTTTCCTGACAGCAAAGATCTCTGTCAGGAAATCATTGACGGATGGTGCATGCAGAAAAGTTCGGAGAATGCCTGTACCAGAGCAAAGAGGGTAAGTGAGTTACGTACATTTCTCAAGTTTCTCCATAGAAGGGGATATGGGACGTTTTGTTGTCCAGTCCTTACGACAAGACCGAAGACAGAGACTCTGCTGAAGAAGCCCCATGCATTTACGGAATCCGAACTGTGCAATTTCTTTTTCTCGCTATCTCACCTGACAATTAAGGACTCTCCTGAATCAGAAATCACAAAACTATCTCTGCCCATATATTTCTTGCTATTGCTCTCCTCCGGGCTGAGAACATTTGAGGCACGTCTGCTTGACACAAAGGACGTGGATTTTAAAAACGGCATCATCAATGTCAGGCATACGAAAGGGTATGTGGAGCACCGGGTGGCCCTCCATCCTTCAATGCTTAAAATGCTTATGGAATATGATAAGGCTATAGAGAGACTCGTACCAAAAAGGAAGTGTTTTTTCCCGACTTCCACAGACGAGCACCATAGCGTGAAATGGGTTGATTACAATTTCCAAAAATGTTGGTATGAATTTAACAAAGAACATGCCGTGGCCTATGATTTCAGACATCGATATGCCACAGAGAACATCAATGGCCTCCCTGCTGATTCTGCACTGTTCAACAAGCACATTGCCTACTTGTCAAGAAGCATGGGGCATGCGAGTTTCAAAATGACGATGTACTATTACAATTTTACCCCGAAGATGGCCGAGCACATAAAGGCTGCCAAGGCTGAGACTTTCAATGACATATTATTAGACCGTTCAAACTTTTACAGCGATGAAAATATCTAAGCAAGCAAAAGAACTTGTCAGTCATATAGACCTTTGGCTGAAAGTATATATTCCCAAGACATGTGGATATTCTGTCCAAACAGTTATGTCATACAAGCAGGTAATGCGCCTCTATGTGGAATATTTGGAAGAAAAGAAATCTGTCACAGTCGACAGTTTTAGTGATATATGTTTTAGCCGTGAGACTGTAGAAAGCTGGCTGATCTGGTTACAAAATGGACGTGGAGGGAAACCATGCAGTCGCCGTACGAGGGATCACAGGCTAACAGTGATAAGGTCACTCCTGAAATATCTTCAGTCCCGTGATATAGCATATGCGAAAAGGTACATAGAGTCCTGCGAGATACCGATGATTTCTCACGGAAGAGGCAAAGTCGTCGCACCTCTGTGTAAAGTGGCGATGAAAGCATTTTTTGCCAGTATTGATTGCAACACTATAGCAGGAAAGCGCGACTATGCACTTTTCTCATTCATGTATGACACAGGCTGTAGAGTCGGTGAAGTCCTGTCCGTTAAGACTTGCGACCTCATACTGGACCACGGATCCCCCTATGTCATTGTCAAAGGAAAAGGTAATAAAGACCGTTGTCTCATACTTTCTGAGAAAACCGTGAACACGCTCAAGGCATATATTGCATATTTCTCTATTCCGTATGATGCTAAGACATATCTGTTCCATTCAAGCCATAAGGGCCGAACGGAAAAGATGTCCGCTGATGCAGTGAACACCAGACTATACGCCATTTCCTACACTGCACATAAGACCTGTCCGGAAATACCCTTGAAGATGCATAGTCATCAGATTCGCCATTCCGCAGCAACGCATTGGTTCATGGACGGGATAAACATCGCCATGATTTCAGAATATCTTGGCCATGCCAGTCTCGAAACGACCCGTGTATATCTTGGGATAAGTCGGGAAGAGTTGGAAACAGCCTTAAGAAAAAGGGAATATATGCCTCTTGACCAGCCCAAGAAATATAAAATACAAGGAGGACTAAGAGGATTATTAGGTCTTTAGGATGGCTGTTTACCATTAGGGGGGCCCTATCCCAGAAACTGAAAAGATGGCTATTTTACTATTATGTTATTCCGAATTAATCTTGTAAACTGAGTAAATGCAGAATTACTTTTTCAGACAATTCGGAATAAAGAATTATTCGGAATAACAATTGTTATTACTAATTATCAATAACAACTGCTACGTATCATGCGAGCGAGTCTTTCGGCCTGACCTGAAGGACAAGCCTGTCGTTGTTCTTTCGAACAATGATGGTTGCGTTGTGGCACGGTCAAATGAGGCCAAGAAGATGGGCATCAAAGCCGGAACACCTTATTTCCAACTTGCAGAGCAGTTTCCCAATCAAAAGATTGTCGTATTCTCATCAAACTATGAGTTGTATGGCGAACTGACGAGCCGTGTGGTCTCAATCATCTGCAAGGAAGCTCCAGCATATTTCAGGTATAGCATCGACGAGTGCTTCGTCTATCTTGACGGCATGGAGAAGATAGACTTGAAAGCTTGGGGCGAGGAACTGCACAAGAAGATCAAGCGAAACGTGGGAATGCCGGTCAGTATCGGACTGGCTCCCAACAAGACCCTTGCGAAGATGGCCAGCCATTTCGCCAAGAAATACCAGGGCTACCGCCATTGCTGCATGATTGATTCTGACGAGAAGCGTATCAAAGCCCTGAAACTTTATCCGATAGATGAAGTTTGGGGCATAGGCCGACGCTATGCAGCACGACTTGAAGCCCTTGGTGTGAAGACAGCCTACGACTTTGCCGAACATAACCAGACATGGGTAAAAGCCACATTCAATAATATCGTCATCGAGCGTACCTGGCGAGAACTCAACGGCGAGGACTGTGTTCCCAATGAGGAAATGGCTAAGAAGAAGAGCATCTGTACCAGCCGTTCGTTTAACGGCATGATTACAGACCTCGACGGACTCCGTACCCATGTATCGAACTATGCTGCCCGATGTGCCGAGAAACTGCGCCAGCAGGGTACGGTTGCTTCCATTGTGGGTGTCTTCCTTAACACCAATGCTTTCCGAGAAGACCTGCCTCAGTACTGGAACTTTCAG
>OMXX01000176.1 GCA_900315105.1 uncultured Prevotellaceae bacterium | reverse complement strand
TCTCAGTATCTTCTTGTAAATATTTTTTGCTAAATACAGCCCCGTTTCGTGCGGGGCTTTTTTGTGCTCCATTCTGTCGGCCGATAGAATGGGACTTTTAAATAACTTTATATACCTTATTTATAATATCTAACTTAAACAAATTAAACTATGAAAAGAAAACTATTTCTATTGTTGTGCGCACTGCTGACTATGATCGGGGTGCAGGCACGTGAAGATGTGACATCCACGTATTTGAAGGATGCCGATTTATCATCTATGACTGGTTGGGGAGATCCAGGTAAAACTGCTTGGAAAACTGATGGCGCAGTTAACGTTGTTGAGTTTTGGAACTGGTCTACTCAATTCAATTTTTCTCAAACAGCTACACTTCCTGCTGGCTATTATCGTCTCGCGGTAAACTCTTTTTATCGCAACAGCTGGGGCGGTGATGGTACAAACAATGATATGGCGTGGATTTTTGCTGGAGAAAAAAAACAGAATGTTGTAGCATTAACATCTATGTCTGAATTGTCCGGTTATGCTGGATCAAACGATTTATACAGAGCAGCAACAGCATTTTCCCAAGGTAAATATTCAAACGAATTTGATTTTACTGTTACAGGAGATGGAACGACAGACGTCGAAATAGGATTCAAGGGAACGTGCCCAAATGGTGGTTGGTGTATTCTGGGTCCTGTAAAACTCTATCAGTATACGGCGGATGACTATATAGACGACTATGACGCAAAGTACACGACAGCAAACGGTCTTTTGTCATCACCCATGAATGCTGACGTTAAGAATGCTTTGCAAACGGCAATGGTAGACAGAGCTACACTCACGACTGCGACTGTTGATGAGGTGAAAGCTGCTATTAGCACTTTGAATACAGCCATAAGCAATGCCAACACAAGTATCAGCTACTATTCTTCTTTGAAAGGTGCCATAGATGACTATAATGAAAAAGCAGCAAATTTGGACTCATATGGTGAAGAGGCAGCAAGTGTGCAATCTACATCGGCAAAGACAGCTTACACTAACAGGACTGCCACTGATGGCGTGGCAGAAAAAACAGCTTTGGATGCTGCGTTTAAAGCTGGCGTTTTAGCCACAAAACAGCCTAAAAATGGTTTGGACATGACACCTTACATAACGAATCCCGATTTTAACACAGGAAACTATGATGGCTGGACAACAGTAGCTCCAAAAGGTGGAAATGTTGCTATTCAGGGCGGCTCACGCATGGAGTATTGGGCTGGCGATGTTGATGCTCGTAAAGAACGCACCTTCAAATACTACCAAAAGTTGAGTAATCTGCCTGCCGGCGTATATACTATTAGTGCGGATATGTTTAACTCCATGAATGGAGAAGAAGGTGATTTCTCTGCTACTTGCGGTGTATATGGGCAATCGGGAAAGGAAAAAGTCGCTCTTGTTACAGAAGCCGGAGAGGTTTTAAAGACCTATACTACGGACGAAATTCCCGTATTCTATGGCAAAATGGAAGTCGGCGTAAAGAATACCATCACCCCTATGGTTGCACGTTGGTTTGTTTTTGACAATGTAAAACTGACTTATGTTCGCCAACTTAACCAAAGCGACTATGATGATTACACGCCTCCGACGTCAGTTTCTCTAAGTGATGCAGAAGTGAAAATCGATGGAGAAACCACTCTGACTCCCACGGTGTTGCCTGCTGAAGCAGATGATAAGTCTGTAACTTGGACTTCAAGTGACGAAACTGTTGCAACAGTTTCGGACAGGGGTGTTGTTACTGCCATTGGAGTTGGTAGTGTAACTATTACTGCTACAGCAAATGGAGCAGAAAGCATCGTATCTGGTTCAGCGACAATTACCGTAAACGATGTTGTACCTGTGACGGCACCTGCTTACTATAGCGAAATTGCTGCCGGAGACTTTTATATCATGAATGCTGCTACCGGTAAGTACCTCGGCGGTGCTAACGCTTGGGGTACACAGGCCTCACTCATCGAGCATGGTATACCTTTCACAGTAGCAGTAATTAGTGAGGGTAAATATACACTTGACTCTCACACATATAACTCTGCCACTGACCACTTCCTGAACGGAAGCTACGTCGATCAGCCAAGTACAAATCTCTCTATCGTCTCTGCAGGTGATGGGAAATACACTATTGCTACAAGTGATGAATCTGGCTATTGTTCTGCCAATGAAAATTCTACGTTAGTTCAACCAAGAGCTGTCAACCCCAATAGCGTGTTGGCTCAGTGGTACTTTATATCAAAGTCAGACCGAGACAGACTGCTTGCAGCAGCAACGGAGGAGAATCCGGTTGATGCAACTTATTATATTAAGGAGGCAGATATCAGTCGTAATCTTGCAGCAAATGGACGTGATAAACATGCATGGGCGAATTTAAGTACTGACGGAACGCAGAATAATAGCAATTTCGCTGGACAAGTGTATAATGCCGCTGTAAATGTATCTCAGACAATAAACAATATCCCGAACGGAACTTATGTATTGACAATGCAAGGCTTTTCGAGCGGAAAAGATGTTAAGCTTCATGCAAACGATAAGTCGGTTGCCATAAGCGCTAATACTACTGGTGCAACTACTCCTTCTGCAGCATCTGAACACTTTGCGAATAAAGAGTGTACCAACACCGTCAATGTTACAGTTACGGACAACACATTGACAATTAGGCTTGATGGCGATTGCAGCGACAACAAATGGCTTTGTTATGACTATTTTGAATTGTATTGCAAAGGACTTGCCGACATTCCAGTAGAGTTCGGTGCCAGTGGTTTTGCCACCTTCGCTAGCGACTACCCCGTTGCATTGCCCGATGATGAAAGCATTAAGGGCTATACAGCTTCTGTTTCTGACGCCACTATCAACTTCAAGAAGTTGACAGACAAGCTCGTTCCGGCAAATACTGGTGTAATGCTTTCTGGTACAGCTAATACCACTATGTATCTTCCCGTTGTAGCCGAGGCAGAAGCACAGAGTAGCGCCTTCATTAGAGGTACTGGTGCAGCTCCCGGTGCAGATGACGATTATTACTTCTTCGCCATTAAGAAGAGCGCAGCCGAACTGACTTTTGGCACATTCAACCCCGCCACTCTCGTTGTTGCCAAGAACAAGGCTTATCTGAAGATAGCTAAGGACGCATTCGGTAGTGATGCGGCTCGTCTCACTCTTCGTTTTGATGACACGACCGGTATCAATGCTGTTGAGGCCGCAGAAAGCGAGAACGGCTTGAAGGATGGCAAGTACCTCATCGACGGTAAGATTGTCCTCGTGAAGAACGGCATTAAGTACAGCGCAAACGGACAGAAGTTGAACTAACATATTAATAAGGTATAGCTCTCACGGGTTTCGGCCCGGGAGAGCAACCCCTAAAAACGATAAAATCATGAAAAAGACATATATAAAACCCGAGACAACAGTCGTTGCACTGAATGTGCGGGACAATGTATTGCAGGCACTTTCGGCACCTACAAATGTGTCAATTAGCAATCCCACGACCCCAGGAACTCCTACGGTTGATGGAATAGACGATATTGGCGCTCGCGAAGTCATTCGTCCCCGTGATGCTTGGGAAGAATGGTAAGTAAGATGTCTGAAGCATGATGGCAGATGTAAGAGGTCATCATCGGACAACTTATAATGAAGGCTATATTTTTCGTTTGTTAATATAGTTGATTAGTTAACGTAGTTTGAGCGGAGCGGCTTGAGAAAGTCGCTCCGCTTTTTTTGCATCTTTGTGTTCATTGCGAAAAAAATCGTTGCGAAAAATTTCGCATAAATTTGGAGATACAAATTATTTGTTATACCTTTGCGAAAAATTATATAGTATGAAGAACCCTTTTAAGTACGGAACGCTTGTAGATGGCGAGTTCTTTACAGATAGAGTTAGTGAAATGTCTGACATTCAGAGAACGCTTGACAGCGAGAACCATGTGGTACTTATTAGTCCGCGAAGATTTGGAAAATCAAGCCTTGTTGCTAAAGCCGTCAAGTCATCAGGTCGTCCTTTCATATCACTCAATTTGCAGAACATGCTTAGCGTTGGGGATTTTGCGTCGAAAATCCTGCGCGAACTATTTCGAGTTTATCCGTTAGAACGTGTAAAGCATTTGATGACACATTTTAGAATAGCTCCAACGGTATCGACCAATCCCATAACAAACAGCATAGATGTGACATTCCAACCTGTCACAAACAGTGTTACACTTTTGGAAGATGCAATGGCTTTGCTTGAAAAGGTAAGCACGGAACATAAAAAGTTGATTGTAATTTTTGATGAATTTCAGGAGATTATAAATATCAGCAAGGGATTGGACAAGCAACTGCGTTCTATCATGCAGGAGCAACAACATCTGAACTATATTCTATTGGGAAGCCAGGAGTCAATGATGACAGAAATCTTCGAGCGTAAAAAATCTCCGTTTTACCATTTTGGCAAATTGATGCATCTACACAAGATTCCCTATGAGGACTTTAAAGCATACGTATCTGAGCGATTGCCTTTGACGGAGTACACGCCCGGTATTGTAGATGACATATTATCCTTTACTGACCTTCATCCCTATTACACACAGCAGTTAGGTGCTCAGGTTTGGGAGATGATGACTTATGACAATTTTTTTGACGGCGTTGTTGAAGAGGCTATAAGTACTATCGTTCGCACCCATGATTTGGATTTTGAGCGATTGTGGCTTAGTTTCAATCGTACAGATCGATTCATTATGCAAAGTTTAAGTAAAAACAATAACCCTTTGCAAAATCGTCATTTGGCGACCAGTACAACATTTAGTGCCATTAAACGTTTGATGAAATCCGGTTACGTGATACGTGTTACAGACTATGAAATAGAAGATCCTTTTTTCAAGACGTGGATTATAAAATCAGATATGTAAACGCTTCAAGAGGTAGTCAACAATGATACCTGTTATTGAGACAATACCCGGCGGAGCGGCAGCAATGTCGCTCCGCTTTTTTCTTTCCGCAAAAGCATAATGTTCGCCAAAAATTTGGCAGAACAGAACTTTTATCGTACATTTGCGGTGAGAAAAGAGAAAACCATATGTGTGTTATAGAAAAAAGTCCTCGGAGCATAACTGTTCGTATGAGCCATCGACGCTGGAACAGAATGCTTGAATTGGAGCAGGCTTACCGTTTGGCCCGCACCATCAAGCACAGTATGCAGCAAATGGAGACAACGCCCAGTGTCAGCGTAGAAGATGCCCTGAAAACCCTTCGGGATTTATGAGAATCAAGATTTCTGAGGATTTCAAGGTGGCATATAAGCGTCTGAAACGACGCCACCGTTCCCTTGAAGCCGACTTTGAGGCTCTGCTCGCTTCTCTCCTCGAAAACCCCGAGCAGGGAGTGGAGTTGATAGACGGTGTACGCAAAATACGTCTTGCCATTTCCTCCAAGGGTCGAGGAAAGAGTGGTGGCGCCCGAGTTATCATCCGTGTGCGCATCGTGGAGGATGAATTGCAGTTGATTTACATCTACGACAAATTTCCTGCGCGACATCCTGAGACGTATGGATTAGTATCTCAGTATCTTCTTGTAAATATTTTTTGCTAAATACAGCCCCGTTTCGTGCGGGGCTTTTTTTGTGTTCCATCCTGTCGGCCGATAGAATGGGACTTTTAACTTTATATACCTTAATTTATAATATCTAACTTAAACAAAAAAACTATGAAAAGAAAACTATTTCTTTTGTTGTGCGCACTGCTGACCATGATTGGGGTGCAGGCACAAAGTTGGACTGCCCCAGTGACAGGCTCAGATCCCGTTAACAATGGGCAGTACTATCTCGTAAATGTAGGAGTGGGACAAAGCCTGGTAGGAGCGAATTCATGGGGAACTCAGGCAAGTCTTACGACCGGCAACGACAATGGTATTCTTGCCAAACTAATTCAAGCAACAGAGACGATAGGTGGCAAGAGTGTCACGGGTTGGAAGATTCAAAACACCAACGGAAATAAGTACACTTTCCGAGACAACAACACGTATGGCTTTGTTGATATGGGTAATCAAAACAAGGGCTATGTTTACAAATTTACGAAAAGAGGTGACTTTTACTATATCCAGACTGCCGATAACGACCCCAATTACACAGCGAGCGCTAGTCAATACGTTGGTTGTAGTGAAGCAGGAAAACCATTGGAGTTCAACCGAAATATTTCAGATAGTGGGATTGAATGGATTTTTGTCGAAGCAGAAAATCTGGCTGCTGTAAAGTCAACCATCGCTGGTGAGACGTTTGCTGCAAGGTGGGCTCTTTACAAAGCTCTTTTGAAAGCAACCGAGGAAGGTGCTGACACAGAGAGCGCCGGGGCCGTGTATAACAATTCAGAAGCAACGAAGTCTCAATTAGAAGCAGCCTTAAGTGACTTGAATGATGTTCGTTACCAGCATGCTTTATCTGTGGCTTCGGATAGTGATCCTCGTGACATTACTGAGTGGGTGCTTACTAATCCTAATTTCTCCGCAGGAAACATCAGTGGATGGGATACAAACTATAAATCAGGTGAGCAGGCAACCAATATCGGTTATCAGGGTTCGTCTCATATGAATGGTGCCATTTTTGTCGATAAATTCCTGGAAGCTTGGCGTAGTGGTAATGTGGGAATTGGAGATGGCTATCTTAGTCAAACTGTAGCAAACTTGCCAGAAGGCAAATATCTTCTTGAGGCAGATGCCATTGCAGTGAACCAAGGGAATGCGAGTGCACAGACCACCGGAGCGCTTTTGTTTATCACAGCAGACAATGCGGATTTCACAACCAGCCTTTCAACAGGCAATGCAGTTCCGCAGCACTTCTCCACAGAATTCCTTTTCACCGGTGAAGGTGATGTGGTATTTGGTCTGAAAACCTCCAGCACAACAGCTAACTGGATTGCAGCAGACAATTTCAAGGTGAAGTTCTATGGTATTGATCTTTCTGCTTATGTTGCTCAGTTGGCTAAGGCCGTTGATGAATATGAGGATTTGGAAGGGAGTGTTCCGTCTGCAACTTATGCAAATAAAAAAGCATCTGTTGTAGATGTTTACAACAGGGCTTGGTCGAGCTCCAAAGAATACAGCACGGCGATTGCCGCTATTCAGGCAGCCACAAATGAATTGGCAGCATTGAAACCCGAATATGTCATATTTGCAACATTGAAGGGTAAAGCTCAGGCTATTGCTGACGTGGAATATGAGGAAACTACGACCGGTAGTCACTCCACATTTACAGGAGTAATATCTGCACAGACCTCAGCTGCGGATAATGCAACAACGGTTGCAACGATCACTACAGCTACTAGCACATTGAAGGCTGCCATTGAGACTTATATCAAAGGCGCAGAGCCCAAGAACGACGGCGAATATTTCGACATCACTTGTCTCATGGCTAATCCTGACTTTGACGATAACACGATTACTGGATGGACAAAAGAGTCCACAATGAATCCGAATACTCGCATACAGTGCAACGAGTTCTACGGTTCTG
>OMXX01000137.1 GCA_900315105.1 uncultured Prevotellaceae bacterium | reverse complement strand
AGTAGGCGTAGTTATAGTAAGGAATGGCGAGATAGTAGATTCTTTCTACTCGCTCATCCAGCCAGAGCCCAACTATTACAACTACTGGTGCTCACAAGTTCATGGCTTATGTAGAGAAGACACGGAAGATGCCCCCGTATTCCCAAAGGTATGGGCGCAGATAGAACCTCTGATTGAAGGCCTGCCTCTTGTGGCTCATAACAAGCCCTTTGACGAAGGCTGTCTGAAAGCCGTATTCCGTGTCTATCGCATGGACTATCCCGATTATGTGTTCTACGACACGCTATGCGCCTCCCGACGTGCGTTCCGCTACTTGCCCAACCACCAGTTACACACCGTTGCTGCCGAGTGTGGCTATTGTTTGGAGAACCACCACCATGCCCTTGCCGATGCCGAAGCCTGTGCATGGATAGCGAGGGAGATACTGTGAGTGAGTACGAAGTACAAATTACGAATTACCTTGAATGGCAAACTATTTCAGAAGAAATATGAAACAGGATCAGATTGTAATATATCAAACGGAAGACGGACAGACGCAGATCGATGTCCGTCTTGAGAATGAGACCGTATGGCTAACTCAGGCTCAAATGGCAGAATTGTTCCAAAAAGACCAGTCTGTCATAGCACGTCATATAAACAATGCATTTAAAGAAGGAGAATTGGAAGAAGAAGGTAATATGCATTTTTTGCATAATACTCAATACAAATACCGACCAACAAAAATATACAGCCTTGACATGATTATCTCCGTAGGCTATCGCGTGAAGAGCAAACGAGGTACAGCATTTCGTATATGGGCACGTAAAGTATTAAAGGAATACTTAGTAAAAGGCTATGCTGTTAACCAACGCATTCACAGAGAGCAGATTGGAGAACTTCGCCAATTAGTAGGTGTACTTGGACGCACCATTCAGAAACAGCCATTGATTTCTACCGATGAAACCAATGCACTCTTTGATGTAGTTACCGACTATACCTATGCCCTCGATACCCTCGACAACTACGACTACGAGCGACTGACTATTGAGAAAACCACAAAAGAAGAGCCTTTCCATGCTACTTACGAGAATGCAATGGAAGCAATCAAGGGATTACGTGAGAAATTCGGAAGTAGTTCTCTCTTTGGCAATGAAAAGGATGATTCCTTCAAGAGTAGCATAGGACAGATATACCAGACCTTTGGAGCAGAAGAACTATATCCAAGTGTAGAAGAGAAAGCAGCTATGCTCCTATATCTCGTAACCAAAAACCATTCCTTTAGCGATGGAAACAAGCGTATAGCTGCAACATTGTTCCTATGGTTTCTCAATAACAACGGAATACTCTATCGTGAGGATGGCTCTAAGCGTCTAACTGATAGTACCCTAGTTGCGCTTACCTTGATGATTGCAGAAAGCAAGACAGAGGAAAAGGATGTGATAGTTAAAGTAGTAGTAAATTTGATAAATCAGAGAAATGAATAAACAAAGTATATCAACTATGAAATATTGTCAGAAAATGCAATTCGTAGTTTGCAAAATTCTACAAAAATGAAATTTTCAGCACTTTGAATTGAAGTTTTTGTGAAATTCTTTCTTTGTTTTCAAGGAAAAACAGTGCTTTTACACCGTCTAATGCTATCGCTAAGCGGTTAGAGACAAGAGAGAATGAGCCTACATGAAAAACTTTCAAAGAAGTGTTTTCGCTCATTTATTAATTCTGCACTTATTCAACAATTAAAATCTCAGATGTATGAACATCCAAGTTAAACTACAAGCATGGGCTAAAGAAACTGTCGCTGCTTATCATCAGATTGCGAGTCGTGAGGAAGTCAATAAAGCTTATTATACCCAATCTGATCTTTCTCTGATTTCTGAAGAACCAGAATTGATGATTGTAGGAATCAATCCAGGTAGTGGGGGAACCTACGATGAACAACGTGAAAATGAGAACTGGTATTACTTGTCTAAAAATCCTCTTGATAAAAATCACCTGCTGAAAGGTAATTACTGCCGAGAAAAGGGTGAACCGTCATCATGGGAGAACCATAGAAAATGGGGATATTGGAATGGCTTAAAAAGATGTTTGTCACATACCAATCTGGAAGCCATAATGGAAGATGACAGCAGAATCATTATTACTAATGCTTCATTCTTTAGTACAAAAAAAGCTAATGAGATTTCAGACTCATTGCTTATTAAAACTATTCCTTTTACTCTCAATTTGATTGATATAACAGCCCCAAATTATTTGATATTTCTAAGTGGAAAGAGTTGCTTTGAGAGGCTTCATCGCCTTTCAAAATCATCGCAATTTATCCAGTTTGAGTATAAACATGTCTGTGGAATTATATATGTAGGAAAACTTAACGGAAAACTATGTGTGGGGATTCCGCATCCTACATACAAAACAAATGAAGAGTTGAATCTTGTTGCTTCTGTTATTCCCTTTATTTTCAGCGTCACAAACTATGAAGATATAGATGTTGAATTAATATGCAAAGAGAGTGCTAAACAGATTAAGGAATATGAAGAGAGAATCCACAATAAAAAGAAACAAGTAGGGATTTCTGATTTGAGAAATCTCATAGAAAAAGTAATATCAGAATGCAATCTTGAAGCCTATGATGAAAAGAATCATAGGTATAAACTGAATGGTAAATATGGAATAACAATAGCAGAAAAAGGATATATTGGAATAAGACACATTAGATATGATTCTAAAGGATATCTCAACACTCAAGATAAAGAAGTACTGGCCATTAGGGAGATGTTGAAGGGACGAGGATACAATACTTCTGAAAAAGCTTGGATTGGGACAAAAAGGTTTCCTCTATTTGGCAATAATGACAAAGAGATTACAGGAAGTATTTGCAAGGAGATAGAAGAAATAAAGAAAGAAATTCAAAAGTTCTCATTATTTCTCAAATAATATTATTTTCTCTCAGACCTCTGCCACCAGTTGACAGAGGTCTTTGTTATCTTTGCACCATAAAAATTAAAATATAAAGCAAAATGGAAAAAAAGAACTGGAGCCACAAAAATGACTTCCAAATTGAAGAGGTGTGGGGAACTTATCATACCTTGTCACAACTTATTGTACCAAGACTATTGGCATTCAAGGCTCTTGACAAGCATGGGTACTGTCCAGACTTCAAAGATATGCGAGAGTGGAACAATGCTATTCAAAAAATGATTGATGCTTTTGAACTGATGAAGTATGCTACGACATACTCAGAGGTAGAAGAACATACAATCGTCCAAGGTCTTGCTCTGTTTAGTAAATATTTTCGTTATTTGCGAGATTAACAGTTTTATGGTATTACAATAATAGAATATAATATGAACGAATCAAACAAATTGGCTATAATAGAAAAAATGTTTCCTAAGGGTCATGTCACAAGATTAGCAGGAAGGTATAACATAGGAAAAACAATGTTTGCGACCGATGTGGCACGTTTATTATCATTAAAAGGTGAGCGGGTTATCTATTTCAACAATGAAATGTATTTGCCTGATATGAATTCCATGAAATGTTATATCTTTGATATTGCCCAATTGTCTATTGATGAAATCGAATTTATTCTATCTAAACATGATTATTTAGATACAGCCTTCATCGATAATGTAGAGCTGGTCGATTATAATTCCAGTTTAGATAGAGCAAATGAGTTAAAAGAAATTTGGCAATCTTTGGAATGTATTGCAAGAAAAAGGAATCTGCGAATAATTGGCGTATCTGAATTGCATCCTTTTCGTATAGATGGATCTGAAAATATACAAGACGATAAATTAAAGTATTTGAAGTTTGGTTTCCCCTATGGTAAGATGTTCATTGTCCATCGTTCTGGATTTTATACAAAAGAAGGTAGATTCAACTCGAAGGATATGCAACAAATAGACTTAATCGAATTGGATAATACCTTTTGTGTACGTTCAATAGAACAATATGACTTTTAAATATTAATTACAAAGAAAAAGCAGGAATAACATATGTTAGGAGCAATTATTGGTGATATTGTCGGCTCTATTTACGAGTTTGACAATATAAAGACAAAAGATTTTCCGTTTTTCGATGATAGAATGGAATATACCGATGATAGCATTCTCACAATCGCTACCGCTGATTGGTTACTTTATGGGGGCAACTCTAGTGACTATTATCTACGATATGCTACTGAATATCCTTATCCTATGGGTGGTTATGGTACAATGTTTACGCAATGGGTACATAAAGCAAATCGTGGTATCAAACAACCATATAATAGTTGTGGAAATGGTTCTGCGATGCGTATAGCTCCTGTTGGATGGGCATTTGATACAGAGAACGACATATTTGTGGTAGCCCAAAAATCGGCAGAATGTACACACAACCATCCAGAAGGGATTAAAGGGGCTCAAGCAACGGCTCTCTGCATCTTTCTTGCTCGTCATGGAGCATCACCTTCAGAAATCCAAACTCGCATAGAAAATGACTTTGGCTATGATTTGTCATTAAGTGTTGACGAAATTCGTCCGCGTTATTCATGGCAAGGGTTGGATGGTATCATATCAGGAAGTACTTGTCAAGGAAGCGTACCACAAGCTATAACATGTGCTATCAATGCAAAAAACTATGAGGATGCAATTCGTAATGCTATTAGCATAGGAGGAGACTCTGACACCATAGGATGTATCTCTGGAGCTATTGCAGAAGCGCTCTTTGGCATTCCTGAGGATATTAGGAAAAAAGGCATGAGTTTTCTTCCATTACTTTTTCAAGGCATAGTAACTGCATTTGAAAACAAATACGGATTCAAATAGATTATACATATAGCTCCCCCCAACAACCAATCAAAATCTCAATCGATATGAAAGTAACTCCCTTCTTCCTCCCTTGTAAGTCCTATGTAAGTCCCATTTTTCGCCCATTCATAGGAACGGACTTGGAACGGCTTTGAAACGGACTTGAAGCGAAGGAGAAACGGAGGTATGGTTGAGTCGAATGACAGCTGATGCAATAGGTGCAATAGATGGGTGTAATACTCTTGCCGATAAAAAAACAAAAAGTTTTTAGAGCGAGTATTACACCTTTTGATGTTATGCGCGGAATTTTTGTTGATTATCAGAGCGTTAGGTGTGGTGTAATACCCTTGAAAGTATTACACCAATTTTCGTGATTTGGTGTAATACTGGTGTAATACTTTGGGGAGTATTACACCAAAGCAAACAGATTGATATTCAGATGGTTGGTATACTCAAACCTGCAAAGGTGTAATACTCGTCGTTGAAAACTTTTTGAAAAATAGTATTACACCAACTATTACACCCTATAGTTGAGCTTTTTCGCCGATCCATCATTATGCTATTGCAGTTTCATGGCTATTCCTTCGCTCTTAGAACGAACAAATAGCGAAGGCAGAACGAAGGCACATCGAAGGCACGGCTATTCTTACCGTTTTTTTCTTTGACCTCTGCCACCAGTTGGCTTAGGTCTTAGCTATCTTTGCACCATGTTTAACATATAAGGTTTAGAAATATGGTGAGATTAACAGATTCTATGATAAAGAAACTTTCAGAGCCAGGGCTTTGGTTCTTGAGGTCAGATCGCCAAATGAATGACTTCAGTTGTTTGCTGTATGAACTTGCAGTAAAAATGGGTGTGCCTGTTACTGTTCTGTCACAGAATAAGAAGCAGGTACAGAATGCTGTTATTGCAAAGGTAGGACAAGACATTATAAAAAGTGCATATACTGAGAATGAAAAGAATTGGTTGGAAGATGAAATGTCAGAATATCATACACATGGATTCTTTTTTCATCCAGATGAAATGAATGATTATGTTCCTAATGGTACTTTCTGGTCAGAATACGTTTCTTTTCGTGAAGAAGATAAGCTTGTTCTTGGCAACTGCCCACATAAGACGGTCATAGTTGAAGATATTAATGCTTTATGTTATGATGACGAGCGGGTACTTCCTCAAATACTTACATTGAATAATGAAGAAGCCGTTAGAAATCATTATACAGTTATTGTCTTGCATCAGGCAAAGAAGTATGGAATAGCAACAAAATTTATAGATCGTCATTTGTTGGCTGGATAAGCTTTTTAACAAAAAAAAGAAATGTTTTTCAAGACCTCTGCCACGACATGGCGGAGGTCTTAGCTACCTTTGCACCAGAATAATAATTAAAAATGGGAAACTATGGCAACAAGAATGAAAATGGATTTGCTTACAGCTGTGGAGCAAATCGTGGATAAGGCAAAGGATTCAGGACTTCGTAGCGAGTTCTACCGTAAGGCTGACAGGTATATCAAGTATCTGTCGGAGGTTATGGATATCACCAAGGAACAGAGCGTTATGTTGGCTCTGTTCATAGATAATAGTGACAATGCAAATCTCTCTCTTAGTAACATAGGCAGGTTTCTTGGCTGTCGCAACACTCGTATAATAAGATATATGGGTGATATTGATATCCTCGAAAAAAGGGATTTTATTAGATGCAACCGCGAGGATAAGCGTATGAAATACAGAGTGCCTATGGAAGTTATAGAGGCTTTTAAGAGCAACAAGAAATATATTCCAAAGGATTGCTCTGGACTCTCATGTCAAGAGTTGTTCGGGGAGATTGAGGATGTTTTTGAGTTGCGCGATAATAAAGAATTGACATACGAGTTAACCGTCGATAAGATTAGGTATCTCTTCGATTGTAATAGTCAGTTACTTTACGTTAAGACGGTAAGAAGCTACAATTTATCTGAGGATGATGAAATGTTGCTTGTTCTCTTCTCTCATCTGTTCGTAAATAACAATGATGATAATATAATGTTTTACGATATGAAATTCCTTTACGCAAAACTTAAATGGAATTCCATAAAGCACGATCTTAGTCGAGGTCACCATGTTCTTCAAGTAGAAAAGTTAATAGAATACAACAATGATGACGGTTTTGCTGATAGGGATTCATTCCGCATGACAGCAGAAGCTAAGCGTGCCTTGTTCTCAGAGCTTAATCTTGCTTCTATGGGGAATCGTGTCGCTCTTGTAAAGGCTGAGGAAATCACGCCTAAGAAGCTATTCTATGGAGATAAGATTAGCAGTCAGATAGATGAATTGGGCAAATTGTTGGACGATGCACAATATAAGGAGATTCGTAAGCGAATGAAAGATACTGGCTTTCGTTGCGGATTCACATGCCTCTTCTATGGTGCTCCGGGAACAGGAAAGACCGAGACTGTGCTTCAGTTGGCAAGAAGAACAGGTCGCGACATCCTTCAAGTCAACATCTCGCAAATAAAAAGCATGTGGGTTGGCGAGAGCGAGAAGAACATAAAGCGGGTATTCGACAATTACCGAACTAAGGTAAGAGAGTGCGATGTTACGCCTATTCTGCTTTTCAACGAGGCAGATGCTATCATCGGCATACGTCAGGAAGGGGCAGAAAGAGCCGTTGACAAAATGGAGAACTCTATCCAGAACATTATACTTCAGGAAATGGAGACTCTCGACGGAATACTCATCGCCACAACCAATCTGGCTCAGAATATGGATAAGGCATTTGAGCGTCGTTTCCTCTATAAGATCAAATTCGAGAAGCCGACTATAGAAGCTCGTATGTGTATGTGGCATGAGATGATTCCTGTTCTAAAGGAAGAGGAGACACGAATACTTGCCAATAAATACGATTTCAGCGGTGGTCAGATAGAGAACATTGCTCGACACTATACCATTGCTAACATCCTTCACGGAGAATCAGATAATGTCATTGATACCCTCTCTGCCTATTGTGATAGCGAAAGGCTTAATGCAAAAGAAACACGTAAAATCGGGTTTTGAATTATGAAAAAGAATAGATTGATAACCAATATCTTCAATCCAGATTATTTTGGTTCAAGTCCAGACAATTATAGTCATAAGCATGACTACCCAATAGAAGAAGTCTGGAATACTGATAATGTGTTGGCGCAGTTTATAGCACCACGCTTACAGGCTTTCAAGGCTCTTGACAAGCATGGTCATCCACCAGAGTGTAAGGATATGCATGAGTGGAACAATACTATTCAGAAGATGATAGACGCTTTTGAACTGATGAAATATGTACACAATTTATCAGAAGGAGAGCAAAAGACAGTAGACAAGGGTATGAGGCTCTTCTGTAAGTACTTTAGATATTTGTGGGATTAACAATTTAAT
>OMXX01000132.1 GCA_900315105.1 uncultured Prevotellaceae bacterium | reverse complement strand
TGGGACAAAGTGGCAATGTGGCTTTGTGACACTTTTGCCCAGTGTTTATTATCGGTCTTCTCAATCCAGCCATCACGACACCAACGGGAAACGATGTTCCTGAGGGCTGATTCCCCACAGAAGCCACGCTTCAATGCCCGCAGGTCGTCCATCGTGAAAGTCGGTGCCAACTGATCAAAGATAGAATGATTAGCCCCATAGCGCTGACATTCATCCTGCGCACTCACATACTCATTTCGAAGGGCCTCTCCACTTGATCTGCTGTTTCAGGCAGTACTCGGCCATCATCAAAGCGAAGTCGAGACAAGCCTTAGATTCCTTGTCTTTTCCCGAAAGCAGATGGAAGATGACTCCACAACGGAAGCCAATCACAGCCGCACGCTTACGATAAATATCCTTCACGTGATCAATGTCCTTGGCAGCCTCTACACGTTTCTCCTCTACCCAAGCCTCAATGGCCTTCCTCAAACGGGGCACATCCACCAGCCCAGTAACCAAACTTGGGCATCTTCGAGAAGCTACAGTCGGGCATCTCGGCAATCAGCACACGGCTCGAAAGACCGTTCTCGATATTGTCCGACTTAAAGCACTTTCTTAGGGCTCCGTTCGTACCGAGCATCGTCCAGTTGTAAGCCACATTCACAACACCCGATTCGGCTGCATCAGAGTTGTAATCCTGCCCCCACTCGCCTCGATCGAACGAGAGACGGTAGATGTCATATTTCGAACTCCAACTGCCCGCGCCGTTTGTCTTTCGAAGGGTATCCAACTCCTCTCCGAAGCTATACAAGGTATGTCCCTGCGCATTCTTGAATCGCTTCAAAAGCGTTGAACAACTGACGGTTACGGGAACCTGACGAATCAAGACATGTGGATCTTCGGGAGCCTTCTCATTGGCTTTTCGACCTTTCTTCCGCTCCTTCCATTCCTCCTCACGTTTACGGGCAAGGGCATCCTCTTCGTCAAACTGACGTTTCCAGATGTCAACGGCGTTCTTGACTACCGACTTGTTAGAAGCCTGCTCACCTCGGATAATCGACATCAGCCCGAGGTGGTGTGTGTTACCATCGCAATACTCTACCGTTACCTGATCGGCATAGGCGGCACAGATGGGCATCACACCGCAGAGCACCGGCATGTGCATCGAGATGGGCACACCAACCAAACTTTCACGAAGTCCGATAGGCAGGTGTTTGCACAAGCCCCCTAAGTTAGGGGGTTGGGGGTCTGAACCATCGTCATCTATTCCCTCGTTCAGACCCCTATCGTCCCCTAACTTAGGGGACAAAAGCAAGTCTTCCACAATCTGCTGCATCACCTTCGAAATGCCCTTGGGCTCCTCCTTACAGCCGAATCCACGATCGATCTCAACTCCACGTCGGAAAGTCCGAAACGGGGCATCACCGCCATCAACACCCCTTTCTTATTATCGCAGATGGATCTGAGATTCACGGCCAGTTTGTGAAGTTTCACATTCCGTTCACCCTCGGCTGGCTCACCACCATTTCTACGCCACCACTCAGCCACAATAGAAGAATAAGGTATGCCCTTGAACTTCATACTAGGGACAGTCCCCAAGTTCAAATTCTCTGGGCTTGGCTCAAGGGTGTCAGTCCTGAAGTCCGTTGCTTCAAACAACTTAGGATTAACATACTTTGTATGATCCTCGGGCACCAAGTAGATGCACCTTGATACATCCTTTACGGCAGCATCGGGTGTGAATCCCGTAGCCTCCTGCATGAGTTCCTGAGCCTGCTCAGGAGACATCCCGTCAGGCAATTCCACCAGCACATGAGTACCACGACGGACCGACTCCTCAACAAGTAAGACTGGGAGGGCGGAAGCGAATTTTTCACTTTTCACTATTCCCTTTTCACTTTGCAAAAGTCCAAGCTTTTGCATAATCTCATCCGTGTGACCTTTCTCATCGAAATCCAACATCAGTCGGTTCAGCGGCTTAACGGCATCGGCAATGGCCCGATGATTGTCCTTAAACTCAGCGCAATGAGGTGTCCAGACTGGCAGACGATGTTTCAGTTCATCGTCACCTTTCTCTATACGTGCACACATCTGAGCCAGCCAAGACTCCCGACGCAGATTCTCCCAATCCTCCTTGGTGGCAGGGAGGCAAGGGGCCCCATGCCCCTTACCTATACAAGTGAATCTTATCCTGCGAATCATTTCCATATTGTTTCCTCCTTTCTAGTTTTAAGATAAGACATAATCTGATCGGCTTCTTCCTGATAGAGAGCCTTGGTAAGCGCCAGTCCGTACTTCTTCGGGAACTTGAACGTGACATAGAGAAATTCCCTATCCAAACGACGACGTGAGCCACTTGCAGTTACCTCATAGTTAGGACGTGTCATCTTTACGGCGCCATGGGAAGTCTCATAGAGCAACTCATGAAGAGGCCCTTTCGAACCTCGGTTCCAACGTTTCACCATTGTACGCCCGTCGGCATCCACTTCGATACCACCTTCATAACGCACGCGCTCACCGTTAGTTACCAGTTTCTCTGATTCCCAAGGACAGGGGTAGATGTTGATATCCCCATTGGTCTGAAAGTTAATACTACCGTCCATCTTGACGTTCTGCTGCAAAATCTGTTTCTTGAAACTTTTCTTAATCATAATTTTCTGATTTTGAGAGAGCGAAGTTTCAGAAGGGTGGCCACCTTTCTTGTGATAGAAATCTCGCGAGACTCCGTTCACCTCAACTCAGAATGAATTATTAATTGACCGACCTTTAAAACCTGTTACCAAATGAGAACGGGCGCCAGTCTTTATTCCCGTTTCGATGGTTGCACTGGTTGATCAGTGCCATCTGTTTACGTGCCTCCTGAGCCATGTGTGCTCGGCTGTAGTCTGCAATCTTCAAATGTTTGATGCTCATAACCTTTTTATTTATTCTTGTTAAACTTTGATTCATGGATGCGCTCTTTTCGAGTCAGCTTCCATAATCCAAGACCACCCTCTGTTTTTTCGGGAGATTCTTCGGGTAAACATTCGGGAAGGCAGGCTTCTGAATCAAACAAAGGAATAAAAAAAAGCGGAACCCCTTGCAAATCAAGAGATTCCGCTTAAGCGAAATTTTTCAAAAATAAATCTGAGATTCCCTAAAGGATTCCCGAAACTATGATTTAGCGAGAATGCACATGCAAATCCTGATGGTCATACAGGTCATATTCCTCCCTGAAATCTTCATCGTTATCCTCATCACCGTATTTCCATTGTTTAAGATCAATCTGGAGTATCTTCACGAATTCATACATCAGCGAAGAGGCTTTGCAGTTGGCTTTGTCACCCTTATCAAGCCCAGTCAGCCATTTGCCCTTAGTATCCTTAAAATGACCTTCGAGGATAGAAGGAATCGAAAAGCCTTTGGGTACTTCAATCACCTTTGCACCTGCAAATATCTTAAATAGTTCCACAAGAGTACCCTTGCCAAACTTTCCCAACCACGTCAATTCACAATCCTCATCTCTCTTACCAGAGAAAAGCGCATAGAAGTTGGCTTGGTAGCCCTCAATCCATCCTTCATCCACCAATTTCTGATAGAGCACATTAAGATGCCCGTCCGTTACGCCGCTTTTTAATCCAAAGGTCATCGTCTCACGAGGCTTAGCGGGTTTCTCGTTTGCGTCTTTCTTTTCACGTTGATTTTTGGCATTAGCGACTTTTGGCGCACTGCCATTAATGACCTGAATACCAATGCCGCCTTCTTCAACGTTTGCCACCTCATACTCTACATGTTTCTCCAGCACGAGGTCGCCTGCCACTTGGATACCACCCTTTCCAATGGCTTCAAGAGCCGCTTGAATATCTTCTTTCTTCATTTCTTATTTCCCGTTTAGTTCAGGTTAATGCCAGAGCCGCCTGCTGCCACGTGTCCAACTTCATGCTCAACGTTCTTGTTTACCACGTAGTCGCCTGCAACAGTCATCATTCTTGGTTCGTCTTGTTTCGCCAATATTCTTTCCTGAATATGAGGTGCGCATTTCTGCCATGTTGGATTCTGGGCCAGTAAGGTCGATACGCTTCCAAAGAACGAAAGCGCTAATTGGGGCGGGAATCGCAAAAACGCTTCAGTCAGATCTTCTGCAGAGATCTTATCAGACTCCACATCCTTTACCGCATTGGCCAGTTGTGCCAACACCTTATTATATCTATTAGTCAAATCATCGACCGCCACTTCCAGTTCTTCATATGTTTTGGGACGAGATTGCTTCAGCACGTCTTCCATGACCTTTGGAAAGAGTATGCCACACAATTCATTCAGATTATCCGATTTTGGTGTCGATTTAATAATCGTTTCCATCCTTTCCAGATGTCTTTCTGCCTGAGCCCTTATACTCTCACCACTATAAGGATCAGTCAAGCCCTTAGGACACAACGTATCAAACTTGGCTTTGAAGGCCTTATAGAATAGGTGCATATAGGGGCGGCTGGACTTTCGATTGCATGCCGAATTGGCAAGAGCAGCAAAGTTATCAAAGCCCATTCCCACGATATAATGAATCAGTACAGAATACATGTACTTTAAGAAGCCCCAATTCATTCGCAACAGACCAAACAACTCATTTTTCTTCTCGCGTGAATGGTCACTCAATTCTATCATGGTGATACCCATCAGAATACAATGCATTTCACAGAGTTTATAGTTACCCGACTGCTGTGTTTTAGCCAACTTATTCTTGAGAGTTTCATACACAAGGTTCCAATCGGTCTTAAAGTCACGTTCAAGCATCACCTTCATCAACCAGAAAAAGAAACCAGGATCATGTTTGTCTGTCATCAGTTGCTCGGCCCAATTTTCAGCAGCCTCTACAATATCAACATCATTTAGGATTCTCCCGGCATAACGCCCCTCACCCTCCAGCAGTTCCTGAAGTGACCTTTTGGCCTGAGAATCGGTATTGCCATTGCGGAAGAAGTCCTTGTCTGCCTGTAGCAGCCTACGATAATATGGTGTCAATGCCTCACGAACATCCCAGAAGTAGCCTTCACGTCTATTTCTTTTTGCGCACCATCTAAGTGCAGACCAATCGACATCTTTCTCAGTCAGACTACCGTTGAGATAGCTGTCAAGTGGTTCAATAATTTCTTCGTAAATATCCTGTTTCATAATAGACTGCAAAATTACAAAAAACTCCCGACAATCTATCACGATCATCGGGAATTTAGGATATTTTTGCAGAGCAACTCCTTACTTCAACTGCATCGTGCTCAGAATCGTGTCGAGGATGGGCTTAACATTCAGGGACTGTCCCTAGTAACAGGGACTAACACGTAGGGACTGTCCCCAGTGCATATAGCGTCAATGTTTTAGTCAGAGGCCGAAATGCATAGGTTGAAACGTTTATTACACTAATCATGACTGGTGTGGGTATGTATAAAAAATGGCATTATTAAAAGTTCAAAAATAATGCGATTTATTTGGCTTTTATTTCAAACACCTTATCATCCTTAAGATATCTTTTGTATGATACAATCCAACGATCATTATCAACCTTTTTAATAAGATACGAATTTTTAAACATTTCAAAGTCCTCTTCCTGACCTGTAACAGTGTCTATATAAACAATTTTATTCTTATAAACGTATTTGTAGATTTCTGATAGCTTTATCGCCCAGTTGTCAAAAACGGGTTTATATTCACAATAAGGCCAATCTTTGCTATTCAAATCCTCTAGGTAGCCATAACTAGCATATAATGTATCAAATTTTTGCTTGGAAACATTTGCTTTCCCCCTAATTCGTTTTTTTATGACGTTGTCGTTTTTAATAGATATATCAGTTTGGATTGCAGGGCTATCAGAGTAATTCTTGCAGAATAGACCTTTTATCGTTTTGTCTCCAATTTCAAATTTGAATAATTCGTATTTTTTATTTGGCTTAATGTTTTCTGGGAAAGAATTTTTTGATATAGGTTGACCGTATTTTGATTCATATAGATTTAATGCCGCATTTAGTATGTCCTTTACTTCATCATAATCTTGAAGTATGGATGTATATTGAACATTTATAAGTTTTCCACTTACGAAAAAAGCGCCGAATTCATCAAATTGTATATTTCCTAGTTTAGGGTCTTTTAACCATCCAAAACAAATTTTATCAGAGATTTGATGAATATCATTAAGTAAACCTAGTGTGTTTAGCGTATCAATAGTCATACCAAATCGGATTCCTTTGTTGATTTCAAGCATTTCCTCTTCCGAGTATTCGTTCACACTTGACGATTGGCTATTTTCAGATTTGTTGGTACATCCATATAAAAATAGACAGAATAAAACAATTATTGCTCTCATATATATTAATTTATGTATTAGTGTTTCGTTAAAACGGTATGAGTTAAAGTATTATAAGCATTATTTTGAATTGATAATATAGAAATCAAAACGAAAATAGATTGCAAAAGAAAAACGTGAGCATTTTACTTCGCTTACGTTCTTGAGGTATCGCCAAACACCTAATGTCTCCTAAACGAGTAAAAGCCCACGCCATCAGGCGTGAACCATCTACTTTCTTCTTGAGACATTCTTGTAAATTGGCGATTTTCAAGAACAAGAATCAAAGCGGACGCTTCACAATATGTCTGTTATGTTATATGCTATGTTACCATAAGCAGTTTGTTTTAGGGTTCTACATTATTGGATAATTCCTCAATAAATTGAGAAATCTGTTTCTTCAATACAGGCAGATCGGTAGTGTAGGTTTCCCAAACCAATGTGGCATTGGTTGTAATGTAACCATGCACCAAAGCATTACGCATATCAATAATATCACGCCAAGGCACATCTGGATGCTTGTCACGAAATTCCTTTGTCAGAAGGTTGGCTGCCTCACCAATAATCATGATATTATAGACAACAGCATGGAAACACATGACATTTACCTTCATGTATTCGAATGACTTTCCGTTAAGGTAGTCATTTATATGCCCTATGCATTCGTCTATATGACGCAGGCGGTCTATGTCTCTAATTGCTTCTCTCATAAATCACCTTAATATCACGATTTGCAGTCTGTTGAACAGCAGGACGAAGTGTTCCCTCTTCTACAAGATCAACCTTTCGACCTAACTTCTCTTCCAGTTCACGATGCATACGCATGTATGCTAACAAACCTATTGGAGAATTTGTTCTGTCGAATCTTACGAGGATATCCACATCGCTATCTGACGTCTCTTCACCACGGGAGAAAGAGCCAAAGATCCATGCTTTCAAAACGGGCTGCGTCTTGAAATAGTCGGCTATCAACTGTATCATTGCCTTTGTACTCATAATCGTTTCAGATAGTTTCCGTTTGCAAATATAAGGAGAAAAACTGAAACTTCCAAATTTAAAGGGGTATATTTTGCCATTTCGCCACTTTGCCACTTTGTCACATTAAGGTGGTGGCGGATGGGCAAAGTTAGGCGAAGAATAGAAGTATAGTAATTATTAAATATTAATATATTATAATATATTAATATTCTATAGTACCCTTACAGCGTACCTTGAAGATGCTTAATGGGACAAAGTGGCATTGTGGCATTGTGGCTCAGAATTCTTTAACAGATTTTTACACTACAGAGGCTTTGAAATTTGCAACCGCAATGAAAATTTTGTACCTTTGCAGTGTCAAATGAAAGTTGTGGAGACAGCGGGTATTAAGGGTAAAAATTGCGGGAATTAATTCTAGAAATTGCGCACATTAATAGTAGCAATTGTTTTCCCTAATCAACCTCAGTCGAAGCACTTGAAGGCGACATAGAGAGTATTAACAAAATTTTTAACAACCAACACAAAAACTAAACATTTAAGATTATGGCTATTAGAGTAATTGCACAGCGCCGAGTGTTGAAGATCGGCAAGAATCCAGGGGCAAAGAAGTTCGTGATGCGTCCGGAACTCTACACCTCTCTCACAGAAAAGAAGGTGTTTGCGGAGGCGGCCACCCATTCGGGCATCTCCTCAGGTGTGATCAAGGCGGCCTGGGATGCCGCAGGTGAAGTGATCCGCACGTGGGCTACCGAGGGTCACAGCGTACCAATGCCCGGCCTGGGAACCATGCGTTTCGGGGTGCGTTCGAAGGCAGTGGAGAATCTCGAAGACGTGAAGACTGGTCTGATTACCACCCGTCGCATCGTATTCACGCCCTCTGTGGATGTGAAGGACGAGTTGAAGAACACCAGCATTCAGATCACTTGTCTCGATGAGGATGGTAACGTGCTGAAGCGTGTAACTTCTGGTGACTCGGGCGACATTGAGGATCCTTCGACAGGCTCAGGAACCGAGAATGGTTCAGGCTCAGAGACAGGAGGTGAGAACGGATCTGGCACCGAAGTACACAGTGGCAGCGGCATCATCCCTACCCCAACCGATCCTGAAGACGATCAGCCCGATTAAACTTCAACTTGGGGGCAGTCCCCAATATAAATTAAAAGTAAAAAGGTAAAAGGGTAAAAAAGAAAGGAGGAAAATATGAGTAAGAAAGAGACTGTAAAGTTTATCACGCAGTTGATAGTATCCATCGCGAGTGCGATACTAACTGCACTGGGAGCCACGTCGTGTATGGGCTACTAGAACAAAGAGAATCCCGGCCATTGATGGTCCATATAACGCAATAAAGGCTTGCGTGATGCAAGCCTTTATTAATCATTACCAACCAAGGATCATCCATTCGTCCTTTGTGAGACTGCTGACGTGCCCTTTTCGCGTCTCATGCATCAATGGCACATCCACATTGTCGGTAGTCCACTGGTATTTGAATCCGCACTTCTCCTGTACCCGCTTCGAGCGATTGTTACCGTCGTAATAGCCAACCCAGACTTTCATCATCCCACAATCCTCAAATGCATGGCGAACCATCTCCTTTGCGGCCTCTGTCATCAACCCCTGTCCCCAATACGGCACACCCAGCCAATATCCAAGTTCGCATTCATCGTCGCGTTCAGTCAAGTCCGTTGCATCCCCTGTTTTCAGGCCTATACAGCCGATGGGTTTTCCTGTTTCCTTCAGAACCACGGCATACGTCTCTGGGTATGAAAACACAGTACGGATGATTTCCAAACTCTCTTCCACGCTCTGATGTGGTGGCCACCCTGCGACAGGCCCCACCTGTGGGTTTTGGGCATACTTATACAGTTCTTTGGCATCACTATCATGCCAAGACCTCAGAATGAGTCTATCTGTCTCTAATCTCATCTTGTTTACGTCGAAGTTAGCATATTTTG
>OMXX01000124.1 GCA_900315105.1 uncultured Prevotellaceae bacterium | reverse complement strand
AAGATAAGTGAAAAATCTGACATGGCAAAATCCTGAGCAACTTTTTGTTGCTCAGGAACTTATAAATAAAGTTAAATCAAAGTGTTGCGGAATTAAGGTATTGTTAATAGGATCTAATATCATTGCACTTATTGGAATTATCTTGTTACTCCAATTTAAGAAAGTCGGTTTTTATGTATTCATCCTAACATATTTTCTGACGGCTTTGTTGGGATTTGTTTATCCTGATTATGTTGATTCCAGTATAATCTTTAAATCATTTTTTGGATTAGGTTTGTTCTTATTACTCTTATGCTTTAAGAACAAAGAAACCAAAATGAATGGATATCAGACGCTAGGTATAGTTAAATCAAAACAAAATAATGATGTAAATATTTCTCCCATAAATCAGGATGTCATATCAGATGATGTCTGCAAAGGGATTGATGAAGAAAGCAATGTCAGTGTGTCCAATCCTGAAGTACAGATGTCAATCGTTTCGAATTTTGACAATGAAGTACTTAATGAAAAAGAGGAAATTATATTTGATACAGAAAAAATAGATGAGGAATCCCCCCATACGGAGATAATAGACAACAAAAAAGAACATAATAATATTCGTTCTTTTTGGGAAAGAATAAAAAAGTCTAATAAAGGAATGAGAATTGGACTTTACTTATTCCTTGGAGTTCTTGTATTGTTTTTGGCAATTTCTCTTTTTGTTTGTTTTAAATCTTATCCGCCGTATATATCATCCTTTTGTGACAAATGTAGATATACGTTTAACTTGTCTAATAATTCATTATGTGAAACTTTATTAGAAAGAGTGTTTCAACTGCGCAAAAACACTTGGTATTTACTTGACATACCAGGCTATAATCAATCAGTAGGTGACTCTGCCAGATTCTTCAAGTCTCGTGAAGATATTTATAGGGAATACCCAAACGCATCAACATACATGGCCGAATCTATTGTAAATGATTTCAGCACCATTGAATCAAATGTATATTATATTATTGATCCTGGCTCTGGAGAGCCATATGCTTATAAAGGTTCTAAATTGTCATCTGATAATGATGCAATAGCAGATGCATTTTCCAAGAAAGTTTATCGTACAACAAAATATGATTACGACAAACAAAAAAATAGGGAGATTCAACTGTTAGACGAAGCAGCAAAAATACGTGTTTCAGATATTGGATTGATAAGGAAAATCGGCCAAATTTATGAAAAACATGGAATTTTTTCAAAGGCTGCTGATTATTATCGATTCGAATTGGAACATAATGGTGATAAAGCTGAAATAAGAGGTATGCTTGCATATGCATTGGCTTTGAATGGTGAATCATCTGATTCGCGAGAACAGGCAAAAATCGCTTTAGAAAAAGATTCAAAAGAACGGTATGCTTTGTCTGCATTAGCTATAGTAGAATCCGATGAATATAACTGGAAGGAGGCAAAGATGTATGCTAAAAAGGCTATTGATTACGGGGCAGAAGATTCATATGTCTATTATGCATATTGTGAAGCTCTGTATAAGCAAGGGGAAATCAAGGCAGCTCATATGAATTACAACAAAGCATATGAAACCTATAGGTTTAACCCTCGCCGTGACAAATACGCTCAGTATGCCGGCTGTCCTTTCGAAGTTATTGATTTTCATTACAGCTCGGAAAAAAATGATGGAAAAACAATAATACCTTATGACGGGAGCTTGGTTAGTGGCTTATGCTTTTATATTTGCGTAAAAATTGATGTAAATGTTTTAAGAAGTGATGATGCTAAAATCGGTATAAAAATCTATTCTAATGGCAAATTAGAATCTGGTCAAACCTCCCAAGATGGCTATACTTATTTTGAAGAACTGCCTAGTAAAAAATTAGGTGAGACTTCTTTATATATATCTGCCTGGGGAAGTAATAGCCCTGGAACCTGGAGTGCAGGAAACCATCAAATTGAATTGTGGTACAAAGGTGAGAAAATCGCTGAAGATTCATTCTATATTTATTAAATCAATAAAATGAATAAAATCTACTGTTTACTTGCCACTTTTCTGTGCTTTACATATATGCATGCTCAAACCATTGTACAAATGGTAGAAGATAAAGGCGTGTATAAAGTACCATGCGAAATCAATGGGTTAAAAGTAAAAATGGTTTTTGATACAGGAGCGGCAGCTGTAAGTTTGTCAAAATCCTTTGCTGAAATGATGTTGGACAATAACTATATATCAGTTTCTGATTTCATTGGGAAAGCAAAGACTCTTACTGCAGACGGACGCATAATTGATCATACAGAATTAATGCTCCATACTTTGAAGATAGGTGGTATTTCTATAAGCAATATAAAGGCTGTGGTTTTAAACAGCCAGGACACACCTCTTCTTTTAGCTCAAACTGCCATTCAAAAACTTGGAATGGTTTCTATTAAAGGCGATAAACTTTATATAATAGATAATTCCAATAATAATGCATCTGACACGTCTGTCAGTACTCACTTTGAAAAATGGGATGCGAAAAACTATATATATTCAAATTACACATATGGATTTGGCTGGAGCTTACCCAATGACTATGATTGGAAAAAAGTAGAAGGTACGGAAAAGCATACTGTATTCCGCGCCGAGGGAGCTCCATTTATAGTTTTTGTAAACGCTCAGGTTGCTGGTAAAATTGACGATCTTTGGAAAGTATATGATAAATATACATCCTTAATAGATAAATTGGATGCCAGCTATGAAAAGAGAACAGGTATGCTTATATATGAAAGGAATTTTGAAAAATGTACTCTACTTGGACAGCATGCCATAAAGACAACATTCAAAGAGTATTTCAAAGACAGTCGCTTTAACGAACCAATGGAAACATATGCTGAGGAATACATGGTTATTCTTAATGGATATAGTTTAACAATAGCAGTTAAGATACCAAAGGAAATACATGATTTTGGTGATTTCAAAGCAGAGATTGATAAAGTATTTAGAGGATTTCGGTATACAGTAAAACATTAACTTATGAAAAATTTTTTATTAACCTTTTTGCTGATTGCAATCTCTTTATCAGCCTATTCTCAGACAAGTTCTGGAGTCTGGAATAATAGTACAGCAACGTATACCAATAAAGCCCATAATATAACATGGAAACTAATTGAAGAATTGGATTGGATAGGCCGCCCATTATTATCAGGCTCAACACTTTTAAAATTACGTAACGATGATACGCACATTTTGATAAAACTTAGTGCGAATAAAAAGGTTGGATTAAAAGGCGATGTTTGGGACTTAGTTTCTGATAAAGAGAATCCTCAATTAGAAAAAATGCATAAACAGCAAGCTCAACAAAATGGTATGACCTATTTGGGTACTAAGTCATCTAAAAGCCAATTGTGTGGTAATCATGCCATTAAGAAACGTATTGATATGAAAAAAGATTATCCTAAACAAGGCCAAACTGTCCATAGCATAGAAATAGAGTATCTTTTCTACAAGAACAACTATATTTATATTGTTTCAGTAATGGCTTTATCTGTTCTTGAGGAAGAAATAGAATTATTTGATAAGGTTGCAATCCAATTATTTAACGGATTTAGAATATAGTAAATTGATGAGTGCCTACCTGTCATACTTTAGTTAGAAAGAAGTATTTTCAATCTATAGGGAAAATAAGTTCGCAAAATTTGCGAATATCAAAAATAATCATTATCTTTGCAGGCGAAAGATGAAATGATATGGAGATAAAGTTTGAAAAGGATTATCTGCGTGAGCTGTTCTATGATGGCGTAGCTAAGGATAAAAAGCATCGCTACCAGCCAGATATAGTTAGGCGGTATGTACGCGTAGTGAACATCCTTGACTCTGTAAACAAAGTAGAGGACTTGTATCGTTATCATGCGCTTCGTTATGAAAAGCTGTTGGGTGACAAGAAGGATACGGAGTCGGTACGTGTAAACGACCAATATCGCATAGAGTTCAAGTCGAGCGAGTCAGGAGGTATCACCATTTGCAACATCACAGAATTGTCGAATCATTACAAAAAATAAAGGGGGATAGAACTTATGGGAAATTTAGGCTATGGAGCATTTGCAACTCATCCAGGTGAGGTGCTGAAGGACGAGATAGAGGCTCGTGGCATCAGTCAGCGACAGTTGGCCGATTCAATGGGGCTAACCTATTCGGTGGTGAATGAGATACTGAATGGTCGCCGTCCGCTGACAGCAAAGACTGCACTAATGTTTGAGGCGGCACTCGACGTGCCTGCTGACTCGCTGATGTACCTGCAGACAAAGTATAACATGCAAACAGCCCGAAAGGACTCATCGCTGTTCGACATGCTGAAGGAGATAAGGAAAATTGCAGCAGTGTTCTGAAAATTAAATTTATAATATACCTATGATACAAACTCAATTACTGCGACTTGATCCGCCATATCAAGTTATTTATGCAGGTGGCCAGTTGGCTTTACATATTGCTACTCTTATTGTGACAAAAGAAAAAGATGGTAGCGATTATGCAATAGAGACACATAGTCATCCCGTAGTTAGTTATTGGGGAAAGATCAGCGAAATCGGTCAAGATGACCCTGCTATGGAAGGTGAATTTTCTGAAGGTGTGGTGTGGAATCAAATAGAGCTCGATAAGTGTCAGTCTGTATGCCGTCAGGACGTAGGGAATATCAGTTTTGATAATTTTAATTTTCTTGTTTATGATGCTATTATTAATCAAAAAATGAACCATGCCCCCAATACCATCGGTTATGAACTATGGAAATTAGGAATAAAATATGATCTTCCCCAAAAAGATAAATATTGTATAGAACTATCATCGCACCCTAATTTAAAAGAGCAATTCAGAACTCATATTGAGACAAGCATTGATGGTGATGACTTATCATTTACTGTCTCCCGCGAATTTACACGAGAGCAAATGGTTGAGGCTCTACGTGAGCAGGCTCAATCATGGGCGATGGTGTTGATGCGCGAAGAGAAAGGCCTTTCACCAACAATAAGTTTTTTTACACATGAAGCAGATATTCAACCAATTGTGGACGAATTGGGCGATGTTCGTATAGAAGTTGTGGCTGATAATGAAAATTGACAGCAAGCACTATACTGAACGCAATATGCTTTATAATGGTCGGTCATGGCCTGTAACGGATATTATAGACCTTGCTGATGGTGCTCATTCTTTGGATGAGGCATTGCACTATACTACAGCCTTGCAAATCAATGCGTTTCGGTTTTACGACAAGGAGCTTATTGGTATTGTATCGGCTATTCACAAAAAGTGGGGTGTAGAGACGAATGGACAGCCTGCAGTACCGCGCCAACTGCCCTCATCGTCTGCATCTATTATCTCTCCCGATGAACAAGCTTCCAGACAATTCAACCGCTTGAATGATAAAGCACAAGAAGAACTCCTTAGCAAAGCATTGGCAGAACTATTGCAGACAGGTGGATGTGATGGTGACACATTTACTCAGAAAAATCATTGGATGGCTGTCTTTGTTGTTCTACATGATCGTTTAAATCCACGTTTAAGACAAAATGCCTTTGCAGAATATGCCCCAAAATTCACGCCGAGTGATTGGCCAGAAAGAATGCGAATAGGAAAGAATACAATGACAAACTATCATAATTATATAACTGAGGGGGTTGCCTATTACGCGATGAAACATAATCCCTTTGATGCACTTTGCCGTCGTTTCTGGAATGTGCTCATGAGGTATTTACTTACTAATGTTTAGTAAGATTATCAGTTAGCAATACTAATTTTATACTTATTATACGTCAGCATACTATGTTTTGCTGGCGTATTTGTTTTATTCCGACCTTTGCATCGCAGTCAAGAGAAATCAAGATTGCCATGCGGACTTTCGGGCGCCTTTAGAGAGCGAGCATGGAGACCGGTCTCACATTTTCATAAATAAAAAAAGAAACAGTATGAAGACAGAAATGCTTCGCGTAGTTTCGCAAGGAAATGTGAGCTACATCCCCTCCACCAAGCAGGAGGGTGGCCAACTGGCTAAGTGTGAAATCCGACTGAAAATGTTGGGTGGTTCGAAATTCGGCGATGAGTTCATCGCTACTATCTTCGGCAATCTTGCCCAATGTCGCTTCTATGAGGGCGACGTGGTGGCAGCCGTGCTCCGCTTCTCGGTTCACGAGGTAAACGGATGCCTGTATCAGGATGTGGTATGTAACGATATGGTCAAACTTAACCAATAGGAGGAATCAGTATGAATAAAGAGCTATTTGTAAGCGGTTCAATAGTCGTCACCCGTGACGAGAACCAGAAAGTGAAGTTCATACAGTTCGTGCCTGACGACGAGTTTACACCCGTTCTGGAGCAGGGAAGCAAGACCAGCGGACAGTTGCAGTTGCTGCGTAATGCTGCCTTTGACTATGTCGCCAACAAGCCCCGCGTTCGCAGCAATTCGCTGCTGATTCGTAAGGTCAAGCACGGACGGCTCAGCGGCACTCGCGACCATGCCTTTCAGTTGACGTTGAAGGTGTTCGCCGCTGAGGGTATCGACTGGCAGAGGGCCTTTGTAGAGGAGCCTATAGAGGTGATAACTGACCTGATGGGTCCCAAGCGTATGCGCGAGATCCTGATGGAGGCACTAAAGAGACTGAACGTAAAGGACAGCTAAGCGATTTACTTCAGTTACTTCAGTTCTTCAGTTAGAAATAAGGGGGTGGTAGTTCAGTAATTCTATCTAATAATACTTATAACTAATTAATAATTAATAAGTTATATATTATATATATGAAGAATTTGGGAAATGCATACCCCTCAAAACCCAACTGAAGAACTGAAGAACTGAAGAAACCCCGAGAAAACACATATTATAGTTTTTCACTAAAAAGCACGTAACATATTATGATATACGACATTACAAAACCGACACCCCCAGAGATGCCAACCCTCGGCAAGGGTTTGGAGACGCAGAAATTGCTGCTCTCACAGACAAGCAAAGACATGTTTCAGCCCGAACACCCCATGCTTTACGCTCCGTTGGGGGCGAAAATAACGGGTGCAGAGTTTCAGTACCCAAGCGGACAATGGTTCGAACCATGTGGTCAGATAAGCCTTTTGTGCGCTGATTCGGGCAATAACAAGGGCCAGCACTCACTTTTGGTAGAGGCTATCATGCGCGAGGAACTTCGCTCTGACCAAGAAGCCATCAATAAGTATGTGGAATGGCAGAAAGCCAGCCATGCTGCCAATAAGAAGGATAAGCCGGTCGAGCAGGACCTGTGTATCCATGTGATGCCGAGCGACACGACGCGTCCGGGATACCTGAAGGCTCAGATGGCAGCCGAGAAGCACGGGGGCTACACCACGTTCATCGACTTGCCCGAGGCCGTCATGCTGGACAACCTCTGTGGCGGCCACAAGCAGATGACACAGATACTCCGTCTGATTCACGACCGTGCACGATACAAGGCACTGAGGGCTACGGTAGATGGCATTACGGGCTCGGCCATTCTGAGAACCAACATCTCGATGGCTTCGAACCCGACGGACATCAGGAAGTTTCTGAAGTATAACCTCCTGGACGGAACACTGGGCAGAATAGCGTTCAGCTACAAACCCCGTGGCGCAAAACGTGACCCGAACATACCGGTCATCGGACAGTTCGACGAAGGCTTCTACCAGGAGCTGAACAACCGCATGGCACCACTCGCTCTCTGCAAAGGTCGCTATGTCATCCCACAACTCAACAAGGTGTGCAAAAAACTCGCGGCTGAGATCTGTGAGTATGCCGACCTGACTGACAACGACATCATGTGGGATATGGCCAAGCGTAGCATCGTGGCCAGTTTCAAGGCAGGCTGCGTTATGTGGGCACTTAACAAGATGACCTGGACGCGTGGGATGGGCGACATGGTGGAATGGCTCACCTGGCACGGCATCTGGAGCGTGTGGGCCGTCATGGGCGACATGTTGCAGAAAGACACTGACATCGTTACCACAACGTCTGGTAAAACAGGTCCTGCCAACATGCTGGACAGCATAGAGGGTAACACCTTCAACGAGCAGCAGCTGGATGCACTGCGTCAGCAGATGGGGAAACCTACGGGTGCCGCCTCCAAGAAACAGCTGTCCGTTTGGGCTGCAAGAGGCTTCATCGAGTACTCTGAACAGACCGGGCTGTACACCAAGACTGAGAAATATCTGGGCGCTTCGCTAGTGAAAAGTGAAAAATGAATAGTGAACAGTTATGGATAGACTAGAATTGCAGAAGCTCCGCGACCTTCCCATTGAGGGGGTCGCAGAGCGACTTGGACTCCGCGTCCGCATGCACAAAGCCCTGTGCCCATTCCACGACGACCATCATGCCTCGATGTCGTTTAAGGTCAGCAAGAATACTTGTAGATGCTTTGTGTGTATGACACAATCGATAGGTCCTATTGATTTGGTGATGCGGCATCTAAATCTCGATTTCAAGGCAGCCTGTCGTTGGCTTGCAGACGAAAACAACATCATCCTGGAAGAGTGGAAACCTCAGCCATCAGACCTCAGCCATCAGACATCGTTCGACGCCAGTCGCTACGCTCGATTCTTCGAGCGCCCATTCCTGAACGAGGAGGCCCGCAAGTTCCTCTTCGACGAGCGCCGACTAGACCCTCGCGTCGTCCGCTGGTGTCGCCTGACGTCGTGGACGGACAAGCAGGGAACACCGTGGCTGCAGATACCGTATTACGACCGTAGCGGCCGTCTGACGGGCGTTCAGAACCGCAACCTAGGCCTCACCCCCATCCCCTCTCCTAAAGGAGATGGGAGCCTCACCCTTCAGGGGGAGGTTGGAGGGGGCGCTCCGCGCTTCCGCTTCCCCAGCGGATCTAAATGCGGCATCTACAACCTCCCCGTGCTGAACCTCCTGAAGCCAGGCGAGCCACTCTTCATCACCGAGGGTTCCTCCGACTGCTGGGCCATGCTCTCAGCCGGTCACAAGGCCATCGCCATCCCCTCGGCCACGCTACTCACCAGGGAGGACATAGAGTTGCTCAAGCATTTGGGGGACAGTCCCTCTGTAATCCGCTCCGCTGCTCACAGCGGGGACAGTCCCCGTTACACCTTCCACATGTTCCCCGACCGCGACGCCCCCGGTGAGCGCCTCTTCCTGCAACTGCAGAAGGTCTTGCCCACGCTCCAGCACCACCAGTTGCCACCCGACTGCAAGGACTTCAGCGACTACTACCTCACACATCTCCGCAAGCCACCCTAATAGGCCCTCGTTACCAGGCTGGTAACCACTCCGTACCAGCCTGATACATGCGCGTATAAGCCTGATACAAAACCGTAGAAGCCTGGTAATTGAACGACCACGAAACGGAGAAAAAAAACGTGAAATTTTCTTGAAAATAATTGCGGAATTATTTGGAAATATGGGAATTTTTTTGTAACTTTGTAGTGTGAAAATGAGAGCTCTAAATGATTCACAGAGAGTTAGTTAACCTTATTAATCAACCATTTAAAACACACAAAAGCTATGTCAGTATTTTATCGTTTGCATCAGGACCAGTCCACTGGTACCAAGCGTTCAGGAAAGTGGTATGCACGCGCCGTTCCTATGGCCTGCATCGGCACCCGTCAGCTGGCGGAGATTATCCAGCGAAACTGTACCGTGAAGAAGGCCGACGTGATGGCGGTGCTGGAGGAGCTGGTGGAGGTCATGAAGGACCAGATGCAGGACTCCAAGCGCGTGAAGCTGGACGGCTTCGGTTCGTTCAAGATCGGCATCGAAAGCAAGGGTGCACAGACCGCC
>OMXX01000122.1 GCA_900315105.1 uncultured Prevotellaceae bacterium | reverse complement strand
GCTATTGGGTGCTTCATCGCGGTGCTGTCAGATGCCTTCGGTTGCACCTCGGCCCCATTCGCTGGCGCGAAAGGACGGGCGGATGTTCAATGGTCAATGTTCAATGGTCAATTAAACCGACACAATGTCGGTTGCCACTACGTCCTGATATGCCGCTCCGTTGTGTTCGTGCGTTTGGAAGCGCAGCGTCACTACGACGATGTCTCCCTCGTTGAAACTCTGTGCGGCGGCATTGCCCAGCACGGCGGCGGCATATTGGTTCTCGTACTTGCCGCCGAGTTCCTGCAACAAGAGGTTACGTTTGTTCAGCGAGCCTGTCTCGGACTTCTCGCTCTTCACGGAGAACATCTCTCCGCTTTTCACTACTTTAAGGATCTTTGCATCCATATCTTTTCTTTGCCTCCGCTGCCCGAGCGCTCAACGTGAGCCGTCTCTTTGTCGGAAAGCGCTGCAAAGGTATGGCGTTTTATTGGGGGCGGTATGGCTTTTGAACAGGCCTTCCCGAGATTTCCCGAGATATCCCGTCATATCCCGTAATATCCCGTGATTTCCCGCCACACCCATACAAGAAGGCACAAAAAAAGCACCAGAAAATAAATTCTGATGCTTAATGAGAACTACCTCGCCGTAGTCTATCTTACATAGTTATTGCTAAAGTTTTTCTCGCTGAATCCTTCACCTGTCGGCATCCCCATTCGTACCAACTCTAAATATACAAAGCTTGAATTTGAAGGAAGCAATAACTTTCTGTCTTGATTCTTATCCTTTAGAAACGCGCATATATCTGGCATCCTGTAATTGACAACCAATCGCTTTATTGTATCGTGAATATGCCAAGCCTCTTCATCTCCTATTTCGGGGTGAATAAAATGAAACCTTTCTTCATTCCTCTCGCGGTTGTTGCCGGGAGCCACATTTTCTATATTATTGCCCACAGGAGATTGGGGAGCCGCTTGTTGGCTCACCTGCGAACCGGGCATTGCAAATATGCAGTCACGGATGTCACCGTTGAACACTTGGCAATTGCTATCCTTTTCAAAATGATTAACTACATTTTTGTTTTTATTCTCTTCTTCCATATTCTTTATATATTACCAAATTGTCCAGATGTCGGGCCATTAAAAATTTGACAATGACTGTTTTCGCCAAAGTGGTTATGAATTTCTGCGCCCGATTTGTCGTTTTCTTTTATTGCCCGCAGCAAACGCGGTGTTTGTTTTTTGAACTCCTCGTTCTCTGATAAAGTGAGAGCCAAATGTGACAACACTTGTTCCGCTAATCCTCGCGTTAGAATCAGTAGCCCCTTTTCTATTTCTTCAAACGAAACAGAGGTCTTTGCCAATGCTTCAAAATTATGGAACAATGCCTCATATCTTTTATTAAAGTCTAAGGCATTATCTTCTAATTCTTTTATCCTCTTATTTTTTTCTTCTATTTCATGCTTCAGCTCTGCCGTTGTTGCAGCAGGGCGACTTTTTGACATCGCCTCCAAATAACAATGGGGGAACAAAATTCCGTAAAGCCCATCCAGATCTGTCTTTTGCTCATGGTCGCTTTCGAGTCTGTTCAATGCGTTAATGGCATTTTGGAGTTTTATCTTGTTATCATAATGAGCGCAACATTTGTCAAAACAACATTCCGCGATGGGTAAATATAAGTGTATATAGCCTACGTACTCAGGATTTTTTAAATTATTAAATACGCTGACAATGTTCGAAAAATTAAAGCTTAACACACGCCCCATACATATTCCGTACATTATGACTATGCAAGACCACTTGTCTTGCAGGAGATGAATCATAACACGGCGTTGTGATTCGTCCTTTACGGAATTGTATATCATTAAAACTGCAAGCAAAAAGCATTCGCCCTCTGCTTGGTGGCGATCGAATTGTGCGCCACCACTTTCCATAACTTTCTCCCTTACACGTTCTGACACCTCAACTCTTTGTTGATCGTTTAGAAATTGTGGGATAAAAGAAAAAAGCTCTGTGCCGCGATATCCGTACTCTCTACTATAGAAATGCCCCCTATATCGAACCTCACTTGAGACGAATTTAAGTATGCAGTCTGCTAACTCGATATTCGCGTCTGCATTCTCTTTAAAGAAATACAAATATCCCGCCCTCTTCTCTTCTTCATTCGCTTCGTAAAGAATCAAACCACCCGGCAATAAATCTTCCACCCAAATGTTGCCGGGTTCTTTGTAAAGGTTGTAGGCAACAAGCATCTCATGATCATTGTTCATCACGATGATGCCTGTGCGTTGTATGTTGTCGTTGGTTTTAAATGCGACAACGCTACCTCTGTGGAGGGTAAACGGGGTGACTTGTCTTCTGTTTGAGACGTCAGGAAAAGGAAGTGTAGTTAAATCCATGCAATTATCTATGTGTTTTTTGTTAGTAATTATTCAACTTCGTGATTAAGCGTTCTTGCAAAGGTAGTAAAACTTCGCAAAAACACCAAGGGAATGATAAAAAAATGGCAAATTACAACTCATCAGCTCAAAATATACAACGATTCGTAAATAGCAACGCCGTAATTTGACGGATATACAAAGAAAAAGAACCTCCACTATTAAGAAATAGTTTTGGCTCTCTTTACTGTTCACAACGGAATAATCCTTATTGTGAATAACTCTCAAATTGATGTTGCAAAGATACGTTTTTTTTTCAAATGAACAAAGCATTTTATGAAAATTTTTGCAAAAACCATTCCATAAGCACAAATTAATCAAATATCGATGCTTTTTTATTTCCATTATACCGCTTTTTTATTATCTTTGCAAAGACATAAGACATAAGAATCTAACTCTATGAAATACATATTAGGTTTAGACCCCGGAGTTGCAAGTATCGGGTGGGCGCTGGTTCGGGAAGCCGAGAATAACACAGAGGAATCAGAAATTATCGACTCGGGAGTCATTAAAGCAAACTTTGACAATTTTACCTATCTAAACAGCAAGGGCGTTCCCAAGGAAGGTAACCCTGTCGAAATGTTTAGGAAAGGATTCACCGTGTCGCCTAATCTTGTCAGAAGGATTAGCAGAGGTGCTCGCAGACGCCTTCAACACTACAAACAACGTCGTGCAGATTTAATCCGACTGTTTAAAGAAAACGGCCTGATGGACGATGATACGCTGTTATATGAGGACGGCAAAGACACTACTCATGAGACTTATCGCCTTCGTGCCAAGGCTGCCTCAGAAGAAGTCTCACTGAATGACTTGGCAAGGGTGTTTTTGATGATCAACAAGAAACGTGGTTATAAGAGCACAGGGGCAGACAACTTTGAGTCTGAGGAAGAAAAGGGCGAATACCTGTCTGCTATTGTGGGCCGAAGTAAAATGCTGACCGACAGCCATCAGACCGTGGGTCAGTATCTGATGAGTCGATTAGAGCAGCACCCGTTACACAGCATCAAGAATCAAACATTTTATCGCAAAGACTATGAGGACGAGTTTGAGCAGATATGGAGGACACAAATACAATTTCATCCGGAATTAACCAGAAAGCTCAAAATGGAGCTGAAAAACAGGGTTATCTTTTACCAACGGCCCATTGAAAGTAAAAAAGAGGAGCTGAGTTTTTGCGAACTTGAAAGTCATCAAATTGAGGTTGATAAAAACGGCAAAAAGCAACTTGTTACCACCGGCAGTAAAGTCTGCCCCACATCATCGCCCCTGTTTCAGGAATACAGGATGTGGCAACGATTAAATGATGCCATCCTCATCAACCAGATAACGCTGGAGAAGAGACAACTTACACTTGAAGAATGCAATTTGTTGGCGACAGAACTTTCCATTAGGAAGGAAATGACCAAACGGGATGCCATCAAATTGATCAAGGGCAAAGAGGCCAAAAACTTCGACTTAAACTTTGAGAAGTTGATTGGTAATGACACCCATGCGCGTTTGGTCAACGCTTATCTGAAGATACTGGAACTGACTGGGCACGATAAGCTGGAGGTCAAGAAGATGAGGGCACTTGATGTGATTGACGCCATTTGCAAGGTATTTGCTAATTTAGGTTATCGCACCGATGCCATCAACGGTGAAGTTGACCTCAATCAGGAAGTCTGTTTCCAGCCTTATTATAAGCTGTGGCACCTTCTTTATTCCTTCCCCGGCGACAATACCCGTTCTGGCAATGCTAAACTTATCCAAAAGATAAAGGAGTTCTTTGATTTCGATGACGATGAATGTGCCAAGATTATTGCCGACGTAAAATTCGCCGACGGTTATGGTAATCTGAGCGCAAAGGCAATACAAAAGATTCTTCCCAAACTCAAGGAGGGGTATCAGTATAGCAAGGCCTGCGAATTGGTTGGTTATAATCACTCCAAACGTTCTGTAAGCAAAGAAGATAATGATAACCGGGTATTGCAGCAACGTTTGAAACTGATTCCCCACAACAGCTTGCGCAACCCTCTTGTAGAGCGTATTCTTAACCAAATGGTATTGCTCGTCAACGAACTGATTGAAGAGTATGGTGAGACATACGGAGACTTTGACGAGATACGTATTGAGTTGCCTCGCGAGTTGAGCAGTAATGCAGATAAACGCCAGCGAGACACTAAAAACATAGACGACAATCAGAAGACAAAGGATGCTTGCAGAGACGAATTGATAGCGATTCTGAAAGAACATAACATTAATGCCACCTATGTCAGCGAGAATGATGTCCTGAAGTATCGCCTGTACAAAGAACTGGCCAAGAACGGATACAAGACACTATACTCCAACAGCAAGGTAGATTTGATTGCTTTGATTATGGGCAGAGGTTTCGATAAAGAGCACATCATCCCCAAGGCTTTGCGCTTCGACAATTCCTTCTCAAATCTCACCATCGAAAAGACAGATGTCAATCTGGCCAAGAGCAAGACAACGGCCATTGACTTTGTGCGCGACACATACGGAGAGGATGCTGTTCAACATTACATCGCTCGGGTCAATGACTTATATAAGAGTGGCGCCTTCAGTAAAACCAAAAGGGATAATCTGCTGAGAACTGCTGCAGAAATACCGGAAGAACCGCTGAATCGTGATTTGGGTTTGACCGGTTATATCAATAAGAAGGCAATGGAGCTGTTGCTGCCCGTTACGAGAAAGGTTGTTGCTACGACAGGAAAGATAACCAGCCAGTTGAGAGATGATTGGCAACTGGTCAATGTGCTCCAAGAACTCGTTTGGGATAAATACAAACAACTTGGTAAAGTTAACACCTATGTTGACAAGAACCAGAAAACGGTAGAAAGAATCGACCGGGAAGCTTGGACAAAGCGTACCGACCACCGTAATCATGCGATGGACGCCATCACCGTTGCTTTTACAAAACCCGCAATCATCTTCTATTTGAACTCGCTTAACTCCCTGGGTGAAGCCCGTGATCAAATTGTCAAGATGCGACATCATTACATGCATCGTAACGAGCAGGGCAACTGGGTGTTTAATCCACCTATGCAAATTGGCAAACTGCGTGCAGAAGTAAAACGTCAGTTGGAGCAGATGCTGATTTTTCACCAGACTTCTCACAAGGTGGCTACGCCCAACGTAAACGTTACAAAGTCGAAAAATAAAAAAGAGGGAAACAAACAAACTGTGCTCACTCCAAGAGGCAAATTGCACGATGACACCTTTTTGGGATGCATTAAATTGCCTCAGTCGGAGATTCTTGCTGTTGACAAATCATTCGACGAACAGAAGATAGCAACTGTTACAAAAGAAAAATACAGGGAAGCTTTACTTGAACGTCTGCACCTGTTCGACAACAATCCCAAGAATGCCTTTACCGGAAAAAACGCCTTGGACAAGAATCCCGTTTGGCTCAATGAAGAACACACGCAAGCCGTTCCTATGAAGGTGAAATGCCTCCAGATGAAAACCGTCTATACCAAACGCGTGGCCGTCAACGAAGATTTGAATGTTGAGAATGTTGTCAATGAGGAGATCAAACAAATTCTCAAAAAAAGACTTGCCAAATATGGAGGGAAAGCCAAAGAGGCGTTCTCTGATTTGGAAGAAAACCCCATCTGGTTTAATGAAGAAAAGGGCATCTGCATCAAATCCGTTATAGTGAAAGCTGCTGATGTTAAAGACCCGGTTCCGCTGCATAAGCAAAGAGACAGAAGGGGACGGATCATTTCTGACGCTAATGGAGAGTCGGTTTCCGTAGATTACGTTAAGCCCAACAAGAACCATCATGCCGACATCTACGTTGATGCCAACGGAGAGTTGCACGAGAGGCTCGTGACGTTCTTCGAGGCTGTTCAGAAAGCCAACAGGCTGCAACCTTTGGTTGATACTGACTATAACGCCAACGAGGGTTGGCGACACCTGTTCACTATCCAGCGATACGACTACTTGATAGTTCCTGATATAGAAAAAGGATTTGATCCGTTGACAATAGATGTCTGCGATGTCGCAAACTTCCCTGTTATCAGTTCTCACCTGTTCAGAGTCCAGAAAATGTCTTCAAAGAACTACGTGCTTAGGCTACATCATGACACATCAAATAAAACGCCTGATGGGCTGAAAGGCATCACCTCAATAGAAATCAGAAGTCTCAACAGCTTCATTGGATGTGTGAAGGTATCTATTGACAGATTGGGGCGTATTTCTTCACCGCAACCAATCGTCCTATAACTACAAAACAAAAAATCCCACCATTGCGGTGGGATTTCTGTTATCAGAAGCATTTTTGCGATCTTGTCTTATTTATAAACTTCAGAGATTTAAGGCTTTCAAAAGTCTCTGATGTTTCTGATAATAATTTGAGAGTCATTCACAACACTTCCAGGCGCGTACATTGGGGCAGCGGAGATGTTTCTGATAATAATTTGAGAGTCATTCACAACAGCAGCTCTCGCTTCATGTGTCCGTGGCCCGATGTTTCTGATAATAATTTGAGAGTCATTCACAACACCTTTTGTCTCGCTATGGTGAGACGATTGGATGTTTCTGATAATAATTTGAGAGTCATTCACAACGTCGTAGTTGAGGATGCGGAAATTTTGTCCGATGTTTCTGATAATAATTTGAGAGTCATTCACAACGTGAATCTTCTCGGAGAAGATTGTGGCCTGTGATGTTTCTGATAATAATTTGAGAGTTATTCACAACTGCACCTATTCAGGACTATGACAGAGAACAGATGTTTCTGATAATAATTTGAGAGTCATTCACAACATATCTACTTCCCCAACCCGAACGGACGCCGATGTTTCTGATAATAATTTGAGAGTCATTCACAACGCAGCGTGCAGGTGGAAACACTCAACGTTGGATGTTTCTGATAATAATTTGAGAGTCATTCACAACGTGCTGCTGGTGGAGAGCGAGAAGACCGCCGATGTTTCTGATAATAATTTGAGAGTCATTCAATACAGATGGTACTGAGAACTCTAAAATGATGAAGTGTTATTTTTACTATAACAATGTCAAAGACCGCTCTTGCGCTGCAAAGATACGAGATTTTTTTGAAACAGCCAAATTTTACTCTCTCCCATGTGCGTTTCCCACCCATCGTTTTTTCTGCTAGCCTTTCGCAGAGAAAGAGTAATGGCCCCCAAACGGAGGCCATTATTCAGTTTATCAAGGTCTCAATTTCTCAGAAACTATTTCATCACAATCTTGACAGACTTTTCTCCAATCTTTACGATGGCGATGGAGCCAGGCAACAGGTTTGTGTTGATTTGAGCAGAATTATCAGTAGCAGCGGCAGAACCTGCCATTATACCATATACTGAATATACTCTTACTTCTGTGCCAGAGTTAATACCATTTACGCTGATGACACCACCCTCGCTCTGTATCAACACCGGCAATGCACGAACTTCTGCAACATCATTGATAAGACCCTCCGTTTCTGGTTCCTGATCAATCCAGCAAAGTGTTGCCGTTACTATCTCGGAGTTTTTGTAATTGGGCTTTGTGGCATAAGCGCTGATATGATATGTGGCAGTCAGGCTCACAGAATTGAAATGGGTATTTACATCCTCATCCGAGATAATGATTACACACTGTGCGCCCTCCGTTTCGCTCGTTGCCTCCAAATTCCCGTCCTTGTATGTTAAGACAGGCTTTTTGCATGCTCTAGTTCCTGTCCCGGAAGATATTCCAACTACATTTTTAAACGTACTCCAAGGTGCTACTGCCTTATAATTACCCACATAGTCATCAGGAACATGCAAAGTAATATAGTCTGGATATGAGTTCTCAAAAGCATCTATAGAAGCCAACGGATATCTTGTCGCGTAGCAGTAGACGTCGTTTATATTTCCACAATTAGCAAATGCTTTTGTACCGATTGTTTTTAGTCCACTTCCAATAGAAATCGTGGTGAGGCCTGAGCAGCCATAGAATGCTTCATCTTCTATAGATTCAACTCCATTACCGAGTACCAACTCATTGAGTGAAGTATTTTCTTTAAAGTAACTACCCACATTTTTACACAAAATTGTCAGCTGGGATAATTTATTTAAACTATCGAATGTGTATTCTCCTACAGTCTGAACACCACTACCAATCGTTAAAGAGGAAAGACTAAAGCACTCGAAGAAGGCCCTATCGCCAATGTTTATCACACTGTTGGGAATGGTGATAGATGTGAGGCCTGAGCAACCAGAGAAGGCCCAACCACCGATACTTGTCACACTTTGAGGAATAACAATAGACGTGAGGCCAGAGCAATTACGGAAGGTACTGTTTTCAATGCTCGTCACACTCTCGGGAATGTTGATGGATGTAAGGCCGGAACAATCCGCGAAAGCTAATTTATCCATACTCGTTACACTACTTGGAATAAATATGGATTTAAGGTCCGAGCAATAAGCGAAGGCTTCAGCACCGATACTTGTCACGGTATTAGGTATGAATGAATTTCTGCATCCTGTTATCAATAAATTAGAGGACTTCTCTATAAGAGCGTTACAATTATTTCTGCTATCGTACACCGAATTTTTTGCATCAACTGTAATGCTTGTTAAACTTGGGCAGCGGCAAAAAGCATATGCGCCTATCGTTTTCACACCCTCCGGAATGTGAATAGAACTTAGACTTGAGCATCCATAAAATGCCTCATTTTCAATGCTATTTATTGCATCACCAATAGTAACAGATGTTAAATCATAGCAATAAGCAAAAGCATAACTACCAATTCTCGATACCGAATAGTTCTTATCATTATATGTTACTGAAGAAGGAATTACAACTTGACCAGAATAAGCACCATAACTCGAAGTTTTTGTAACACTAACACTTACTCCATCCGAGTTCTTGTTGTAGTAAATCCCATCAACCTCAAAGTCATACGCCCACGAGAACGTGGTCATAAACAACAGTACGAAAGAAGCGAGAAGTCGATTGAAAAGGTAGATTTGTTTCATGGTATCACGACGCTATTAAATATTTTCGCCACAAAGATACAAAAATCTTCCGACTTAATGCCTCTAATCCCAGAAAATATTTCCGACACATTTGTGTAACTGCCTAAAAATCAAAATCTATGAGTTATGACCAAGGCTAACGTTGTCATTTGTTGTCATTGTCATCTATTGTCATTAACTTTTTTCATTTGAGTGGGGCAGTATTTTCTGGTTCATAGTAAATATAAATAATTATTTATATTATACTATGGCCCATTTTCGCCCCGATTTCAATTTCTTAATGACAACTAATGACCATGACAATTAGTGACAAGATGGTGTGCCCTAAAAAAAATTGAAAAAAGTTGCTCAAAAATTTTAGACCGCAATGTCGCTGTCGTACCTTTGCACCGGATTTGAAAGTCAAGGCCCCGCAGACTGTCGTCAGGCTGTCGTCAAACTGTTCGAGAGTGAACAGCAAAAGCCCCCTCCGACTCCCCCTTTGGGGGAGTGAGCAAGGCCGCAAATGAAAAATGAAGAATGTAGGTTGAAGAATGTAGATTGAAGAATGAAAGAGTTATTAGCGCGCAATAACCTTTCTCTCCTGACCGAGAATCCACCGAGTTAATAATTTTCAATTTTCAACTTTCAATTTTCAATTACCAACATGGCAAATCTTAAAATCGATTGGTTCGGCCGCTCTCTTTCTCATCGCGCCGACAAGACCAGCAACACCTACGCCAAGGTGAACAGCATCACGGG
>OMXX01000121.1 GCA_900315105.1 uncultured Prevotellaceae bacterium | reverse complement strand
ACCGCAGAATCTTCTTCCATTTCACAAATGAAGGAAACGCAAGGAGTTGGGCGGGAAATGCATGGAGATGAGGATGATTTCTTTGCGGTCACCAAAGGACATGAGATAGAAATAGAAAAGGACATCCCCGTGTTCGTCAGCGTGAAGGATAGCATCATGGCCGAACTGTTGGAAGACCGTCTCAATGTCTGCCTCCCGTTAGATTTTCTGAAGCTGAATTCCGACTACGGCTATCGATCCGACCCCATCTTGCGATGTACCCGTTTTCATGACGGCATAGACCTCCGTTGCAACTATGCGAGTGTATATTCCATGATGCCCGGAACGGTAAAGGAAGTGCATATCAGCAACAGAGGCTATGGTAACTATGTTATTTTGGAGCATGGAAACCTTGAATGCCTCTATGGTCACCTAAGCACCATCCTCATCAAGGAAGGAGAGGTTATATCTGCCGGAACTATCGTGGCCATATCAGGTAACACGGGTAAGACCACAGGCCCGCATCTGCATATCAGGATGAAGAAAGACGGAAAGAGTGTCAATCCCAAGCTCTTCATCGACTACCTTAATGACTATATCACAAGATTGCAGGACAAGATCCGCTACCTCAGGTTCGGCGAGAAGCCCCAGACAGAGCTGAATATAGCCAACCTTACAAAAGCTTTGGAGAAATATGACATATCTCACCCTCGTATCGTCATCGCCCAGGTTTTGCTAGAGACCGGCTATTTCACGTCAAGGGTATGTCTGGAGTACAACAATCTTTTCGGGCTCCGAAGAAAAGACGGTTCCTATTACGTATTTAACAACTGGGAAGAAAGTGTCAAAGCTTACAAGGACTATGTGCAATACAAATACGAAGGAGGCAGTTATCTGAACTTCCTGAAAGACGTCGGCTATGCGGAAGATCCAGATTACATCACAAAAGTATTTCAGATAGCTAAAACACTATGATTGTAATTCACAGAATCTATTTTAGTTGAATTCAAGTATGGCCTGCAACTAATCATTATCTAAAATCCAATCACCACCATCGTTAATAATATAGTTTTCTTCATCTTGGCCAAGTTCTTCCCATGATGCTCCATGGTCATAGTCCTCTATTGTGTCCATACCATAATTTCGTTTAACACGCCCAAAATAGTTATAGACTTCAACAATAGCAGAATTCTCATAGCAATATATTCCATCTTCGAAAAACTCAACATCTTCATACATCGGTAGACTAACATCTTCTAAATTAGCATTTAGCAATAGCCATTTCCCATTCGTCTCAATAGCAAGCGTAATTTGCTTTTTATCTCCAAATGGAATCCAGGATTTTAGTTTACATTCGCGTAAACCGTAATAATAAGGATTTGTTTTTATATTATTGCAGCCTTTTCGTATAATTATATTTTGTTCTGTACTATATATATCTAAATACACTTGATTGTCATTTATAGATTTGCTTAGCACTATTATATGGTGATTTTCCATATAAATATTATCATAAATACATGGTATTACTTTTTTTCTGTCCTTTATCGACACAAGACCACATTTGTTATTTGTCGAATAGAGTATGGCAAATTCTCCTGTATATCCACAATATTCCATATTATAATACTTTCCCTTAAATAATTTTTCACAAAGCCCAGTTTTTTCTGATTGAACAAATATGTCATGAACACCCTCTTTCAGTACTTGATAAGTTCGTAAAGTATTAGGAACTGTTATGATTTCATTATACTTAAATGGTAAAATAACGTCTCCCTTAGCATTAATTATTCCCAAAATATCATCCGAATTATAACGTTTCCTACAAATTATATTACCGTCGTACAAAGTGATGGGTTCTACATATTTTGCAGGTATAGGCTTTAAAGAATAGTTATAAAAATCACTTTTTAAATCGTCAGATTTAGCATTATGGATTGCATCTCCTCGCTTGTTGACAACAATATAATAGGTGCCAGACTTGTCAATATAGAATTCTAAAGGAATATCAAATACATCATTATTAAGATAATGATAATAATAAAAATTCCTAAAAACACGAGAAGAGGGGAATGGTCTTCCACAGTTTACCACAGACGGTTTTCTCTTACTGTAATTATCAATTTTGTATATGTTAAAGTCAAATTTGTTTATTCCTAATTCCTTAATCTCAACAATTCTGTCATATTTCACTTTCAACAAGAGATGGCCTCCAAAATCGCATATGCCCCATTTTATACTGTTACTTAAAGGAAACGGATTGTGTACTGTTTCTCCTACAAGAATAAAATCTTTCTCAATCGAAATGTAATCATAAATACATGGAACGATTTCTTCTCCTAATAAATTGAACAGCCCTTTATGATCATAAATCTCAACTAAAAAATATGAATTATTAAAGGTGAGGGATATTTCTTTAAATTTGAGAGGAAGAATCTCTATTCCATCGTATCTAATTACTCCACAATAGAAACCATAGGGCTTCTTTACTTTAAAAAAACCATGCCCCAAATCATTAATATATAAATATATGTATTGTGTCAGCAACTTACTGGTAGAAAACTGTTTTAGTGCCCATTTTCCATCTTTCTCTACTTTTACGACATCAAAAGCGGGGTTTGTTTCTAATATATCCATTTTTGTTTTGTTATTTGTCTAAAAATACTTAATTCTGTGTACAAAAGTAACAATAAAAGTCGGAAAATCACCATATTTGCGCATAATTTGAGAATAATTAGGATTTTAAGATTGGCAACATCTGATATATGAGGTATGTATGACGGAAATTGGAGGAATAAATAACCTTATCATGGCACCCACGCTCGCTAATGCGGCTAGTCATCAAATTAGGAACAACCATATCGACATCAGATGCAAGGGATAATAGAGGTAAAAGCAATACTTCTGCCAGCTACCTCTAACAAATCCTCTCTTTCCATTATAAAGCAGGCAAACGAGAATACCCGTACAAGTACCAATAATACCATATTCCATGAGGAAAGGTAAGCCTATGAGATAGTAGGGAAAGGGCTTCTCGTGAAAAAGATAGAATACAATTATCAAAGCGATTCCGTGCCAAGAATAGTCAGTATTGGTCCAAGTTGCTATAGTGGCCATGCAAAGGGAAGGAATGAACAATAGCCAAGAGTTCTTGGAAATCCTGTCTGTCAGATATACGGCAATCAGTCCAAGGAGCAGTGTAAACAATACGTTATGACTTCCATATTGTCCTAACAGGTACCAGGGAATCTCAGAAACAATGGCAAATATAAGCAAAGTCGCCATATATCTTAATATATTATGGGTATGATAGAAACCCTCTATGACCAAAAAGGCAAAGATAGGAAAGGCAAGCCGGCCAATTCCTCTTAGTACATCATACAGCCAATATTCTTGCATGCCAAGATGCTCCGCCATGACATAAAGCGCAACATGGTCTAGAGTCATGGAGATAACAGCGATAATTTTCAGTGCACTGCCGCTAAGAAATTTTAGATTTGAAAGACGATAGTTCATTTGTGTTTCCTTTTCTTGCACAACAGGCTCACAGCCGCCTTGATTCCGGCTTCAAGTGCAAGATTCGAGGAAACAACTCTTTTCGATTCACGAATTAGTCCGTCCTTTCTTCTGATGATAACAGCATAATAGTTACCAACATCGCCAAAGAATACGTCCCTATATACCAAGACGTCCATCCTCTTTCTTCTGCTAAGCCAAATCTGGATTTCCTGTAAGGAGGGAGCCGAGACTATATCGGAGTCTTTCTGGCCGTTATAATCCGCATAAGTTGAGTTCCCCTCATCACAAAGGACACCATTCCTGTATTTGGCGAATACAGGCTCACGAAAACCAAGTTCTTTCACCTTGGTCGCCAAGTCATGACTGGCAATAGGCAAGATAGATTTCATTTTTAGCCGTCTTATCAGCAGGTCAGGAACAGGACAAGTCCTTTCGATAGTAGAAATTTTCCAGATTTCAGCACTCGGACCTGACAATTGTTTTATAATTGAATTGTAGTTTTTATTCTGTATGTCTTATTTACAATAGTTCACTGGCAGCATCCAGCTGTTCTTCGATTTCTTTCTGTGTAGTTGACAGTTGATTTATCACTTCATTCCGTAAAAGATTTAGTTTCGCCTTTACGATGCTGTTTAATGCATACTTTTTGTCAAAGACGTTTTCATCCTCAATGTCAAAGTTCTTTGCGAACAAAGCTTCAAGGGAAACAGATTGAGAATAGAAAAGGATGGTTGATAGCAGAAGAGGTGACAGAATGCTTTCACCTTTTTCTATACGATATACCATGAGTTGGGAAGTTTCAAGCTGATTTGCCACTTCCGTTTGAGTCAAACCAAGGTGCTGACGAATCAGCTTGAATCGCCTGCCTAGTTCCTTCATGTCAACAGTCTTTAAACGCTCGTTCATCTTTTCGTATATAATAATTGATGCAAAAATACAATTTTATTCTCAAATTCTGCGCTATTATATCACATTTTTATTAAATATTATGGCAAATTACTTATGATTGTAATAAATCTTATGAACACAAAGAGAAACTATGAATTAAAAACAGATATTATATGTCCTATCACTTGACGCGGTTGCAGCTATATTATTATGTATTTCAAATTGGACACGGAAGCGTCCATTATAAACAATGTTTTTAATATCATAATTATTCAAAAAAAATGTCGCATGAAGTTAAACTGTCTTTAAGTAACTATAAAAACAGAAAGAATTATGTACCTTTGTATAACAAACAATAATTTATGCTATCATGAGAAAAACTGACTTAATAAAACAAATAAGCAAAAATGCAGGTTTGAGCATAGAAAAATCTCGATCCTTTTTAATCAATTTTATAGATATAGTAAAAGAAAGCCTCATTGAGGAAGATGATATTTACATAAAGGGGTTTGGAAGGCTTTTTGTAAAAAAACAAAAAGAGCGTAGGTATTATAATCTAGCTAAAAAGGATCTTTGCCTATTGCCTCCCAAAAACGTCATTTCATTTCGTGCATCTTCGAAACTCATTAAAAATGAAGTGCGTGACTTTGGAGTTGAAATCCATCATTCGCCACAACCATATATCATAAAAGAAAGAAGCATTCTGAATAACGGGGAAAGGGCATATTCAACTATTGAAAAACGTCAGTCTTCTGAAAAACAATGGCAATTACCTGCAAATGAAGGGAATATCATTCTTCCTAACAAGCCTAATTTGGGAAAACGAGTTTCTTTAAAGAAAAATGAATCCGTTGTATTTAGCATTGTGGGAACGGTTACTTGCGGAGAACAGAATATAATTTATTCCATTCCCAACAAATACCATTCTTTATTTGTTCCTCAAACTGGCACTGATATATTAGGATATAACATCTTTAGCGGTACAACTGGCGGCGTTACGGAACCAATACTTTTTCATGCATTACATAATTTTTTTGAGAAGTATTCCGAAATAAAGATACTACAAAATATAACAATTCCTATTAAAAACAGGAACTATGGGTATAAGCCTGATATTGCCTTAGTCTGGCGTGAAAAGAATGTTTATTTTGATATTGAGATAGATGAGCCATATGATATCGTTTCAAGAAAACCCATTCATTATATTGGATGCTCAGATGAACTGAGGAATAAATATTTGCAAGAAAATGGATGGTTTGTTATTCGATTTAGTGAGGAGCAAATTGTAAATGATATTGAATATGTAAGAGATGTAATTCTTAATATTCTATCATATTATACTGATGATAAAAGATTCTCAACTGAATTGAAATTGAAAGACACTAATAGATGGTCATATGAAGAAGCCATTGAGATGGAGAAAGCCTGCGTCAGAGAGAATTACCTTAAAATAGAAAAAGTTTTGAACGAATCTAAAAGTCTGCAAATTTATGAAGATTATGTTATTCCTGAGCAATTTGATTTCATAAAGCCAGACTTGGATATTCTTACTTACGATAAAAGTTTAGAAAAAAAGTTGAAAAAAAGTTTCGATCATGGGAATTATACCATAGTCAAACGGAATAATGATGGATATGAATTTGTTATCATGAAGGTGTTTCCCCCAGAATTCAAGTGGAAAGATAATGAATATGGAATTGAGTTTGTTGATTCTGTCGAAATGAAAAAGTATTTTCTTCCTCTGTCTCAAATTGACAGCTTTTGCAATAAGGAAGAAATAAGTAGAATTTATACAGGAGAAAATTTTGATAAATTCATATATGATAATATGATTCATTGCCGCCCCATTCACATAGACTACCGCAATAACGACGGTTTTGAGTCTTCTAGGACTCTCCTTTATCTTACGCCATGGATGCAAGCATACGACAATCCTGAAAACAGGAAAAAATTCTCCGATTTAGATTTGATATCTCAGTGTTTCCCATGGATTTATGAAAATGTTATTGGATACTCGTCTATTTCTTATTTCTCTGCTTTTTGCCTAAACAGGTCAGAATTGCGTACTTTTAAATCCTTCCACATTCAAGGTGGAAGCAGTTTTGATTGTTTCAAACCTAAAGCAACGTTTGGAATAAATACAATGTGGGAATTATTAACTAAAGGTGGGGCAGAATATGTGGAGATTATCTACGAGAACATGCCGACTGTAGAAAAAAACAGTCCATTTAATATTGGGAACTATTGCAATGCATTAGTCTGCAAAGGAGAAATAAATAAGGCATATAAACTCGTTAAAAGAATTCCAAAAGACAAAGTCATACCATTTTCCAGCAACAAAAGCTGGTATGAGTTAGTTACTGGAGATATAGACTATTTCATAGAAAATGATATAAAGAAAGAGAATTTCATTAAGTTTAAAGAGAAAATAGAAAGGTGGAGGTGATCCACCTTTCCATTTTCTTAATTGGGCTTTTATCACAAGACAAAAGCATCCTTTTCCTCTTTAGAATAATGTAAAACGTTATTAACTGAATTAATCTTATTGAACTTTTTTATCTCCCAAATCACATTTTTGCATCTTGCTATACTTTCAGTTTGTCTATTCGTTCTTGCTACTTTTCCCAAGAAGCTCCGATATCATTTGGTCTATCTCTTCATTAACACGTTTAAAATTGCGGTTCAGCATAATCTCCTTCTCTTTCTCAGATGCAAATGAATAAATCTTCGGTAGTTCGACATAGAACAATTCCTCCTGTTTGATCCGCTCCATGTCGAAGTTCGTCTTGCAGAAGTATTTCGTCGTCTTAAACTCTTCCGACTCCTCGATGTTGATACCATTTAGGGCGTTCATGTCCGTCGGCGTAAAGTCACGGGCAGCCTGTCCGGCCAGCCATCCTGTCGCCATATCAGCAATCTTAGCTGCAGGTACAAGATAGTCCATCTTCTCAGAGATTGAGGTTGAAACTTTCTGGTCATTGATGGTGATGGATTTGGAAGTCTGCTTAGCCTTTCCGAACACATCATTTTGTGCCCATTCCAATGTTTCCTTGTTACGTGCAGCCCCCATAAAGATATTACCACAAGTGGTAATGATTTTCTGCATGCCATTCTTTCCGTAGTCAGCTTCAAGCTGCGGCAGTTCTTGGAATCCCAGAGTAACCGCCACCTTATTTGAGCGGGCCGTGCCTATCAGACGGTCTATCTTGTGGAAGTAAAGTGTCGGCAACTCATCGACGATGATAGAAACAGGAAGGTTCCCCTTGCTGTTGACACGAGTCACCAGACGATTTAGGATCAGAGCGTTCAATGAGCCAATCACCTGTTCTTTCTCTGGGTCATTGGCAATGACCAGATACGAGGGATGCTCCCTGTCGGAAATCTTTAGGTCGAAGTCATCTCCAGTAAATACCCAGTAGGCTTCAGGAGATACCAGACGCGCAGCATTCACGCGAAGAGTTCCCACCATACCTTCCAGCTGGTCCATAGCCTTATTCTGCCATGCCGACTGGAACGGCGCCATGAGAGACATAATTTTCTCATCCTGCATGAGAATGTCAAAGACCTCTCCATACGACCGGCCCAGGAAGGAAAGCACATGGGGCATGTCCGAATATTCCCCAGTGATAGTGTCTGGAGTCACTACGTTTCCTTCATCATCCTCGTACCATGATTTCTGTATGATGACCAGATTTCCTCTCATGTCCGTATAACTGAAGCCATTCAGGTCAACAAACATCCCGTCATCGTCAGTAGATACATTTCGACTATTGTTGTCAACAAAATCCAGTACCACCTTTCCTCCTGCATCTATAGCCTGATAATCCGTCCAGTTTCTGATGACAAGGCGAAGTTTCTTACCATCCCAAAGTACGAACCTATTCAGTTTCCTGCCGTTTTTGAACCCTGTAGGGTGGAAGTTGACAAAGAAATAGATAATCGAAGCCAGGAAGTTCTCTGCTGAGTTCTGGAAGAAAGCCTCCGAACCGCCTTTCTTGTCACCCCCCTTATTCAGAGATGAGAGCAGAGTCGCTGCCGTTTCCGAGGCTCCTGCCAGATCTGGTATGTATTTCCGCTGAATCGGATTGATACGATTCGAGTATTCCACGTCCGTGAAGTTCACGATGTTGAAGGCGCAGTTCTCTGGCAGATGCCCGTATCTCTTGTTTTTGCAATACTGGTAAAACAGATTCTTCGCTAAAGTTGGGAACTTATAATCATACACCATCATGGCAAACCCCTTGGCCGCATGCTGGCGGATGAACGGATCTATGATGCCAAAGGATTTTCCGGATCCAGGCGTACCCAACACGATTGTCCCACGAAAGGGATTAATGATGTTGATCCATCCCTTCCGCATCCTCTTGTTGAAGTAGTATACCATTGGAATGTTCACCGAGTACTCGTTCTCGTTCTTCTCCTCTGACTGCTCGAACGACTCGTTCTCGAAGTTAAACCGGTCATCACCCAGCTTGTAGTTATAATACCGTGCGATACCATCCAATCCCTGATGTACCAGCATCGTTCCGATGATGGATGTCAGCGCATAGAGCACCCTGTTCGCAGGGAATCCAGCGAGGGTGCCGCCCCATGTGCCATGATGGACAGCCATACATATGATAATCATCGTGAATCCTGCTATGATGGGATATAGTACCATTGTCTTCAGATTAAACTTCAGGCTCTTTTTCGCCCTGGTACCGATGCATGTCACCCCGATACAAATCAGCTCAATCACCTTGCATGAGAGTACGCTGTTGAACACCTGAAACCGTCCAATCAGTTCCAGGATGAACGCCGTCACCTTGCTGTCTGCTGTGATAGGCAAGTTCATCACTAGTTCCACAATCAGGAATATATATATGCAGCTCCTGAACAGGTTATACATCTGTTGCTGCTCCTTGGTCTCTTCTGTCGCCATCGTCTTGAACAGTTATGAGGGCTGCCACGGGAGTGCCCATGACAGTCCTCTCATGAAGCATAGAAATGAAGTTAGAATGGAATCTTTACGCCTATTAGCAGGCCGTTTCGAAAGGTGTCTCCATGGAAAAACCCCACCTGGTTCTTCTGGATAACGGAGAACTGCACCCTATTTGGTAGTACGTAGTTCAGTTCGAATCCCCCTTCCACGGCAAAGAAATAATCTCCAGTATGCGCACCGCACTCCGGGCCGAAGCGCAGTTTGAGTGTCGCGTTCTTATACCTCTTCAGGTTCCGCTTGTAGAGGATGCCGCCACCCCAGTAATAATCTTTCTTGAACATATCATTGTAGATACCATCGCGCTCAGGATCACGATGCCAGCGGTCGCCAACCTCTCCGAACAGCTCCAGCGCATCGGAATAGGACAGCTCGCGCTCATAGCCCACCGTGGCATTGAGTGTACTATTGAACAGGAAACCACTGTTTACGTTCACGTATTGGTCACCGTCCCCAGCATGCGCCGTAAGGACACCTAGTAGTGTCAAACCCGTCAAAAATATCTTTCTCATAGCCCTCATTTCAAGTTAAACGGTAGTAAGTTCAGAAATTTCTCATCAAACGAATCAGCATGCAGGACATCCTCATATTCGATGGGGATGTAAATTACGCGTCCGGATATTTGGTCCTCCGAAATTTCCAGACGCAGTACCTTCTCGTTCGGAAACGTCAGTTTGTTGATGACGATGACATTACGATAAGCCTTCTTGAAGCTCTTTGCCCTGTTCAGGGAATACACCGGAGTCAACTCAATGGTCTGAGAGTTCGTCGCCTTTGCCTCCTTCTTGTCCGTCAGTTTGATCCGCACCTCGTCGATGTCATACTTGATTTTCGTCTTATTGTACAGGGAGAAATCAATGAAGAAATAGTCGTTGATGGTATAGATATTG
>OMXX01000158.1 GCA_900315105.1 uncultured Prevotellaceae bacterium | reverse complement strand
ACCAACAAATATATTCAGTTAGAAATACCCTTCGACGAATGGTAAGTTACAATCAGTAAGCAAAGCCGAATGTTAAAGGATTTAAGTGGACACTAGTGAATGTAGTGTTTTAAATCCCTTCTCATAGTCTGCAAATTTCAATACTCTTTCTTATTCCCTTAATCCGATTTACTTGCCTACCCGATTATCCGCTCCTCACTCTTGGCAAAGATAGAAATCAGAGATTATTATCTCAGCCAAGAGAGAGACTATCATCCCTTACCCATATTGCAGATGTGTCTCATGTAACTTATTGATTATCAGTTACATGAGACACATCTGCAATATGGGTTAAGTCAAACCTTAAATCAATATGGAAACTAATTTCATTTGGATGATAGCTCTCAGAGAAAAATGCATCATACGCAATACTTTTTATCTTTTAGATTATGTAATCTCGAATAATAGTTGTATTTTTGCAAAGAAAGACTAAAAAAGCTATTATGGACGACATCAATAGCTTGAAGATATGCCTTGTAGAACACAAGAAGACCAATAAATGGCTTGCTGAACAAGTAGGCAAGGATCCGGCAACTGTTTCCAAATGGTGTACTAATACTACCCAACCGGATTTGGTGACACTCAAGAAAATTGCAAAGCTTCTTGATATAGATATTTGTGAACTGATTAATCATACAAAATAATGACAGAGCAACAAATTAAGGAGACACTTGCTCTTCGCTATGCTGTATATAAGTTGGGAGCGGAGAAAGGGTTATGGCAGGATTTGGACAAAAATTCCGCCAAACCAATAATGGATTATCTTTTCGCAAGGACAAGTAACATAGCTTTTTATAACTTGATGTTGGAGACTTGTAAAAGTAAACACATAGGAAACCAAGACGAATATAATCTTTTTAAGTTGCCGGCAAGAACCGAAGAGGAACTGCTCAACTATATGAAAGCACATCTTGATTTGAATGTAAGTGCGCTTGTCAAGAATCCAAAGGCATACCTTCAACAGAAAGCTACCATCACCATTGCCCCATCCGACGGGCCAGTGAACATAGGGAGGATGTCGGAGCATGCCCCTGACACCCTGCTTGCTCTAATAGCATCCGTTTATCAGAATGCATTCACCCAAGGTGTAAATAATTATCCATACTTTGAATAATGGCAAACAAAAGCAAATATACAGTAGAGCTTATCAAGGGTACTGGATTAGTGCCTGAGACAATGACTTTGCTTGAAAACTACGAAGGGCAGGATAAGAACTCTTTTGTCAAGTTGATACTTGACAACAACGTCCTTGCCACCAGTTCGGAGCGCAGGGCAAAGGATATTGTCTCCCGCGTATTCTTCAAACGGTATGTTGATCCAGATAGGACCATTGCGCCTCGGCTGAAAACAATACGAGAGAAGGGCTTGCCGTTGAAGCAGTTTAAACAGTTGCTGTATCTATATACGGTTCGTGTTGACGCTGTACTTCGAGATTTTATCACCAACGTTCTGGATCCTATCGTCAATGAGGGGAAAGTTATTTTAGACGATAGTGCTCCGAAAGCCTTTATAGAGCATTTAAATGATGAGGAAGGACTAAACTGGAATGATGGCAACATACGTCGTGTGGCGAGTGGTCTGCACGAAGTGTTGGTAGACTTTGATGTTCTATCTAAGAAGAAGGACATCAATATTGATGGCATTTCCAGTTTTGTGTTCTTGTACATTTTGCATGACCTTCATTTCAAGGGACTGTCGGATAAGAAGGTATGGGAGCATCCGGATTGGAAATTGTTCTTTCTTGACAGATACGCAGTGCTCGACCTTATCAAGGAACATAGTTTGCGTGATGGCTACATTGCCCAATCAAGTGGTGATTTGCTTGCGATAACATGGAATTTTAAAAGTATGGAGGAGATGATCAATGGCATATTATGAGAACAAGATAGACGACGCACTCAAATTTCTCTTGAGGCATCAGCTTACAAATCCAATGGGCGATAAGCCCATAGTGTATGTGGTATATGATCCATCAGATGCCATAGAAATGGAAAACATATTGAATAGCGTCATTATGCCCAAAGTTAAATTTTGGGGATTTAAAACCATCGATGTCATTAGAATGGGAAAAGTAATAGATGAGGCCATTAAGTCAAGCAAAAACTTAAAGTGGTATTCCTCCGATAGATTCAAGGAGAAGATGCTGTTCAAAGGTATTGCTAAGGAGATAACAGACTCAAAATGTATGTCGAATATCATTCTTGACAAACAGAAAGAGCTGACAGAAAAGGAAAAGCCGCTCATCATCATCAGTGAATTAGAGATGCTGCACCCGTTTGAGCGAATCGGGAGCTTCGAGAACGATCATTATAATGACATTCAAGTACCTATGTTGATTCTATATCCTGGTACAAGTAAGGTGTTTGCCCGTTCCTTACTGGGCGTAAATGAAATGGATCGTAGTTATCGGTCAAAAAACTTTTAAATTATGGAGAAGATTAAGGATCTATTCGATTCGTCAAAAGATATCAACCGAAAAATAGAAAGTGTTGTAACGTTCGGAGCCAACACGAAGGACGATTTAGAGGCGGAACTGAGCGAATATGTCGTTACCGACAAACTCAAGGACAACTACATCAATGTCATGGAGCGCATCCGTGACGCTTTCAACCATGGTTCTAATGAAGTCGGTGTATGGGTTTCCGGTTTCTATGGATCCGGTAAAAGTTCGTTTGCCAAGTACCTTGGTTATTCTTTCGACAAGAGTGTTGTTCTGTCGGATGGTCAGACGTTTGGTGCAAGGCTGATGAACAAAATCGGTTCCCCTCAGGCCAAGGCCTTGAACAAAATTCTTCAGCAGTTCAACCCTATAGTCGTCATGATTGACTTGCTTGTCAAGATGAAAGCCGGACAAGGACAGCGTGCTCCCATAAGTGACATCATGTATTATGAGGCACTGAAAGAACTTGGCTTCAAGACGACGGAGCTTAAACTGATTGCCCTCGAGCTTCTCCTCCAGAAATATGGTAAATATGAAGAATTTCTGAATCGTGTTCGTGAAGACAATGGAGAAGGTTGGGAAGAAGTTGTTGAGAATCCATTGGCAGGATTGGGTATCGGATCTACTTTGGCACATGAGTTATTGCCTAATATATTCCGCACAGAGGACACCCTTATTGACATGGATGTGGACTCCGTGATGAATGAGGAGGAGCGGTTCGACTGTCTGCTTAGACTTGTCAAGGAGAAGAAAGGTAATGATAAAGTTATCTTCGTACTTGACGAGATTGGACTCTACATGAATGATAAAAAAGATCTCATTAGTCTTCAGGAAACCATGCAAATTCTGGAAAATGACTTCAAGGGCAAGGTGTGGGTTATTGGTACGACTCAGCAGACACTTACTGCCAATTCATCGGATTCTGCCAATGAGATATTTAATAAGCTTCTTGATGCCTATTTCCCTATTCATGTGTACATGTACATCGAGGCTGACGACATCAAAGAAATTGTGACTCGTCGTCTTTTAGGAAAGTCTGTTGATGGCAAAGCTTACTTGACGAAACAATTCCACGAGTTAGACCCTCAGCTAAATTTCGCTACTCAATTTCAAGACTTGCAGGATCGTTTTGTCTATAATGAACAGCCTGATGTTGAGTCTTTCGTTAACCTTTATCCTTTCCTGCCAGTCCACATCGAGATGCTGCTTAATCTGCTCAAGAAACTCGCGAGTCGAAGTGGCGGTGTAGGACTTCGTTCTGTCATTAGACTTATTCGTGATATTCTTGTAGACAAGAATTTGGTGGATAAGCCCATTGGCACGTTGGTGACACCGGCTGACTTCTATGATATTTTCAAAACCGACTTGGAAGACAATGGCTATAATGAAATTGTTCAGGCAGCAAAGAAAGCCATCACGATGTATAGCGACAATCCGTTGGCCGTCCGCATCTGTAAGACGATAGCCGTCATGCAGTTGCTTGACGACTTTAAGCTGAGTCGTGACAACATCGTGGCACTCCTTTATGACAAATTAGGTGCTGTCGTAAAACCGACAGAGGTACAACAGCTCCTTGACGAGATGAAGGATAATGAAAGCATTACCCTCCAGAAGGTCAAAGGTGTATATCAGTTCATGACCAATGCCATTCTGAATGTTCAGAGTGAGCGGAGCCGTATCCAAGCTAAGCCTGAAGAGAAGCGTGAGGTGTTAGTAAATGTTGTCAAGCATGTTCTTTCCCCACTCCACAGCGTACAAATCTTCTCTTCCTTCACTGTACGGCCATCTATAGAGTTGACAGAGGGACGTAAGGTGTGGCCTGTGGAAGTCTGTCCCAATAGTGACATTACACTTAACTTCCGTTTCATTGACGCTGCAACCTTTGAGGACACCAAGCGCAAGGTACTCACGGAGAGTAATCTTGATGAGAACAAATACAGGCTTTATCTCATCTGCAATCTTAGTAAAGACAAGGACACGCTGCTCAATGACATTGTCAAAGACCAAAAGATTATTCGTCAGCATTGTGGCGATGCTGACCGAGAGATCATGGCCTACATCTCTTCTCAAGAGGAAGATATGGATAACAAGACGCAGGAATTGTATCGATTGCTGCGTCAGTCTCTTGATGACAGCGAAGCTGTTTGGCTTGATAAATCTCAGAATGTTGACCATGATAGCTACAAGACCGTGGCGTTGACGGATTTTGCCAAGACGGTATATGATAAATACTCACTTGCCAACAATTCCATGAAGAGTAATTCTGTATTGGATTTGGCAGCCTATGAGGATTTCAGTACCATTCCGCAAGCTCTTAATCCATTTGGTATTATCCGGAGTGACGGCAGCATAGACACCAAGAACGGTGCTATTACAGAATTGCGTGACTTCATCGAGATGCGCACCAATGTTTCAGGTGGTGAAATTCTGACTCGCTTTGGTAAGGCTCCTTACAGATGGTCGAAAGACGCAACGCGTTACCTTGTGGCCCTCATGCTCAAGGGTAGCCTTATCATTGTGCATGCGGGAGGATTACGCTTCAACATGTTCACAGAAAAAGCAGCTGAATCCATGAAGTCCAATACGTCTTTCAGCAAGCTGACTATAGAGATGAATACGGAAGCTCCGCTTGATGCCGCCAAGCTCTTGATAGCTTGTAAGAATATCATGGAGCTGTTCAATCCTTCAAAGAAACCGAATATTCTGCCAGACTCCATCGGTAAGGCAGCATACGACAGTATACGCAAGAAAGACGGACTGCTCAGTAAGGCACGCTATCTGAAAGACACGTTTGATGCCTATCATATCGCCGGTGCCGATCGGATAGCCACAGCACTCAACTATGCACAGGACATCATGGATTCAGAAGGCGCGAAGGCTCCGCAACTGTTGTCAGAGAACAATAGTTGCATCGAATCGTTCAAATATGTCAAGAAGGTTGTTGAGTGTGACTCCAGTAAGGGATTTCTCAATGACATTAAGATTCTGAAGACTCTCTTCGAGCGTATTTCATTCATGGCGGACCTGCCTTTGCTGAGCAGTTTCAAGAAATATTGTACTGCTATGCATGATAATTACAAAAAATTGCTTGACAATCCCGACTGTTACGAATTGTATGCTGAATACTCTGATCTGAAAGGGGAATTTGAGGGTGCAATATCCTCAGCCAACACAGTTTTTTACACGGAGGCAACGAAAGATCTCCAAACGAAGAAGAAGCAGTTGCGCGGCTCTGCCGACTTCATGGCATTGAAAGATGAACAGAAGCAGCAGATTGGTCGAATGTTAGACGAAATTGTACTCGATGAAGGAAAGAACCTTGATGAACTCATACAGGAAGCCAACACCTATACGTCGTTTATCATGTCTGCTTTTCCAAAGATAAAAAAAGCAATAGACAAGTTTACAAACGAAAATGCCGTTGATGTACACGACGATCCGCCAAGGCCAGGGAAGAAACATGCCCATAAAGTGACTGTGCGCAACCACATTACTGACAGCGCAGAATTGGATAAGGTCATCCAAGACCTTAAAACGGTTCGTGATAACTGGAACGACTTCAATGGTGTAGACTTCGACATACAAAACTCTTAGACTCGAATTACAAGCATCTCGTGGGCGACCAGATCGTGCTCACGGTGGGCTACGAACGCGATAGTCTCACCAACTCCGCTATCCGAGCGCAGTATCATGGGGAGGTCAGTACCGACTGGTATGGCCGCAGTGTGCCGAAGCACGCCCACGGCACATTGTCATTGGGCCGCCCCACGTCTTCCTCGCAGCAGATCATCCATGCCGTCACCGAGCTCTACGACCGTATCGTCAACTCGGCCTTCCTCCGCGTTGCTGTCCCACTTTGCTCCGAAATCGCCCTGGGGTTATGCTCCGAAAAGTGGGGGAACATGCTCCGAAATATGCATTCACGCTACCCACATAAAATTCTTCATGTATTTTTGTAGCTAACAAAAGGTCTTTCGCTGCGTAGATTATAATCATTCCCTGCTTAGCGAAAGACCTTTTGCTATAGCATTACAACATTGGGAACATAGCTTCGAACCCGCAAGAACATAGTCTCGTGCCCACGTGAACACTGCATAGATACTATCAGAATATAGCTTACCCTTAGTACAGGTTACACCTATGGACTGTTAGCCCACATTGCAGCGGATGATGGCATTGATTAGTTAAAAATGGTTATCTATCTCGTTAAAAAGGGTGTTTTGATCCCCCAAATGCCCTCAAAACTATAAAAATCTCTAATATCCGGTGCTGTTTTGTTTCAACCTCTCAATGTGGTACACCCAAGGAGTTGGGATTCTCGGGATTTGGT
>OMXX01000217.1 GCA_900315105.1 uncultured Prevotellaceae bacterium | reverse complement strand
TGCAATGATTTGTCATAAAATGAGAAAACTGCCTTAGCGGGAGTATGCCACTCATCTATTAGAGGCTTTTTGCCGAGGGTATGAAATATGCAGGTTAGATGCCTCATCATACTTCAATTGTGCATAACTATTTCTTTGAATAGGGTGAGTAGAATTATATCCGCCCCATCCATAATAGGTGCCTGCACTGAAAGCGTCACGAGCACACTCTGGAATCTTATCATCTTTACCATTTAGGATGTAAACATCCAGGAATTGTTCGTCGAGGGCAAAACAGTTGGTTCCAACATATTCCAGATGTGGAGGAAGCGTACAAGAGTACTGTCCTGGAACGGCTTTACCATCAGCGTTATTGTAGTTACCATACTTTATAGTATCCCCACGACCGTCACCATTGGCATCAATAGCGGTGGTATAAACACTAACTAATTGGTTATTATATCCCAGCGCTCCCTCCTCCAGACGAGTGTAATTGCCCGGGACACAAATTGCTTTAAGTGACTTTACGTTATATAAACAATAATGTGGTAAGACACTCTGTTCCTTTGCAACGGGCAGGTCAATGTACTTCAAATAGGTCTTCCAGTTTGCCCCTGCACCATAATAGGTAGCACCTGTAGTCGTTGTTGCCTGATCACTGCCACTGATAGTCATATCAGAAGCTGTGGGGAAGTAAGCGTTCTTCAGGTTAGCGCCTGCGATATTGATATTCAGAGTACCGAAAGAGCCATTGATATCCTGCTTGTTCAGATAGCCTGAGAAAAGAATAGAGTCTACAGGGAGATTGCCTTCCTTATTATCAGGCCACTTGTTAGCATCACCTGTAATATTAGAGGAGAAGTTACGAATCATGTAGTTGAGCATCTCTACATGGCTGAAATCATGATCTCTAGTACCATTTATTAAGTATGGCATATCTGTGTCCAGCTCAGCGCTCGTAGAATGAGCCTCAAAGAGTCCACGGAGCTTTGTCTTATCTTTAGGGTCTTCGACCGTGCGATATGCACCAACACCAAGGAGGTTCTTGCAACCAGAGAAAGAGAAATTCTTATAGCTCGTAGCTGCAATGCCCTTTGCCTCATCAACGTTTGAGCCCATGTTCGCATCATTGTTGGAAGTATCCTTATAGGTAGACTTCTTTGCAGAGCCGCTGGGCAGAACGAGATATTTAATGTAATTGTTTTTCAGACTCTTGAGTTTACCTGTAGTTCCTACCCAATTACACTCCAGAAGGTTCAGGCAAGGGTTGGAAACAAAATTCAAGAAATCCTCCACATCCTGATCACCTACAGTTCCATGAATATTGCAATAGCGTGCTTTATCTAAGGCATCATCATAATATTCTGCTGTCTTAGCTAAAGAACCTTCACCATTCAGATTGGTAATATGAAGGGTAGACTCCCCAGATGCTGGCTTATTGGCTTCCATACCCTCAAGTACATTCAAGGATCCATGAGCCGTGATCGGGAAGTTAACCCATGTGCTGTTCCTGAGAATTAGACGCTGTATATGAGCGAATTTAACATCGTTACCATTACTATCTTTACCAAAACTGCTGTTGTTGACAGATTCAGTAGTACCATCAAGCACCAAGTTGCTGATGCCATCATAGTCAAGATAGATAAGCTTTGACAAGATGCTACTTGTCGTATGGACTAACAAGTTCTTTGTCACATCTTTCTTTACAAATGCTGCACCTGCCTCCAGATATTCTTGGGCGTCCCTGATGACCCGAACCTCCAGATTATAATAAGGTTGTGTAGCATCCTCGGTGAAATCGATATTCTTCTTGGGAGTATACCAATAGATGTTTCCACCATTGTTAACGGTGCTTGCCCAAGTGAGTTTCTCTGCCGATGTCATGACAGTACCATCATCCTTTTTAATGGTATTCGGGAGCACAAAACTGGCGTTGAGATCCCAAGTCCCTGTACCATAGGATGTCTTGAGCGCGGACAGAGTAATGCCCGTCACTGGAGAGAAATCAAGTGCTGAGAAATAGTTGGTTTTACTATTAGCACTATATTTGATAAGACTTGCCATTTGGTCAGCGCTCAAAACCATAGGCTCACCATCGCCCTGAACGAACTTCACGGCGGTGCAACCCATAGACTTGGCTTGTGCCTCAACTTCTTCGACAAAAGGTTTGGTTGTAGTTACCTCTTTTGTCTCAATATATGTAGAGCCTGGCTCTGTAGAAAAATAAGTAGCATTATCTTCAATGAGCTTATTACTATAAGAGGATGCATCATACCAGAAATACAATTGGCTTGGGTCGTAGAGATCACCCGCATTTACTGCGTCAACCCAATTTGGATTCGTTGCTACATGGCCTTTCTTGATTACAGTAGCACCTGCTGCTGTGAAGACAGTAGCCGTAGAAGTTGAAGTGATGTTGTAAGTTGTCAGGTCACCCGTAGCGGTAACAACAAGTGTATTACCGTCAGTAGTAAGCTCAGCACTTGGCGTCTGCGCGGCTATCTGCCCCCCCCGGCAACAAATGCCAGTGCGAGGACGATCACCCGTGAGAGGGCGCTGAAAGAAGCGTACGCATGGGTTAGCGCCGTCCTTGTTTGCATAAATTTGTTCATGTTATCTTAATAGTTTTGTTGATTTATCTAGATGATGCTGTAATCTGTCTGTTGTAGTAAGCGCTGCAATCTCGTAGCGAATGTAGTTAGCACTGCAATTTGGATGCAAAGTTAGGAAATAATATAATAACCTGCAAGCCTTTTTGGGAAAAAATAGATGCAGGGAACGAAATATACACCATTTGGCAACATTCTATCCACCTTTTCATGAGATGACCTGCTTGCGCAGTCCGGCGATGACGCGGTGCACATCGTTGCGCACCGACTGCACGTTGATGCCGAGCATCCGGGCAATGTCGGACGACGGTAGCTCCTGCACGTAGCGCAGGTAGATGATTTCTTTCTGATGGGGCGTGAGCGTCATCAGCGCACGGTTGACGCGCAGGCGTCTGCGCAGCATGTCGTCATCGGGGCTATAGTCATCCATGGCCTCCATGATGCTCTCTTCCGCCTGCTTCCGCAGGGTGTCGCTCTCGTCGAAGGAGCACAGCCGCTCTTTGGAGAGGTTGTCGAGGAGGTTGTTGCGAAAGGCGTGGAGCAGGTAGGCCTTCACATTCTCGACCTCGGGCAGGCTGTCGTGGCGTTTGATGATGCGCACGAAGAGGTCCTGAATGATGTCTTTCACCTGTTCTCTGTCGGGCGTGAACTTCATGCCGTATGCCAACAAACTGTCGGCATACAGGTTGTATAGTTCCTCGAAGGCGCTCTCGTCGCCCTCGCGCACCTGACTCCATAGCATTTTCTCAGTAAGAAACCTCATGACCTGCTACTATTCATAAACATAGCAGTGGCAAAGTTAGGAAATTTTTCTTTCCCAACCAATTCTCTGAACCAAA
>OMXX01000120.1 GCA_900315105.1 uncultured Prevotellaceae bacterium | reverse complement strand
AACAGTACAACGGACGTTGGTTCCTCTATGGCTTGAACGATGAATTAGGAAGGATCAGCAACTTAGCACTTGACAGAATAAAGAGTTTCAAAAAGTCAACTCTCCCGTTCAAGAAGAATGAGAAATATGACTTTTCTACATATTTTGACGACGTGGTGGGTGCTACAATTCCAAATGACGATGTAAAGAAAGAGTCCATTAGGCTACGCTTTTCAAACAATCGTTTTCCATATGTCGTGTCCAAGCCCATCCATAAATCACAGGAAATAGTAGACGAAAACAACTGTGAAATAGAAATCCAAGTACGACCAACGAGGGAACTTGACCAGCAGATTTTCTCATTCATTCCAGATGTAGAAGTACTTGCTCCGGAGTGGTATAGGCAGCAGATTCAAGGAAAAATTGTAGAAAACTTGAAAAAATACGTTTCAGGGAAGAATGGCTGCACTGATGCCGGTTAATTTTGCCAAAAATCGTAACGAAGATGAATGAACATGTAACTGAACATGCTGCATTATTAAATATTTTGCAGTCGCGTGGTATGGAAAAACTACAGCGGAATTATCCGTTGTGGAAGTTCAAGTTAACAGATGAGGAATACGAAAGTCTTAAACAGACTCTTCGAAGTCATCCCTATGATTTGAATAGGTATGGTTTAGAAGCTGCTTTGAGTTATGCAGAATGGTGGAGACGTGACTATAAAGGGAACAACCCATCCAAAGAAGACGTTGCCGAGGGCATTGGATTGCGAAGAGTATATGGTGAAGATCTCTTTATGGCAGCTCGCTCAGCCTTAGAGAAACATGGGTATACCTTCCTTCATTCTTTAAAAGGAACTGAATATTTCAGGACCCTTCTTAATCAGGGAGGACTTCCTGTAAACTATATCATAAATAGTGATGGTAATTTTGGAAGTTATTCCCGTTTTCTCAGGGGCCTTGTGAGAGAACTCTCCATCATTGGATATGACTGGAATCATGATGACCACACCATCATTCAACAGTTTGGTTGCATTTCCTATCTAGGCAAAGCTTTCAAAAATGAGAACATCTATGATGTTTCCATGCAAATTGCTCATGCAATCATTACGGACGACAACAGTTTGTTACCTTATGATGATACAGATGCATCACTTGCAGAGCTTACGAAATCCCTAAAAAAGGAATATACGCGTGCAAAGAGGGAAAGGAAAATACGCCCATTGTCGTTACATTGGAAACTACACACAATCGGCAACGACCAGGGACAACTATTCGTTAATATGGATGTTGTTAAGGAAATATCTTCTGACTCTATTCCTGGCTTAGATATTTCTACATGCTACTCATTTGATGTCTTTGTTTCTGGTTCTCTCGTTGGAAAATACGTCCGTAAGAGTAATAACAGGGATGATGAAGGCAATATCGTCAATGCAACCTATACTAGGATATCCGTAGGTGTCTCCAAAGATATTCTTTGGAAAGGAGAACCAGTCGTTGAAGTTAAGGTTCGTTGTGACAACGATGACCGTCTTTTTCTTACCATAGCAGGTTGCTATCCTCCAAATTTTGATGTACCACAAGTATTCCAGATGCTTGACGATAATGTTTACAGTAAAAGCGAAACCGCCAAATCTGAAGATAATATCGCCATCTTCTCAACTGATTGGAGTTGCGAAGGTGCCGCTCCCATTCATATTAACGAGCAATATTTTTTGTGCACAAAGTTTTCACAATCTATTGAATTGGTTAACAAAACTACCGCGGAAGAATTGTTGTTAACTAATGAATTCACACCTTATTCGGTAGAATTTTCTGGGAACTTTATTAAATGGGTAGAAGAATCTAACTACAAATTACTAGATAAAGTTCCGGTTATTCGTGTTTATGATAAAGATAAAAATAGGGTCTTTAATTGCAAAACAAGATACCGAAAACATTCATCGGCAAATGACTCATGGAAACATTTGAATTCATCTTGTCTCTCATCTCCCGGACTAATTGACATAAAGGTTGATTTCCCAGATGGCCACTCTACGATAGAAACCTTTTATGCAATTGGTGATATGCATTTTAGCTCATGTAACGAAACAGCATATTCAACAGAGATTATCTGTAATTGCGTCTCCATACTGTCACTCAAAATCCTCCCAATAGATAATGTGGATGTAATCGATATAGGTTCGAGTCATTGGAAAATAAGCAGGGATAAGAAATCATCTTTTTGCCCCTCTGTTTGCAGATTTAGAATATATAACCCAGGGAATCCTGTCCTTCAACTGGCTATTGCTATTCCCTTTAATGGAATAACTATTACTGATGTTGATGGTAATATCGTACCCAGTGGGAAAATAATATCTTTTACAAATCTAACTCACTTTTCTATCATTAGCCATGGAAACACTCGTCGAAAAGTTGACGTATCCTATTCTTCAGATAGAATTGTAAGCACCGAGAGTTTAAAGCACTTGCAAAGTAACGTGATTGAAGGTGTAGTCTCTCTCTCTGATTATAGTGACCTCATATTGCGTATGTTTAATCTTTACGGATCCAATAGCTTTGACAGAAGTAGTTCGGTTGTACTTAATGTGTCTGGGCAAGAGATTTATGTACGCCAATTTGTATTAGAAACGACCATAAACGAAGGAGATATCATCATCTCTGATGAGACTGAAGAAGATACTTCCAAATTTAAATATGAAGGTGATTTATACGCAATTCCCGTTGGTGAAGATGTCTCGATTGGAGATTTTAGTCCTGTAAAACTTACAAGACTGGCAGATTCTATAAATACATTCGGGTTTCCAGAGAGTTTTTTGTATAATGAAGTCATTGTCTTTTCCGGAATAGAGTCAAGACGAAGAATAATCCCAAAGTATTACAATAGGTTTGAAAAGGACTTTTGCAAGGATGAGAGGGACTTGCATTCTTTTAACTTAAATAAGGTTTGGTATGATTTTCTATCCGAAGAAGACATAATGAATGGTGATCATTGGCTGAAAGTATGCAAAGCATATGATATTTGTAGCCATTATGATTTACCTTTTACTACATACAATGGATTAAAAGTCATAGCCCGAAGCCCGAAACTTCTTTCAACATTTATAATAGCTATGTGGCTTAATGGATATAAAGATGTTCTTGCAATGGAAATAGATCGCTTTGAGCAAGAATTGGTTATAGCATTACATTGGATTCCAATAAAAATATGGGAGAAAAGTATAAACTCCTTCCTCGATACGATTCCTCAGCCGCTTCTCCCGATGATGATGGGGAAAATCCAAGATTTTTTCACCTTCATTCAGGAGCTGTTTAATACAACTGTTTCTACTGATATTGCTTCTAAATTGACAGCCTATATAGCTGGTAATAATTTAGAAAAAGCCAATCCTATATCAAGATCTGAGATCAGAAACTATAATATGAAAATAAGAGGATTGTCGGATAATAATAATGATTTACCAATTGCCAGATTTACTCTTAACGGGAATTATTATCCCTCTCAGAGTATGCTTGCATCCTATAGAGTGATGATTGAATCTGCCATGTGTGCAGCAGAAAATACTTGTGATGTTAAGAACCATATCGATTTATTTAAACCAGATGGAAAGGAACATGCTCGCGTTGTAAACTTTTACAGGAGGTATTTCAAGGAAACATATAGCGAAATTTATTTTAGAACAGTAAAACTCATCTCAAACAAATAAGCATTAATACAATGAATTATTCAAATTTCTACATATCTGCAAAAAAGATGCTAACGGATTCGTTGGTATCAATATGGTTTAGAGGTAAAGGCAAAGAGCAGGAATATATGCGCCGTATCTTATCTGAAGAAGAGCCACTCCTTTCTGAACCTGTGTTTCAATCCATCTTTCCATGGGAGGAAAGTGCAGAGACTTTTGGAGAACATTGCTCAAAGCTTAATATCCTCTCAGAGTCTTTTGTCCAGGCTCTGAGTAGTGATAATATTGACGAAAGTCTACGTTTCCCATTAAACCGTCATCCATATAAACATCAGACCAAAAGCTGGAAGACGATGCTTTCAGATAAAGGTAAAACGATAGTTGTTACATCAGGAACAGGCTCTGGTAAGACGGAATGCTTTATGATACCTGTATTACAAGATATAGCTCAACGGAATGAAAAAGATTGCGTACAAGCTATCTTCCTTTACCCTTTGAATGCTTTGATGAAAAGCCAGCAAAAGCGTATACATGCATGGTGTGATGCAATCCCCAACAAAGTTACGTATGCTATATATAATGGAGATACTGAAAAGACGAACAGAAGTTCGAATTTCACATCGCCATATTTTCCCCAATTAATTACTCGTCCACAAATAAGACAGACTCCTCCGCAAGTATTATTTACTAACCCGACTATGCTTAATTATATGCTTGTAAGGGCGGAAGACAAACCTATTTTGGAGAAGTCACAAGGTAAATTAAAATGGATTCTTTTGGATGAAGCTCATACTTATACAGGTTCTTCTGCTGCCGAGCTGTCCTTGCAGTTACGACGGGTCCTCGATGCATTTGGTGTAACTGTTGAACAGGTTAATTTTGCAGTGACATCTGCCACTATCGGTGACGAGAAAGAGCCTGCAACCCAATTAAAGTTAAAGACATTTGTTTCACAACTTACAGGAAAGCCTATTGACAGTATTGTCATTATAGGGGGTAAGCGAGTCATTCCTGATATGGACAACGCAGTTGCTCAATCACGAATAGATAGAATTAACAAGTCGTTTAACTGTAATATTAGTATTGCAGACATTGAACGTATAAGGAAGCAGATTAATTCTTCTGCTGTCCTTACAACCAAAGACATAGTAAAACAGCTTGATCGCAATATTAGCAAAGACATTGAGAAATCGCTTGATCTTATAGACGCATTAGCCAATAAAGTTGAGGGATTGAGTCTTAAAGATGGGAGTGCAATTGCTTTACTCCCTTCACGAGCACACTTCTTTGTACGCTCAATAAGCGGAGTTTATGCATGTGTGAATTCAGAGTGCAGTCGCCATAAGAAATATCGTATTGGAGTTGGCAGCTTAACAACATATCAAAATACGAATTGTCCAACTTGCAAGTCAAAACTTCTTGAAATAGCCACATGCCCATCTTGTGGAGGTATTATTGTGGTAGGTGAGACTAGTACGTCAAAAGGTTTTCGTATGCATGCCAATGTGGTGGATCTTGATAATAGCTTGTTCTTTGAAAATAGAGATGACGACCTAATTGAATCAGAGGAAATCCAAGAAGAAAACAGCTCAAGGGGCAATGAGAATGATGGATTTACTCCATTCTATTTTGCTAAGCCAATAAGAAGATGTCTCCGTCGTCATACCCATGAGGATAAACATGTATTCAATCATGAGAAAGGACGAATTGAAATCGCTCCTGAAAACGCAGAAAAGGAGCGTCTTTATATTTCGTTACGCCATGATGAAACTAATGCAGACTTATGTCCACATTGTGGCAACCGCATAACCAGACTTGATTATCTCAGGGTTAGTGCAACTCAAATGGGGCGTGTTCTTTCAACTTTATTGTTAGACAATGCAGAAGGCATGTCTGATAAAGATGCAGAAATACTTTATAACGGCAAAAGATACATAACATTTACAGACAATAGACAGGGTTCTGCAAGATCTGCTATGGGAATGAACCAAGATGTGGAACGTTCGTGGGTTCGCTCTACGATCTTCCATAAATTAGCGGACATCCGTATCGAGAAAGTAGAGCCTAAGGGATTAACTGATGACGAGATGCAACTCTACAATTATCTGACTGCCCAGCCCGTAGAAAAACTACCAAAGATGATGAAAGATGAGTTGGCACGCCTGAAGGCAAAATTAGATGGGGAAAATGAAATACCTAAAGCACCAGAAGTTGATTTTGGTTCTATAAGCCAGACATTGGAGAATAACGCCGATTTTAGAAAGTTGTTTAAACACTTAAAAAATGCTCGTGCAGAAAGCCAATATGATAACCCTGCAAAGTATCTTAAGGCACTTTTGGTTGACCAGTTTGGATGGATACCCAAACGGGCAAATTCTCTTGAAAACATGGGGGTTGTTCGATTGGTTTATCCAGATCTCAAACGCTCAAAGTGTCCGGCCTTGCTTACAGCTGTGGGATGTAAAAACGAGGACTGGCAGGATTTCTTAAAGATATGTATTGATTATCTTATCCGAGGTGGCCGACACTATATGATTTCAAGTGAATACAAAGATTTCCTAACACAGAATACAACTACATCTGCAATCTATCCAAAAGAATCTGATTTGAAAAAGAATGGACGCCCTGTCAGTAAGTGGCCTATGGTAAGGCAGACCCTAACAGGAGTACAAGAAGATCAATCAAGATTGGTCTTGCTATTATGTGCAGTTCTGGGATATAATGAAGTTGAAACCATTAATGACGAAAAGATAGCTAATGTTAATTCCCTTCTTACAACTGCATGGAACTTTATAACTTCAAATATTTTGGAGTCCGTTGACTCAGAGCATCATGGCTATATGCTTGATCTGCTTGGACCTAAAGTTAAGTTGCAGCTTATAGATAAGGGCTATTTATGTCCAGTAGACAATGTTGTTGTTGATGTGACATTCTGTGGGTATAGTCCTCGTATGAATGGATATATTGGTAAGGAAAACTTTAACAGATTCCGTGTTACTAAGGAATTAACTTACCCATTCTTCCCCTTCAAATCAACAGAAAATGATGAAGAAACATTGTCAAACTGGCTTTTGGAACACTTTGGTGATCAAAAAGAGTCTGGCGTATTCTCAAATATCCATGAGCGTGTATATGCTCAAAAGCCTATTTTTATTGCTGCAGAACATTCTGCTCAACAATCTCGAGAAGATTTGGACAAGTACGAAAAGGAATTTAATGAAGGACAACTCAACGTTCTTTCTTGTTCAACGACGATGGAAATGGGTGTTGACATCGGTGGTATAAATGAAGTAGTTATGAATAACGTACCGCCTAAGCCTGCTAATTACCTACAAAGAGCAGGTCGTGCAGGAAGACGTAATGAGTCAAAGGCTTTGGCTTTAACGTTTTGTGCTCCTAATCCTATAGGCTCATACACATGGAATCATCCTTATTACCCAATGACTCACAATACTGAAACGCCATTGCTGAAACTAGAAAGCAGACAACTTGTTCAGCGACATGTGAATGCCCTGGTGTTTAGTGATTTTGTTTCCCAGCAAGGTGGCATAAGAGTAACATCTATAATAAAGGATTTCTTTGAGTCAACAGAAGGAGTTACATACTATGATCAGTTCCTTACACATATAGATAAAATCATAGGTGGACAAGGGGAAAATTTGGACTCAACATATCAGCACTTGACTAGGGGAACCGCTTTAGCGAACGTTGCAATAGGCGATGCTGTATATGCTACTAAGAAGGACCTTGTGTCAGTATATAATATATATAAAATTCGTTTAGATTCACTAAATCAATCCATTGAGGCTTTAAGGAACGAAGATGGCTCGGGAACGGCAATTAGGGCTTTAGAGCACCAAAAGGACAATTTCCTCAAAACAGCTTTGCTAACATATCTTGCCGAGAACTCATTCTTGCCAAGCGCGGGAATCCCAACGGGACTGGTAGAATGTATGTTAGGGGTAAACACCAATGGAAACTACCCTACGATTCATTTAAGTCAGGCAATAGCTGCCTATGCTCCAGGTAGTCAAGTCGTCAAAAACGAGTGGATTTACGAACCTGCAGGAATCATACTGAAAACCAAGTATGATGATAATACGTCAAGATACATTCTCCAGAATTGTAATCGTTGTGGGTACACATCCATTATTTCTGGGTCTGCAAAAAACGACTGTCCAAAATGTGGAGGACATGACACCATGCATGGAATTAAAGATATGAGCATCAGTGAGCAAAGGTTCACGGAAGTCGTTGAACCTGCTGCTTTCTCCGTTGCGTGGGGTACAAAGCCCACTCGCAAAATGAAAGGAACAGGCACTCTTAACTTTATTCAACCCGTCCTCCTAGAAATGGAACCATGGGAAGATAAGTCATCTTCAGCCAAGATGATTGTACGGTGCTCTACTCCCAAATCAGAAATACTGTTCTACAATAGAGGCCGGAATGAATTCGGCTATGCATTCTGCCCATATTGTGGAAGAATGGAGTCGGAGTCAGGTATTGATTCAACAGGTAGCCCATTGGCAGGTCATAAGCACATGTCTAACGGCCTTCCTTGTCCAGGTGGTTCTGCAGGAGGAAGCAATATCAGACGGCATGTTCTGCTTGTAGGACGTTATCAAACAGACTTTGTAGAGCTTAAGTTTTATAATGCGGACAACCTTCTTATCACGGATTCTGAAACATTGTACTCCCTCGGAGTAATCCTTAGTCGCAAACTTACCGAACTCCTTGGCGTGAACGATGGTGAGATAGATTTTGGATATAACAGCAATAGCCACACTATATTTATTTATGACACAGCTCTTGGAGGTGCGGGCTATTCTCCATTACTTCGCGAGTATAAAGATGTTCTATTAAAGATGGCTTATGATACACTGAAGGGATGTAACTGTGAAAGAGCTTGCACCAAGTGTTTGATAGATAGACGCTCTCAATGGTACCTGAATTATCTTAATCGCCAAAAGGCCCTTAAGTGGCTTGAAATTGAGTTTAAATCTCGTATTGCTCCTGAATCCGTTTCATCTCGGATTCCAGACGCGTCGTATATAACATCAGATTTTGCAACCGAGCTTTATCAGTTAACTCGTAACAAAGACCTTAATAAATTATATTTCTTTGTTGACAATAATTACGAAGATTGGCAAACGAAAGAATTCCCATATAACAGATTAATTAATGAACTTAGGGCAAATGCTATAGATATCTCCTTTGTCTTAGACAATACTATTGACATTCGAGCATGTTCTCCCGCATCGAGGACTATAATCATGTCAGCCCTGTTCACCTATAATTTCTCATATTGTACAGATGCTAATTTCGGTTCATTGAGGCCACTTCTCTCTGTTACCTTCAATGACGGAAGAACGAAAACATATTTCGGTGAAAATCTTAATCGATATTTAGCCGCTTCTTGGGGAAGTGGTGATGTGTACTCAACCACAAGCGGTATGGGACTTCATTATCAGTCAATCAATTCAGTTGAGATGTTACAGAATATGGCTGTTGATGATGGTTCTATTATGTTTGACACGCGAATCAAGGAAGATTGCGCCATCAGTAGCTTATTCAATATTCTACTAAGAAATAAACCTGATAAGTGGAACAGGATTAAGACCCAGTTTGTCAACAAGAGTGTAGAAATTGAATACTCTGACCGTTACCTTTTAACTCCCTTAGGGTGTATGTTGTTTGCACATTTCATTGCAAAACTTAAACAAGAATTCAGCATTAGGATTTCATCGATAAAAGTTACCGTTTCATTTACTTCTAATGTGAATACAATTAGTAGTAATCCAACAAAGATATGTGAAAGCTACAGGTCGAGGACATGCAGGAACGATTTTTTAAAGGATTCCATCAACGAAATAGTCGGGATTACTCCAACCATTAATGAAGATGGCTATATAAGTCACGAGCGTTGCATAACGATCAAGTCAGACTCTGAGGAGCTATGTATTAGGCCAGATGCAGGCATAGCTTATGGTTGGAAGCCCAATGGACGCGAAAACCTTAGTTGCGAAGACGATGACTTCAGATACAACTGGGATTTAGATATGAACCTGTATAATCAAGGAAAGAGAACGGATGGAATTCTGTATACCATTTCCTTTAGCAAAAGATAGTTATAGTCATGATTAAAACAAAAAAAATGTTTCCTGGGAAGAATGACTGCACAGAAATACATTATCTTTGCATGCGTAAAATGAATGTTAAACCTTTAGTTATTTGAGAATATGGGATTTTGGGACATTGTCAAAACAGCAGTGATCGTTGAGGGAGTTAACCACATGTTGAAAAGTGGAAAGAAAAACTCTCGTAGTGGATATGATCCTGGCGCATGGCGCAGAGATATTGACAAAGAGAATGATAGTTATCGCCATTTTTATAGTGACGAGGATAATTTTTAGGTAGGTGTATATAAACCACACGAATACGGCAATGTCATATTGCCGATGTGTGTGGTGAAACGTTTCGAGGACACATTGGCACCTACCAAGCAGAAGGTACTTGACATGAACAAGCAACTTGATGAGGACGGCATAACCGTGAAGCAGGGATTCTTGGAAAAGGCTGCTGGACAGAAGTTCTACAACCTCTCACCATTCACCTTCGAGATGCTACTCAGCGACCCTGAGAACATCCGAGAGAATTTTGAGTCGTACCTGAACCACTTCTCTGAGAATGTCATCGACGTGATTCATCGCATGAAATTCCAGCAAGAGATAGAGACGATGGCTGAGAACAACCTGCTCTATCTGGTTATCAAGGAATTCTGTACGGAGAAAGCCTACTTAGGCGCCGACAAGGTGAGTTCGGTAGATATGGGCTATATCTTCGAGGAACTGGTTCGCAAGTTCTCTGAGAGCTATGACGAACATGCCGGAGCTCACTTCACAGCCCGCGACATCATCAATCTGATGACAGAATTGTTGGTAGGAGAAGATGAAGAACGACTGGAAGATGAAGGCATAACCGCCACTATTTACGACATGGCGATGGGTACCAGTCAGATGTTGGGCTGCATGAGCGACCGCCTTTTGGAGATTGACCCCGATGCAGATATCACTACCTACGGACAAGAGCTGAACGAGCAGACTTTTGCCATTGCCAAGGCCGACACACTCATCAAGGGAGGTAATGCCGACAACATGCGACAAGGCGACACCTTGGGCGATGATAAGTTCGAGGGCTATAAATTCGACTATATCATCTCCAACCCGCCTTTTGGCATCGAATGGAAGACGAGCAAAGCTGCTGTAGAGGCAGAGCACAAAAAAGGTGCGGCTGGACGCTTCGAGCCTGGTCTCCCTGCCATTGGCGACGGACAGCAATTGTTCCTGCTTAATGGTGTTGCGAAACTGAAAGATACGGGGCGCATGGCTATCATTCAGAATGGCAGCCCGTTGTTTAAAGGCAATCCCGGTGGCGGCGAAAGTAACATTCGTGGTTATCTTTTGGAGAACGACTGGTTGGAAGCTATCGTGCAACTGCCCAACGACCTTTTCTACAACACGGGTATTGCGACCTATGTCTGGGTAATTACCCGTAACAAATCGGCCGAACGTCAAGGGAAGGTGCAACTCATCGATGCCAGCCAGTGCTATGAGAAGCGTCGCAAGCCTCTGGGCAATAAACGCGTAGAAATAACAGAAGCGGCTCGTCAACTCATCATGCTGGCATATCACGACTTCACCGATGGCGTGTTGACAAAGACGATTGCCGACGGCACCGAAATCCGCGTGGAGAGCAAGGTGCGAGAGAACGACTACTTCAAATACAGCAAGATCTTCTTTAAGGTACCAAAGAAGGATTTCGAGATTATCCCTTGGCAGACTGACCGCGATGAATATTTGCAGAAGAACGTTGCCCCTTATTCGCCTGACTTCATCGTGGATGAGAAGAAAACCCAAATAGGTTACGAGATTCCCTTCACCCGTGAGTTCTATAAGTATACACCGCTGAAATCCTCTACCGACATCTTCGAGGAGCTGAAAGCCCTCGAACAGCAGGAGGCAGAGATTATGAACAAGATATTGCATTAATAGCGTATGAGACAATATAAAGACAGCGGCGTAGAATGGATTGGGAAGATTCCTGAGACGTGGGAGTATAAGCGATTCAAGTATTCTGGCGTATTCGAGAAAGGAAAGTTACCAGATTCTTCAAACATAGACAAAATTGGATTACCAATCATTGGTGCCTCAGAGATGCTGGGTAAAGATGCCCGCACATACACAAGTGACTCATCAGTTCCGCAATGTAAAGAAAGTGACATTTTGATTTTGTGGGATGGTGCTAATGCTGGTATTACAGCATCAGGTTTGAATGGAGTAGTTTCGTCAACAGCAGTAAAATATACATGCTTAGATAAGTGTATATTACCAAAATATGCCGCATATTTGCTCAAATATGCTGAACATTATTTCAAAGAGAAGGTTAATGGGACTACCATTCCTCATATGAATATGGCCTACATAAATGACATTCCTTTATTATGTCCACAAATCGTTGACCAGCAGCGCATAGCTGATTACCTAGACGAAAAGTGTGGGGATATAGATTCACTTATTGGGTTGCAAGAGCAGATGATTGAGAAACTGAAAGCCTATAAGCAGAGTGTCATTACCGAGGCCGTCACAAAAGGTCTTGACCACAACGCAAAACTCGTTTCCTCAGGCATTGACTGGATTGGGGAGATTCCCGAGGCTTGGTCAAAAGACAAAGTAATAAGATGTTTCTCGATAATTGGAAGTGGAACTACTCCTAAATCAACTGATGACAACCTATTTAAAGGTGATATTAATTGGCTACAGTCAGGTGATATAAATGGTGGTGATTTATTCGAAGCCAGCAAACATATTTCAAAAGAAACTTTGTCAAGTTATTCTGCATTAAGTGTTTATCAGGCTCCGTTTATAATCATTGCAATGTATGGCGCTTCTGTTGGAAACATATCAATTTCACATATAGATGCTTGCGTTAATCAAGCATGCTGTGTTATGAGCGGTTGTAAACTTGATTTTAATTATGCCTTTTATGCTTTAAAATCTGCAAAACCATATCTTATATATAGAGCTGAAGGAGGTGGACAACCAAACATTAGCCAAGATAAGATAAAAACTTTGTGGATTCCGATCCCCCCTCTCACAGAGCAGCAGGGCATAGCCTCGTACCTCGACGAGAAGTGTGCCGACATAGATCGCTTGATTGCCCTGAAGCAGCTGAAGATAGAGTCACTGAAGGACTACAAGAAGAGCGTCATCTATGAAGCCGTAACTGGTAAAACAATCATCGAATAAAAACAATCAACATATGGACAACAACGACCTGAAAGAACGGGATTTTGAAGCCTACATCGAACACTGGCTGACCACGGAGGGCGGTTATGTAAAAGGCTCCCAGGCCACCTACGACAAAGAGCGGGCTATCGACCTGAAGACTCTGATAAAGTTTCTTCGCCTGACGCAGACGAAGAAGTGGGAACTGTATGAGAAAAAGTATGGTGCCCAAACAGAAGACCGCCTCTACAACGTGTTGCAGGACAAGATTTATGAGCGCGGACTGATATGGGTACTACGCAATGGCATCGACGACCTGGGCTTTAAGTTCAAGATTGTCTATTTCGAACCGGCCAGTCCGCTCAATGAGGAGCTGAATTTGCATTACCAGCAGAACATATTGGAGTGTACGCGCCAGTTCGCTTATTCCACTCAGAACCATAACACCATCGATATGGTGCTTTCGGTGAACGGAATTCCTGTGGTTGCATTGGAACTGAAGAACCAACTGACTGGACAGAACGTGGAGAACTCTCGCCATCAGTGGATGAACGATCGTGACCCAAGGGAGGAACTGTTCCAGTTCAACCACCGCATACTTGCTTATTTTGGCGTGGATCTCTACGAGGCCATCATGGCCACCGAGCTACGTGGAGAGAAAACCTTCTTCATGCCGTTCAACCAAGGCAGCAATGGAGCAGGCAACGTTGGTGGAAAAGGCAACCCCGAAGCACCAGAAGGAAAATACACGACGTGCTAC
>OMXX01000061.1 GCA_900315105.1 uncultured Prevotellaceae bacterium | reverse complement strand
CGGACTGCCCTATTAGGTATCGCTCCTTCAGAGCTCTTTCAACCACATGATAGTCAACAATATACAACTGAATAAATTCGTCGAACTCACGTTAATGTACCTAGGGCGATGCCCTAGGCTGTTAGCTTGATGGGCTTTCAGCCCGCCGTACCGACAAACAATTTGTCGAAATGACGGTATTATTTCTCTTTTGCGAACATTGTGTCGAGAGTGTCCTGTGGGAAAGGGCAGGGCTCGTGTCTTACCTTTGCCAGTTGGAATTGCTTGCAGGCGTTGTTGACAGACTCTTCCTCAAAGCACTTGAAGAGCATGTCCTTGAGTTCATCGAGTCGCTTGGCATCTTCTTCAGAGAATTTTCCGCATTTGCTGTAACTGACGTTCTTCTCTGGGAGAATATCGTGATAGAAGTAACTCCACACCATGAATTGCATGGCAATGTCGGGAGTCATAAGAATTGTGTCCATTTGAGAGTAAAGAGTAAAGGGTAAAGAGTAAAGTAGAGGGCTATTCGTTATTTCTCATCAGTTGTGGAATCCTCGTATTTCTTATGTATGAGATAGCGTCTGTACATCACTCCAAGTGCTGCGAGGCAGTATAGGACTGCGAGGATTGAGAGTGCCCTGAACTCGGGGAGTACATCGCCGATTCGTGCTCCCATACTGCTCATTCTGATGAAGCCTCTAATGGCGAATGTTGACGGCAGGTAGTTGGCGCAGCTTTGCCAGAAGCCTGGTATTGCGCTCTGTGGCCATGATATTCCGGAGAGGAACAGGAATGGTACGGAGGTACATACGGCTGTGAGCATAACGGCCTCACGGAATGGTATTATCTCACTTCCTAAAACGGCAAATGCTATGCACGCTACGAGGTATGGCGCCATGAATATCAGCCAGTCGAGGAAATGCACCATCATCACGAATCCGAACATACGAGGTACGACGAGCGTGCAATATGCCAGCATGACGGAGAAGATAAGGAGGAAGGCAAAGCCCTTGCCGAAGTAGGCATCGATGACGTGCTTTACCATTGGGAAATGCTTCTCGCGCTGTGTGCCGGAAAGAAGTCCGACGCTGAGCAGGAGTGCCTGTTGGATGATGAGTACAAGTACGCCCGGCAATACGAAGTTGCCGTAGCCGCTTGTGGTGTTGAATATAGGTACTTCCTCGAAATCGAGAGGCTTGGATGCAATCTGTTCCTCCCTGTTGGTATAAGCTCCGCTTACAGCTGTCTGTATCTCGGTGCCCATTACCGAACTGACGGCTTGTACTGTCTGGAATATTGCCTTGTAGGTGAGCATATAGCTCATGTCGCAATACACGCTGACGTGTGACTGCTCATGCCGTCCTACTGTTGTGGCAAAGTTGCGTGGGAAGTATATAACGCCATATGCCTCTCCATGTCCGATATGGTTCTGGGCGTCATGAATGCTGTTGGAATAGAAGGCTATGCTGACATCGGGGGAGGCTTCGACCTTCTGTATGAACTCACGGCTGAGTGCTGAGTGTGAGTCGTCAACCACAACGACTGGAACTTCGCGCACCACCTCATTATTGTATATCCATGAATAGAGTATAGGATATGCCAATGGCAGCACGATACAGAAGAGTACCGCACCTGAGTCCTTGAATATGGCAACCGTTTCCTGCCACCATATATCGGCTATGTTCTTTATGTGGGTTTTGAGTGACATATAAGAAGCCTAACCAAGCCTTCCCGAGGGGAAGGATGTTTTATACATTTTTCGCTACAGAAGACTTGGCTTCAGATATTATTAATGTTTATCCCACTATATCGCATCCCTCCCTTTGGGAGGGCCTGGGTGGGCTGTTTACTTTATATAATCATAATGCCTCATCACATCACCGATGCGCTTTGTCTGGAGGTATGGCATGATAGAAAAGCCTATGAGGCATACTATGTGCAGCGCAGCATCGCAAAGCGGGTAGGTGTTGAATATGCACAACTGATATATCATGTAATAATGGCGCAGAGGGAAGAACCATGACATTGCCTGAAGCGGGGCGTCCATGGCAAAGATAGGGAAGGCGCTTCCTACCATTGAGAAACTCAGTACTCCCATAAGCGAGCATAGGCTCATGCTCATGCGGAGGGTTGGAACGAGTCCGAAGATTGTGAGGCTGAATCCCTGTGCTCCGATAACAGTGAGATAGCCAAGAAGCATCAGCCTTCCTATTCCACCGGGGGCAGGGAAGTGGAGATAGTCGAACATATACCACATTATTCCTGTCATCACGATGAAATATATCAATGTGTGTGGAATCAGCTTGCCTATGATGGCTATAATGCTATGGTTGCCTGCTGCTTCCATAAGCTGGTTGGATGTGTTGAATTTCAGTTCTGTTCCGAAGGAGAACGGAGTGAGAAGGAAGATGAACAGCAGGAAGCATCCGGGCACAAGCATCGTGGATAGGTAGATGTTGTAGTTCACCCATGGGTTGCCTATCATGTGCAGGTCAACGGCAATAGGCTGGAGAGCCGGCATTATGAGTTCCGGGCGATATCCCTTTGCCTGAAGCGTTGCCTGTCCTACGGCAGCAGAGCCGAGCGTAGCCATGGTCTTCATATCCTTGAAGATAAGGGTGCCAGCCATGATTGACGTGTTGCTGTAGTAGAAGGATATCTTAGGCTGTCGGGAAGCAAGGAGATTGTCGGTTGTATGCTTTGGGAAATACATGAAACCGTATATCTCGCCAGTCTGTATGGCATGGCGGGCATCATCCACGGAAGGGTAGTGGGCCACCACCTTCGATGACTGGAATGAGTCGAGCATGCGGGTAAGCTTGCGTGTTGTGGTGGTATTGTCGTTGTCCACAACTCCGACAGGCATATCAACAGGCTGTCCGTTCTCCATCAAGGTGGTGAAGAACATGGTGCAGAGAAACGGCATTACGATCATGCATACCAGATAGATAGGTTGCGCGAATATTATGCGTGTCTCGCGAGATATGACGTTATATAAATTGCGGAACATTAGGCCTAACCAATAGCCCCTCACCTGCCCTACGGGCACCCTCTGGCACATACTCGGAGATACTCAATCTCCGACTTCCCCATGGGGCGAGGGATAAGTTACCATTTATGGATAATTGGGGGGGGATTTAATTTTTTTGTTATTTCTGATTTGCCCTCATGGTTTGAAATACAAACTTTTCCCTCGCCCTTAGGGGAGAGGGTGCCCGTAGGGCAGGTGAGGGGCTGGTTCTTTCTATTTCTTAATCACCAACGACATTCCAGGGCGCAGTCCCTCGAACTTGGTAGTAGGACGGGCTTTAACCTCGAATGTCCTGAGGTCATACTGACCATTGCTCTTGGTTGCCTTCCATGTGGCATAGCTGCCCTCATCCTTGATGCTTGAAACCTGCAGTTGCAGTTCCTTGTTGAATGCAGGCACGAAGGCATTGAACTTATCGCCGACTTTCATACCGTTGAGCAGGTCTTCGCGCACGTTGAATGTTCCCCACATGTCAGACATTATGCTGATTGTCATGATAGGGCTTCCTGTGCCTACGAGCTCTCCTACCTTTGGATAGATATTGCTAACCTCACCTTCCATCTGAGCCACCTGTACGGTCTCGTGGATGTAAGAGTTCACTTCCTGAATAGCACCCTTGGCGCGGTTTACCTGTGCGGCTGCGGCGCGTTTCTCCTCAGAGCGGGCACCGTTCATAGCCATGTCGTACTGGCTCTTGGCTGCCTTCTCCTGAGCCTCGTAAGCCTTGTACTGGGCGTATGCCTCATCGCGCTTCTGCTCGCTCAGTACACCCTCGTCGAAGAGACGCTGCACACGCTGATATGACTTCTGTGCAATCTCGAGTCCGGCCTTAGCCTGTTGCCAGAGTTCGAAGGCACCCTGAATCTGCTCCTGACGCGCACCAGCCTTGGCCATATCGCTCAAGGCACTTGCTGCATTCTCTGCGCTCTGTGCCTGAACCTTCTTAGCCTCTACCTCTGGGGCATCGAGGATTGCGAGGGTATCGCCCACCTTTACGTAATCACCTTCCTTGACACGTATCTCAAGGATACGGCCCGGTACCTTGCTTGACACGCGGTATTCTGCCACGTCAACCTGACCTTGAATGAAATCCTGTTCGTTGTCGATTGTGAAAAGACCTATTATGCCTACAATGATGATGACAGCAGCGAAGGCTATCACACCGAACAGTACACTCTTATGTTGTGATTCTGTACTCATATCTATAACTGTAAATTACTTTACCCTTACACTTTCTACTTTCAACTTTCTACTTTACTCTTTCCTCTCTCCTTTCACCTCATTCCTATCGCCTTCTTCATAGCAGCCTCACCGAGGCATACATCAATCTGGGCGTCTATTTTCTGCGTCTTTGCCTGAAGCCAAGCTGTCTGGGCAGCCATTACTTCTGTTGCATCCATCACCCCTTCCTTGAAGCCGATGTTGGCGCATCTGAGGTTTTCTTCTGCTCTTTGTATATTCTTCTGAGCGGTGACAAGTTTCTTATTAGCCTCCTTGAGACGATAGTCGCACTGGTTTACCTGAAGGTCGATCTTCTCCCGAGCCTCGTCAAGGGTAAGACGTGCTATGTTCGTGGCTATCTTGCTTGCGCGAACCTTATACGTTGCGTCTCCCCAGTCGAGAACCGGTACTCGAACCATTATTCCGATATTCCACATACCGCCGAATTTCTTCTCATAACCATTAAAGAGGTTAGGATTGCTAATCAAATACCCGCCTGTCAGGGCAACCTGTGGAAGCATTGTAGCACGTGCAATTTTGGTGGTCTGTTCGCTAATCTCAACGGCATTGTTGAGAAGCTTGAGCTCAGGACGGCTCTCCATTACCATATCCTTGTTGTATCTGTTTGATGACACTACGATGTCGTCCCTCGTCTCGTCAACGAGAGTCACCTTGTCGCTAATCTGAATGCCACACAACTGACAGAGCAGCATACGGGCGAGGCTCAAGCCGTTATCCACTTGAGTCTTTGTCATTTCAGCCTCGTTGACCTTGACGTCAACCTTCAGACCGTCAGCACGTGTTGCCACGCCTTCCTTGATCATTTTGTTGACATCATCGTCAAGTTTCTGCACGAGTTTCAGATAGCTGTCAGCCAAACGCTGTTTCTGCTTGAGGGAAACAACGAGCCAATAGGCATTGTCAATGTCGTAGAGTACATTCTGTTCAGAAGCATCCACGCTTACGGATGCCATCTTCTCGCTTATGTCTGCCATACGGTTAGCTGCCGTAATAGCACCACCCATGAAAACTGGCTGGTTCACTACCACGCTACCGACGATGATGCTACGAGTATCCGTGCGGAAAGCATCCTTGATTTCTTCGCCAAGATTATTGCCGAATGCAGCCAACTGCTGGGTGGTATTCGCTGCCAGTTGACCATACTGCTGTGCCTCTGCAGGAGACAGAACGCCTTTCTGCACCATCTGCATGAGAAAGTCGGAAACCTGCGAGCCATCAATTTTTCCAGCAGCAATTGTTCCAAGATTTGAGAGCTTGTCCTTCTGTTCGCTGTTGAGAATTGATACCTCGCGACTTGACAGCATCCATCCACCCGCCACATCGATGTGGGGCAGGTATTTGGTGCGCGCAGACTTGCGCACATTCATTGCCGCCTGTTGCTTGGCGCGTGCAATGCCCAATTGCTTGTTGTTGCGCAGAGCCATTGCCCGACAGGAGTCAAGCGATAGCGTTTGCGCCTCCAATGGCAGCACAAGGCATAGCGCGGAAGCACATAATGCTATAAATCTTTTCATTTATTTTATATTTTTCTCTTCAGATAATTCTGGGTTTTCCGGGGTTCCCGGGTTTTCCGGATATTCCGGGTTTTCCAGATTGTCAAGTCTTTACATTACCGCAAAACTCTTGGAGCCAATCATCTGACCGTCGCAGAAGATAGCCACCTGATATGTACCGGCAGAGTGTACCTCCTTGATGTTCCAGAACATTGTCACAGGAGTTGCCTCGCCATTGTACTCTATCGATTTCTTGATAGAATACTGGATGTTCTTGTTCTCGTAAGGGATAGTGCCTGCGGAGAGGACAGAGCCTGTAGGTGTGATGATACGGACATAGAGAGTCTTCATGCCGCTTTGGGCTGTCACGTTTCGTGAAATAGAGAAGTCAACCCTCAACTGCTTTGCCTTGCTGACCTTCTTCTCTTCCTTGCCCTTCTTGTTCAGAGGCATGAATCTGATGTTGGTGGCATCAAGCTGTGCTGCGATGGCAACCTTCTCAGTAAGAGATGCTTTCTCAGATGTGAGAGCCTCGTTCTGACGGGCAGACTCCTCAAGGGCTGAGTTTATACGGGCATTCTCTGCCGTAAGGCGTTCGTTCTGCCTGTTGAGGGAGTCGATCTGGATGACATACTCGCGGAGTACGGCACGTACCTGTGCAAGTTCCTTCTTCAGACGTGTAATCTCAGCTGCGTCGTGCGATTTCGTCTGCTGAAGTTCCTTGAGCAACTGCTGTGTACGCAATTGTTCCTGAGTGAGCTGCGCGATGATAGAATCATTGTTGATCTTAGTCATCATCTCACTGTACTGGTTTGAGAACTCACGATATTCGTTCTCCATCTCTTTCTTGTCCAGTTCTGCAAGTTCCTGCATCTGGCGAGTGTTCATTTTCTCTGCGTTGAGCGAAAGGAGAAGGAAAACGATTCCGCCTGTCAATATTACAAGCAGGACAACAAGTGGTAATATTACTTTTTTATTCATATTCATAACGGTTGTGCAAAATTAATCAATTTCGCTAAGAAAAAAGAAAATTAAACATTTGTTATGAACATTTTTATCATATTTTAATCATTGTAAGGAAAAAGGGAGGATAATTTGAGGAAGAGAGAACAAGATTTCGGACCAAAAAACAAAGGTTTGCATTTTTTGTCAATGAAGTGAAAATGTCATTTCTCCCTTTTCCCTCTTAGGATACTCCATCGATACTCCATCGATAGTCCATCGTTGCGATGGAGGATCGATGGAGAACTGATGGACAAACGATGGAGCAACTTAGGAGGAAAGACGGAATTTTGAGTTGCGGAAAGAAACTGTAAATAGCGTGAGTTCGATGAATTTTCAGTTTGATGAACTTGGCGTACAATGTCAATATAAGCGCACCTCTAGTGTTTTAACTGACAATAATTATTCGCTTAGGCTCATAAAGCAGAAGCAAGTCATCGAACTCACATAGAAATAAGGGAATTGGCCTTAGTTCGGCGAACCTTGGTGAGCAATTTGTAATACGTGATTTGCAATTCTCCGAAATTTGTCGACTTTTACGATTTTGTGTCTGTTTTTCTTTGCTATTTCGGAAAAAAATGTTACCTTTGCAGCCGTTTTGTGTGTTATTACTCTAAACAATTGGTAAATTAGAACTCATGTTTAAGAATTTTCCAGGCTACAATCTTGTTGCCAAGCGTCAGGATGACAAGAAACAAAAGAAAGATGCCGAAAACAAGACATTGGTTAAGGCTATTAAAATCATTGCGGTGACTCTTATCAGCCTTATCGTGTGGTGTCTTCCTTCTGATGCCTTTGGTATTCCTGACCTTACGCTGACAGAGCAGCGTACTATTGCAATCTTCATCTTTGCATCTCTCATGTGGCTCACAGAGGGTATTCCTTCTTGGGCAACATCAACACTTGTCATCGTTATCTTGCTCTACACGTGTTCAGATTCTTCCTTGAATATCTTTGTAAAGGATCTCGTAGATGCTCCTGCAGGCTCTGGTTCTTTTTGGGATACAATTTGGCCATACGAATTCCAGGATAAGGATGCAAACGTACTTGGTGCACTAATCTCCTACAAGAAGATCATGGGCTGTTTTGCTGACCCTATCATCATGCTGTTTATCGGAGGATTCATCCTTGCCATCGCAGCAACAAAGGTTGGTCTTGACGTGAAGATGGCAAAGATTATGCTTACTCCGTTCGGAACAAAGTCTGAGAATGTGCTCCTCGGCTTCCTGCTCGTAACAGGTGTATTCTCAATGTTCCTTTCCAACACCGCTACAGCAGCTATGATGCTCACATTCCTTACACCTGTGCTCAAGCAGTTGCCTGCAAACGGTAAGGGACGTATCGGTCTTGCCCTCGCTATTCCTATCGGCGCTAACATCGGCGGTATCGGTACACCTATCGGAACACCTCCTAACGCTATTGCCTTGAAGGCTCTCAACGATGCAGAAGGTCTCAACATGGGTATCGGTTTCGGTGAATGGATGATGTTCATGTTCCCTCTCGCTATCTTCCTCCTCTTTGTAGGATGGTTCATCCTCAAGTTGATGTTCCCATTCTCTCAGAAGACTGTAGAGCTCAAGATTGAGGGTGAGAAGGAGACTACATGGCAGTCATACGTGGTATATATAACATTTATTGTAACAATCCTCCTTTGGGTTCTCGATAAGGTTTCAGGCGTTAACTCTAACGTTGTAGGTCTGCTTCCTGTTGGTGTGTTCTGTGCCTGTGGCATCATCACACGTAAGGATCTTGAGGAAATCAACTGGTCAGTACTCTGGATGGTAGCCGGCGGTTTCGCTATCGGTCTTGCCCTTCAGGAGACAAAGCTCGCTGCCCACCTCATTGAGACAATCCCATTCGATACATGGCCTGCAATACTTATGATAGTTGGTTCTGGTATCCTCTGCTATGCTCTGTCAAACTTCATCTCAAACACAGCAACAGCAGCGCTCCTTATCCCAATCCTCACCGTTATTGGTACAGCATCAAGAGGGAACCTCGAAGCACTTGGCGGCGTTTCACCATTGCTCATCGGTATTGCTCTCTCTGCATCTCTGGCTATGGTATTGCCAATATCTACACCTCCAAATGCCCTTGCTCATGCAACTGGTATGATTGAGCAGAAGCAGATGATGCGCGTAGGTCTCATCATGGGTGTTATCGGTCTTGTTGTTGGCTATGCTATGCTTATCGTAATCGGTAAGGCAGGATTGATTTAAAACGCCTACTATCTTCCCCGAAAGGGAGAGTATTTAGATCGAACTTCTAAATAAAAAGAAAATAATAATTACCGCTCATGCGTAATCCTTACAGGAACGTATGAGCGGTATTGCTATATAAAGCCCCCCTCGGGGGGATGGAGGGGGCTTTTTTTCTTTTTTCTCCCAAAACATTTTGATTTTTCACAGAAAAACATTACCTTTGCATCCAGGAATCCTAACTACCTTCCCCCTTGCCCCAAGGGGGGAGTAGACGGTAAGAATAAACATTATAAATCTATTATTTTTTTAATTAACAACCAACCTTTTTAAGCGAAAGAATGTATATCAACATCCTTCTATTTAGGAAGGTTCGGTTAGGTTTTTATTATGAAGAAAAAATTTACTATCCTAACAGCACTTGCCATGCTTGGTTGTATGAGCGCGTCTGCCCAGCTGTCCTCTAACAAGGATAAGTTCCTCGGCAACATCACTACTACATACCAAGTGGATTATGGCAAGGAGAAATTCTACACCCTCTGGAATCAGATTACACCTGAGAATGAATCCAAATGGGATGCTATTGAAGGCTCACGACGCGGAAGTTTTAATTTCAGCGGTGCGGATAATGCCTACAACTATGCTAAGCAGCACAACTTCCCCTTCAAGTTCCACACTTTCATCTGGGGAGGACAGTACCCTAACTGGATGAACTCCCTTTCAAAGGAAGAACAGTATAAGGCTATCGAGGAATATATGGATGCTGTAAAGAAACACTATCCAGAGCTTCCTTTGATTGATGTTGTCAACGAGGCTGTGCCCGGACATAATCCTGCCCCTTACAAGGCTGCCCTCGGTGGCGACGGAAAGACAGGCTACGACTGGATCATCAAGGCTTTCGAGATGGTTCATGAGCGTTGGCCAGATGCCATCCTTATATATAATGACTATAACACATTCCAATACCAGAGGGCTCAGTTCATCGACCTCGTGCGCACTATCCGCGATGCTGGTGCCCCTGTTGATGCCTACGGATGTCAGTCGCATGACCTTACCGATATGAGCGAGAGCGCCTTCAAGTCGGCTATGAAAGAGATTCAGAATGCCCTGAAGATGCCTATGTACAGTTCTGAGTATGATATCGGTACATCAGATGATGACCTACAGCTTCAGCGCTACAAGGAGCAGATTCCATATATGTGGGAGGCTGACTATGTAGCTGGTATAACCCTCTGGGGATATATCTATGGCAAGACATGGACTACTGACGGTAACTCAGGTATCATCCGTGACGGTAAGGATCGCCCAGCTATGACGTGGCTCCGCGAATATATGGCTACTGATGCTGCAAAGAATGCCAAGAGTCCGTTCCCAGGAATGGTTAAGGAGGCATCTGTATATGTAAAGCCTGCTGCTATCGCTGTTACCAAGGGCGATGCTGTGCCTGTAACGGTTCGTGCTCGTCTCAAGACAAAGACCATAGAGCGCATAGAGCTGTATGTTAACGACGAGCTTCTTTCAACTATGACAGAGGCTCCATATAATGCAGAGTTCACCCCTGAGACTACAGGTAAATACAACCTCAAGGCTATTGTCTATGCTACCGACGGCACTACATTCGAGCGTCTCTCTGGCGTTACTGCCTATAACCCTCGCGCTCCGTTCAAGGATATGGTGGCAGAGATTCCTGGCACTATCGAGGCAGAGAACTTCGATACCGGTGCTGAGGGCATGAGCTATCATGATACAGACACCAAGGATGAGGGCGATGGAAAATACCGTACTAATGGCGGTGGCGTGGATATCGTCAAGGGTAATGGCGGCTTTGCCATCGGCTACACCAACTCAGGCGAGTGGCTCGAATACACAGTTGACGTGAAGGAGGCTGGTACATACGCATTTGATGCAGTAGTTTCTTCTGGTGCTAACAACTCATCATTCAGTCTCTCTCTCAATACAGCCGAAGGTATCAGCGATCTCACAGGCAGCATTGCCGTTCCATGTCTCAAATCAAACGACTGGAATACATATTCTACAGTTCACGGTCGTCTTAGCCTTCCTCTCGAGGCAGGCAAGCAGATTATCCGCATCAATATCACAGGCTCAAGCTGTAACATCGACAAGATAAAGCTCCAGCGTATCGACGTTGACGAAAATATCAAGGTGGCAATAGCTGCCGATCCTGCACCTGCTACTGTCAGCGAGGCTACAACAATCGCTGTTGATGCTTCTTCTGAAACCAGTACTATCGCAAAGGTCAATGTCTATGTTAATGACGTCCTGCTGAAGTCAATGGATGCTGCTCCTTTCGAGGCAGAGTACAAGCCGAAGGCAAAGGGCACCTATAAGGTTACTGCCGAGGCTGTTGATGCTGAAGGCAAGATTTCAAAGCTTGCGACCTATAACCTGAAGGTAAACAACAAGCGCGCTCCATATAAGAACAATGTCACCATCCCTGGTATCGTAGAGGCAGAGAACTTCGACAAGGGCGGTGAGGGACTTGCTTTCCACGACTCTGACTCAAACGACGAGGCTAAGTCTGGCTATCGTTCCGACAACGAGGGCGTTGATATCAAGAAGACTACTAACGGTGGCTATGTGCTTGGTTGGACATCTCAGGATGAATGGTATGAATATACCGTAGAGGTCACTCAGGCAGGCAAATACACCTGTGATGCTGTTGTCTCTTCCGGCCTCTCAGGTACAGGCTTCAACGTAGGCATTGTGCAGAACGGTAAGGTAACGAACCTCTGGAAGATGAATGTACCACAGACTGGTGATAACTCTTGGGATAACTACAAGACAATCAGCAACACCACCCAGAAGGAGCTTGCAGCTGGCAAGACCATCATCCGCATCTCCATCGTCGGAGCAAACTGCGATATCGACAAGATAGAGCTAAAGAGCGTAGAGCCAACGGCAATCAACGAGATCAATGCCGAAGGCGCTAACGGCAACGGCGCAATCTACAACATCTCCGGTCAGCGTGTTGACGACAGCTATAAGGGAATCGTCATCATCAATGGCAAGAAGGTAATGAAGAAGTAAGTTCCGGACAGTAAATACTCTTTTTGTAAAATAAATTAGGAGGACTCAGGCATTATGCGGAGTCCTCCTAATTCGTTTTCTACCACCAAAAATATTTTCCCTTGTAAGTAAAAACGCTTTTCCACCGCTCTTCCTCCGTAGATGCTCCATCGATACTCCATCGATACTCCATCGATGGTCCATCGTTTCGATGGAGGATTGATGGACAATCGATGGACAAACGATGGAGGATCCTCGGAGAAACAAGGGAGAGGGAAAGACAATGTGGATGGCCAAATTCCTGTAAACTCTTGCGAATATGGGAATTTTTGTTTACCTTTGCTCGCAGAACTCGCCAAACTAAAAGCAAGTGTCCGTAAAACGAACTAAACTAACGTTGGTGTGAAGGATTTTTTCAAAGAAAATGAAAAAAATCCTACAAATCTATGAACGATTCTTTTTCTCGTGTGTATGCTATAATGTAAACCCGATAAAAATGAACATTAACATAAACAAGAATATGAAGAGATTATTCATCATAGCTGTATTGTTCCTGTCATGTGCATATGGATATGCACAATGGGAAGATTTTGAGGCTTGGAATGTCGTAGAACCTGAAATCGTAAAAGCCCGTACTGACGTAGGGGATTTTCGTCAATGGTGTGAAGATCAGGCATGTGCTTGGCAAAAGGTGGTTAATGCTGAGCCGAAAAATGAAAATGCTTGGCTTAACTTGTTCCGTGCTTCATATTTCTATGAGAATATCGGAAGATATAAAGATATGATTGCCCATTCGGATGAAAAGCCCAGGACGGATGAAGTAGTGAGAAGAATGAAGGTCGCTATTCCTGATACGTACACGTTCTTTTTCTGTGCTGGCACGCATTGGCTTAGCGAATGGGGGAAGTATGATGAGAATATGCTTGTTGAGGCTATCAAACATGCTCCTAAAGATGCTGATGTTACAGAAATAAAGTTTCTCGTATTTAAGCTTTGGGGCATAGATTCTGAAAACGAGTACCTGAAAGATGGTTTTAGAATCTTATATGAAAAGGGATATTATTCCGACAGAATCATGCGTTATGGATGGAATCTGATGCAGAGTATGCCTAAGAATGCTGTCTATATTGCTGGTTACTGGTATCAGTTTGAGCAGATAGTAATGATGCAGAAGTTGTTTGACGAACGAAAGGACATAACAATAGTCCCTTATAACATTTTTCCTTTTGATTATGGCAACTTTCCTTATGATGATTTTTATGAAGATAATATTCTTCGCAATAATATTTGCAAAAAACTGAATATAAAACCTTTCAAGCCCAATCCTAAGGGGTATGACAAGGACGAAAGAAAATGGAAAACAACAGACTTCCTAAAATATTTGATAGCTAAGTGTGACAGACCGTTTTCTTTGTCAATGGATTTGGCCTTCCAAACAGAATTAGATGATAAATGTTTATATAATGAGGGGTTACTGCTGAGATATAGCGAAAAACGTTATGACAATATCCATGTTGCATTACATAATATAAAATATGTATATGATTTTAAATATCTTCTACAACCAAAGTTTGTGTATGAACATAGATATATTGAATATAATGATTTTACGCAACACGTTGATAACATGGTGGTGTATAGCCTTTGGAATTTATCAGAGAGATTTCGTGTCACAGGTTATAGCGAGGCGTCTAAACAAATTCGTGATTTTCTAAAAGAACTTTACGATAAAGAGAAAGACCAAGAAGAGAAATATCTATATGTCCTATTCAAAAAAAACATTCAATTAGATGAGACTACCACTGATATTCGTGAATAAGGCCTCGCTCTCGGATGAGGAATTGATGAAGCGCGTGGCGAGCAAGGATGATGATAGGGCTTTTGATGAGCTGTATCATCGTCACGCTCGGCGTGTTATGGGATTTCTCATGCGACAACTTGGCGATTCGGAAAGAGCTGCTGATCTCATGCAGGATGCATTTCTGCGGTTGTGGTCGAGTAGGGAGCGGTATCTCTCGGGTAAGTGTTTCTCAACGTGGCTTTTCTCAATAGCATATAATCTGCTAAAGAATGAATACCGACGATTGGGGTATTCCGTTGAATATGCAGAACACGTGATTAACAGCACGACAGAGGAACAGGATGATGACTTGGACGTAAAACTTGACAACAGGCTGTTTGATGCGGCTCTTCGTCAGGAACTATCACTACTTGATGCTGAGAGCCGACTGCTATTCTCTCTGCGTTTCGAGGAGGAAATGACCATTCCGCAGATAGCAGAAGTGATGAAAATTCCCGAAGGTACGGTGAAATCTCGTCAACATACAATTATTAGAAATCTGAAACAAAAATTGAAGATATATGAAATTCGAAGATAGACTTAGGGATTCCGCAAAGCGATTGATGGAGGAAGAGAATAGCCAGTTGGTTGTTCCTAAGAATCCTCGTGGCAAGAGCAAGTTGAACTGGGGGTGGATAGCTACTCCGGCAGCAGCTGTTGTTGGTATTCTGTTTGGCATGTCGCTACCGATGACGAAAAATCTGGAGAACACAGGTATGATGGCTCAACTTCGAGATACCGTGTATGTAGAGAGTGACTTAATTGATACGGTATATATCACCAAAACGATTGAGAAGCAGAAGGTTGTAGAAAGGCGTAAAATCGTAGAAAAGGTGGTATGGAGAGATAGAGTGCAAGAACAAAAAATTGCACAGACAGATATCATAGACTCCATCGATATAGAGTCGCAATGCACTTCCATAGCCTGTGACGGCATTGACTATGCTTTCTTTAGTCGGAAATAATCCCAGAAAAAGTCAATTAATAATTTAAATACCCCCTACTAAAAAAATCAAATAAAAAAAGCTGCCCTCCCTCTTGGGGGGGTAAGGGGGGGGGGATTTTATCTTTGATTATACTTTTTTTCTTATTCAATTATACTCAAATTATCTGTTATGAAACAATTATTACTTTCACTTCCATTTTGGAGAATTGGCAGAGATCCTCCTTGATGAGTCTGCTAACAATTTGTGTTTTGTGATTTAAAAAAATGTAATTCCTAATTAAATATACATATCGATGAAGAAAACTGTTATTAATATTCTACTCGTGCTATGTGCTATGAGTGGTTGGGCACAGGGGGCTAAGTCCTCTGCCAATGATTCAATTTGTGTGTTTGATGGAACTGTGACTAATGTTCCTGATGGTAGCAAGATTATAGTCCTTACTCCACATCCTGAATATAGTGGGGCTTATATTCCGGACACCATAACTACGGTCAAGGCGGGTAAATTCCACTTTGAGAAAGCTATACACAAGGGAAATGACTGTCATATTTTCAATGATGTATGTGGTGGTAGGCCTCTCCGCATTAATCTTTGTCCTGGAATGAAAACGACAATAACGGGTGATGGTATGGAGTCTTGCACATGGACTGCCGAGAATAGCTGTTCCTATCAAAAGGAAAGAAATGCGTATGCTATATTCAAAAAAGAAAAACTGGCTGATTATGAAGCATTAGAATACAAACATCATTTGGCAAGCAAGGCTATGGGTTGTGCAACTACTGAAGATGCTCAGAAGGCTGCAAATGATGAACGCCATAGAATACGCGAGTTGCAAAAGCCTTTGGTAGAAAAATATTGTACGACAATGTACGAATTCATCAAGAATAGGGATTTCAGTCCGATTTTTGTAGAAGAACTCGATGAACTTGCTTATTATGCCTTTAATGCTGATGATGAGAAAAAAATGGATGAATATCGTGAACTCTATGCAAAGATTCCCAAGGATTACAATGTCTCGCCTGTTTTCGATTTGAAGAAAATGCTATATCCTGATTACAAACCGCTCAAGGCTGGTGATCAGGTAAAGGATTTCGTTCTCAATGACCATGATGGAAAACCACATAGTATTATGGAATTTACAGGAAAAGGCAAATATCTGCTGCTTGAGACGGCACGTAAGGCTTGTCTCGCTTCTGTATTGGATAGGCCAAAAGAAACTCTCAAGGAACTCCACAAGAAATATGCAGATAAATTTGATGTTGTGACCGTTGCACTTAGTCCCAAGGAATGGTTTGATCATAAAGACTTTCCGCGTGAAGAGTGGGTGGAACTCAGTATTAATGAGACTGTGCCACATCAAAAGCTTGAAGAAATCATGGCAACATATTTCCCGAAGGATGAGCGTTTTATCTTCATCTCGCCAGAGGGAAAGATATTGGCTAAATGCGGTCCAGACAAGCTGAACGAAGAAATAAAGAAGTGTTTTCCATTCATTGTTGAATGATTACGAATGATAAATTCGACTCTTTGAGATTTTTTCTGCGCTTTTACTTGGATTGTCTGTGAAATTTTTGTATCTTTGCATTGTGTAAAATGTCTAAAGGCTAAAGGCAATGAACTAATGATTGAAGGCTTTTGACCTTTGTCTTTAGACCTTTGACTTTTGTCTAAAAACAACAGAAACAATGAAGAGAATTTTTGCTATGGGTATATTTAGTGCAATACTCGGGTTGTTCAGTTGCAATGCACAAAGTCCGGACAACGCCTTTAAGAGCGTTGAGGTTGAGGAATTCGCAAAGGTGATAGCCGACACCGCCGTAATACGTCTTGATGTGCGTACTCCGGAGGAGTATGCCGAAGGTCATATTGCCAATGCCGTTAATATTGATGTGCAAAACGAGAGTTTCGAGAAAAAGGCTGTTTCTACCCTGCCAAAGAACAAAACCATAGCTCTGTATTGTCGCAGCGGTCGCAGAAGCAAGAATGCGGCTAAGATTCTCTCTGCCAATGGCTACACCGTTGTGGAACTCAGTTCTGGGTATAATGGGTGGAAGAAGACTTTCAATTAATAATTAATAATTAACATACCCTTTCGCGCTCCGGCTCCCTCCCTACGGGGGAGGGCGGGGGGAGAGGCCGCTTCTATATTTTATTTATGATACGACTTACAACTTGTCCAAATGTGTTCAATGCCAATCTACTGAAAGGTGCATTGGAAAATGATGGTATCCCTGCTATACTCTCAAACGAGATAATGTGCGGATATATGGGTCAAGATGTTGATGTCCTTGTAAAAGAGGAAGACTTTGAAGCAGCCAAGAAGATATTGGAGCAACAAGAGAAATAAAAAAGTAGAAAGTATTTTCTACTTTCTACTTCTTATTTAGGTCTAATGTCGAAGGTCGAAGGACTAAGGTCGTAAGGAAAGACCTTAGACCTTTGACCCCTTTTATGCTCCTTTTGCATACTCAGAAGGTGTCATGCCGACAACGCGCTTGAAAGTACGGCTGAAGTTATTGCTATCCTCATAGCCGCACTTGCGTGCAATGGTGGCAATAGGATATTTACGCGCACTCTCCAAGAGCTGCTGGGCATAAGCCATGCGGATGCCAAGGATATACACTGCACCGGTAATGCCGGTAATGCTGAATATTTTACGACGCAAATGCTGGTTAGTCATGGACAATGCTTCTGAAACCGTATCACAATTTACGTGCCCAATCTTCATCTGATCGTGTACAATCTGATGAATCTTTTTTAGGAATTGTTTGTACTCTCTAAGCATAGTATTAATTGTTTAATAGTTATGTGTTAGTTATTTAATTCTCAAAGACCTATGAACTAAGGATTAGAGTCCATGGGCTTTTGCTTGCAAAAATACACAATTATTTCAAAAACGCATAGTTTTTTTTAATAAAAATGAGGTTTTGGAACAAAAAAAGCACAATTTTATTAATTACAAGTGACAAAAATGACTAAAAACGGTCAAAAGGCGAAAGGCAAAAGGCCAAAGTCAAAGGTCAAAGGCTCTAACCTCTAACCCCTCAACTCTAACCTCTAACCCCTCAACTCTAACCCCTCAACTCTAACCCCTCAACTCTAACCCCTTTAGTCCTTGAGCATTAACCGGAAACTTGCAAATTTCTTGCGTTTGTACTTATAATTCAGATCTTCTTGCATGGCGTAAGCCTCACGCTCGAATGAAAGTGCATAGTATGCTTTCATGAAATTCCGAAGTCTGATAAGATGAAATAACCACTCTATGACATACCACACATAGAAGCCGATGAAAAGCATTTCTCTCTGCTGCAGGGAATGGATATACTCATGATTCTTTGCAGCTTCGGGCAGACGTCCCTTATCCACTCGGCAGAACACGTAGCCGAACAGATTGATAGCCCAGAATGAGCCGAAAGGGAAAAAACGATTATAGATTATCTTCATAAAGACCTCACAGCCCCCCCTCCATCTGACACATACTCCGATGTTATCAACATCGGACTTCCCCCGAGGGGGAGGGGCTTTTAGATAGTATTATTGTATATAAAGTCTCCCTCCCTCGGGAGGGTTGGGGAGGGGCCGACTTAACTATACTTAGACGGTGATATTCCGAAGTATTTCTTGAAGACGGTGCTGAAGTACTTAGGGTTGTCGAAGCCTGTGAGTATCGACACCTCTGTAACTGTGCGCCCCTGACGAAGTAGCGTTGATGCCTTCTCAAGTCGGATGGCACGCACGAAGTCCTGCGGCGACTTACCTGTGTATGTCTTCAGTTTCACATAGAAGAGTGTACGGCTCATTCCCATCTCACGGCATAGGTCGTCGATGTTGAAGTCGTTGTCCTTCAGATTGTCGAGGGTGATCTTTGTCGCCTTTTCCACAAATTCTTCGCCTTCCTGCTTTAAGACAGGCTCCGTGTCGGGCTCTTCTTCCAGCTCAGCCTCCACACTTTCACGTGGAATGGCAGCCTCTTCGACAGGTAGAGTGACTTTCTCGCGCATCAGACGCATGTATTTGTTGTGCAGGCTGTATAGCATCCATAATCCATGGAAGGCGAGCATGAGGAGCAGGACATAGATGCACCACATCCACCATGAGTTCCACCAAGGCTGTCCAATATGTATGGTAAGGGTACACTCGTCGAGGACGATGCCGCTCGTCTTGCTTATACATCTTATATGGAGTATGTGCTTGCCTGGCTCCAGATTCTCAAAGCCGAGGAACTGCTGAGTTATGATCTGACTCCATTCCATGCCCTCCATACGATACTGATATGCTATGTCGAACTGGTTGCGCATGTTGATGCTCTCATACAGTATGTCGAAGTTACGCTCATTATATGAAAGGCGTATCTCGTTCTTGAGCAGGTTATTGGCTATCTTCTGCCTGAACTCGTCCGTGGTTCCCTCGTTTACATCATAGTCATCGTGCACTTGCACACCCTTTATGACGAGTCGTGTCTTATAGTTGAGTCGGCTGATATTCTTAGGATTGATGATGACAGCACCATCGACCGTGCCATAGATGATGTTGCCGTTCGGGAGGGTGGCTGCTGCGTGATACACGTATTCTGTGTTAAGGCCATAACAGTAGCTCACGTTGATGATGTCGGTAGGCTTGTCGGGGGTGACGAAGACGAGTCCCCTCTCTGTGCCGAGCCATATCCTGCCTGTCTGATCCTTGGTGATGCTCGTAACGCTGTTGGTGGGCAGTCCGTTTTCGGTTGTCAACTGGTGGGTTACCTTGTTTGTCTTGAGGTCGTAGATATACGCACCACCGCCGTCGGTGGCAATCCATAGATTGTTGTCCCTGTCCTCGAAGACGTCGGTCACGTATCTGTTGGCATCCTCCTTGCCTACAGGCATATATTCCACCTTGTGCAGCTCATTGTAGTTGGCGCCGGCGAAATACAGGCCGTGGGCAGAGCCTATTGCCATCCTGCCGTCGGATAGAGGTGCGAATGCAAGGATGTTGTCAAGACTGTAATACTTGTTGCCTTCAGGTGTCTTTACCGTGAGCGCGCCGAAGAGGGTGCCCATCCACAGATTGCCTGCCTTGTCATAGCTCAGACAATATACGTGGTCGTCCTTCAGGGTACCATCGGTTGTGGAATACAATTTTCGGGTGGTGCCGTCGGGTGATACCTCGCACACGCCGTTGCCGTAGGTGGCTATGAGTAATCGGCCGTCAGACTTCTTGCATATATCGAGCACCACCAGACCTCTTGCCGTATGTCGCCATGAATCTGCTGATGTATCGTAGATGCTGATGCCGTCGTCGGTTCCCATGATCAGGAAGTCGTTGCCCAAGCTTTCCACACAGTTCACATGGTCGTTGATGATGGATTGCGGGTTGCTCTGGATATGACGGAATACGGCTGTGGTGCTACCAACTGGGCGTGCCATATCTATGCCTCCGGAATAGGATGCCACGACGATGTTTCTCCACGAATCGACTATGATATCATATACACCATTGCCGTGGAGGACTCCGTAAGGACCTTCGTTGGCGCTGAACAGAGGCTTGGCATCGATTGCCGAGCGCATAGCTTGATATACGCCAAAGCCGTCGATACCGATAAGCATCGTGTGGGTGTCGTATGGGGTGATGGCTCTCACAGGGTTTTTGGGTACGTCGAGCATTACCACGCTCTCATTCTGCCCCATTCCCACATTCTTTACAACCTTGACGCCCTCGGTGAAAGTGCCGAGCCATAGGTTGTTTGCCTTTGAGTCGTAGTAACCGCAAAAAACCTTATCGTCCGACCATTTCTCGCAGTTCTGGTCAAATATGCCATCATAGCTGCAGAACAGCAGTTTACCATTAACATAGGGCAGGATATAGTTGCAGAAATGCCTTATGCCGGCCTCCTTCATCTTGCAGTCATTTTGCAGATCGAGCCGGTATATTCCCTCCCTCATGGCTAACCAAAGGCATTCCTTGGTTTCCAGTATGTCGTTCAGCATCACCGGGATGTTCATTATCTTTGATACGTTGGCCACAAGGTCAAAACGATCCTGAATCTTGTCATAGTGGTATATGCATCCTGTATTGTCGAAGACATACGTCTCGTCATCGCAGCATGTAGAATGGGCGAACTTCACCACGCGCCCCGCAAAACTGCTATACAGTTCTCTCTCACCAAGTGGATATTTCTTCACCACGGTACCATTGTAACGGTCAACGCCATATTTCGTAGTCCACCATACGGCATTATCCTTTGTCTTGTGGAGCGAATACACCCTCTGGCTCGACATACCGTCTTGCATATTGAGATGTGAGAAGGTGAAGTCCTTAACCCTTAAACCTGAGGCTGATATTGGAAGTCCTATGGTTAGAAGGCATACGATTATAATTATATAGTTATATAGATTCTTTACAGACATTTTCTTTATGGTTATCAGAATAAATGCTATGGTTTAGGGGCTGATTGCAACGTGTTTATGGCACCTCGCACGAAGGAAATAGGGCATGTCACTCGTAGAGCGGCGCCCGTCTCCGATTTCCGAATGCAACGTGCGAAGCATCCTCGCACGAAGGAAATAGGGCATGTCGCTCGTAGAGCGGTGCCCGTCTCCGATTTCCGAATGCAAAATTATAAAATTTTCCTGAGACTGGCAAAAAAAGTTGTGCTTTTTTGTTATTATATTATACTATTCTCTCAATTTATCTCCTTTATCTTCGGAATGATCTTCTTAATGAAGGAAATTGAAAGTTGTGCGGGTTGGAGCACCTATGATAATCGTTTTTTTTAGGATAAAAAGTCGTTGATTATTCGCTATTCCTTCGTTCTTCCTCCGAACCAAACTCGGTGAACCTCCGTTCTATGTTCGCTTCTGGAACGGACTTTCACCGAGTTTGGTTCCTTTTCATAACGGAATCATAACGAACTTACGTCGGAATTACCTGGGAGGAGCAACGAAAAGGAGTCCCAATTGTTAAATATTTAGTTAAAATAAGTTAATGCAGAAAAGTGTCCCGCAAAACAGGACAGTTTCCTCTTATCTTTGCATCAGAAATCAAAAAAACAAAAGAATATGGAAGCAACTATACCTTACCTTTTGGAACGTCTCACCAAGTGGGCAATCCAAATCATCTGGACATTAATCTGTGGAATAGCAGGTTTTTTCATTCAGATTATCCGTGATATAATCAGGAAACTGTTTATGTGGACACGAATAAGCATTTCCGTCATCGTAGAGTTAATAGCTATGCTTATCAGCTATCTGCATAATTGCATTATCAGAAAACCCTTTCAGGTAAATCTAAATAACGTGAGTTCGACGACTTGCGTAGCTTGTTGAGCCTTAGCGAAAAATTTATTCAGTTGTATATTGTTGACTATCATGTGGTTGAAAGAGCTCTGAAG
>OMXX01000119.1 GCA_900315105.1 uncultured Prevotellaceae bacterium | reverse complement strand
GGGTTACTCATAGTACTGTCTTCCAGACAGTTCGTGCCTCCCCAAAATCAGAAAATTATTTCCTTGAACTTTCAATTTTCCCAGCGGCGGATGCCGCGTGTAATTTACTGGTCTTAATTTACTGGTTCAATTTACCTCCCATTTACTTTCCACCCTCCCGACGCAAGTCGGGGTTTAGAGACCACCGCCGCCCCCTTCCTCGTCATCACCATCACCGCCTGCGGTTGCACCTGTGCTCTCACCATCAGGCACGAGGAATGACTCAATGCTTGAGCCGTAAGAGCTCTTTGAGAGGTTGTAGGCAGCATCGCCCTTGTACTCTGCCTCCTTCGTGTTGGCAGCGAGAAGCGACTGAGAAGAAACGAGTGTCTTGCCGTCGCTCTTGCGGGTGTGAACCCATGCATACGCGCAATCGCCATCGTTGCCTGAGTGACCGAGTTTGCCATCGACAGAGGCGAAGCCGTGAGAACTGCCTGTCACGTCAGCGAGCTTGTCCTCGTTGGCTGCATCGAGGATGACCTTTGCTGCTGAGAACTGGCAGTAAGGGATGCCTGTCTCCGCGTTCACCATCTGCTTGACGAGGAAGAAAGAGATCTGATCGCCATAGCGGTAGTCAGCGTTGTTCTCCACAACCTTCGTTGAGAACTGCGCCACGGTAGTGTTGCTTGTGATGTCGAGAGAGCCAAGACGGATGTCAGTCACGCCGCTCTGACCTGTGCCAGTCACCACGATAGCAGGGAGCGAGCCCTGTGAAATCTGATAGGCTGTTGCTACACAAGCACCGCCTGCAACCGCCTGCTTGGTGAGGTAGATAGGCGTGCGCTGCATGTTCAGCTTCACGAACATGTTGTAGTCGCTGAGGTTCTTTGGCTTTGACTCGAAGCCATAGTTGAGGAGCGGACGGATGCCCTTGTACATCGCGATGATGTTGGTGAAACGTGTGCGTGTTCTCATCTGTCCCTCAGTACGAGGATTTTTGATGCTCGTCATCTTTTCTGACACAATGGTCATACCATTGACCTGCTTGAAGGTGAGCTGACCTGCAGATCCATTCATTTTACGAATAAGGCCGTTAAGTATTGCCATTTTTCCCCCCTCGTTTGTTTGACCGGTGAGGGGTTCCGGGTTCAAAAATTAGTAATCTTAGTTTCTTCTGCCTAACATCTTCGTTTGTCCTTTTTGTTCCCTGTTCATCTATTTGCTTTTCCCATTTATGTCCGCTGAAAAATGGGATTCACATAGGATTCACATGGGAACTACATAGGACTCACTCCGATGCTTGCGGACGGCAGGTGATCTTTCTGATTCACGATGCAAAGGTATGAATTTTTCGTCGGCAGACCTATAGTTGTCGCCAATGTCGGAAGATTGTGTCGCTGAGTTTGAAGGTTTATGGAATAGAAATCAAATCAAAAATGACTATTGACTAATGACCATCATGACTAAGTGCTTAGTCACGTTAGTCAATAGTCATTAGTCACTAAGCGAAATGAAATGCGTTTTGTGCTCAAAGTAAATAGATATATATTTATATATCTTATTTCCTTTGCCGAAAAATAAGCATCTCCGAAATCGAAAACGACTAATGACTAATGACTATCATGACTTGAATTTCTATGAATTGTAATGAAAATAAAGTTAAAGTGCAGACAAATCTGCGATATTAGATTTTTTTGGTAACTTTGCAAGGTAGATATTATGTAAATTTGGTAGTGCCCCAATCTCAATATAGTAACACGGTTGTAGTAACCCCATTATTGGAATAAAAGTAAATGCCAAATATGCAACAGACATTAGAATAGGACAATTTGGTGACGGTTACCATACACACCGAGAAACGTGATGCGGAGGTAAAAAGAATCCATGAATATCTCGGAGAGCCATGATGTTAGTTTTTGTTTGTTAGTTTTTACTCTTTCAAAAGAGCGCAAGTTGCAGTTTGTCAGTTAGTTGCGATATTAGGGCTAGTTTTTTAGGGGTAAATCGTGAAACCCTTTTTATTCGCGCGCCCCCCGCGCGTATATATAGCTTTTGGAAAAATGGGGAAAAAACTAACCCTGACACCAAAACCTGCTTGTTATTAGTAATTTACAAATATTTCATTCGTCAAAAAACTAACAAGTAAAAAACTAACATGGGGTAAAATCAAGGAGTATGCCCCCACGGATGCGTTTTGTTCGTTGCAGATGCGGAGGTGGAGATTTTTGGTTATCTTACAAAAAGTAGGGGAGAAATTTGGAGGTATTGAAAGTTTTGTATAATTTTGCATTTAATTAAAATTATATTGTAATCATTAGTTTTTATTTCTTATTGTGTTTACATCTGTTGGTGTGTATAGTCAACACATGAAGTTTATTGGTGTACCAATTAATGGAAATGTCAACAGATTTATTGCATAAATTCGGGCAAAACTAAAAGATTTACAGAACATAGTTCTTTATATGCAGTTACCTCATTACAATAATCTTTTGACAGATAGACTTGGATGCATATTCAAGGATACTGTTGCTACATACAAGTATTATTGGTTTCTCTCAATACTTGAACTCCATGTTGTTAAAGGCAAGGAGCGCATGGTTATCTGGGAAATCATTACCGAGATGATTGCAAATGCATGGTATCCAATTCATTATTTCCATTTGTCTTTCGGCAAATTGGACTCTCTAGACAAACAAGTTCGTAAATTGAGGGAGTTCATTGATTTACCGATAGATATAGATAAGACGCAGCTTGTAGATACAATCATTAATCATGATAACCCAAGGGCTATAAAGGCATTGATGCGTGTATTCACGAAGAATGTTCCTTTCAGATTTCTTCGACCATGGATTGATACAAGTGATGATGCGTTGATGGCTAAGCGCTCGGAGTCTTTTGAGAATGGCTGCCTTTATTCTCTTACCAAAGAAAATGGTGATTGGATTATTACGATTAATCCTATTTGGCATGATTATCTCTGCAAGAACTTTAGCATTCTAAAGGATTTCGCTTATTGGAATTTAACAGGCTTTGTGCAGGCAAGAAATCCTAATGTACCAAATATCCCAAATAAACTGATTAAGCCGATTGGGCGAAATTCATTACAAAAGCAACATAAATTCTGGGATAAGGTTATTTATAAACAAGAGGGCATTCATTGTATCTATACAGGCATAATCCTTGAGCCTGGGAACTATGACTTAGACCATTTTATGCCATGGAGTTTTGTTACTCACGACCAGATATGGAATCTGATGCCTTCTGATCCGAGTATTAATTCCTCAAAAAGTGATAAACTGCCTAATCTTGATGTTTATTTATCAAAACTAGCGCTTGAGCATCAGAAGGCTGTCAAGATTATCTATGAACAGAATCCAAATGACAAATTGCTTGAAGACTATTGTACCATTATTGAGCGGCCTTATGACTTGATAGGTTTAGAAAAAGAGAAAGTTATTGAGGTTTTCAGCAAGACTTTTTCCCCACTTTATCAGATAGCAAGTAATATGAATTTCGAAGTCTGGAATTATAACGGTTGATATGTCAGAGAATAAAATCATAATAAACCACCCATATCTGACAGCTATAAAGCGCACATCACTGTCAGTACCTACAAGATTCCTTCTCCAGCATGATTTGCTCAAGGGAAGGATTTTAGACTATGGTTGTGGCTATGGTTTTGACACTGATGAACTGAAAGACAAGGGATTGGATATAATAGGTTATGACTATTACTATAGGACTGAATATCCAGAAGGTAAGTTTGATACGATTATCTGTAATTATGTATTGAATGTTCTGGAGCCCTATGCCCAAGCAGAAGTGATGATGAATGTCAGTAACTTACTTGCTCCAAATGGTACCGCGTATTATTCTGTGCGCAGGGATCTGCAAGAAGAAGGTTTTAGACAGCATGCCATTCACAAGGAATATACTTATCAGTGTAATGTAATACTGCCTTTTACCAGTATTTCTAAAACAAATAGTTACGAACTTTATCAATACAATCATTTTAACAGGCTTCCTCGTGAAGAAGGCGTAAAATGCCCATTCTGCAGACTCTCGCGAAAGGTTGAAGTAATATGTGAAACGGCAACATGCGTTGCTTTCTATGATGGGTATCCTGTTTCACCAGGACATGCTCTGATTATCCCAAAGCGACATGTGGCATCTTACTTTGAACTGACCAATCACGAAAGAGAGGCTATGAATGTAATGCTTCAGTATGTGAAGACCAAATTAGACGAACGATTCCATCCTGACGGCTATAACATTGGTATAAATGTAAATGAGGCTGCCGGCCAGAGCGTATTCCATGTTCACATGCATATTATCCCAAGATACAAAGGTGATGTTCCAAACCCTAAAGGAGGAGTAAGAGGTGTAATACCAAATAAACAGAAATACTAAGCAATGAAACTGCAAGGACTTTGCAAATATTATATTAACTGCATAGAGTTAGAAAATAACACTACGATGAGAGCTTCTATGAAGGATGATAAGTCCTTCATTGCTTTGCCGTGGATTAATAAGTATGCATTAAAACGTGGTGAGATTGCAACCTTTTTGTCTTCCAATAGAGACAAAGAGAAGGATTTGCTGATTGGTTTCCCGATTCTCAAGAACCGCTATTATATTTCTCCACTTTTCATTCTTCGTATAACATTTTGCGATGGTACTAATGGAAAGCCTATCGAATTTTCTATTGAAAAAGAAGTACAGATTAACAAGGATATCATTGATAAGTACTCAACTAATGATAAGACTGAAAATATATATGAATTACGCCAATTAGAGGATGAGTTAGGCTTCAGTGAAGGTGTTGGAGACATTGATAATCTACAAGAACTATCTGACAAACTCCGTTTTTTGCGTCCAGATTGGGAATGGCTTGATACCATAAATTTGGAAGATTTGAAGAAAACCGCTTTAAGCGTGGAAGAAAGTGATGGCATACTTAATAGAGCTATTATCTTCGCCAAAGAGCCTACTCCATACACCGTAGGCCTGAGTAATGAGTTGATACGCCTAGGAGAGTATGCTGATGTAGATATTGAAAAGTCAATATTATGGAAATTCATACATAATAGATTTGACTATTCTATTCCCAATGACAAGCCTATTCTTGAGGTTCTTCCTTTGAATATGGAACAAAAGGATGCTGTACGAAGGGCGTTAAATTCAGATGTTACATTAATTGCCGGCCCTCCAGGAACAGGCAAGACTCAAGTTGTTGCAAACCTTATTGTCAATGCTGCAATACAAGGTCAAAGTGTGTTGTTTACAAGTAAAAATAATAATGCTGTTGATGTTGTAGTAAAGCGTGTAAATGCATTGAACAAGCATCTTCCTTTCATGATACGATATGAGAAGAATACGAAGCAATGTATTATGGATTATTGTCAGCAATGGGAGAATGCAAAGCCTAAGGAGCGGACGGGGCTTCCATATTATGAAGACTACAAGAAAATCTGTGCTAGTTATGATGCAAAGATTGAACAAAAGAAAGATATTGTTGACACCCGTAATCAGCTTGACGAACAGGAACAACTGATATGCCAAATAAGAGATAAGTACAAGCATCTAATAGGCAATCTTTCTGATTCAGAATTGAATGAAGCAGTTGCAGCTCATGATAATTTCATAGATTATAGACAACGCATTGAGCAAGGTCCTGAGAGATTTATTGATAAGCTGTTTACAAAAAAATGGAAAACAACTATCAATCAACAAATGACTCTGTCAATCAATGTTCTTAACCAGTTTGGAGAAAAGTATAATATTGGAACAAAAGTAAATGCTAACATGTCAGAGCGCGAATGGATGCACTTTGACAATGTATTTACATCCATTATGGCAGATTTAAAACATATTGCCGACTACAATTTTCTATTATTAAAGATACAAGACAGCGCCTCACTGGAACAACTCGATGCGGCTATGCTTACTGAACATGCAACCTTGCAAAACAAGGCTCTGCAAGCATGGAATTATTGGCTGGATCAACATACAAGATTTTTCTCTTCTGAAAATCGAACATGTCTGCACAACTATATAAGCATGCTTGATCATGATGAAGTTGATGCATATTCACCAGAGTTAAAGCCTTTTTTACCAGCATGTGCCATAACTTCATTGTCTGCAAGAAGAAGATTGCCTTTCAAATCTGCAGTTTATGATTTGCTTATTATTGATGAGGCAAGCCAATGTGATATTGCTTCCATGATTCCTATGCTCCTTCGTGCCAAAAGGGTTGCTGTGATTGGTGACAAACAACAGCTTAATCATATATGTCTAATCAACAAGCAAACCGATTTGTTGCAAATGAGGCAGAATGAAATAGAACCACGTTGGTCTTATCGTTCATGCTCAATATATGATTTAGCAGAAAGCGTTGCAAAATCAGATGATATAATTCAATTGCGTGACCATCATAGAAGTTACCTAGATATAATTCAATTTTCTAATCAGGAATTTTATGATAATACACTACGTATAGCAACTGATTATAGACGATTAGAATCTCCTAACAACGGTCAGCCTATTCTGGGGATGCAGTGGATGAATGTAAAAGGACAGACTGTTAGACCTGAAAGTGGTGGCGCATACAATGTGAAAGAAGCAGAAGGCGTTGTACGACTTCTGCGACGTCTTGCTATGGAATTAGATTTCAGAGGCTCTATTGGCGTAACAACCCCATTTCATCTTCAGGCTGATATGATAAAAAGGGTACTTGAAGGGGATTCGGATTTACGCAATCATTTGGAGATTCACAATCAGTTACTTGTGGATACCGTTCATAAATTCCAGGGAGATGAGCGTGATGTAATAATATTCTCTCCTGTAGTATCTGATGGAACAAAGTCACAGAGTCTTCAATTCCTGAAATCAACAGGGAATCTGTTTAATGTAGCCATAACGCGTGCAAGGTCATTGCTTGTAACTGTTGGTAACAAGGAGTATTGCAAGCATTGTAATGTAAGTTATCTTGAACACTTTGCAGAATATAGCGTTGGTGAAACAGCGCCAGTTGAATCATCAGAATGGGAGCATATTCTTCAACAGGCATTGTCTGATGCTGGTATTCCTGTTACGGCTCAATATCATGTAGATAAATATTACCTTGACCTCGCATTATTCCATAACGGCAAGAAACTTGATATAGAGATTGATGGTGCAATGTATCATCAGACATGGAGTTATGAATTATGTTACAATGACCAACTACGTAACCAAGCACTTATGCAACAAGGATGGGATGTAATTCGCTTTTGGGTACAACAAGTTCGCGACCAACTACCATGGTGTATTGATCAAATTAAAAAGTGGATGGATTCGCATTGATATTTACAAAAAAAAAAACGATTTGCTTTGGCAGATTGGGATTTTTTTTGTACCTTTGTGTGCTTTTCCAGACGGAAAACGGTTGTGGATTAGCGTGATTTATTAAAGTTACTAACTAAACAAGCCATTGACGCTATGGAAATAGAGGAAATCCATTTTGTGCTTGATTCGTTTATGCACTTTATGCCTGAAGATGAGGTTGAGGACTTCGTCAGGAACAGTGTGGGCAAATGGGTGACTCTAACATTGAATGATGCGAATAAGATAGATAGTGACTGCGTTGATGGATGGATTGATGGTGATGTGAGATGTCATGTGAGTGCGAGGAAGGCGGCTATGGTGCGCAGGGCTATTACGGAGAGCGGCAGAAAGTGTGTCATGGTTAGGATAAAGGGACATAACCTTGACAGGGGTTATAAGACTGCATATTGCGAACTGGTGCCTCCGAATGTGATTTCAGACGACTTCGTGACTGAGAGGGAGAAGGAGTATGAAGAGTGGATGAGGTCTTACGATGGCGGGAGTGGTCCACTGTCGCATGATCAGCAGAAACTGGGCGTCAATATAGATTTCCTATCACAAATGCTACAGAATGATGTGGCTACAGAGTCGGATCTGTTGCCTGTTATAAGGAATTATATTGCTTCGTTGCACATGGCTTTCTCTTGCGATGAGAAGGAGGATTGTATCAAGGTGAATGAGTTGATACAGAATTCGGTGTATCAGTCGGTTAGGGATTGCAACGTGGATATCGTGAAGGCTATGGACTTTCTTAATCATCCTGAGATACGCTTGGAGAGTGTAAGGAAATGGATTGAGTGGCTGAAAGAGACTGATGTGTGCCAGCGTGAGGCGCTGCAGATTAGGGACAGAAAGGGATTGGCGAAGAGGTATGGGATGCTGATGGCTTTCCCGAGGAATCTTTTTTCGCGATATGAGTCGGATTTTGTCACGTTCTGCGGTAATCTTTTCTACAATAAGATTCCTTCGGCTCCCATGCAGCTGTTTATGACAGGTATTGCCGGCTGGGAATTGGCTAAGGCTCGCATTGAGGCAGAGGAGGCTTCGGCCGGCATGGATAAGGAGGGAGAGGATGAGAAGGTGGAGTATGGCTTTGTGGTTGACCAGAGATATGCTGAGGCTGTGGTTGAGCTTGTCTTGTCGTATATGGATGGTAAGGACAGATCGCAAGCCAAGGATATCATGAAGCCGATACGTGCAGCTCAGGATGCTGGTGTGATTAGACGTATAACCTTTGAGGAGATGCTGTTGGCTTTTCCTGACTATTGCCCTACGAGCAAGTCATCGGTGTCGAAATATACAAAGGAGGATGACACTCCATACTCTGACGAAGCCTTCAAGGCTATGGTGAAGGATTTCAAGTCGTTGCTGAATGGGCAAACAAATAACGAAGGCAAATAGAACATATAACATATACTGCGACGAAAGCTGTCATCTGGAAAATAATCATAAAAGGTTCATGTTTTGGGTGATTTACGGCATATAAGTTGGAGGGTAAGGATGCGAAACGTAACAAGATAGAGCGCCTGTATCAGCGTCGGAATGCGACTTTGCTATAGAAAAAGCAAAGGACGCATAGCATCTTGGCTAAACGTCCTTCGATTTCCTTCCTTCGAATGAGGGATGAACTCGGGTACAAAGTTAGTTCAATAAAACTGAAAATCCAAACATTTGCGTGTAAAAGCGTCAATATTTATATTTTTTAGCGGAATAAGGCAGGATTAACTGTATTTTCGTGGTCAAACGTGGTCATTTGTGATCGTTCACAAATGACCACGTTTGTTTTTTGTAGGCGTGGGAAACGCATAGTAACTTTGTATCGTGATTTAGTTCACGGTGCATTTTTTTGTGCCATGAATTGAAGAGCAAGGTAGTATTATACTAATAGTAAATAGAATCACACAGATTCTCGCTGCGCTGGCTCGAGATAAGGTGCGGTGGGGATAGTTCTCCAGAGGAGGACGAAGCATCCGGATGCTTCCTGTTCACTTTCAAAACTGAAACGGAATGGACAAGGAAGCGAAAGCTAATGACAAGGAGGTGGGCACGTTGCTCACTATGTTACAGCTGCTCGGTCGGCTGGACGTGACTGACTCTATGCTTCAGCGTAAGCATGGATTGAACCGTGCATCGCTGAACACGGTGCGCAAGGGTGGCGAGTTGCGTAACGCACACGAACATTATTTTAAGGTGTTGCTTGGTGAACTGGAATGGCATAGGGAGATGTGCCGTAAGAAGATGGATGCTGATGGGCATCACAGAATCAAGGATGTGATGTTTGAGGTGATGCTGAGGGAGGCATTAAAATAATGTTGTATAAAGTTGCATGGAGTTTTATACACTTAATTACAGGGGTTCTGGAGAGTGTGTACCTTTGCATCGACAAACGAAGGAACAGCGAGTGCAAAATCGAGTTTGTTTGAATTTTGCCGAGTCGTGACTGAGTTCAACTAAGTTAAAAGGGTCGAAAGACTCGCATTTATTTACTCAAAATCATATTAAGAAAATGGAGACATTGAAAGTTATCAAGGTGCTGCAGATGCAGCAGGGAACCTCGGAAAGAGGACAGTGGAAGAGTCAGGACATCGTGGTGGAGGCTCAGCAGAATGTGCAGTATCCGGACAGGTACGTGCTTCACTTCAGCGGACAGGCGGTGGATCAGTTGGCTGGTATCCGTGAGGACATGGTGGTTACGGCTCAGTGGGCAGCCAGCGTGCGCGAATGGAAGACGAAGGACGGCAGGGTGATGTACAGTCAGGAGATGAAGTGCTGGAAGATTGAGCCCGTCGCAATTAACAATTAACAATTATTGCTGTCCAGTAAAAACAAAAACCAGAAAAAAACATTTATGTTCTAAAAGGCTTTCAGCCTTCATAATGTATTGCTTGTCTGAAAGCCTTTGTAAGCCTTTGGGGCTT
>OMXX01000162.1 GCA_900315105.1 uncultured Prevotellaceae bacterium | reverse complement strand
CAGGCAGTCAACCCTAGGCAGTATTAACAATGTAAAGTCAACTTATACAAGTAATAATTTATCAACCAGAGTCAACCTAAATCAGGAAAGGAAAGGCCTGACACACTCCCCTGTTTAGCAATGTCAATAATTGATGTTTACTTAAACCCCACACGTGAGGATGACTGTTGCAAAATTCGCTCGCTGTCGCAATAGCTGGATAGAGCGTCTATGAGTTTAGTTTTGCTGCCAAATAGGATATGGTTGATGGTGTGTTTTCGGGCCACGTTCTCAATTTGGCCTCCGCTCAACTCATAACGCTCGCTTAGTGTGATGGCATCTTTCAGTCGCAACCCTTTGACCATCGAACGCCATATCTTGGCCCGAACATTGGAATCGGGTCGTTCAAACCTCAGTTTGTAGAGAAATCTTCTCTCAAATGCACTATCCAGGTTACACTCAAGATTTGTAGTGGCAATCAAGATGCCGCTCAAGTTCTCCATTTCTTGCAGAATGATGTTTTGGATGGAATTTTCCATCTTGTCGACGGCACTTTGGGCACCATTTTTGCGCATCCCGAAGATTGCATCGGCTTCGTTAAACAGCAAGATAGGTGTCTGCTTGCTGCGTTTTACTGCTTCACGGTAACGGTCAAAAACCGCTTTGATGTTCTTTTCGGAGTCGCCCACCCACTTGCTTTTGATTTGTGGCACATCAACGAGCATGATGTCACGACCGGTGTGTCGAGCCAGTTGATAAACAGTCTCAGTCTTTCCTGTTCCTGCTGCACCATAAAATAGGCAGGCAAATCCCTGCCTTAGTCCGCTTTTCTTCAGGCGCTCAACAATTTTGTCATATTTTTTGGGAGAGAGCAGTGACTCTATTTCGTGCACTCGTTTCTCCATATTAGTACTGTAAAATAGAGTTTTAGCCTGCAGGTTGCTGTGAAGTAGCAAATTGCTTACATTTTCAGATTGCTCGCAAAGTTTAAACTCAGAGAGCAACGTGTGTTTCACATGGTCGGTAATGCCCACTCGCGACGTGTCGGCAAGTCCATCTTCAATTTTATGTTCTACAAGATTATTTTTCATGAGGATGTGGTTGCCTGTGCGCAAGGCCACACACGCATTGCGATAGTCTGAGACATGTGAGAAAATTTCATCAAATTCATTGAATCTGAAATTATTGTCATCGTGTATCACTACACGGCAACACATCCACGCCAGCAGTAACCAGTCGTACTTACTCTTAATGCCTAGCGAATGAAACTCTTTTACAAAGTTGATGTCAGGGTTGAGGCGCATAATCTCCTTCAGTTCATTGTATACGTCTTCGGCAGTCATTGATTCTGATCGCAAATCATCAAACATATTGTCCATCTTCTCAAAAAGCAGGAAACCGTCAAGACCACTCATTTCGGGTTGCCTATAGGCCTCGTTGCGCTTGAGGCAGTTGATTACGTGCCGTGACACGTAAAAACTGTCTTTGTCTTTGGCATCGTTGTAGCGCAGAAGATGCTTGCGCACTAGCACGTCTAAATCGCCAGCAAATGATAGTGCTTGAATGTTGGTCATATCGAATTGTCTGGCAAAATCGCCGTAGTCCACTTGGTATGGTCCTCGTAGCAAACTCACACTCAGCAGCACCGCCTGTAGTTCTGTTACTCCGAATGTGTCGCTCAGCAGTCCTATCTCTTGAGAGAATTGTAAGAAAAACTGCTCATTCAATTTGCTCCCATCAGAGCCTTCGGCAACCTTATCCATTGCCATGAGCAACGTTGGAATCTGGACTGTATAAATCCTTTTTTTTCTCTTGCTGTTAGTTTCTTTCATTCTACTATTTTTTGTCGTTACTGATATTTAAATTTTCCTCTTTTTTGAGAAAATAGAAACAAGGCGATGAAAATTTAAAAAATGCCATGTTTTTTACCTTTTTTAACAGCACTTTGCAAAAGTAACATGCCCATGTGCCAAAACTCGGTACAGTTTTCATTTTTTATAATAGCAAGGCAGAATCACTAATAATCAAGATTTAACATTTATTTGCAAAAAAAAGTTGCCGTTTCTTTTGAATTTTTTTGAGGATGTTGCTATTATTATAAGCACATAAACTAAAACGATTATTCACCCATAAAACATTTTTAGACTATGGCACTAAGAATTAATAAGGACACTCATTTTGTGGATGCCACAATGGTTGACGGAACATGCGACTGCGTCTTGTTTCAAGGCACCGTAATCAAGGCTGGTGCATGGCGTGATGAAAGCAATCTTAAAGAGATTGAAATTGGCGACGGGGTGACCGAAATCAGAACTGGCGCTTTTGAGAATTGCACGGCGCTGACCAAGGTGGTTCTTCCAGAGTCGGTGAAGATTATCCGCAGCGGAGCCTTTGCCGGTTGCACGGCCCTTGAGACTGTGGTAACCCCCAGCACTTTGCAAAGAGTGGAATGCTGGATAGACCGTGTCTCGAAACTGACTACTTACAATGTCACTCCTTCCCTTTTGACTAAGGGACCGGAGATCAGCTTGCTCTACAAGGGCGACTATGACCCACACTACTGGGACTAAATTTAATGCACAATGCACAATGCATAATGCACAATTTCGTTAGACACTTGAAGGACCATTCTACTATAAAACAACAATGGAAAATACTTTAAAAGAACTGGCTAATGCAAGTGAGAAAATGAATCCTATTCATGCCATGAGATTGCTCACGAAACTCTTTGTGGATAATTGCGGCGTGAGCTCTGGTTATCGTTCGGTAGCATACTATGCCATCTGGGATTGGCTTGCTGACGTGGCACCGGCCGACATCATGCCGCTGCTGTGCGAGAAATGCACCGAGGAACTGCTTGCTGACTACGACATAACTCCCATAAATGAAGAGAACACCATCAGACTGGTTAAGGAAATGCTCGACCAAGGCCTCGACCATGACACCGCAGCAGCACTGTGCCGCGGCTTCAAGACTATGAATAAATAATTTTTTAACTAATTGTAAATTACCAAAAAAAAATGGAAAAATTATTCTTAAGTAACAGATTCGCGCAGTTGGTGAGCGGCGGTCGAGGATATGACAGAAACTGTGCCGTGGTCATCGATACCGATGACTATGAGATATTGATGCCCCTAGAGCGGGAATATGCTAAAAAACTTGCCTTTTGTGAAGTTACGGAAGCTGCTTCTTATTTTGACTTTACTGGTCATGAATATAAGTTCAAGAGCCACGAACTATATGTATTTGATGGCATTCCCTACGATGTGATTTACAGCGAGATAGTTATCTACTATGATGACGAAGAAGGGAAACCTTGCACCAAGAAATATCATAGCACATGTTGGTTTGACATCTCTCGAGCATTTCACGGGGATATTGCCAAGCTGGAGGACACGATTGTGCGGCTCTATGACGACTTTGACGAAGACACGCTGCGGCTGCGCCATCTGCTGGAATTGCGCAAGCGCATGATTAATAGCGAGGCACTGAAGCGTCAAGAGAAACTATTGCCCGATATCATTGCGTTTAACGATGCTCTCACCCAGGCACTTCATGAAATGCTTGACAAGGCGCATTACGCATGGGAAAAACTGTCATTACTAAATACTACAGCGCAGCGCCATGTGACAAAGTTAAGCATAAAGCTCTTTTTCGGTGACTACCCTAAGCTTCACCCTGTGCAAGACAACAAGAGGGAAACACTGTGGGCGGCATTGCACGATTCGGAGTTGAACCCTCTCTATGATTCTGGTATCTCATTAGGAACGCTTAGATTTCCTGAGGACTTGGCAATGAGTTTTGACTCACTGATTGGCATGGACTGCCCACCACCAAATTGGAACGAGGGCCTTGACCAGGAGTTGACCAAAGATTTGCACCTTACGAGCGCTTTCCACAACGTGTTTGATCACATGAATTTTGCTATTACCGATTTCATCTATGTGCGCAACTTTGTCGAGGAAATGGAAGTAGAGTTTTCATGATATGAATAACAGTGACAACATTATCAACCGCATAAAGGCATTTTCTGGACTTGCAGCATTCGTAAGCGAAGGGGAAGGTCAAGTAATGCTCGACCACTTCATGAGGTGTTATGAAAGAGGCCAACTGATGGAACCAAAGCTAGTATTGAATATGCTCCTTCAGGAGTTTCAACGGCAAGACCCACTCTACTGTTGGGAAGAGCAAAGAACTATCTGTTATGCTCTACGGCGTTGGGTGGCGGTAATGGCAGGCCAAGGTAAGGGATACCGAGAAATTGCCAACATCCAACCAACAAACGATTATGAGCGGCTTTATGTTGATGCGGCAAAGCTTGTTGTCGCCGAGAATTATGAGAATATGGGGTTTGAGGTATCGTTTAAGCATGCCTGTCACATGCTCGACAAGATCAATTCCGAAACAGCCGATTCTCTATGTGTCGCTGTAGCAGATGGGCTGAATGATGGAATTGATGAATTCGGGCTTACTGCCGATGACTGGGATGCTGTGGAGCGATTGCGTGAATTTTATGAGCGATTCCTGAGTGACCATGACCCCGAAGTCGATGTCGAAGCTGTGATAGGCGAGGTGGATTTCGAGTTGCATTCATCAATCATTATCCACCGCTACCAGGGCTATAAAAAGATGGCGTCTTTTCACTTTGGCCTAGATCGAAACGGCAAAACAATTTCAGGCTATATCCTTGCCTTTAAAAAAGTAAAACAATGATGACATTTAATGAATTTAAGCAACTTGCGGACAATCCTCCCCGCAAAGATGAGCCGTCAGTCTTCAAGGTGGCGGTGTATGGCATCGACACCATTGAGATGGACCAAGAGAGTGAAAACGGCGACATAGAATCGCCCAGGCACAGAGAGTATTATCCCGAGTTTCCGATTTACTGCTACCATGAGGTGTTATCGGCCACTCTGCACGATGCCGAGGCAATGATGATGCGCTTGTTTCGAGACGTTCCCAATGCCTATTGCGCGGTAATCACCGAATTGCCATTTGGTGATGACATTCGCTCGGACTATGTTTCGGTGCGTGTGTATGACAACAACGGAAGCCTTATTGACACCTCAAAATGCTCGAGTTTTATCACCGAAGAGCGTGACGACTACCGCCATTTCAGGGGCAGAGAACCCGAAGAAATCCGCTTTGAGGAAGGTGACATCGTGGAAGTGTTCGGTGGCGACTGCGTGAGCCTGGCAGTGGTTGTGGGCCTGCCGCCATCGGTCGAGTTCTGCTTTGGCATTGCCACAAGAATGTGTGGCAGCAACAAGCGCAACCGTGAGATGACTCAGCAGCAATGGGAGGATTGCTGTTTCAACCGCGGATACCTAGTTGATTTCACCGACGACTGCTATACCGTCGTTGACGGACCGGGCTACATACATCATGAGCACATCCCCTCATGGTGTGTGTTCAAACCCCACTTCCCCATCCCTAAACATATAGAGGAAAAACTCCATCACGACTACCAAGCCACCATCGAAGAAAATGGCCCCACCAGCGAGCCATCGTGATAACCTCGGACAGATTTATTTTTTCAAGTTTTTTCTAATGATCTGTTATCAATTCTTTCTGTTTCTCGCCAAAAAGAGTTACATTTGCAATCTTAACCATAAAAAATAAAATTATGAAGTTTAAAATTAATAAGGAAAAAGCTACAGCCTTTGTAGCAGACAAATACATAATTTTTGAGACAGATGATGAGTTTGCCGATTTCTGCGTTTTGCCCTACATTGAGATAAAACAATCAGAAAATGGAAGGCCATATGTCTCTAATGGCGACTACACCGAGAAATATAAAAAATGTCTAGAAGAGGGCAAGATTTTTGTTATCAAAAAAGATAATTCTAATGTTTATTGGCGGAAATGTGTTACTAAGCGTGTTCCCGTAAGACAAAATGGTGTTCATATAGACCGCTATTCACTTGTTCAGCTTCCAGTTCAAAATGTGATGGACTGGCAGGACTATCAGTGGGAATTAAGAATCCAAGAGAAGAGGGGCAACCACTAATGCTACTCGGTTTATGAAAAATGTGGTAGAAAAGTTGTTGTGACATGGCGCGTGGTGGGAATCACCAGCCTAAGGCCACATTTGCCCCGTCTGAAAAAAACGTTATAATTGCAATTAAATAATTAATATTGTATATGTTAAGTATTGAAGATATACTCCATGAGTTGAACAAAAAATGTTGATAACATGAATTTTACGGTCGCTCAACGTGTAGTGATAAATTCTAAGTTGGAAGAATTACGTTCGCTTCTAACTGATGTGCCACAAGCCAAAGAAGGACTCCGAGAAAAGTTATCGCCTCGATAGTGGGGATATCCCAAAAGGCACCGATTTTTCTACCATATCCAGTGCATTAATCCGCAAAATTCAGTATAAAATCAATCGAAGACCTCGTAAAAAACCGAATTTCGACTGCCCAAAGAATGTTTCCTTCCGGCAAATCGCTAATTTTGCACTTGCCACTTGACTCTACATCTTTCTTGATTTGCACGCCCATACCTTTGCTACCGCCAATGTTCTGTTTTGCTGTAACTCGAAATGCGTATATCATATATTTATGTTTTTTCCTGACTTCGTCATCGCATACCCCAAAATTCGCCAGTGAATAGTTTTGCTATTCGCTGATGTCGTTTCATGGGCATTGTCTTTGTGACAGTTT
>OMXX01000117.1 GCA_900315105.1 uncultured Prevotellaceae bacterium | reverse complement strand
AAAGGTAAGCAAAAAAAATAGTTTTAGCACGCTATCATATCAAGTTCTTTGGTTAGGCAGCGGCATCCGCCTGCCACGGACAATCCCCCTTGGGCCGGAGAAAGAGCAAACGCCCCACGACTTGAAGTCCCAGAGATTCGTCTGCCGATGATAAGCCTTATAAAGAGACAAATCAATAAATTGAGCAGTGTACTGTATCATGTTGATGATTATATCATCCATCGCAACATCTATGGAAATTATGGAGTTGGTATATCAGCCAACAATTGTTTATGCAGAGATTTTGATCAACCAGAAGTCATGCCAATAGAAGAATCTAAGTCCTGGCAGCGTATTCTTGCCTTGTAACCTTGCAAGCATATAAACAATCACCTATTCTAATTTAATTGCAATATTTTGGAAATGCGTTCATAAAGCAGATTATATCATAAATTTGCAATGTAATTCTTAAAACGAAAAGCAAATGATAAATCTTGAAAAAGGACAGCGCATCTCCATGGAGAAGGGCTTGAAAAAAGTGGGTGTAGGTCTTGGCTGGGATCCCAATGAGGGAACAGGCTATGATTTTGACTTGGATGCCTCTGCATTCATGTTGGGGAAGAATGGCAAATGCCCCAAAGATGAGTATTTCGTATTCTACAACAACCAAGTATCTCCCGACGGCTCGGTTGCTTCTTCTGGCGATGACCAAACTGGAGGTAACAGTGACGGAGGTGATGATGAAACACTCACGGTTGAGTTGGACAAGGTAAATCCGGACATAGAGGAGATCGTTTTCACTGCAACAATATATAAAGCAGCCGAGCGTAAACAGAACTTTGGACAGGTTCGCAATTCTTATATAAGAATCTACGACGCACAAACAGACGAAGAGATCGCCAGATATGATCTGGACGAAGACTTTTCTGTTGAAACAGCTGTGGAATTCGGTCGCCTGTATCGTCACAATGGCCAGTGGAAATTTGAAGCTATCGGCAACGGCAGTAAAGGTGGAATGCAATCTCTTGTAAACCAATATATTGATTAGTCATGATTAATCTGATAAAAGGACAAAGAGTTGAGATTGACAAAGGGTTAACCCAACTCGTGGTAGAGATGGGATGGAAAGTCAATCCCAATGCTAATCCGCCATACGACTTAGATGCCTCTACATTTTGCTTGGGGGAAAGTGGGCAGATAGAAGATGAGTATGACTTCGTTTTCTATGGTTCGCCAAACAAAGTAGAATACACAGATAAATATGGCTCTACGGTTATGCGACCCACTTCAGTTGACCACAGCGTTTTAGGCTCCGTCGATGATCCGGGCGATGACGAAGACGATACCGGTGAAGGCTATGAGGAAATTGATGTTGACTTGACAAAAACGGTAAGTAGCATCAAGGAAATCCTGTTTACAGCCAGTATATATTGGTCTCCATCTGATGCGAATACACCAAATGCCCCGCGTCTGAAGTATAACTTTGGGCAAGTTCGTGACGCATACATTCAAATTAAGAATAAGCTAACAGGTGAAATCATCTGTCGGTATGACCTTGACGAAGACTTCTCGTTGGATAAAGGGGTAGAGTTCGGACGGCTTTATCGTCGGGGCACAGAATGGAAGTTTCAGGCAGTCGGCGAGGGACATCGAGACGGACTGGAACCGATATGTCGTAAATATGCGTCTAAATTCATGTAGTTATGGCTATAATTCTTGAAAAGAATGGCGACCAACATAGAATCAACCTCGAAAAGACACCAAACATTAGCAAAGAGATTGTAATCAATCTCGATTGGAGCAAGGGCGGATTCTTCAAGAATCTTTTCGGTAGAGCAATCGATTTGGATTTAGGTTGCTTCTATGAGCTTAGAAATGGGAATAAAATGCTCATTGATGGTTTGCAGTTCTCTCATGGAAGAGGTGGCGACCGTCACCATGTCACCCGGCAAGGTTGTTATGACCACTCTCCATATATTTGGCATCAGGGTGATGATCGTGGCGGTGGTGCATCTTCCGGTGAAACCATATTGGTGAATCCCCAAGGTATTAACGAAATCAAGCGCATCATTGTATATACGTTCATCTATGAGGGCGTGGCAAAATGGTCAGAGACAAATGCCGTTGTGAAAGTACAGGTTCCGGGCAAGCAAGATGTAGTTGTGAAAATGGGTCAACAGTCAAGTAACAAGAAATTTTGTGCTATAGCAGAGCTCGATTTTGGTGGCGACAACTCCATCACGGTGAAACGGTTGTTGACTTTCCATGACGGACATAGCGATTGTGATAAGATGTATGGTTGGGGATTCAATTATCAACCAGGAAGTAAAGACTAAAAGCTAAATAATATGGCAATTCGATTAGAAAAAGGACAGCGCATCAATCTTGAAAAAGAGGATGGCGCAAAACTTACACAGTTTTGTGTAGGTTGTAACTGGGGTGCCGTTATTCGGGAAAAACCTGGCTTTCTCGGGTTTGGTACAAAGAAAGAAGTGGTAGATGTCGATTTGGATTTAAGTTGCATGATGTTCGATGTTGATGGCAATCCTGTAGATCACATTTGGTCACCCCTTTACCGCTTTGGAGACAGGAAAGTTGGTCTTCCTAATGGTAAAGTTGACTCTTTAGACAGAGCCCTGCACCATACCGGTGATGATTTGACAGGCGACACAGATGGCGACGATGGTCTTGACAATGAGATAATAACTGTAAACCTAGACATGGTGAACAATAGGGTTAATTCCATCGTGTTTTTCTTAAATGTTTATAACAACAGCGAATACCAAGGAGACTTTTCTGGAGTACCTTACGCTTACATTCGTATGTTTGAAGGGACCCCCAATCGCCCACCTAAGCAAGTTTTCGCCCAATATGATGTCTCTACTAAAACCGATTGTATCGGAAAGAGAGGCTTGATTATGGGTAAGCTATATCGTCGTAATGGGAATTGGAAATTCGCAGCAATAGGCGATGCTTACGATGATCCCAACATCGTGTATACAATTCAACGCGTAATGAAAGATTATTCTAAATAACTATTAATAATATGAGAAGATTGCCGGTATATCTATTATTGGATACTTCGGGTTCCATGTACGGCGAACCTATTGAAGCTGTAAAGAATGGCGTGCAAACGCTTATATCCACGCTTCGAAGTGATCCATACGCACTAGAAACAGCATATATCAGTGTGCTCACGTTCAATACGACAGCCCAGCAAGTCACGCCATTGACAGAGTTGGCGCAGTTCCAGCAGCCTAACTTGGAAGCAAGTGGCTGCACAGCTCTTGGCGGAGTGTTATCTTTATTGGCTCAAAAAGTAGACCAAGAAGTTACGAAGACTACCGCAGAAGTCAAAGGAGATTGGCGCCCATTGGTGTTTATCATGACAGATGGAGCTCCGACGGATGATCTGAATGCAGGACTTACAGAATTCAAGAAACGTAAATATGGAATGGTAGTAGCTTGCGCTGCAGGACAAGGCGCAAGCACAGACACTTTGAAGCAGATTACAGAAAATGTGGTTCAGCTTGATACAGCAGATAGTGCAACTATCAAAGCTTTCTTCAAATGGGTGTCTGCATCCATCAGCACAAGTAGTAAGTCAGTAGAAGAAACTGGAGCGGAGACGGGTACAATGAGCGAGTTACCACCACCTCCACCTGAGGTAAACGTTGTTATATGATGTTTTTTGCATACAAAGGGATTGGCTTTGACCAATCCCTAATATATAAGTTATGAGTAGAAGATTACCAGTATATATTTTGATTGACACTTCAGGCTCAATGAAGGGTGAACCCATTGAGTCTGTAAAGGTGGGGCTGTCAGACATGATTGCAACACTCCGTCAAGACCCCTATGCTCTGGAAACTGTGTGGATTAGTATCATTACATTTGATAAAGATGTAAAGCAATTAATTCCACTTACAGCCCTTGAAGATTTGCAATTGCCAGACATTATTGTTCCAGAATCAGGTCCGACATTCACTGGCTTGGCTTTGAAGACTCTCTGCGAGAAATACGATACAGAGGTGCATTTTGGAAGCCGTGAGCAAAAAGGAGATTGGATGCCATTGTTGTTTCTACTGACAGATGGAAAACCTGCCGACATTCAGTTATACAATAATGTAATCTCAGAAGTTAAGCGCCGTCATTTCGGAAACATTGTGGCCTGTGCAGCTGGTCCCAAAGCCAAGAAAGAATCTTTACTGAAACTTACGGACAATGTGTTTTCTTTGGACACTATGGACAGTAGTACTTTTAAAAAGTTTTTCCAATGGGTTACCAATACCATAGGATTGGGAGGAAAGAGTGTCGGTACAACGGAAGATGTAGCACTGCCTGAGCCGCCTAAAGAAGTTAATGTTGTAATTTAATTCGTCATGAATTGCAAGATTGTTGGATATGAATTTAAAACGTTAGAGGTGACGTTACAACCAGGTGAGACATTCTACGCCGAGCGGGGTAGTCTCGTATGGGTAGATGTGGCTTTGCAGCGAGATGTTGAAATGAATGGTGGTAATCAGAATGGCAGCATTGGCAACATGCTTGGTGGAATGTTAAAATCTGCCCTGTCGGGAGAGTCTGTCCTCATCTTGCGCTTTTACAATCCTACTTCTAAACCATTGAAAATGGTACTCTCGGGTAGTTGCTGCGCTCTTCTCCCAATTAAGCTGCAAGGAGAAAACCTAATCTGTCGCCGAGGACATTATGTTGCTTCTACAAACAAAATTAGCTTGAACCTGAACCTAAATATCCAAGGAATACTTGGTGGAATAGGACTCTTCCAAAAGGTAGAGGGTAATGCTACTGTGTTTTTGGACTCTAATGGCTCACCCATTATTAAGGAAGTCGCTCCCGGGGAGAGTATAGAAATGGATGAGAACAACATAATTGCTTTTCATGGGTTTCAACCTCAGCAAATACAAGCAGGATGGTCTTTCGGCAATATGATCCGGGGCGAAGGATTGAGTCTAATGCGTGTTACAGGTCCGGGGAAAGTCTATCTGAGTCCCTTGGCTTTTGTGTATTTATCTTCAACAAATAACAAACGTAATTTTATATAGATATGAGAAGACTTCCCGTTTATTTTCTCATTGATGTATCGGAATCTATGGTGGGAGAACCTATCAAACAGGTACAAGATGGCATGCGCTCCATTATCCAAGAGCTGCGTACAGACCCGTACGCACTTGAGACTGTTTTCGTAAGTGTAATTGCCTTTGCCGGCAAAGCAAGAACATTACAACCACTGACAGAATTGTATAAGTTTTATCCTCCAGTATTTCCTGTTGGTGGTGGAACTTCACTTGGGGCAGCATTGAATTTTCTGATGGATGACATAGACAAGTCTGTCGTGAAGACCACTCTGGAGCAGAAAGGAGATTGGAAGCCTATCATCTTCCTCTTTACAGATGGTAATCCTACAGATGATCCATCGTCTGCTATTGATAGATGGACGCAGAAATATCGCAAAGGAAGCAACCTGATTGCAATTTCAATTGGTGAAAACGTTGACACGCAGATGTTAGGCAGACTGACAGACAATGTTCTGAAATTGAACAATACCGACGAAATGTCATTCAAGTCATTCTTCAAATGGGTGACAGCGTCCATTAAAACTACAAGTGTATCTGTCACTGACGAGGGTATTGATGAAGTAAAACTTGCGCCAACTACAGGCATAAACCTTGAGAAAGTTGACACAAGCAAGCCTTGTAAAGTTGATGAGAATTTTACTGTTCTTGTTGGTAAGTGCTCAACTACCAAAAAGATGTATCTTGTCAAATATGCTCGTCATGCTTCCCCCATTCCTGGTTTGGAGGATTTTAAGGCAGAAGACTTCAAACTCGTAGGCGCATATCCAATAGATGGAGAGGCGTATGAAAGTCTTTCTGATGGAAAGTCAAACCAGTCAATAAATACCAACTCTCTCATAGGTCAACCTACATGTCCATGCTGTGGAAATCAATTTGGTGTGGTTGTGTGTGATTGTGGTCACATTAGCTGTGCTGCACCAGAAGAAGAAACTGCTTGTCCTTGGTGTGGTAAGAAAGGGTATGTTGGTGGCATATCTGCTGATGGTATGAATATCAATCGAGGTAAAGGATAAGTGTATGACAGAAGATAATAAGCAACTCCTGTTGGAGAAAAATATAGACAACATTTCTGTTGCCAATATTGGTACATTGCAAGACATCATTGATGATGTTTGTCACGGTGCCTCTGAAAAATTAAAAGGTCAATTCGTCAAAGTAACATTTGGCAAATTATGGGAACAATATATGAGTGATAGAAGAACTATTATCGAAGGCAGAGTGCATGACGCTTTACCAACGGATGCTCCAAACGGCAAACAGAATACGGACTATTATGAGGTCTTTCCGTTTTCGGTAGAGGATGTGGAAAGGTTTGATATCATTGGGACGGAGGGCATAGGCCTATCTTATGAAGTGGCTTCTGATGGCAAGTCGTTTGCAATAAAGGGAACGCCAAAGCAAGGAAATGAGGCTTTTGATGTAACAATTAGATGTTGGTATGACGGATGTGACGAAGATAATCCTATTTGTCACAAGATGAAACTCTGGATTAATGCTGATCCACGTACACTTTGGAAGAATATAGAAGTGGATTGGGATAACATGCCTGAACCTCAGTATAAAAAGGATGATACCGACACAGATTATGTCAAGGTTGAAGCATTGTCCGATGGTACGCCGCAGATGGATATTGTGGCGGCAAGCAAACGTGGGCGTTCTCACGCTCAAGAAGGCAAGCCCCGCGATGACCATTTCAAACTCTATCACGATGACGCAACCAATTGGTATGTCATTGCTGTGGCAGATGGAGCTGGTTCTGCAAAATACTCGCGTGAGGGCTCCCGCATAGCCTGTGAAACAGCTGTAGACCATTGCAAACAACTTCTTTCTGACTCAGGCGATTTTGAGAATGCTTTGCACGAATATACAAAAGGCGATTACACCAACGTTGAGATGTTGAAAAAAAAGGTAGGAGCCTTTGTCTATAATATTTTGGGCAATGCGGCTTTGAAATCACAAAAGGCTATTTATGCAGAAGCCAAGGCACAAAGCATTCCTGTCAAGCTATATGCCACGACTTTTTTGCTTGCTATTGCCAAAAGATTTGACTTTGGCTGGTTCGTTGCCACCTATTGGGTAGGAGACGGCGCTATTTGCTTGTATAACAAAGAAGCACATACTGCCAAACTAATGGGAGAGCCCGACGAAGGTGAGTATGCAGGTCAGACTAGATTCCTGACCATGCCAGAAATATTCAAGGATGGCAAGTCTATATATGACCGTCTTCGTTTCTGTATAGAACCAGACTTTACAGCTTTATTCTTGATGACAGACGGTGTCAGTGATCCAATGTTTGAGACAGATGCTAATCTGAATAATCCGGACAAGTGGGATGCACTTTGGGATAGATTGCTTCATGACGAAGAACATCCCGTGCACCTTGTCGATGACAATGAACAGGCCAAGGACGAGTTGCTTGACTGGCTCGACTTCTGGTCACCTGGCAACCACGACGACCGCACTATCGCTATTCTATATAAGGGAGAGCCGGCAGAATCTGATAAAGAAACCATTGCTGATGCCCCCGAAGGAAATGGTAACATATCACAAGAAGATACACAGGGGCTTAGTGAACAAGGAAACAACGAGATACAAGATGATACTGTAAGTAGTCTAAATGACTCGAAGAAAACTCTGACAACTGCAACAGAAACAGAAGATAATACTGTAGAAGAGGATGAAGCAGAAGCAGACGAAGATATAATATCTGAGCATAAGTCTATGGATAAGGATAAGACATCCGACTTAGCTCGGGAAATAGAAGTAAAAGGAGAATAGCGCATGGCAATAGTAAAACTTACGGCAACCGACGGTTCACAGGTTGAGTTCGTTGACGAGATTAAAGCGCAGGGAGGCATGAAAGATGTCTATTTCTCAGCGGACAAGACATATGTTGTTGCATTTTATCGAAACAAGATAAGTGCAAATGACGAAGCACGTATCAATGATATTGTCAATATCCATCGGCAAAGAATCTTTACCAATGATGCCATTGGCGCATATTGGAAACAGTTCTTTGCGTGGCCTGAGAAAATTGTCCAATGGAATGGGCTGACAGGAATAGTTATCCCTTTTTATGATAAACGATTTTTCTTCAGTGGCGTTCCTGACTCTTGGCCATTCATAAAAAATGGTCAAGAGAAGAATGGAAAGTGGTTTGCTTCTGCTAAACTCATCAACAAGTTTGTTCCTGCTGACCAGAAAGGAACTTTCTTGAGCCGATTGCATATGTGCTTGAAAATAGCCCGTGCAGTAAGAAGACTTCATGCCGCTGGACTTGCACATTCAGATCTGTCATTCAACAACGTACTTGTGGATCCTATTTCAGGAAGCGCTTGTATCATAGACTGTGATAGCCTTGTAGTTCCTCATAAGTTTCCACCTGAGGTTGTGGGGACTCCCGGCTTTATTGCTCCAGAAGTACTTGCAACAAAGAAATTAAAGATTGATGATCCAAAGAAGCATCTACCGCAAATTTCAACCGATAGATATGCTTTGGCAGTATTGATCTATACGTTCTTACTCAATCGTCATCCATTGGATGGCGGTAAAGTTTGGGACACTGACCCGCAGAAGGATGACGACATGCGATTTGGATCTAATGCTATCTTTATAGAGCATCCAACGGATAGAACTAATCGTGTCAAACCAGATCAACTTGCCAAGTCGCAGCTTCCGCAAGGTGACCCGGAAAAGCTACCATATTCCGTATGTGGCCCTTATCTTAAAGCTCTTTTCGATAAAGTCTTTATAGAGGGAATCCATGATCCGTCAAAGCGGCCAAGTGCGGCAGAATGGGAAGATGCGTTGATAAAGACTTGCGATTTGGTACAGCCTTGTCAGAATTCTCAGTGTGAGTACAAGTGGTTTGTTTTTGACAACACAACGAAGCCACGCTGTCCTTTCTGCGGTCATGAGTACCACGGGCAGTTGCCTATTCTCAACTTCTATTATTCACCTGCTCATGGGAAGTTTATTTCTGAGCAGTATCGACTTATGGTCTATGACAAACAAACACTCTATATGTGGCATGTCAATAGATTCATTGTCCCTAATGAGAAGACGAAAGAAGAGGACAAGAAACCTGCTGGTGATTTCCATTTCTTTAAAAACCAGTGGATTCTTATCAACCGGCGCTTACCAAACATGTTTGAGATTACTGACGATGGCTCAAAAAAGGCGATCGGGATAGGTGGATATGTCGCATTGACAGAAGGAAAGAAAATTCTGCTCTCCACCGAAGATGGTGGAAGGCTTGTGGTAGTGCAATTAGTAAATAATTAGTAAAAGTTATGGAGTTAGAGAAGCATAAAATAGATTTGGAAAAGCATGATGTGTTGATGACATCATCTCATGACAATTCAGAACGGTCAAGTTCAGACTATGTAGAGGAAAGCGAGTCGAGGGTTGAGAAACAGCCTATGTTTGCCCATCCATTTTCTTTCCATGGGAGAATACGGAGATTGGAATATGGACTGTCCTATATCATTTATATGATATGGTATTGTTTCGCTTCTGCGTTTTCTGAAGGAGACGAGGACGGTGCTGGCGCTATCATTTATTTGATAACACTTGTACCATTTATATGGTTTATATTGGCTCAGGGCTGCAAGCGGTGCCATGATCGAAACAATAGTGGTTGGTACCAGATAATCCCATTCTATGGGTTGTGGATGCTGTTTGCTGATGGTGATGTTGGAGAGAATGATTATGGTCCAAATCCCAAAGGCATAAATTGGTGATATTCTTTATCAATAAAGCATCTTTCATAAGGAGGCATTATAGGCTCTTTTGGATAATTTTGCAACCTTGCAAATTTTCATCCTCTATCTGAACTATTCGTCTTGCAATATTATGGAAACAAACAATGGTTGAGCAAAATAAAATAACTTTGCAGCATCATTAGAAACAAAAGCAACAATTATGAAGAAAGTTATTTTTTCGGCCATCATGGCAATCGCGAGTATTGTTAGCGTGAATGCTCAGAGTTACAATCCTTTTAGCTCGACTTCTCACAGTTCAAGAAACAGCTATGGCTCTATAGGTTCTGTTTCACGCAGAGGTTCATCTATGGGCTTTGGTACATCTAATTCATCCGTACGGTATCAGTCGGGGTATACCCGTTCAAACGGCACCTACGTCTCTGGGCATTACAAGACCAATAGCAACTACACTAATCATGACAACTTCTCAACGTATGGAAATTCCAACCCATTCACGGGAAGTAACGGTAGCCGTGCCCGCGATTACTCGTCCAGTGCATACAACTATGGTTCTGGACGGACGATTCAAACAGGTCCTCGTGGTGGTCAGTATTACACCAATAGTTACTATGTTTGCAACCGCAAACCGGGCGACGGGCTCATTGCCCCCCTGCGGAGTATAGTTTTTTTTCGCATTGAGAAACGCGATGAACCTCTC
>OMXX01000115.1 GCA_900315105.1 uncultured Prevotellaceae bacterium | reverse complement strand
CTGATTGTTCTCGTTGAGATTAAACATAAAGCTGTAAATTTTCGGCAAAGGTCGAAAATTTACAGCTTATAGAAAAGGCGGCCTAAAATGGATGGTTACTGCTCGCCAACACCACCCGTGGACTGTACTATTCCACGAATGGTGGCAGAAGCTGGGTGAGGAGATAATAATGTAGCATAAAACAAAAAACAGAGGAATCCACAAAAAAGTTCGTGATTTCGTTGGCACTTTAAAGGTATTTCCTTAAATTTGCTGTTGGATTGGGAGAACAGGGGCGACAACGCTTTAACCTCTCTTTCCATGGGTCACGAAAGACTGTGCAAACGAGTGCAGAAAACTTGTAGTCGAAATCTGGTAAATGGAAACTATAAAGAAGAACGGAAATAGTCTGAGCGGGTTCACACCGCGCATACGGTGTGGATTCCTCTTTCATATTTTCTTTCTTTATGGGTTTTACCAGAGCCTGACTACAGGGAAGTGTGAACAGCAGGGATTCACACCGGTTTCAATGCGTGATAGTCAATAACATAACCGTATAACCACATTAATCAAGGACCTATGGATCAAAAGTTCAAACAGGACGGAAGCAGCAGACTATACTACTGTTGAAATGGAGGACGTACGGTAATTCACAACATTAACAGTGACTTTGGATCATAACTTTTAAATCAAAATTATATGGGATGGGGAAAGCTTATAGGCGACTTAGGCCAACGTTATATTAACGAGCGGGGTATTGAAGGTGCCATGGATGACTTAAATTCCATAAGGAATGGAGTTTCAAAGCTATTTGGCTCAAACGGAAACAATGATGACTCCGACGAGGATGATTACCAATGCGATTGGAACAATACCATTGACGGGATAAGAGAATGCATGGCCAAGAATGAATACCAGGAAGCGATAAACGTCTTGGAGTCCTTCTATCGTGATCATGATGAGGATTATGACTTCTGGTACGTTTACTGGCGAGCCGAAATTGCCTATTGGCAATGGCAAGATAGAATGCTTGATGAAGTTGATAATCATGCCGTCACATTTAGTTCTCAATGTGAATTATTATATTCAAGCGTTCGTACTTGGCTTAAACGGGTAGAAGCTAATGCAAGTCAAGAGGAAGAGTGGCAGAGATGTAAAGAGCTAAGTTACTCGATAATGTCTGACAAGGAGGACTTTAATGAGCTTCTTAAAAGAAATAAAGTGTGGAATGAAATTAACTTGGCACTTGATCCTCTGAAGACTCAGCAGGGACCACAACTGAAGAAATATGAAGACGCTATCAGCAAGGTCAAGTCACTTTATCACTATGACAAGAGTCTCTCTTTCTATCATGAAGGACTATTGCGTGTCTATGAGCTTCTGTTAGAGGCTTCTACGCACAATAGTACATTGCTGGACGAACTGAGGCAGAAATACCAGCAGATCGCAAATGATATAGCCGCTGCTTCTGACGGAATCAAGAAAACGGCAGGAGATGATCAAGATGATATCAACAGGGCGGCAAACTTCGTTGATACCATTTCTGAACTCTTAGATAAGGTCACTGATATAATCGAGGGCAAAGCATCGGTCAGCGTTTCTTCCGCTACGTCTAATACGTCTAACCACACAAGCAATACTTCTGTTTCAGAAAATGAGCAGGAGTATCTTGAAGAGATTAAGGCTTGCCTTGCCGATGATGGGACCATCTCTGACCGTGAGCGGAGAATCCTCAACCGTTTGCGCGACTCCCTTGGAATTTCCCAACAGCGTGCGAGGGAGTTGGAGGATTCGCTCAACAAGGGCTTGACGGACGACGAGAAAGAATATCTCGACGCTCTGAAAGACAGTCTCGTGGATGGTGTAATAAGCAACCGCGAGCGCAGACTCTTGGACAAGCTTCGTGCCTCGTTAGGTATTTCCGAGGCGAGAGCCAAAGAACTGGAAAAGTCTATTGTCTGAATTAATTATAAATTCCATTAATAATGAGTATAGTATCACTAATCTTTAGTATAATCTGCGCTGCTGATATTATTACCTTCATCGTACTTTCATGGGGGGATCCGTCATGCTTTATGTATTACCTGTGTCGCCCCTTTTGGGGATTGATTCACGGAAAATCAATAGGTATGATGATCGGATTCCTTATACGAATGGGTGAGATCATATTTGCAGCGATAGTGATTTGGGGCTGGGTTAAAATATTATGGGCATGGTTTACAACGCTATGGTCATAAAATCATCTGCTATTCAATTTTACGAGATCAGTCCATACAATGAAAGAACAACTTGTAGAGTTACTCATAAAGATTGGTTTGTTCTTCGCGAACTGTGACGGAAACTATGACCCAACGGAAAAGAAGTTTATCCATAACTTTCTTAGAAATCTTGAGTTGAATCACATTCTTGTGCCCGGAGACTATGACAAGGAAGCATTAGAGGATGTAGCTCCTGGCAATATAGACAGTGTTATAGCTGATATGAAGAGCTTTGTGAATAAACTTCACGAAGAAGAGAAAGAGCTCTTTATGGACTTAATAGACGACTATATACAAGGAATAATCAAGGCTGATAATATCATCGACTCTCATGAGACCTACTATTATAATATGTGGAAAGATAACTTCAAATAATAAACTTTAAGAACTATGGTAAATGTAAAACCGTTATTGGATGCAGCTAAACCAGCTCTTGAATATCTTAAAAAGATAGCAAAGGAGTTTGGCGAGCAGACTCTAGAGGACATCAAGACTGGTAAGTTCGATGTCCGTGAGAAACTATCTCACCTGCTTTACCCTGAATTGGCAAAGGCTGATGTCAAAACTATTGAGATAGATTATCTGACGAAGGAGAAGTTAGTAAAAACTCTGAAAGAGAACACCGTAGACGGTTCAGATGAAGTTGCGGCAATTCTCCGTAAAGGTAAGAAGAACATCTTCCTCTATACTGCTTTCCTAAAGAACAAAGAACTGCTTCCCGTTGAAAGCAATAAGTTTTACATCTTTGTTGCCGATGCCATCGCGCGCGACTTAGAGTCTCTTTTCGATGGCCATGAACTAATTGTCTTACGTTAACACATCTTATTATGAGCGTAAAAACTGCATTAAGTACAATTTGGGAAGGAATAAAAGAACTGTTCCGTTCTGCCTTCCGTTTTGTCAAGAAAGTCATTAAGGGCATATTGAACTTCTTCAAGGAGGTGGTTCAATATTTTAAGAGCCTTAGTCTCAATCCAAAGACCGATATACCTTTCCTCACAGATGCGAAGACTCTAAAGGAAAAAATCAAAAATGCTCCAGTTGTGGATGTAGACATCTTTAAAGATAAGGAAGGCATCTTTGAGGGTGTTTACCGTGAGGATGAAGATCAAATCACCGACGTCAGAGCTGTAAGTGCTGACGAACTGGATGAGAAGACCCAAGAGGTCCTTAGCAAAGCAGAAGATGGCATAGTAGCATTGTCATAACCCATGTCTTGAGTCATCAGAATGTCACAACTATGAAGATAATATTAGTAGTTATCATTATACTTGCTGTTGCTGTTTTCTTCGTCTATCGAAAGAAAACCAACAGTTTCCCAGTTAAGGTGAAAAAATCCTATGAAAAGGGAAATGTAAATATAGAGAGAGCTGACTTAAGTAGAGAGCTGTCGTTCGTTAGCGATGTCGTGTCTTACTTCAAGTCTCTTTCTCTAAACCCTCAAACTGATACTCCATTCATTATAGATGGTTCAAAGTTGAGCGCATTGCTAGTGAATATTACACCATCAAGCTCAACAAGCCTAATGCTTGGTGTTTACCATGAATCAACAGATGAAATCAGTAATGTAAAATTGATTAATGCAACATCTTTTGATGCTCAGACCCAGGATGTCTTGGCAAAGTCTGAAGATGGCATAGTTGCACTAAAATAAAGCCGTTATGAGTAATGCAGGAAAGGTGTTCTTGGCTGTAGCTGCCGCTGTTACGGCAGCAGCTATAGCATTGGCAATTAAAAGAATCATGAGTTTTCAGTTGTCTGCTATTCCTTCTGGTGCTATTAGGCATAAGGATGAACTTACGTTAGCAGACATTGTGATGTACTTCAAAAATTTAGACTTAGACAAGACGGTAGACACGCCCTTTATCAGTAAGAACTTGGACAAATATAAGGTAAAACTTCCCGAGATACCACAGTCTGGTGAGCAAGTATTGCTCGTCGGAGTGTATGAAGAAAAATCTGATATTCTAAAAGATTATATAATAGTTTACAGTCAACGCTATGATGAGGCTTTACAAGAGGTTCTTGCTAAGGCTGTAGATGATGTGGTGGCTTTATCTTAAACAAAGAATTATGTTTTGGTTCTATCCCCTTATCGGTATTGCCACAGCTGTTTTCGCTGGAGGAATAGTGGCTGTGGTAATATACCATTGCATTACACACAAGGATATTAAGAATAAAATCAATGAGCTTAATATTGAGGGTGCCATAAAATACCGAGTAAAGCAGGCTAAGAAGCATTCTGTAAACGTAGGAATATTTAATGAGGAGGACGAACAGCTGGACGAAGTGGAATTCACAAGTGAGGAGGGAGTGAGTAAGAGCGTTGCTAACGCAGGCAATAAAACTTATCTGTTATGCTAAAATATAATAATCAGGTAAAGGTATCCAAAGAGGCTATACTGTATATGAGAACTCTTGATAATGAGTTCGCTGATGACTTGAAGGCTTTTCTTAATAAAGAAAAGTATCGTAATGTCATTGTAAAATATGATATACTTGTTCAAGACTCAATAAATGAGAGCAACATATTTCATGTTAATTGCAACGCTTCGTCATCCATTCCAGAATCATACAATATAGCAAGGGCAATCGACGTTTTTCTTAATAAGAGAAAAGCGGAGATGTCTGAATTTATTCCATCTAATCTTCATGTGGTCTTTAGTATCCTTTTTTCCCTCAAGCAAAGTAAGAAGGAGAATAAGAATAACGACTATGGTCAAAGCAAGCAAAGTGAGTTACCTTACTACGCCCCCATTAGACCAAGATACAATTTCGAGCAGATCATCTTGCCCGACACCATACGGCAGCAGATTAAGGAAGCTATTAGTATTATCAACAATAAAAAACTCATTTACAATACATGGGGCTTCAGCGAAGTAGACTCTATACCCAAGAGTATTCTGAATTTCTATGGTCCCCCTGGTACGGGCAAGACTATGTGTGCTCATGCTATAGCAGACAAATTGGGCAAGAAGTTGCTGGCTCTTAATTATTCTGAAATTGAATCAAAGTTTGTTGGTGATGCACCTAAAAACCTTCAGAGGGCCTTTGAAATTGCTACGGAGGAGGATTGTGTCTTGTTCTTTGATGAGGCTGATTCTTTTCTTGGGAAGCGTATTCAAAATGTCAACCAAAGTGCAGATCAGGCATTGAACTCACTGCGCAGTCAGATGTTGATCCTTTTAGAAGAACATTCTGGGGTCGTCATTTTTGCCACAAATCTTGTTTCAAATTTCGATAAGGCTTTTCAGTCAAGAATATTAAAGCATATCAAGTTCGACCTGCCCAACGAAGAAGCTCGTATTGCGATTATTAGGAAAATGATACCGAGTAAACTTCCTTTGGCCGGTCCACTGGCAGATTCTGAGCTGAAAGAGCTTGGTGAAATGACAGAAGGCTTCTCTGGCCGTGAAATAAAGAATGCTATTCTTGATATTTTACTGGCTAAAGCGTCAGAGGATAAAGAGAATGCAATGTTTACTTTTTTAGACTTTAAGAGGGGCTTTGAAAATAAGAAGAAAGAAATGGAAGCCTTGAAAAAGGAGATGAATGGTAACAAGCTGATGAAGATCAAAAAAGCATTTGTTGAAGGTAGAGTTGAACCGGCAAAGGAAGAAACTAAGCAGGACCATTCAAGTCCTGAAGAAGATGTTGAGTCTTCCCCATCGATTCCGAAAGAATGATCATAAAATCCTATTAGATGAGGGGGAAGTACGATTATATGATTTGCTTGCTCCACAAAGACAGTCCGAACAAGCATTCCAACGAAGATGAAAAAACTACTCATAGATAGAGAAGATGCTGACTATAAAGAAGTTTAACTTAACTATAGAAAAAATATGGCAAAAAAGACAAATAAAATGAGCACACAAAAAGCGGACTTTTGAAAATAGGTGCTGCTATGGTAAGTGGAATTCTCCTGGCTGGACAACTGATGTCTGGGAATAAGGGGAATAATAATGCTAAAATAGCATCCTTATCTTAAAAACATCATTTAGCGGATTGTTTCATGCTGTTTTTAACGTAAATCATATAAGTAAACCATAGGAACGAATTTATTATGATTAGAGGACTTTATGTTTATAGCTGTCGCCACTGCAAGCGCAAGTTCTGGGGAGAGGACATAGAATATATGTGCACAGTAGAATCCATGCCGGTGAAATGCCCATATTGTGGGAGCACTGATACAAGGTCTTCCCTTTGGGATACAATGAAGGAAAAGTTGCATCCTGGGAGTGTCACTGGGCTGGGAGAAAATGATAAATTGAAACACGACATGTAAACTCAAAAACTTATCATAAGCTCAAGAACTCAAAAACTCAACATAATACTATGCCCCAGATCATCAGAATCGGCGGTGGCCTCTTCTCAAGCGAAGAGCTCATCCGCATCAACCCAAGCAACAACACCATCGAGAGTTCCGGCAACGATGGCCGTTCCTGGTCTCCGCGCTGCACGAACACCTCTTACGGCACATTCCGTGACCTGCTCCTTGTAGGCAGTGAGATCCTTGCCGCCACTTCCCGTGGTCTCTATGTCTCCACCAACACCGCCCGCAGTTTCTCGCCCCGTTGTGTGAATACTTCCTACGGCGACTTCCTCAACCTGCAGGACGAGGGCAACACGCTCCTTTCCAACACCACTAAGGGATTGTACTACTCCACCAACGGCGGAAGAAGCTGGGTGAGGAGATAGATAAACAACAATTCACGCATTCTTCATATCTAAAAAATAACGACTTTCAGAGATTCTAAATCCATGACGATTAACAATTTCTTTGATGATAAATTAGATGCTCAAATATGGGAAGAGAAAATCTATCCTTTATCTGACAAAGCAATCAGTCTTGACAAACAGATTGACGACTGCCAAAGCCGTCTGAAAAAATTTTATTATCAAGACGAAGATGGCAATTGTTATCTATTGCCGTATGTTGAAAATAAGCCTAAGGAGCCAGACCATTTATTAATAGGTTCTATGGCGGGTGTAGCCTTTGGTGGTGCAGCTATCCTGTCTGCATTAATGTTCTTATTCCATGGTGTAATATGGGTAATACGTAGATTCACAGAGATAGGCTGGAATACATTTGGTTGGGCTATAAATGTACTGATTTGGAGCATGATTGTTGCAGCTGTTATTACATTAATAGCTGGAATTATTGATGTTTTCAGATGGAAGACATATAATGCCCATTTAGAGCTTCATGATGAGTATTGGACTTCTGGCAGGAAGCTGGAAAGTAAGCTAAAAGGATTTGAGGGTTCTTTGAGAATTGTCAATGAAAAGCTGGACAAACTTCTAAACGAAAGATTTGATGCACTTTCAACTGCCATAAACAAATCACTTGGACTACCTTTCCCTCCTTCTGGGCTCAATGTGGAAAATTACTTTGATATAAAATCAGAATTCTTTGACCTTATAAAATACCAACAAGAAGTAAATGCCAAGAATAATGGTGCGGTAAAGAGAAAAGGGCTTCGGCGTCTTATGGATGCTAAGCTTGAGTTCTTTTACAAACACACATTACCCATTGATACTTCAGAGGATGTCTATGGTATGTTTGCTAAGCAATTAAAGAACAAGGGTAAAGACGACATGAATCTGAGGTGCTCAATTCCAACATCAAGTTATATCAAGAAAACAAAAGCGGAGGTGTTGTCTTATCAAGACTGCCTTGATCCTCATGATTTTGATCAAACCCTTGATTATTTCAACTCTATTTATCATAGAAGTACACGGCAAACCCTCCTCTTTTTCCTAACTGATACGGAGAAGAAAGCCAAGCAGACAAAAGATATGCTTAAAGTGGTCAAACAGGCAGGGGAAAAATATGACAAGTTGATAGACAAGATAAAGAAAACGTCATATATACTTGATTATGTCCGTACATGTGCATATCATAATGTTTATTTGGGAGTAGAACTTATAAATTACGAACGCGAAACAACTGGAGGTGGCTCCATGCAAAAGGCCAACGACACTGCTGTCGCAGTTCAACATGGTACGAATTCTTTAGAAGTCAATAGTAAAGATTTGCAGTTGGATATAAGGGAGAAAGATGTAAAGAGAACATTAAATAATGTAGATAAAGATATACGCACAACCGCGAATTTCTTGTTCAGTAGCAAAGAGATGAAGGAATGGTCATCTAACAATCTGAACACTTCTCTTGCTATCGTCGGAGTCAGCGCAGTATTTTCTGCTGCTATGAATTTCGGAGGATATATTATGGACTATTTTAGAAAACTTAGTGCTAATGCTGATGCGCAGTATAAAATGGTTGAATATATGAACAATCTTTCTACTGCGTATCAAAACAGCATTGGAGAAATCCTTCGTTCTATAGAACTCATAAAAGCGTTATCTAATACGAATAAGGGCTTCATTGCAATTTACGAACCATTGAGAGATAAGATTCTTGTAAAGGGAGGTCGGTTCACTAAAGAAGAATCCATGACGATAATAACTGCGACAAACAAATATAAAAAGGTAATAGAATCAAAAATCAGAAATAATGGGAAACGTAAATAATGATAATTTAGAACGCAGTCTCGTGAAAGTCAACGGGACGATGAAGAATTTCGGCGACACTGTATCTTCTGCTATCGACCAGATTACGCATGTGTCTGAAAAGGCAAGTTCGTCACTCAAACAGATCGGAGATACAGCTGATAGAGTTTCTAATGCTGTTGGTTCTGTTAGGGACATTGCAGAATTATACACCCAGTGTGTCGAGATTAATGCTCGTACAAGACAAGTAGAAGCAATCACTCAATTAAAACTTGCACAGACAGTTGCAAAGTTTAAACTTGGGGAGTTGTTCCTAATACAAAGTTTTGGCGAACGCAATGGGGCTTTACAGCATTATTACAAAGTGCTTGACAAAGCTATTGAAGAAGGAAATACATCTTTGATCCTTCTTTCCATGTCAGGCATAAGCGGGATTGTTACGAAGTCTCCGTTAGACGAACTGGAAAGACTTTATGAAAGGTTGGATGACCCAAATGACTCAGGACTTGACTTTTGAGTTATAGATAGCCTTAGCACAGATATTTAGGTCAAACTGAAGATTTGTCGACTTTTCTCTTGGTTTCCTCGTCAAAGTGCATGAACATGTTGCATCAACATCAAAACTGCATCTGATTATGACAGCAATCGTAGGAATCTTGAACAAGCGGGCGGCGGTGTTGGCGGCTGACAGCGCACTGACCGTGGTGAAGGGAGACAGGATGAAGATCTACAATACGACGACGAAGATATTCCAGTTGTCGCAGGACAATCATGTCGCCGTGATGTTCTTTCAGAATGTCGACTTCATGGACGTGCCATGGGAGGTGATATTCAAGCTCTACCATGACAAGCGGGGCGGAAAGCAGTTTGACACCATCATGGAGTATGCCGAGGACTTCTACCAGTTTCTTCGTGACGAGAAGTTCTTTTGCAACAGTGAGCAGCAAAAGGATTATCTCGACGGAGAATTGGCCACCTATTATAATAATGTGAAAGCGGCGGCGAAAGACAATATGGAGAAGGAGATCGACGCCATGGATGATGATGATTTTTTTAACGAAGAGGATCTACTGCGTCAGCATCTGAGAGACTGCATCGCAGGTGTTGATGCCTTGGCAACAGACGCAGGTGTCAATCCTAAGCTGGAGGATGTCAGTGAGAAGGAGATACGCACATACGGCAAGGAGTCGCTGAAGACGCTGAAGGAGCAGATAAAAGAGGACGACCTGCCCAAGGATATGTTTGACGACTGGGTGAGTGGCTTCACCAACTACATTCGCTCACGGTTCTACTATAATGGTACAGGCATTGTCTTTGTCGGCTATGGCAAGAATGACATCTTCCCAACGCTGCTTCCAACCTACGTTTCTGGTGCTTTCAACAACCGGCTGCGCTATTATCTTGACACCAATGGGATGTATGCGATAGGCGAAGACTGTTCGGCCAGCATCACGCCCTTTGCACAAAGCGACGTGATGATTACGCTGATGAAAGGTATTGCTCCGAATTTCTACGAGAAGGTGACTGACCTCAATGTTCGGTCATTGTCGGAAGAACGGGAGAAGATTGCCTCCCTATTGAAGGACGAAGGCGTGGGTGATACCATCATCACGAAAGTAATGGATATTGACACCACAGACATAAAGAAGAAATATTCCGAATCCATGGACGAGTATATGCAGGAGGAGTATATCGATGGCATCGTCAACGCGGTGGAATCATTCAACGTGGAGGACATGGCCAACATGGCTGAGAACTTGGTGTCTATCACAAGTCTGCAACGCCACTTCTCTTCTTCAGATGAAACCGTAGGCGGCCCTATCGACGTGGCAGTCATCACGCGTGCCGAAGGCTTTACGTGGGTCAGACACAAGGATTTCATAAAGAACTTATAAACTTAGCTGCAAGAATTCTCACAGAGTCAATCTTCCTCATCTCCCTTCTTCGAAATTGAAAACTATCCGCACAAATAATTTGCAGATATAAAAAACAATGCCTATATTTGCAAATGTAACCGTCAAAATAAACAAAGGCATGACAGAAAGAAGCATACGGGAGATAGAGGAAATGGGAGAAGGTAAATATATCAATCCCTACACGGACTTCGGCTTTAAGAAGTTGTTCGGTACTCCTCTTAATAAGGATTTGCTGATTAGCTTCCTCAACTCGCTCTTCGAAGGCAAGGAAGTGGTGAGTGATCTTACCTATCTCAATGGCGAGAACCTCGGCAATGGCTAT
>OMXX01000260.1 GCA_900315105.1 uncultured Prevotellaceae bacterium | reverse complement strand
ATCCTCCTCGCAGACACTTTCAACCGAGTGTTCTTCCTCTCCCAAGGTTACACCATCGGCATCGGCACGCAGCTCACCGGCACCATAGCGAAACTATAGTGCGAAGTAATTGTTCTGAAGCCAGTATGCGCAAATTCGGTCTTGGAAAGAGGCTCCATTTCCAGAAGTGCTTTCGCATGGCAAACCGAACGAGAGGGCAGTGAACATAATAATGGTTCGCGCTGCAAAAGCATCCGGAATGATATTCGTTCCTGACTATGGCGGTCAGCAATCACAATTGTCGTGATCGACAAAGGTTCAGGCAAGCTTCGAGAACTTGCTACTCGAGGATTCTTGACTTGATAACCAGAATGCACAGGATGCTATTTTCGTGTCAAGTCGCAGTCTTTCTTTATCACCCGCCTACGGCATCCCGGAGACGCTTACCGGTCTTTTCGCTTGCCTGCAGGCTCATCCATGCCGAACAGCTGGTCTCCAGAGGGTAAGCAAAACATCTTCGTAAGCAATTGATTATCAATAGGGATGTTGCTCACCGTAAGCGTCTCCAGAATTTCGTCTTGACGAGCGATTAATGCTGGCGTACCTTTAGTTTGCTCCTCTCACCTTTGTAAACAGATACAGGAACTTGCAGCTCCTGGCTGGATGACCGCTGTGGAACGTTCGTTTACCGAAGGATATTTATCGGGTTCGTGATCTCGGCCCTCTGACGAAGGCCGGCAAGGATGCATGTCCCATTGTGGAAAATAAGACGCATGGTACTCTGATGGTTGGTTGCAACGTATTAATTAATATGTTATATTAGGCTCTGAAAGTATCCTGCCAAAAATTTACATGATACTTTCAAAATGCTCATTCTGGGTGCTTCTGCGCTTGCTTACGAAAGTATCCTATTGTAAGCGTGTGAGGATTCATTCTTTTCACAGCGGGTCGTTCGGGATGACGGAAGTGTTTGAATAGGATGGTGATTAATAAGCAATCACTTGAATTCGAGCATGTGCATAAAAGGACAATGAGAGGGCTATCTCTACCGAGACCTGTGTTACCCTCAGAGGAGCGATAACATACATTCTTGAACCCAGGGTTTTGCATCTGACCCGACACTAGATCATTTTTCACCGATGCCCTCACCATTCCTTTCATGTCATCTGAAATCAAGACGTTTGATTAATCTATCATTTTGGCAACATTTTGACGAAAAATTTGGAAAATTTTAAAAAATAGTTTTTTTGTAAAAAAGTATGAATTTACAGACTTGATCTTTGGAATCAAGCAACACATTAACGGCCACAATAACCACTGTTTCCGCTAAAACTGCCGACGCAGCCTGCAACAACAGAAAACTTTTTTTGCCAAACTCGCAAAGAGGTGAAGCCTAGTTGCTTAACCAACCAAGTCGGATCAAGCAAGCTTAACATAAAGCAAGCAGCTTCTGTCTAAATAAGAGAGAAAGCATAACCAATTAAATACCCATAGTATTATGAGAAAAGCATTATTCTTAATTTGTTTGCTAAGTTTAGCAACATCTATTTTTGTGTCTTAGTGCAATAATAACATGTATGACTCAAGTAATCAGAGTCCCGCATATCTGGATGTAGAGTTCATCGACATCGCATCATTGACTGAACCAGACTGGAAGGTAATAACAGAAGCGGCTTGCAGAATGAAGTTTTATGTGGAAGATGGAGTGATGAAATCTGACATAATGAATGCCTCTGAAATCAATGTGTCACAACGGTTGTTTTCAATTCTTATAGATGTTATACATGCTACGAATGCCTCCAAAATATTCAGTATGCCAGAATATTTTATGAGATCAGACGGGGATCCTACTTTTGATTGTGTCGCCATTGCGTTAGCAGAATGGGGAAATCATTCATATAGAGAAATTCAAGATTGGATTACTAATGAATTCGGAACCCAAGGCGTTCCTCTTCAAGAATTAAATAGAACCGTTCATAATTTTTATCCGAATGCCATGGGTTCTAATCCTAATGACTATATTTTCCCTGGTGTTAATTGGGATGCTACCACAACTGTAGGCGTTTTTTCCGTGGGGAATGGATATGGGCATATGGCGAATATCATAGATAGGGTTGATACGAACTTCATTTTTAGAGACGGCGCAGATACTAGTGAATACATAGTACCTATAAGTCAGGTCAGATATGTTTTCTATAACTTCCCTATTAATGACACTTCTCTAGTTAACTTGTCGGTTAACACATTTCGTAAATCTTTAGTCAAATAATAATTACACTGCCTATGAGGATAAGTATAGCAACAAAAATCTTTGTTTTTTTAGTGATGTCTTTTGGGTTGACGCTGAATGCAGAGGAGCGCGTCAAAAGTTCGCTTCCTCAGCAGTTCACTGATTCAGTGAAGGCTAGATATGGAGTCAAGCTATCTGTACCAAAAAAATTTGTCGCAGATGTCTTAAGCGAGGCAACCATCTGGTCGTTGGCTGCTAATGGTAAATATGGCAATCCGATGTGGTCTTTTTTTGCCAGTCTCATCAGCGATGACCACAACTGCATGGTTCTTCTGGAAAGCACTACAGCTTATGAAGAGGGAAGAATAAAAGGTGAAATCAAGAATAATACCGGAAACCTGCGTCGTGAACTGTCATATATTTTGTCGGATGGAGAATCCTGGTACTATGGCAGAGCAAAACTCGGAGATTTTTCAAAGAGCCTGGTTGAATATGGCCGCTCCAAATCAAGAAGGCAGTTTGGAGCCGATAATGTTTATTCTTATAGCGTTCCTCACGGGAAGACCGCATTCTGCTACATTCACCCTTCGGTAGACGAAAAGGTACCATACATGCAAACCTTGTTCAAAAACGATTATCCTGAAATGAGGCGTTTCTTTTTCATAAAGGAGGGCCACGCAACCTATTCCTTGACAATGCTGTTAACTCCAAATGGTGCCAAGCATGAGAAGCATTACGCAAAGATGCTCAGGAAGATTGTCAAATACGACGACTAGTTCCAGATCTCGAACTTCAACATGACACACGACTTGGAGTTTGATTCAATGAACGTTATAGTAATTAGCAATTAACAAATCCTGTCACAACAAAAGTCGTCATGACAGGATTTGCAATAACATCTGAGTATTCCTATCG
>OMXX01000276.1 GCA_900315105.1 uncultured Prevotellaceae bacterium | reverse complement strand
TGCGGGTTTCCGGCTATTGTAACAGAAAAAGAGCACCGCGTCAGCAGTGCTCAGGATATATGGAAAGCTATCACGCGCGAGCGCGTGATTTGGTTCAAAGATACCAAGAGCTTGTTGAGGAAGGCGATGGATTTGAAGATGACATTGATGCATACACAATGGAGAACGTCTTCTTTGTTCCAGAAGAAGCAAGATGGAGCACAATTGCAGCTGCAGCTCATACACCTGAAATTGGAACAGTGATTGATAATGCTATGCGAGCAATCGAAGCAGATAATAAAGTTCTTAAAAATGTATTACCTAAGAACTATGCGAGTCCAGATCTTGATAAGAGAGTCCTTGGTGAAGTCGTAGATATCTTTACTAACAATATTGATATGAGTGATACTGAGGCAAGTGAAGATCTTCTTGGACGTACTTACGAATACTGTATTGCGCAGTTTGCAGAAAAAGAAGGTGTAGGTGGTGGAGAATTCTATACACCATCTAGCGTGGTTAAGACATTAGTTTCTATTCTCAGACCTTTTGAAAACTGTCGTGTATATGATTGCTGCTGTGGATCAGGGGGGATGTTTGTTCAGAGTGCAAAGTTTATTGAAGCTCATTCTGGAAACAGAGGATCTATCTCTGTGTATGGCCAGGAAGCAAATGCAGATACATGGAAGATGGCAAAAATTAATATGGCTATTCGTGGTATTGATGCAGACTTTGGACCTTATCAGGCAGATACATTTACTAACGATTTACATCCTACACTTAAGGCAGATTTCATTCTTGCTAACCCACCTTTTAACTATCATCCATGGAATCAGGAAAAGCTTACAGATGATGTTAGATGGAAATATGGATTACCACCAGCAGGAAATGCCAACTATGCATGGATTCAGCATATGATTCATCACTTAGCACCGAACGGAAAAATAGGTTTGGTACTTGCGAATGGAGCTTTATCTACACAGACAAGTGGTGAAGGAGAGATTCGAAAAAACATTATAGAGGACGACTTAGTTGAAGGTATTATTGCAATGCCCACTCAGTTATTCTATAGCGTTACTATTCCGGTAACACTTTGGTTTATTTCTAAAAATAAGCAGCAGAAAGGAAAAACTCTGTTTATTGATGCAAGAAATATGGGCCACATGGTTGACCGTAAGCATCGTGATTTTGATGATGAAGACATTAAGAAGCTTGCTGATACATTTGAAGCTTTCCAGAACGGAACACTTGAAGATGTAAAAGGTTTTTGCAAAGTTGCAACTACAGAGGAGATTGAGAAACAGGATTATATTCTTACTCCGGGTAGATATGTAGGTATTGAAGAACAGGAAGATGACGGTGAGCCATTTGAAGAAAAAATGGATCGATTAACTTCGGAGCTTTCTGATATGTTTGCAAAATCTCATGAGCTTGAAGATGAGATTAGAAGAAAGTTGGGGGCTATTGGATATGAATTGTAAGACATATCGTTTAGGTGATGTAATAAATAACTTTGATAAAAAACGTGTGCCACTTTCATCAATGCAACGAGCAAACCGACAAGGTCAATATCGTTATTTTGGCGCTCAAGGAGTCATTGATTATATCGATGACTATATTTTTGATGGAACATATATGTTGGTTGCAGAAGATGGCGAAAATCTTAAATCTAAGAAGCAAAACATAGCGCAAATAGTTTCTGGACAATTTTGGGTTAATAATCATGCGCACATTTTACAAGTAAAAGGTGATTTCAATCTGTATTATCTTTGCTATTTGATTAATAGTATGGATTTATCTGGGTATATCACTGGGTCAGCACAACCAAAGCTAAGCCAGGCAAATCTAAATGCAATTACTGTTGAACTACCAGATAAGGAAATGCAAGATAAGATCGCTTCATTTTTACAACTATTTGATAAGAAGATAGGAACAAATGAAAATATAAACGATAATTTAGCGGCCTAGTAGATCGTAAATTAATTAGCTACACCAACTGACGGCTCAAAATCTTCCATCTTGTACTTCCAATGGTAGACAACGGGTGTCTCGTTGACTTCTTT
>OMXX01000112.1 GCA_900315105.1 uncultured Prevotellaceae bacterium | reverse complement strand
GTGCAAATTGAGTGAAATACCAAATTTATTTGGATATTTCCGAGATGCAGCCTATTTTCGGCGAAGCCAAAGGTAGTGCAATTTGAGCGAAAAACCAAAAAAATTTGGGCTTTATTGACTTATTGTTTTTCAGTCATGTATTTCCAGTAGCGGCGGGGCATGTCGTTGAGCTGTTTGCGGGGATTCATGCGCTCCTTGATGCAGATGGCCTTGAAATAGGTGCGCCAGAGGTTCTGCAACAGTTGGTCGTCGCTGCTGAGCACCTCTTCATTCAGTTTGCCGTTGTCCAGACTGAAGGGCATAGCCGACTCGTCTTCGAAGGTGATGCGGATCACGGTTTTGCCGTCATAGTTGAAGCCATAGTGCCGCTTGGCATCGTAGATGAGCCAAGGCTGGTCGTTGAACCTGTCCTGGAAATGATCGATGATGATAGGCAGCACATTGTGATCGGGCGACACCACAGCGAGGTAAGTGCCGTCTTTCGCCTTCTGAAAACGGATAAACTGCTTCATGCGCAGTTGTTCGTGAAGCACCCTTCGGGCAATGTTCGTCACTGCCAGCACGTCAGCATCAGCATAGTTTCTGGAGATATCTCCCTGTCTGAATACCTTGCAGATATATCGGAACAACGGCGTGTTCAACTCCTTCAGCTCTGACAGCCAACTGACGGAGATGAGTTTCATCGCCTCACGTGTCAGTTTTTTCTCCAGTCCTGTCCACACCCGTTGTGCCTTCTCCTCATCCGTCGTCACCTGATAGGTACGTTCGCAGAAAAGGGGTAGGGCATCGCCCTCAGTCAGCAGCTCCTCTGGTTGCTCTTTCAGGCTGAATGCGTCAAATACAGCCGTCAGCAGCCCGTCCATCGTGCCGTCAAATAGATAGATCGTCATCTTTTATTTCTCTTTCAGCCAGTATTCTGAGAGGCCGTTCACTACTCTGTGTTTGAAGTTGAACTTGTAGCTGTTCAGTGCCCTTCCGAGTTTGTTGGGCGACATCTTTTCGGCATCGAAATAGGTGTATTTCGAGACAAACAGACTGAGAATCTCACTGGTTCCCCACCAACGGCCTTCGTTCTCTTTCGGCTTACGGAAGGTCTCGGCTATCATCTCCTCCAAGGCAACGGTTCGCTGATAGGGCTCGTTCTCCCGCATCAGTTCGGCTATCTCGCTGTCTTCCAGCCAGTAGCGCTCTCCGCTTATCACCATCTGAAGCACCTGGGCGTAGAGCTGACGATGGTCGATATCGTCAGTAAAGTCGATGCTTTGTCCGTTGGGGATGCCTACACAGACGAAACGTCTGGAACCTGTCGGATCGACGAGTGGCTGCATCTGGTTGGTGGTACCGATGAACGAGGTGTAACGTCTGTACTGCTTGATGGTCTTGCCGTAAGGCGGACGGAACTTCACATCGCTAGATGACAACAGATACTTCAACACAATCTGCTGCGAGTTGGTGGTCTTGTCAAACTCGTCGATGTTGATCAGCGCAAACGATGTCAGCGCGATGTTCAGGTCGAACTCGTTCTTGAAGTTCAGTTTGTCGTTGTAGTAGTCGCGCAGTTCTGGAGGCAGCAGGATCTTGCAAAAGCGTGTCTTTCCACATCCCTGCCGACCAATCAGCAACGGTGTTAACGCATTGCCAGTCAACTGCTTATCACTCTCGCGCCACTGGGCCACCATACCCATGAGCCAGTATCTCAGATAATTCTCCCAATGGGGCTGTTCTGTGGGAACGCGCTTGGCGAGAGCTGCAATCCTGTCCTCGCCATCCCATGCAGGCAGCTCCTTCAACCAGGTGTTCACGGGGTCGTATTGTTCGATGCGGGTGGAGTCGATGAAGCGGTTCACATCCTGATCCCACGACTTCAATCCCTGCTCACGCGCTTCGATGGTCATATCGTTTCTCACTTCTTCTGTCAGTGGCTTAAATGTCTGATCCTCAGAATATTTCATACGATACTCAGCCACACCCGTCATCAGGTTCTTGCGCATATCGTAGTTGGCTGTGAGGAAAATTTCTGTCCGCATCGTCTGAAGCGTCTCCTGAGGCACACTTTTCAGCGGCTTCATCTTGTGCTTCTTGCGATAGTCCTCCATCAGTGTAATTTCGTAGGTGGTGCTGAATACGCTTTTCACCAAATCAGGATCGTTGTGAAACAAAGGATGCTCTAAGGCCATCCCCTGGGCATGAGCCAACGGGATGCCCTGTTCCAGCGACTTTCGGGCTATCTGTTGTAACAGCTGCATCTGGCGATTTTCGTCAGGCAGGTCGAAGTATTCTCCTAACACCTCACGCAGGATAAAGAGCCAATTAAAATGATAGGTACGCGTGATGGTGCGTCCAGGCATCAGCATGTCGTTCTCCCATGAAATCTTGGCAGGCTCCAGCTCCTCGTGCTTCTTCGTGTCAGCCTTGAAGGGACGTGCATTCGGATTGAAGTACATCTCAGGATCGGCACTCATATAAACCGTCCGCTCCAACTGGGGCTCCAGATATTCGATGTCCAGACCAAACTGATTCTGATAGGCCCTCCGAGCCGTCTCGTAGAGGTTCTTATGAAACATCCGAATCTCGTCCTCTTTCGTGGGTAATCCGCCGTCACCAAACAGCTCCCCTCGACAGACGATCTTTACACTCATGCCTGAGGCTCCCAGGAAAGCCATCATCGTCTCATCCAGTCTCGCAGTCTGATTCCTGATGCTGGCGGCTTCCTCATAGGTCTTCAGACCATTGACTTCTACCACCACCAGACCATTGTACTTCAGTCCTTTCTGAATCTCCTTGTAGTTGATACATTCTGCTGCAAAGAGGATACGCGGCAGGTTTACCGTGTGCTGCTGATCATCCAAGGTGATCTGTCCGTCAGGCATCCGCTTAGGCTTATAGAACTGATAGTTCAGTCGGAGATTGAACACTCTGTCCTTTTCAGGATTCTCACGGATCATCTCTGCAAGATCCGACAATTCCAGGCGTTTGATGACCTCTTTTTTACGTGATAATTTCAAAAAACTGACTTTCATATTTTGATTTTTTTTTATCTATCCCTACTAAATTTTTAGTTTTCGCCTGCAAAGATACTGTATTTAAACGAATCTTGCAAATTTTTAGTGAAAAATTTATTCCTACTTTATCTCTATTAATCCTCTACTAAAACCCTACCATATCACTACTAAATCTATATGCAGTTGTTGTCAACTTTTGAGCCATAAGGTCGAAATATGTTCCCAACGTGGGAATGTTTTATTCCCAGGCTGGGAATATTATTTTCCCAGTATGGGAATAATTGCTGCCCTTAATGGGAAAAATTGCTGCAATTAATGCCAACTTGTCGTTTCTGTTGTAGTGAAGTAGAATTAATGTAGGGATAAAGTAGGGGAATAGTAGGATTAATGTAGAGATAAATTTGCTCATAATTACTTTATATACAACAATATACAATGAATTTATTAGGTGTAGCCAAACATTAGCTAATCTTTCTATATGAGTAAGGTAAGGGGGTACGACGAGATTTCTAAAGATCAAATAACTTTGAAGATAAAATTATGTGGGTTCTTTAGGTGGATCAAACAGAAATGAAATTGTCTCGTCGAATTCCTCTAAAACCATTGGCAGATTTGGGTTGTCTTTCCTGGAAATGATGGCAATGAAATTCATCATACCATCCATTTTCCCCTCTGCTGTCCTGATTATGAAGAGATGGCGACGTTCATAAATATTGAACCAACGCACAAATAACCTATTGCGAAAAGCCTGCTTGCGGTCACCTGTATCTGCCAGATATAGCATGGTGTCATGGCCATTCACTTCAAAGAACTCTTCTATAATGGCAAAGATGGTAAGTCGCAATTTGGGATCAAGCGGCGAGCGTTCATGCCTTCTGTTGGTAATACCAAACTCATAGGCACCACTCGGAATGATAGATTCATTTACGGTGAAGTCTATATCAAACCTGGCCCCACTATCACTGACAAAATAGAAATTATTATGTCTCTCAGGATCCTGCAAAACCTTATAAGGTGCATGCAGATTGATGATTTTCAATCTGAGTGTGTTCATAGTTGTAAGGATTTAAGGCTTCTCTGTGTTATGCAAAGAAGCCTTGTAGCTCCAATTCTTCCATTCTTTTCAGATTCTCTTCCATACGCTCTTTCTTTCTGCGCATAGTCTCCCTGAAGGCGGCTCTAACCTCTTCGCGGGTTCTTTTCTTTGTTGTTTCCATATCGATAAAAAGTTAAGATGTTATTAATACGGCTGCAAAAATAGGGATTAATTCTGAAAGTTCCAAATTTTGGAGCGATTATTTTCACCTTGAAGAGAACTTCTTTGCCTGGCTTTATGCACTCCGCTTAGACTATAAAACACAGCATTGCTCGTAATCACAGAGGGAAATGTCAGCCTTCTGTCGCCCTACAGTCCAAAGCTCTATTAAGCTCACAATGCGTCTGGTGCGCCCATTTTATACAATTAGGGATTGCTTGACAGCAAGTTGCAGCCTTGCGGGACGAGTCTTGATAAGAGGCTCGTCCCGTGCAAGGTATAGCGAAAGATGGTGCATTCAACTTTGTTCCATCTGAATTGAGATGACATGTATGGCTATTTGGGAGCTTTCCATTCAAAATAGTACTCCAAACCATTCAAAACAAGTTTGGCTGACACACGTTCGCCCTTTCCCTTTTTTGCATATACAAGTCCTGCAATCTTTTCACCTGGTTGAATAGTTGTCCTCCTCAAATAACCTTCATTGTGAGCTTCACGTTCCTGTGCCAGTGCCTCATCATATTGGGCAACTCTATCACGTTCTATAACATAAGCTTGATATGCAGCAGCACCATCATAATTGGTGGTTCGAACAGAAGTGTTGGTTCTTGTATTTGAATGGCCATAAGCTGATGCACTACCATGCATATTGGCATGTGCTGCACTAACAGATGAACCAACACCCCATCCGCCAGAACCAACAGCAGCACCTACTGATGCGCCATAAGCGTTTGCTGAAGCATCATAGCTACCATAGGCATAAGAGTTGGTACTACTGTTGGTGCTCACATCGGTTGATGATGTGCTAGTTCCAGCAGCGGCAGCTGTAGCTGCTGCTCCTAGTCCTGCAAAAAACTTTGACCATGACTGACTTCTATCAACTTTTGCCATATACTCTTTGCGAGTCAGTATCTCCAAAGGTTTTCTCCTTCCTTTTTTATCTATCATATCCGCATTAAGATTCTCCGGCAGGAAGTCAACCTCTGACATCGTACCATTATTAATCATGATTGGAAAACTGATAAAATTACCATAATCATAGACTTTGTCATTGGCCATAGCAACCATCAGGCCATCTGAAACATAATACTCCCATTCTATATCATTGACAAACTGTGTCTTTCGCATTGTTGGCTCAATCGGGCTGAATACTGGAGAATTGTCTGAGATACGGTAGCGGCTAACACATCCAAGGTTGTTGGATACCGTATAGTAGTCTTGTGTGGGCTGGCCGTGATGATATTCGACTTGTACACAAATAGTACCATCACCTTGAAATTCAGTATAAAGTCCCTCTAAGCCGTTTTCTCCAATAGCCCCCTTTTTAGACAATAGTCCATTTTCAAAAAACATTTCAAAAGATCCTGTTTGTTTTCCATTTTTCATGAAGAACTTAGAAGCCACATTTCCATTTTTATAGTAGGTAATCTGCTCTCCATCAAAGACAGACTTAGAATCATCATAACGATCAATTACTATATATTCACCTTCACCTTGCTTTTCTCCTGTAATAAAGAAATCACGGTATTTATTAGCATAATGTAGCGAGTCAGAAGAAGGAGCAAGTATTCTTTTGTATTCTGCAAAGTCTTCCCGTTCCACTCCTTTCCAGTTTTTGTCATAATAGTACGTTTGGGCTGTAACTAGCATGGGAATAGCTAGAACAAATAAAAACATCATTCTTTTCATACGCTTGTTTTTTTATTAAAGATGGCAGAAGTAACTTTCATTGTCCCTCCTGCCATCTAAGGTTAGTTGATTAGAAATCTATTCCAAATTTCATGGAAATGTAGCCTAACGACTTCTTCTCTTTACCATCCCAGTAAAAATTGTTTTTAGTTCCCTGATGGTCATAGCCAACGGAAAGATTGAATCCGAAGTTGTCACTTTTTGCATAATGTATGCCAATGGATGGATTCAAGTAAATGCCGTTTCCGCAAATAAAATCATAACCACCGCGAAGGTCCACAAATGGTGAGAATTTTCCAGAACCCATATCTAGGCGAATGTCACCAAACACAGGAACCACAATACCATCATTCTTCGTTTCTCCATATCTCCATTTGCTTTTCCAGGCAATGTCATTGGCAGCGATACCAACACCAAAGAAAAGAAAGGGAGCTGCTTGATAACCATGAACAGTAGAGAGTCCTACCATGAACCGTGAACCAGGCGTAATCCCGATACCACCACCAAGGTCAACAAAACCTCTGTAACCCAAGTCACGTTGAGCAAACGTGGCAACGCTTCCAAGAAGGAGGCATGTAACAAAGAAAAATTTCTTCATTTTGTTTGATAATTGTTTAGTGCCGACTAATCCCAAGACAACGGCGGTTTTTATTTTTGGAACGTGGGACTTGTTGAGCTATCAACCGTTCTTTTTTTATAGTTATAATTTGCAAATCTACATAATCTTCACATCTTTTACTCTATTCATAGTGTCCCAGTGTACAAACATATGTCTTCAGTGTACGAAACTTCAACTCGTCTGAATACTATCCATCTTTTCGGCCAATTCGGCAAGTGCTTTTGCTGTAGCCTTGATACTTACTTTCTTTGTTGTGCCGAACCTGTTAACACAGAATGTCAGTAGTTGTTTACTTGGCTGAATACGTAGCACATATCCTGTATTTACCATATACGACCTTCCAAGCAAAACGAATTGTTTACATGAATTTGGCAACTGCTCTTCCATCATTCTCGCAATTTCAGCTCGCTGGTAGGTGAGCGTGTTTATCACGCCACCATCAGCAAGGATAATGTTACTGTAGTTTCTGTCAGCTTGGATATATAATATGTCATCTAACTGGAGATAGAGGACCTCACTCTTGTTCTTTATGACTAAAACTTCCTGATTCTTCATAATTACCATAAGTTTCGTTTTGGAACGTAGGTCTTGTGCCCATTGCTGTTATAGTAATACTGCCCTCCGCGTGAACCAGTATGGATTGTGTGGCCAGCTCCATAATTGTATGCGTCTCTTGAATAGTCTCTTGCACGATGACCTGTTGAACCTGTAAATGGATTGCTGTTACTTTTAGTGGAGAAGTTGTCCCAGTTAGTGTCGTTGGGCATGGTGCGGATGTGGCTCTCTACATATGTACCATTACTACGAGTATATCCGCTGACAGTTGTCGTATTGAAATTCACAGTGCTTGGAACACTGTATGATACACTGGGCAAGTCGAATGATACACTGGGTGCACTACTTGAAGAGTAAAAATCATTAATGACCTTTGAACACATCTGTTCGAAATCAGAATACTGTGCCATTGCCACGAGGGCGACCATTGTAAGAACTAACTTTTTCATTTTACTTTGAATTTAAATTGTTACTAATTTGTTGTTGTTTACATAGTCTTATACCCATACTTTGAGAAAGGTAAACACAGAAATGAAGATTTTTCAAAAAAAACAAAGAAATAGAGATAAAAAGTTGTAATTTTGCACCATAATGATAACAAAGAAGTGTCTGTTTATAGTGTATTTCTGTTTCTGGGTGATACTGTTCTCATATGCTCAGAATGCAAAATCCTGTGATATTGACTCTTTAGATTTAGAAGAAGCCTATTTGGATTCTGCTTTTACAGCAGATGAGGCTGGCGATTATTTGTCTGCAATTGAATATACCGAGAAATGCTTAATGGTTAGTCGAGATACTGCGAGAATTATAGATGATTCGCCAATGTTTTCTGAATACAAATTCCTAGTGGAGTTTTACGCAAAAGCAGGCATGTGGGTAAAGGCTCTAAGAATGCAAAAGCGAAGGACGGATTATTGGAAAAACATGTTTCAATGTTCAGCAGATAATGAATATGCTTATTTTATGATGTTTCGCAGATGGGCTCAGCTTTTAAGTTTATCTGGAGCAAATAAAAGCGCCATTCGTGAAGTCCATCAGTTTATTGATGAAACAAACATCAGCAAAATGTACCTTGATGGAATTACCGAAGATCTCGCAGACTATTATTTCAACATCAATGACTATCAGAATGCCCTAAAGTATTATGAGAAGTCTGGGAGTAAATATGGAGTGGCAAAATCATCGGCAGCTTTAGGTGATTATCTGAAAGCAATCGCCCTTCTGAAAAAGCAAATTGAGAATGACAAAGGTGGTTACATCACAATAAGTCTTGATATCGAACAACGAAACGGTCCATACGACACATGGTTGTGTGATTTAGCTAGCTACTACAATCAATTAGGGCAATATGACAGTGCTTTGGCGTATGAAAGAAAACACCGCAATATGTCTCGTTTTGAGTTGGCGAAGTCGTATTTTAATCAGGGGATTGCATATGTGGGGAAAATGCAGTTAGATAGTGCTATCTGCTATTTGTTGAAGGCCGAGGAAATATATAGGATTCAGCATCAATCCAAACAACATGCCTTTGTGCTAGCCAAGTTGTTATCTTGTTATTTACACACGGGGGAGTATGATAAAATAGAGTATTACATTGACGAGTTGATAAAGTCTGCAAGTAATGATCTATTGTATTCTTTTTCTGATCTTACATACAATGAACGTTCAAAATATATTGAATTGTACTCAAGATTGCTAGGTGAACAGATTCCTATGTATATGTATTACGTTCCGACCGATAAGTTAGAAGCATTGGCTTATGATGCCTTACTGCTGATAAGGGGGGCCTTACTGAATTCAGAGAACAATTTAAGACGTGTAATAAATGAAAGACATGATGCTTCTTTAAACAAAATATGGGAAGAATTAAAAGCCAATAGATATATTTTGAGCAAGCAATTAGAAAAGGACTCTCTAGTCAGAAAAACAAATGTAGATTCTTTGCAAAAAGTGATATATAGTTTAGAGGATTCACTTATTATAAAGTGTAAAGCGTATGGTGATATAACAAAAAACATGAAATTGAAATGGCAGGATATTCAGAAATGTCTGTCTTCTTCTGATGTTGCTATTGAATTTCTGTCCTTCCCAATAGAGAATGACAGCGTTATGTATGCTGCTTTGACTTTGCGAAAAGACGACAGATCACCTAAGTTAGTCCCCCTTTTTGAAGAAAAGCAATTAAAAAACATATCTGATTCCCTATGTTATCAATCTAAGGATATGACACAACTTGTTTGGGAGCCATTGTTTCAAGAATTGCAAGGAGTGAAAAACATATATTTCTCCCCATCGGGGGCGCTATATAATATAGGTATAGAGTATCTGCCAGGAATGGAGGATTATAACATCTACCGTTTATCGTCAACACGTGAGTTGGTTACTGGCGGGAAAACGAAGACAAAGAATCGGGCAGTGTTATATGGTGGGCTGAACTATGACGCAAGGTTTGAAAAAAGTGCGATAGAAAAGAGCATCGTAATGCTGGATGAAATATTTAAGGAACGAGCCAATGTGCGAGGTATGGGGCTGCGAGGCGGGAAAGAATACCTTGAACATACTAAAGAAGAGATTGATATAATTGCGGAAGAGTTTGACAAAGTAAAGTGGGAATGCTTGATAGATTCTGCTGCTATGGGAACAGAAGAATCTTTTAAGGCCCTTTCTGGCAAGAATATCGGCTGCCTGCATATCGCAACTCACGGCTTCTATTATGCTAAAGAAGATGCAGATAATGCACGCTACAAGTTTATGCTTATAGACAATGATATGATCTCAGCCGAAGACAAGGCTCTGACTCGTTCGGGTTTGTTAATGTCGGGAGCCAATCATATATTGGAAGACGAAGAATTGCCTGACAATGTTGAGGATGGTATCTTGACTGCTAAAGAGATAGCTGATATAGACTTGCGTGGTCTTAACTTGGTTGTGCTATCAGCTTGCCAGACAGGATTGGGTGATATTTCTCAGGGTGAGGGCGTATTTGGTTTGCAGCGTGGCTTCAAAAAAGCTGGTGCAAATAGTATCTTAATGAGTTTGTGGGAAGTTAATGATGAAGCTACACAAATTTTAATGACTCAATTCTACAAGAATCTTGTATCTGGTCAATCAAAGCGTCAGTCTCTCCAATCTGCTCAAAATTATTTGCGTATGTATAAGAATGAGAAAGGGGGGCAATGTTATAATGACCCCAAGTATTGGGCCGCATTTATTTTGTTAGACGGAATCTATTAGAATATGAATCAGTTAACAGATTATATACTTCAACCAGAAGTACAACTATATCGATATGACATAATAGAGCCTCCAAAGGATTGGAGTTCAAACTTTAAAAATCCCGAATATGTTTATCCAGATACTGGCATTAAAAATCTGGCTGGTGCATTTTTCTTTTTTAATTCGTATAATCAGGCAGAAAACACTGGATATTGTGCGATTAATAGACATACCAATCTTGCTAAGGGGTTATGGATTACCGAATGCACAATAAAGGAGCCTATCAACCTGTTGGATTTGAGAGATTCTTGTTTCTGTATTGAACTCCTTGCTGTTTTAGATAAATCTGGCTTTCCAATCTTTACAGATAAATTGAAAAGTTGGAAGGGAGTGTCATTTGCACCTTTACAAAATAGTATCCGTCCTATTGAAGATTTTTTATTAAAGGATTCTTCTTGGATAAATAATCAAGAACAAAGTACAAGGATTAGAATGGTTGCTGCGGAGATGGAACGGATTTTATCGATTCCAAATGACCATATAGGATATCTTCTTCAACTTCTTACAGATTACTCTAATGGATTATATTTTAAATCCATATTGCATGATAAGGGTTATGAGGGCTATATATTTAATGAATCCAATAATCTGTTCCCAACAGTAGGAATGGATACTGTTTGTGTTTGGTCGTCAGAGAAATTATACTCGCCCTCTTGTGAACAGATATGCTTGATAAATAAGAAAGAAAACTAAGGGAGCGTAAAACTCCCTTAGGAAACTATCTCCTCGTTATAAGAGTAGTGCTACTACTAATGGCATAGCTATCGTTGCCAATAATGTTAATACTGAAATAACTAAACTCCATTTTTCGTAACTCGTCATCTTAGATTGAGGCTAGTTAATAACCTCAATCTACATTTTCTGATAAATTGAAAATTTAATCATAATAATATAAATTTAAATTATTGTGAGTAGATTATAGTCATGCTCACTACCAGACTGGCGAAAGCTATAGTATGAGTAGCTTCAAAATGCTTCTATTGCTTTTAATAATGTTATGGCTTCTTCGTGACCATTTTCTGCCAAAGGTTTCAATAATTCTTTCGCCTTTTCAAGATTGTGGCCTTTAAGGTACGCCAATGCCAAATACCAGACAATGTCATCGGCATATAGACTATACTCATATTCAGAATCAATAGAATCGTGAATCTTTTGGAGTTTTTCTATGACTGGAGTGACATCTTTTTCTGTCCCAATTTGATTAAACAGCGTTGACAATTCTTTCTCTACATCAGAGTCGCCACCACGCGGTTCTCCCTGCAAGACATATGGCGAGTAATGTTGCTCAAAAATAATATCTGCTTGTGCGTACAAGACATCTGCATCACTTTGTTTGTTCCACAATGTTATCATTACTCCAAATATGAGGATAAACATTGCGGCAATGGATAGTGACCAGCGGACAATGCTAATCGTCTTAGTCCTTTTCTTTGACACAAGTATGTCTTCTATTATTTCTGCATCTTTTTTTGCTTGTCTCTCTTGAAGTTCTTGAATCATTAGCACTGCCATTTGAGCTTCTTTGCGAAGTACTTTGTCCAATTTTAAGTCTTCAAGAAACTTTTTATTTTCCTCAGGAGTCATTTGCTTCTTAAGGAACTTATCTATTCTCTCGCTATTGTCTACCATATTCTTTTCCTTTCTATTTCATGACATTTTTCGGTAAGTCTTTCTCGACATCTCTGAGCAGCTACTTTTGCATGGCTAGCTCCCCCCTTGATATCAAACAAAGATGCAATTTCTGACCAAGTAGTCCTTTTATGAGCATAATAACTACCTAAAAGTTCTCTACATCGTGTTGCTAAGGTATCAAGTGCTTGAGACATTATTTCCCGATAAATAGAATTGTCGGATTCAGAGCACATATTCAGTATCTCCATACATTGCTCGTTAGAGATAGGACCATCCATTTCTACGTATTGTTTACTACTTTCTTCTTTCTGATAGCCTGTATAATTAAGTGTAAGGTCTGCAAAATCATTGTCTTTAGCCACCCCTAAGGATCTCATTAAAAATAGCCTGGCCTTTTTGGAGGATGAGGCATTTGCTCCTTCACCATACTTTTTCTCTTTTAACTTTAGCGCTTGCCTGTAACATATTTCAACAAAATAAGACAAGAGCGTTGGTGTCGCTTCATCTGCAAGGACGGGGAGCTCCACATCTTGGATTAAACCATCGTATTTTTGCCTACATTTTAGCGTGGTTAAGATACCTTTATCTATTTTGTTATATAATGCAATTGCAGAATTCTGAAAAACTTCCGATTTTTCATCTTTAGACATTGGAAATTTTATTCGGCTCGAAAGAATGCGAAATGTATCTTCTCTCTTCTCTGAGATGAATTTGTTGAACTTTTTGCTATTCGTTATTTCCATATTATATACTTTACTCTTCAATTACAAGTGTTTGTTGAGTTCCAGGCCAATGCCCTTTAACTTTTGTAGATTCGTTAACCTTAGACTTGAATTCATTTTTACTATTTAATCCAAAAGATGGCATTTGATTAAGAGTATACCATAGATTATAGGACAGTGCTCCAAACTCTTTACCTTTTATTCTAAGTTCAGTATTACGTTCACGTGCTTTACAAGCTTCAATGAATAATACTGGTGATAGGTTAGGAGCCTTTTCTACATTATAGTGTCTTATTGTATCTCGCTTTGGATTATAATTCTTACTCGCTTGTGATGTTAATGCCTCATTGGTTCCCCTTACGGTTTCTATACCCTTTCGAGAAGATTCTCCTGCATGACAAGCATCGATAGTTACATATAACATTCCTTTAGGGCCGATCTTTGTCCGTAGAGATTTGATATAGCCATTTAACTCGTCGTCAATCAGGTGTTTCTCTCCCTTATATCCATTGGGGGAATATTCCTTGCCTGCATCAATCGGAACAATGGCTTCGTCATATCCGTCTTTTTCATCTTTAGAGTAACCTTTTAGTAATCCATCTTCTACAGGTTGCCCATGACAAGAGAAATGAATAAAGACGATATCCCCTTTTTCCGTTTCTATAATTAGCCTCTTTAAAGAATTTGTTATTCCCTGATACGTGGCTTGCTCATTTACTAACGTTGTGACAGCAAATCCTTTCTTAATTAAAGCTGGAGCCAGAGAGTCAACATCTTCTTTTCCATGAATATTTCCCCATGCAGTCCGTCCGTTTGCTCTATATTTTGATATGCCAACAAGAAAAGCCCTCTTCTTGGCATCACCTGATGATGGAAATGCCAAGAACAAGGCCAGTATGAGAATCATTTGCTTCATAATTCGAATTATGCCACAAAGATATGAATAATTTTTGAGAATTATTCTTTCTGCAACCTTTTTTAACTGCGATCAAGCGTTAGCTATCGGCTGAACGCTCAAAATCGGAGCTATAGTCATCTCGCTTTCATGTCCTATATGATACATATTGCAATGATGGCATTTATAAACGTTGACCGCCTTGCGGCACCACGGCTTTTCTTTTACCAACTTGACTGCGAACTTTTTGGCTTCCTCAATAGTATGATAGCCGACTTTCTTTTTGAATACGATTTTCCCCGTATTAGGATCATACTTGCGCTTCCAATGAGTAGAGTCCCCTCTGCTTTGTTTTTCAACGTTCTCTACCTGACCAATGATGTAGAGTTCATAAGATACCGCTCGTTTCATGTTATGACGACTCTGGTTCCCATGTTCATGGAAGACTTCTTTGTGTTGCTTGTGATAAGTTTGGCACATACGCTTTTCGATGATGCGCCTCACCTTCTTGACCAACCATGGTTCCTCTGTTGTAATGTCGATGTTTCGAAGCCAAGTATCATCTTTGCATTTTAGCTTTTCGTTGAAGATGGCTTTTGTGACATGTTCATAACGTTCTTGCTGACCAAAGGTCTTTCTTCTTTTGCTTGTTGTTTTTGTTACTGTTTCCATAATTCTATCTTTTTAAATGTTTGACACTTATATATACCCTTGGCCACCCAGATGTAAACAGAAAAAAATATTTTCTTATGTTTGTTTACATTTCCTATTATTATGGTATTAACAGTTGTAGGGAACAGAGAAAATTAAAAAAAACATCATTGTCTGTTTACCTTTTGAAGAATTGTGGTATTAATGAGTAAACAAATAAACTTTTTAAAGGAAACTATTATGAATATGTACAATGTTAAAGTGAATGAAACGCACATGTGCGTTCTTCGCAAAGAAGAGAATGAAAATCGAGTAAAGGTTGATTTCGTTGAGCTTAAGTTCAAGCATCAGGATCAACTTGATGAACTGAAACGGATGGCAGATAATGACAACCGTTCCGTATTAGACTTGCAAGACTATGTGAAAGGGAGTTCGTTGAGAAGACTTTCATTAGACTTTGATTTCTGCTCTTGCCTGTCTGACTCTTATCAATGGATTTCCTGTGTACCATCTGTTTCTTTCGCTGATTATCAAAAAGAGATAGATGAGTATGATAAAAAAGGAGATAAAGCAGGGAAAGATGCTTATGCCCGCGACCAACGTCAGAGATATTATAATCGTATTGCCTATCGAGTATTACCTGCAACGTTGGAGGATTATTACTACGACCTGAACAAAGAATCATTCATCTTGGCATATTCACATCGTCGAGTTGGTTGGGCATCACCAGCTTTCAACCTGAATGATGATATTAAGGTCGTCTATCTTACTAACTTCGGATATGGCAGTGCCAGCTACTTCTTCTTACAGATATACTATAAAGGTATAGGCATATTGCCTTATTCTCAGTGGGTTCATTATCGCAAAGCTTGTGCGAGTGATATTATCCGTTACACCAGACGATACCATCTTGATAATCAGGAGTGGATAAAGACAATGGCATTCACGGCTGATGTCTATAATAGTGCTGTTAGTGATCCGGAATCATTCGTTCAGAAGAACATATTAAATGAAGTGGAAGAGATGGTCTCTGGTTTGGAGAAAATCCAGTCTGCAACCAATTATAGAGCACAAGAAAGTTTCTTTAACCCTAGTACCATTATTATCACTGGCGATGATATGGTCCGATTTAAGGGTGAAAAGATCTCTGGAGCATTAAGATTTCTCGACCAACTCCAGACACTTGCGCCAATAACAGATAAAGTTGGTTCCTACATCAAGCGTATAATGAACTGCAATTTTACAGTCGTCGCAGAACTCGAAAAATCAATTTCAGGCAAGAAAAAGTATATAGATACTGTTTCGGCTAACATTGAGCAAGAGCAGCCTAAGTGGGATGAACTTAGTTCCAAAAATAGTGAGTATAATAAAATGCGGGACGAAATGCTTGATGCCATAGCAGAAGAGGAAGAGTTTAAAGGAAAGACCTGGAGCACGATTCGTGATGAGCGTGACAAACGTTTTGCCAAAGAGCATCCTGAGTATGCGGCTTTCAAAGCAGAATACGATGCAGAGCATAAAGTGTATTACGATCTGTGTGCGAAGCGTGATCAAGCACAATCTTTCATAGAAGAGATACAGTCGTATCTTGAAAAGATTGAGAAGCATAAGGATTATATGGTAGAAAATAACATCGCTGCCTAGATGAGTAATAGTTTCCTGGTCGCAAGGCAGGCAGGTCTTGCGACCATTAAAAAAAAGAGAAATAATATGGCTGATTGTATCTTGGGAATAAAATGTAATGGTGTATCTATGAAAATTGATACGCTGGAAATTAATGGCGATCAAACTGCATATGATTACATCTGCAATGTTATGCTGGCTATGGAATCTAATGGTAATGGCAGGTATGACATATCCATTGTTGATAAAGATTTCATTCAAGGTTTCCCTATTGGGGAGTGGAGAATCACTAAGGCATGGATAATCTTTAATTGGGGATTCGCAGAAGCTAAATATATTATGTCAGATAAAGACGGATATCTCACTCATGAGATTGTAGCATCAAGGCAAAAAGGAAGTTTTAGCGGCTTTTCTACTAGCACTCTTGCAAAATCGATATTTTCATCTGCGCAGAAAATAGTTTGTGATTACCCTTCTGCCCCCATTTGTGATAGCGTAATGGCGTTAGATAGTATGATCGCGGTACTTAATCCCAAAAGCATAAAAGATAGCTACAAGAAATACCAAAGGAAGGAAGCATATTATACAAAGACGGAGGACTTCTTGGATAGTATGGGGTATTGGGCGAAAAAAATCTCAGACATAGCCGTAAAGTATAAAGATGTGACGAAATTGCTTTCCTATGTTGATGATACAAGGGCGGAACAACTTATCATAAGAACAACAGAGGATTGTAAAAATACAATCTGTAGTATATTCGAATAAATACATTTGAGAAAAGTAAAACGATATGGGACAAACAAAAGGAACACGAGACTTGTTTTTGGAAACTCTATCAAAGATAGGGTGTCAGTATGAATTGGGGAAAGGTGAAGAAGATTGCGATAAGATTTATTTTGCCTACCAAGGAGAAAATTTTACTGCCAGTGCCAGTAATGATGGTTGGTATGTTCATCTTTGGGATACCCATTGGGGACATGTTGAGCTATATGATATTGATGAATTCGCCCGATTAAAAAAGGCCATCAATCTTTCAAACCTGAATTGTGCCACTATGACGGTATATACTATTGATGAAGCAGGTAGCAATGTGGATGTACATTGTAAGGCTGTTATTCTGTTTATCTCACAGATACCTGATATTGAAAATTATCTTCGAGGAGAATTGAATGATTTCTTTCGTGCTCATCAGTTTGTTGGAAACGAAATGGCAAAACAAAGAGACGAAGAGAATGTAAATTAACAATAGAAGTTGTAATAGAATGAAAAAGATCTTGTGTATAACTGTGGTACTTGGAATAAGCATATATAATTCCTTTGCCCTTTCAGAGTCGGAAAAGATAAAGACTGGTAAGATAATGGGTGAACCTACTATTATACCAGAACTTCAATCTGCCGTTGACTCAATACTCAATGAACAAATGATTGATATTAGGAATTGTCTGCAAGGTCAGGTTATTGTGATGGAAGTTGAGACAGGTGAGATATTGGCTATGTCAGGACTGGAGCGTAACTTTGAAGGTATGTTCCAGCCTTGCAAGAACTTTGCCTATCAACAGGAGTTAGGATCGTTAACGAAAACTGCTTCTTTACTCGCATTGTTTGAAAGGGGAATAGATAGTACCTATGTTGTTCATACGGGAGAAGGAATCTGGGAAGTTGATGATAGTTGGGTTCTGAGAGACCATAACTGGCGAAGAGGCGGCTATGGGGATATGAACTTGGCGAGAGCAATGGAGATAAGTTCAAACATCGGAATCGGTGTGCCTGTTTGGAAGTTCTATAAAGGTCATGAACAGAATTTCTTTGATGATTTAAATAAAATGAGCTTCGGACAACCTGATTTCATTGATGGCATTGATGGGCTCAAACCAACTGCCTATGATTCTCCAAAAAATTCTGATTGGGTAAACAAGTACGTCATCTGGAGTGCCATAGGGTACAACCGGAAAATAGCACCTATCCAGATGTTGACTTTCTATAATGCTATTGCCAATGATGGTAAGATGGTGAAGCCTACGCTGAAAACTGGCGAGGTAGAAATCATTAACCCGCAGATTGCATCGAAAGATAACATCAAAAAGATGCAGGTTATTTTAGAGCATGTGGTTAGTCAAGGACTTGGCATGAGAGCTGGATCGCCTATGGTACTTGTTGCTGGAAAGACTGGTACATCGCAGGTTGGAGAATATGATTTTGGCGAAGAACCTTTCGTAACTGAATATCAGCTTGCTTTCTGTGGCTACTTCCCTGCTGACAAGCCTAAATACAGTATGATCGTCTCCATCAATAAGTTGGGACTGCCTGCAAGTGGTGGCGGTATGGCTGGTGTGGTGTTCCATGATATTATGAACTGGATAATTACGCATGATTTACTACCTCTTTTGATAATTGACGATGAAACAAACGACACGATTCAAATCACAGAAAGTACTTTAAATAAAGCTAACGAGATTCTACAGAGACAAGAAAATGAATGAAAGGAAGAACAGGTGATAATAATCAATTCTTTAATAAGATTAATAGAAAGGAAGAGGACAATGGAGTTAAGTTTTGAGAAATGGGAAGATGGCAGATGGTTTGTCGTTCTTCCAGATTATGACGGAGACCAAGAAGACCTGGAAATGGTTGATGGTGCAGACGCTTTTCTTGACTATCTGACAGAAGATGGATTGTATGTTACTGTTGATGTGAGTTTGGAAGACACTGGAGACGATGCGATTATCCTAAAACTTGCGGCACATGACGCAATTGGAGGAACTTATGAAGTAGAAAACTTGCAAGAGTTTAAATATGATGTTTGGCTATGCAATGTTATACACTTCTTATTTGGCGAACATCCTGATATGATTTATTTTAAAGTTGTAAAGTAACTGTTTACCTTTTCTGAGTTTCTGGTAATATATAATGCGAGAAGTAGTAAAAAAGCAAATCAAGTAAAAAACAACGAATATGATAGAAAAAATGAAAATCGATCCCAATGATCCGAATGCGGACCTTGAGGAATGGGCTAGACAATTTGATGAAGAGTTCCAGAAATATTGTGAGGAAGAAAAAAAGAGGATGGAAGATAATGGACTTATTCTGTGTCTTATTTTTGATGATGAGAATTATTTTCTTCAAGACGAATTCAAAGCAAGTTTTGAATTAAAAAAAGAAGATCTGAAGGATTATGTTTATGTTGACAACAATGCTCTTAACTTTTCTTGCGAGTCAGGATATGAAGATTACTATCTCAACAGAACATATAAATTCATTGGTATGGAGAAGGACTGTGCAAATTTTTACAGAAACTATTAATACATGGGAGATTTACAAAGGTTCATAACGGCACAAGATGGTAAAACCATACATGGTAATACCCTTTATGAACAGGCTCTTATAGAAATCAAAGAAGGAAAACTTGGTTTCGAATGTTGGATTAGATACGTGTACCCACAACTGAAGAGATCTGGGACAAGTCCATTGACACAATTTTATGGAATTAATGGACGTGAAGAAGCAAAGGCATATATTGAGCATCCTATTCTTAGAGAGCGTTTGATAGCTGCCACACAAGTCCTATTAGATAATGACAAGCCTCTAGATTGCATTTTCAGTAACTTAGGCAGGCTAAAGCTCCGTTCCTGCATGCTATTGTTTGCGTCAATCTCTGATGAGCCAATATTCAAAAAGGTAATAACCAAATACGGCTGGAAATGATTTAAGCAGCTAAAGAGTAAATATAGGTGGTGACATTTTAGCACAATTATTGCTATTATATACCCGATTGTTAATTTGTCACCCTCTTATTTTTTATATAGTTATTGGCTATTATGTGTCTTTTCGCTCTATGTTGCCGAGTGACTGCAAATAGTGTGCCAAGCTTTTAACATACTCATTATAAGGGATTTATAAGAGATTTGGATATTTCAAATAAATGTTGTAACTTTGTACCGCCAAAGGGAAACTCCCAAAGGCATTTCACTAAATCTTGTTCTAATGTTTAATTCAACAATTAAGTATGCTAAGCTCGCATGGGTTTATGCTAAAGGAATGTGTGGCATCCGTCACAGAGTGTACGACCTCAAATTTGTCTATGTCCCAGCTGATAAACTCTGGTACATTGACATGCCTTGGCCTGGCGATAGATATAATCTTGCTATGGTTGCAGGTTCTAACCACTTGCTGACTTATCTTGATGCTAAAAAAGAGAATCATGTGCGTGTGCTTGTACGTCCAAGTAAGAAAAAACGTACCGATATGACAGGTTACTTCGAATGTGTGAAGCAATATTCAGGACTTTTTGCTGGTGCTACTTACAAAGTAAATGGACTACCAGACTTTACCAGAGAGATATGGATTTGTCCTGTTACACTGACAGTTCTAGGGCATTATCCCAAATACATCTATATTAAACAGATGAGCTTAGAAACAAATCAAATTAGAGAAATACAATAAAAATGGAGGAAATAATTATGAAAAGACCAAATTACGACTTTAAAAACAAAGATCTCAAATTTATTGCAGATGTTATCTTCAATACTCTGGACAACATCGATAATAATGTAATTGCTCTGAATTTATTTAAGAAAAACGTCTTGTCTAAACGTGGCTATCCAACTGAATATTTTAAATCTCTAATATATTTTTCTGGTTATTGAATAAAAATGTAGCTTGAACTTTTTGTACTTATACAATAGAGCTGTGACATTTCTCATCACTCCATCATAAAAGGGATATGAAGTGTGATCTATAGCTTTTTTGTCCAAAACCAAATTATTGCAAAAAACATGCCAAATAGTTAAGCTGTTGATAATGTGCTAATTACAAGATTTGGAGATTTCAAGAAGATGTTGTAACTTTGCACCCGCATTTGGGAAACTCCCAAAGGCATTTCACTAATAATTGTTCTAATGATAGACTACTTGGTTCTCTTTTTCATTATTGCTTTGGTTCTTGCAGGTTGGTTAATACTAATTGCTGGAGCTGGGATGTGCATTGACGACAAATGTCAACCCCTGAATATATCAAGTGAAGAAATGAAAACACTTAAAACATTTGAGAGATTCTTTAACAACTTAACCGAAGAACAGCAAAATGAATATGTGGAAAAAATTAAAGACCAGAATTATTCAGATTCCTACACTCCTTATATTAGGGATATTTGGAATGACAGCAGCTATCCTTCATCTAACGGGGAAGCGGCTCAGAATGACCTACAATGAGGTAAACATTATCGTCTATTATCTTCTGATTCCACTGAGCTGGTGCATCATACTTGACTTGATTATCAAGCTACCTATATTTACACCTCTATGGTTAATCTTATGGGGTTATATATTTTGGAGCAAACGGAATTTTTGGGGGCAATGGTGTGACACTGCATTCCAACTTTCCGTTGAATTCCTGCTCAAATTCCAAACGATAGGTTGGAACTACTGGAAATCTTCTGTCATTATATGTGTAGTCGTACCAATTATCATCTACATAGAGCTCATTTTAATGTTGGATAAAGCATGGTGAATCTCTTTTACCTTCAATAGATGTGCTTCCTAACTGTGGAATACCCCTTAACTTTTTTTAATTTGAGTTGCTGGGAATTGATAATAACTTAGATATAGATAGTTGCAATGATACAAAGGAGCTTTCCAAATCGGGGGTTCCTTTGATTGTTTCCCAGATGGAACAAAAATTTTCAATGCTACCCTACAAAAGAGAGAAAAAAGTTCCTGCATAAAAATAATGATCAGATCGACCGATTTTGAAGTTAACATTTTTTAGTGACCAGGGGTCGGTTCCGCTGATCATTCTTCCTTGAAGTCGAGGGTGAGCTGTTGCTCTGCGGCGGCGCTTTTTTGTTGGGCCTTGCTGATGAGAAGTGGGCAGAGGTGCTCTGTCGTCTTTTCTGTTAGCATGCCTGTAAAGTTACGAATTAATGAGTGAAATTCAAAAAGAAAGTTGTATATTTGCACCCGAAACGTAAATTTATAAGGAAAATGAAGAAAATACTGTGGTCATTGGCTATCATTGTGACGGTTTTTGTGATTGCATTGATTGGTGGCAGTTTTTATATGCTTGACTTCTCATTGGCTCCCGATCCTAACCGGATGGATACCGACTCGTGTTATCGACAGCAGTTTGAGAAATATCCAGAAAGTAAAGAGTGGGTTGACAGTCTGCGAAGCATCGGTGCTTTGCGTGACACGTTTATGACGATGCCGACAGGGGAGCGTCATCATGCTTTCTTTGTGGACAGAGGTAGTACTCGTACAGCCCTCGTGATTCACGGTTGGCGCGATTGTGCCATCAAGTTCTTTTGGCTGGCACGTATCTATGAGCATGAGTTGGGATACAATGTGGTGATGCCAGAGTTGCACGCTTGTGGCGAAAGCGAAGGCGATGCCATCCAGATGGGATGGAAGGACCGGCTTGATGTGCTGCATTGGATGAAGACTTTCCAAGCCGACACGATGGTGGTGCATGGCGTCTCAATGGGTGCTGCCACCACCATGATGTTGTCTGGAGAAACGATGCCTGAAGGTATCAAGGATCTGCGTTTTGTGGAGGATTGTGGTTACACCAGCGTATGGGATGAGTTTGCCAACCAGCTGAATGAGCAGTTCGGCTTGCCTCCCTTCCCGTTGATGTATTCCACGAGTCTGCTCTGCCAGTTACGTTATGGTTGGAACTTTAGCAAGGCGTCGGCCTTAGAGCAGGTTAAGAAATGCTCTTATCCGATGCTTTTTATTCATGGTAGTACCGATACGTTTGTACCTACTGAGATGGTACATCCCCTTTACGAAGCAAAACCTGGCACCAAGACGCTTTGGGTAGCCGATGGCGCCGAGCATGCTTTGTCATATCATGAGCATAAGGCCGAATACATCTCAAGAGTACGGACCTTCTGTCTGGATCAGTAAGGCGCAAAGGTACCTCTTGCCCTTTTTCATGGCTTTAACGGGTATTTCCTATTATCCTTCCTTGAAGTCGAGGGTGAGTTGTTGTTCTTCGGCGGCGCGTTTTTGTTGGGCCTTGCTGATGAGAAGTGGACGGAGACGCTCTGGGTGGAGTTCATTGATGCCGACGATGGGCTGGGAGAACTGCGAGGTGAGTTCGTTGCAGGTGATGAAATATTTCGCTTTTTTCATCACCACACCCATCTTCTTCAGGTCGTAGCTGGTCAGACGATTGAAGCGACGGGAATTCACAATAAGCCAAGCAGATTTTGTCCCAAGTCCTGGG
>OMXX01000110.1 GCA_900315105.1 uncultured Prevotellaceae bacterium | reverse complement strand
GTGAATATACCACAATTATTATCAGAAAGAATCGATTTTATCTCGTTCTCGTCAAAGTTGGCAAGTACTGGACGTGAGGCAGACATAATGCTCCATGTCTTTGAAGGAACACTATTTGAGCCTACTCCAGGCTTTGATATGATGATGCCTACATCCCCAAGGCTGAACACATGACTGATGTCCTCATAAGGTTGGAATGGGAGCATGATTACATTTGTGAGGGAGTCACGCTTCACGATTTCCTCTACTTGCTGCTTATATGCGCCTGATTTCCTCTACTTGCTGCTTATATGCGCCTTCACCGACAAGGATAAGTCCGATTTCTGGATGTGAAGCCTTCAAGTCTTTCATCACATTAAGGAGCATGTCCATATTCTGAGTGAGACCGATGTTTCCGCTATATTCTATATAGAATTTCGTAGGGTCAATATTGTACTTAGTGATAAGTTTATTCTCAGAACGATCCACGTGAACTACTGCATTCTGATCCACCCAGTTATATACAACCTCAATCTTATCCTCTGGCACTCCCTTTGCCATTATGTTATTCTTGAAGTCCTCGGAGATGACAATTATCTTATCAGCATGCTTATAGGTGAAATTCTCGACCACACGTCCAATTTTCCATAAGAGGGAACCTTTCTTGGTCAATGATGTGCCGACAAGAGAATCCGGAAAAATATCCTGAAGGTTATAAACGAATGGTATTCCGCGAAATATTTTTACAAGTGAAGCCACAAGACCAAGAATAGGCGGCGTGCTTGTAAGGAACATCACATTACAATTCCTTGCTTCTTTTCCCCACATACACTTATAGAACTGAATGCCGCAACTAAGGAAATATCTCAAAGCACGCATCAAAGGATTCGTCCCTTCACCATAAAGCGAGAAACGGACTATGGTGAGACGGCCGTTATATTTTTGCTCTACCGCATATTTCTGTTTATATTCCTTTCTGACATCAAGGGAGATGCCTCGTGTGGGAGTCGGGACATAGACAACACTATCCATATCCGCCTTGGCAAAGTCTTCATGGAGATTCTGCCAAATATACGAACTTGCCGCCTGTTCTGGAGCAAAATATGCGTAAGGAGCTAATATCTTCATTCTTGCGTGTTACAAAGTCTTGATAAGTCTATACATCCTACGGTCAGGATAGGTGACGAACTCATAGAGAGTTTCATATCCCATGCTGTGATAGAAACCTACCGCCTGATCATTATTGTAATAATCCGTAGTAAGTGAAACTCTCTGCACTCCCTCATCCTTCATGACGCGCTCAGATTCAGCAAGAAGGAGTTTGCCTACACCCTTACCTTGTGCAGCCTTGCTAACGCCGATTGAATACAGTTCTGCGTAATCCTCATCATCCTCCACGCTATCGCCCTTCTTCGTAAGATTCTTCCCAAGACGGAGAAGTGACCTGGGAGTAGTGAAGAGCATCTTTAGCGAGAGCATAATAAAAGCAAGAAAATTACTTTTGATCAGTCGGCTGTTAAATCCCTTGCACACTTTGGTAGAAGCATAGAATCCGCAGATTACGCCATCCTCTTCTGCCACCATGGTGACGGTTTCATTACTCTTGATGAAGCAAGAATAATAGAACTTTAGGAACTTAGAACCTAAACTTGTAAGGAAAAACCCCTCGAAAGCATCAAGGTGAATCTGGACGATGGTATTAACATCGTCTGCTGTTGCTTTTCGTACATTCATAATAAATAACACAGGGGCAAAAAACAAAAGACATAAGACTTTTGACTTTTACCATTAAGACTTAGATTTTCGAATATAACTTTATAAATAGTGACTTGTATATATCCATTACAATATGCGTATCATAACTTGCCTTTACCTTTTCATATGCCTTTGAGCATCTGGAATCTGCAAGTTCCTTGTTTGTCTGACACCATTTTATAGCCTCAACAATATCATCTGGATTCTGTTCACGGACGAAATATCCACAATCATTACCATCCTTGATATGTGAAACCAAAACAATTTCCACCTTCCCACCAAGGTGAATCCTTAGCCATTGACACTTGTGCTTACTTTTTAACTTTATCAAGTACAATTACATGCCATTTTCCATATAGATACTAATTGTTTCCAAACAGATGGCATGGAATAATTGTCAATAACTCTCTGTTTAGCTTTTTCTGCCATAAGTAAGGCTGAATCATAATTATTTAGTTGTTTCTCAATAGTCTTTTTAAGACCTTGTACATCTTTAACATCCACACAAGCACCACAAGCTTGCGTAGAACCAAATTGAAGCATATCAGGAATAGCTCCTACAGGTGTTGTAATAATTGGACATCCAGATGCCATACATTCAAGAATGACATTAGGAAATCCTTCTGTATATGTAGGAAGAACAAATATCGTACAATTCATCATTTCCTGTATAACACGTTCATGTTTTACAGGTCCGGTAAATTCAAGCCAATTACTATTTCCCGATTTTGCAATTGCCAAATCTACAAGTTTGTTCTTTATATCCTCAAGATATTCACCTATAACAAGCAGTTTTATATCAGGTATTTGTGCACAAGCTTCAATCAATTCATATACACCTTTAGTTGGAATAACATGCCCTGCATAAAGTAATTTTCTCTTTTCTCTTTCAACGGTAATGCCATTTTGAATCATTCTTATTTGGGTCAGGATTTTGTCAGACAAAGGATTTGGGAGATTTACTGCATTTGTGTAATTATGATCAGTAAGCGTATTCAACGATTTCCTATCCATAACAACAGTCTTAGACGCCCTCTTTACTACAGTTCGTATCAACTTGTATTCCAAATTTCGCACCTCGAATAATTCAGGCATTCTCCCAAAATGGAAATGAACAACGACTGGGATATGTTCCTTTCTTGCAATATTGACTATTAGCAAGTCTCTTACCAACCCAATTTGTGCACTAGAACAAATGTGAATAACATCATATCTGTGCCGCTTGATATGACGACGAAACCTATTAACTGTAGGAAAATACTCTTTTATTCCGTACCACAAACGAGGAATAAGAGTAAGATCACCAGATTCATGTTTTCTATCCATAGAGAATATCTCCAATTCTACATCAGAATCTATAGAATTATAATGATTCTCTATATTCCGTGCCCAAATAGCGATTCCGCCAGGATTTGCAGGGGATAATCCTACATATGGAGTACAAAGTAATACTTTCATCATTATCTTATGTGATACCAATACTGGAATACGCTTCTAGTATTGATTGCATATTCATGTTTTCTTAATGTCTTACATGTTTCACTATACAATCAAACCTTGAGTTAATCCCATTGGCTTGAGCATCCATCTTGATATAGAATTTATAATCAGAATATCTAGTTATCATATCTTATATAAGTTCTTGATATTTCTTTATAAAAACAGAAGGCGACAACAGTTCTTCGGCAATAGTCCTACACGCACGTCTCATGCCTATATACTCATTATCAACCAAATTTATTAGTGCCTTTATTTTCTCTGCTATATCAGAAGGATTCTGTGGATCAAACAGCAGGCCATTCTTTCCATCATGTACATATATTGAATTGTCGCATACGTTACTGCATACAACGGGAAGTCCGACAGATATAGCCTCACATAGCACATTAGGAGTTCCCTCATAGAAGGAAGGCAAACAGAAAATATCAGCCTTCTGATATTTCTCCTTGATGTTCTTTGACTTGCACTTCAACTCAACAAAAGAACCAATTCTGAGTTCTTCTATCTTTTTCTGACACTCATTATAGTAATCTATAAAGAGATCATCCTTACCGTACCATGAAACATGAAACTTGCAATCTTTTGCCAGAATCTTTATTGCCTCTAAAAGTCCTAATGTATTCTTGGATGCTCTTATTGTGGCTGCAACAACAATTTCTGGCACTTCATTCTTTGTATGCTCAACATAAGTGAAGTGATCTAAATCCACGAAATTGGTAATGGTGCGAAGTTTCTTTGCCATCCAAGGATAGTGTTCCTTAAGGAATTCCTCCTGAGAATAGCTATTGGGAACTATATGATCAGCCCATCTGTAAAGGAAGAAGCGTACACGCTCATTATTTCCCATTACCTGAGTGGTGTTGCGCTCACTAACAATAAGATTGAACTTGCAACCAAGAACCTTTGCAAAACTTGCCACAAGCGAAGGTGTTTCCTGATAGGCAATTACCGTATCCGGAGCTTCTTTCTTGAAATATCTGCGAACGGCAAGGATACGTTTCTTTGTATTGTCAGCTCCAGGAATAAGCCCATTAGGCACATTGGCCTCATCAAGATAATGCTTGTAGAAATCAATATCAAAGTAGGTTACGACCTTAACATCAAACCCTTTTTCCTTAAGCATGACGGCAAGTCCAACCAACTGGCGTTGTGCTCCACCAGCACCCAAGCAATCTGTAAATAATATTATTCTCATCCTATCTTATGTGCAGGATTTCCAACAACTATACTGTTAGATTCCACATCTTTTACAACAACAGAACCTGCACCTATTACTACATTATCGCCAACGGTAACACCCCCGATAATAAGAGTTCCTGCACCTATCTGGACATTATCTCCAATAGCCGGAGTCTCATTGCTACCACTATTCTTATTTCCGATAGTTGTGTTATGGCGAACAATAACTTTTTCACCTATTCTCTCGCAATCTATCAATGTAGAATATGGATGATATGCCATCAGAGAACCTATTGATTTGGCATTAAGCTCAAAACCATACATAGGACGACAGAATATCTTCAATATTTCTACCAACGCCCTATGATTTCTCAGACGATAATAAAACAAAGTTCTGAATGCAGGATACTGAAACAGATACATTGGCAAATTATCATTTGCGCCAATTCGCTCGTTCCAGAATTCCACATCATGTAAAATTTCCTTACGATTATATATCATAGCTACAGCATAATACAAGGAATAGCATAGAGTAACTATGACATATCTTATTTTTTTTAGAATATTAACCATATTCAACCTGACTTTGAAGATTTTTGATATATAAATTATCCCAAATATGCTCTTCCCATGTAAGTCCGTTGTGATACCGTTGTAAATCCGTTGTAAGTCCCATTGCCAGCCGTTTCTCATATAGGCGTTAAAACGAACTCACAAAGAGTACAGAGTGGAATCAAAGCGAAACCACAGCAGAAGCATATTTAATATGTAGATCGTATTTATTTAATAACTTGTGTCCGGTGTTTAGATGATAAGGCGTCAACAGATAAATGTTTAGGATTTTTGATGCAAATGAGAGAAAACAAAAAAGATCTGCATCATTCGGGGAAAAGACTTGAACAATAGAATCTCTTGAACATAACTAATAAACCCTCATAGGCTTGCAAAATTCATATATGCTTTTTATATTCTCGCAATCTGTAGTTCTTTCTCAAATCCAAGGTTCTTTATATGCATAATACTTAATAATACTTGCAACACATCTCCGTCAGCGAATGTTGCATTATGGAACAATGAATAAAAAAGGGAAACAATCAAGCAACAGGCGACTGTCCTTGTTTCTATTCTAATATGTTTCCTTGTAATTGTCATTAACGACGAAATCCATAATCTTATATAAAGATACGAAGCTATCAAGCCACCTACAAGTCCTGTTTTTATGAATACACTAAGGAAGAAATTATGTGGAGGAATCGAGTTGTTATATTGATCATAAGCTACAGGTCCTCCCAACAACCAATGTTTTGACAGAAAAGCCAGACAATCCTTCCATATTGCATTACGTGTATCTTCCTTTGCCGAGAACTCCGTAAGACGTCCCATGTCAAAACCGGATAAAGACTCGTAATAGAATATCGCTACAATCGCAAGCAATATCAATATTAAACGATTCTTCTTGTTTTCCGCAGCAGGAAACAGTCCTCCTATCAGAAACAGATCGATGGCAATAAGAGAAAAGAAAGATGATCGCTCTTGGGTCATGAAACATGCTGCTATCATCAAAAGGACAGAAGCATATATCAAATAGGTTGAACCATAAAAGAGACGTCGCTCGTGGAATAAGTATGGAATAACTCCTACAGAACTGATGAAATAGGCATTGGTAAATGCAAAGCCCATTATTCCGATTGCCATTCCAGAGCCAAAGGCTCCGCCAGTTGTAGCGATATCCAGATTTTCATAAATTACATTTTGAGCCTGCCCGACATTGACAAACTTCATTCCTATGTCGGTTCCTGCCGAGATGCCAAAATACTGAAGACATGTAACAACGGATGTCAAGACTCCGATACCACCCAGAAGCAACAATATTCTTCGGGTATTAGAAAAGCCGTTTATATAACTACTTACTCCATATACAGTCAATAAGGCAGGGAAATAATATGCCAGGAATTTCTTTATGAAATTAGACGTAACAAACTCTCCATTCAAAAGAAGTGTTATTGCCGTAACTATTATAAATGCATTGTATATATTCGTAAAGTTTCGGATTTCTTGCGGTTGAGTGTTCAGCTTGGTAATAAACAACACCACGCAGAACAACATACTGAAATATACACGAACAGATAGTGGTCCCACCATGAAACCACCTAATACCAATGCAGCAAACAGGAAAGACAATAACAAGTATGATTTCATCAACTACCTTTCCTAATCCTGGTCAGGACTAAATTGTTGATAACTGCCCTATTGGTGAGGTAGTAATATATCAACAACATAATTAATGTTGATACTGCCCTGTACAAGAAAACATCCGTCTGAAAAAAAACTGCAATATTAATTATCAGGAATATTATTGACGGAATGAAACATCTCAGGACATGCCCAAGACTCAAGAAATATGATGTTTTAAGATGTTTGCAATACAACCATTGGTTCATTAAATATGCCAAGACCGAACTGGCTATATATCCATACATTATGGTAGTAATGTCAACAAACACACAGCCAAGAAGGATGCAAACGCCTAAACCTCGTTTTACCAAAGACACAACGAACAAAGACGACACTTTTCCCAAGGATTTGATAAACGTTCTGTTCAATGTCTCCATTATTATGATTATACCCGCTATTGACAATAGGGAAAGATAAGGTGCTGATGCTTTCCACTCCTTACCGAACAATAATGTTATTATCGGTTCAGAATATAAGACCAAAACCAACATTAACGGAGTAATCATCCGGACAGAGAACCTGAATATAGCATTTGCCTCCTTCTGGAAATCACCCGGATTATCTTTCTTTTTTGTCAGAATAGGAAAGCTTGTCGCATTTATCGTCTGAGTGATTGTTTGTGTTGATGACTCTTCCAGTCTCTTTGCCTGAGTCAGGTATCCAGCCTGTTGAATACTCAATGCCTTGCCAAATATAGTTGCAAGGAGGTTCTCATAGATAGTATCGATAACATTGGACAATGTGGTGTAGAATCCGAATGAGAACAAACGCTTGAAACAATCATATCTGAAAGACAAAGACACCTTGTAGCTTTGTTTCAGGTTTACCAATATTGCATAAACAAGTGCCTGAACCAACTGAAAAACAACCAGCGCATAGACATTGCGATATAGATATGCAATTGACAATGAAGTCAATGAGGCTAAAACGACTGCTACAATTCGGATGATTGTCAGCCTGTCAAACTTCAATTCCTTTACAAGAATTGAAGATGGCACTACCTGAAATGAGCTGATGACAAATACCAGACAAAGTACACGAACAACATCCGTTAATCCTTCGGTCTTATAAAAGGTCTCTATAAATGGCGCAGAGACAAACATTACGCCATACAGCAAAAGACTTGTAACAAAAGAAAAAGTAAATACTGTTGAACAATCCTTCTCTTGCAGAACCTTTTCATTTATAAGACTTCCTCCAAATCCTGCCTCTACCAACATATTTGCGACCATTATAAAAATGGTCAAAACACCTAATATGCCGAAATCGTCAGGAGTCAGGAAACGTGCCAACAACATTGTTGTCACCAAATAGATAACCTGAGGTAATATTTTACCTGTCAGACTCCATACGTATGCTTTCTTATTCTGCATTATCCTTTTTTAATACAATCTTCAAAGAGAAACGAACAAGATACTGATATTCTATTATTCATTCTGCATAGTTTTTTTTGCGAATACACGCAAAATTACATCACAAGGATACGTATCCTTATGATATTGAGAATATTAGAAATTACAAAAAATAAACTTGGGAATTTTGAATACCGTCTTCTTTCCCCTTAAAAATCGCTTACAAAGTTAAGCTTTTTTTTTGAAAATTGCAAACATTTTGTGCAATTTTTCTGTTTTGTTGGTGATTTTTGAGCAAGTTCAAGAAAAATATACGAGAAAACTACATAATTGATTAATCCATAAACAAACCATCGCTGCCCCATCGCCAATCCATCGAAAAGATGGAGAAGCGATGGACCAGCGATGGACCAGCTTCGGAGGTATAGCGAACTATGCTATAGTCTTTACTATATCAATGAAGTTTTCAATGACGTAATCCAAATCTTCCTGACTCATACGTGTATTGAGTGGAAGAGTCATCGTGTTCTCAAACATCTTATAGGCGTTCGGATAGTCCTTGATATCAAAACCAAGAGCTTTATAGGCGGTCATCATTGGAAGTGGCTTATAGTGCACATTGGTAGCGATACCCCGTTCTGCCATTTTGATGATGACTTCATTGACCTGTTCACGGGTCTTGCCTGTAATACGAACGATGTAGAGATGGTGACTTGAGCAATGATTAGTGCCTGTATGGTCAAGGTAGATTAGTTTGACACCCTTATCAGCAATTTCCACATTAAGTTCATCGATGGCCTTATTCAACTGTGCGACCATCTTCTGACGCTTCTTCAGCATCTCTGGATATCGCTCAAGTTGGGCAAGTCCGATTGCAGCCATAATATCAGTCATATTGCACTTATACCATGGACCGATTATATCATATTCCCATGCTCCAAGCTGCGTCTTTGCAAGGGCATCCTTGTTCTGACCATGAAGTGAGTATAACTGACAGAGGCGGTAGAGGTATGCATTCCACGTCTCGCCCTCTATATACGGTACGCTTGGAGCGTTATTGAGAGTCCAGTCACCAGCGAGTTGAGGAACAGGTTCATTACCAAATGGGAGATTCCATGTGAGAGCTCCGCCCTCTGCCGTGGTAAGATTCTTTACCGCATGGAATGAGAATGACGAGAAGTCACCTATCTCTCCAGCCATCTTACCATGCCACTGGCTTCCGAAGGCATGGGCACAATCAGAAGATATTATGATGCGACCAATACGTTTCTGAAGTTCGTTGGATGGATGGAAGAGCGATTTCTTCTGCTCTATGATTTCGTGAATCTTGTCATATTCACACACCACGCCTCCGAGGTCAACAGGCGCAATAACCTTGGTACGCTCTGTAATGGCTTCTGATAGTTTCTGAAGATCCATCTGCTGATTGTGCTCATTGCAATCAACCATAACGAGTCTGCATCCCACATGTTGAGTGACGCTGGCAGTAGCAGTATAGGTATAGGCTGGTACAATCACCTCATCGTTCGGACCGACACCGATAAGTCGGAGGGCGATTTCCATAGCTGCTGTTGCAGAGTTAAGACATACAGTCTTTTCCGTATGAAGATATGAGGAGATTTTTGATTCGAACTCCTTAGTCTTTGGTCCTGTCGTAATCCATCCACTCATTATGGCTTCTGCAGCGAGTTTTGCCTCTGCTTCCGACATGTCTGGTGGAGAGAATGGAACTTTACGCATTTTCATTGTCATTTGAATTATAGTTTTATGTTAATTAAATATTGTTATCTTTCTGTTACTATGACCTTGAAGGTCCTGAATATGAGCTTAATATCATACCAGAAACTTGCATTCTGAACGTATTCGAGGTAGAGTCTGATTTTCTCCTGCATAATTACTTTGATATAGTAATCTTCCGGATCCTCTGCTTTCTCCATAAGTTCGTTTTCGTTACGGAACTTGATTGAGGCAGGATCGGTTATTCCTGGACGTACATCAAGTACATGCATCTGTTCTTCTGTCCAATAGTTTACATAATGGCGCACTTCAGGACGGGGACCGACAAGACTCATATCACCAAGGAACACGTTGATTAGCTGTGGAAGTTCATCAAACTTGTATTTTCTTATGACATATCCGCTCTTGGTAACTCGAGGATCGCGCCCTCCTATGGTTACGAGCGATCCTTTGTCCGCCCCTACTCTCATAGAACGGAATTTGAAGATGCGGAAGTCCTTATTGTGACGACCTACACGCACCTGACGATAGAATACCGGTCCTTTTGAGTCGAGTTTTATCCAGATTGCAAGAATGACGAATAATGGACTGAGAAATAACAGACCACAAGCACTTGCAATAATATCAAATAAACGTTTCATTAATTTTTTAAACTAATTATATTATATGGTTGGTTTCAGAACATGACTCCACATTTGTGTGAGTAACAACTGCCAACGGTTTTCCTTAAATACCATCTGATTCTTCCATCCGTTTTTCCACCATCTGCGATACCGATAGAATATCTCACGAAACAGATTTGAATGTTTCTCACGTTCTACTTCCGGATGAAGAATATCATTGAGACTTCTTTCCACCAAAGCATCATCAACAGGGAGATTAGGAAAAAGTGTTGACGGAAATCCAAGGTGATGGATGCAAATAGCATTCAATACGGCCAGATAGGTCTTCATCCCTACCCTATCAAGGGTTTTCAAAAGCCATTGCCAATCGATGGAATTTGCCTGAACAAAGAAAGCCCAGTCTAACACGAGCCTTAATTTCATACACGTAGATGCAAAATGCTCTCCACTATGACGAAGAAGATATAGGGCATTGAAACGAGCAGAAGGATAATAGAGATTGGGAATTTCCTTATCAGGGTAGGCATTAAGTTCTTTGTGAAGAATGTCTTCTATCTCTGCTGTAGAGCGATGAGCATGGATGTTCAGGAACTCATAATGGTTCTCTATAGTTTTGCCTTTGTAATGAAGTTCAGAATGCTTATGGTGCGAGGTATTGCTCTCTATTCCGAGTTTGTCGCATATAACCTTATCCGTTTCCGCCCACTTACCAAAGGTGTATATATCAATGTCACCAACTGGACGAGAGTCTGGCTTTGGCCAAGAGAGAGAGAGTCCATATCCTTTAAGAAGAAGCATACGGATATCGTGCTTCTGCAGGAATGTGGACATCTCTGTTATAATATCCTTATGTATCTTATTAATGCTCTCAAGGTAGGTTATCTGTCGCATCCAGTCCATTATGAAGTCGATATGCGGTCTATCTTCTTCGGAAAGATGTTCAATTGCCCCAAAAGCGACTCCCAACACTCCTTGTTTTGAGGAATAGTGCATCATCTCTGTCCAGTTAATCGAGCCATTTAGTGGCTCTGATTTTCCTGTAATGCTGATGCGTATAAGTTGGACAAGTTGCTGTTCAAGAGCAGTCATGGATTATTTCACTACCGATTTGATGACATCTACATACTTCTGGGTACCCACCTCACGAGTGAGATTCTTCATGATGAATTCACGTCCATTATGACCGTATTCCTTACAGAGATCACGATTCTCGTATAACTTGATGATAGCGGCCTTGAATGCCTCCTTATCACCAGCCTTGGTGAATATACCACAATTATTATCAGAAAGAATCGATTTTATCTCGTTCTCGTCAAAGTTGGCAAGTACTGGACGTGAGGCAGACATAATGCTCCATGTC
>OMXX01000111.1 GCA_900315105.1 uncultured Prevotellaceae bacterium | reverse complement strand
AGTAATAACATTATAGGGTAAAAAAATTAATGATTAAAGGTTACATACTCCAATTTGAATTGAAACAGTTGTTCTTAGAAAAGAGGCGGAGAAGAATAGAGACTTAACAACGAAGGTGACCGCATAAATGTGCCTTTGAACAAAGTACACTACTCTTACTCACACCCCTCGGGGGATGAGCAAGGTAGCCTTCATCATTCAAAATCACATTACTAAAAAATAGTTGCGGTACTTTCCCCAAATCATCGTATGTATAGTATCTTTAAGCGATATAACAATTTAATTCAACTTCCTATTCTTATATATCCCTTAGCACTGCCGAGCTCCGAGATTGGCGAATAGTCTATTCGGTGTGCAAAGATAATGGTTTCTCTTAAAAAAAACAACATATTTCCATAAAAAAAGGGAAGAAAAAAATATTTTTCGTATTTCCTTGCCCTTTTTATGCACTTTACGACAATTCTTTGGGTGGTATCTCCCTTAGTTCCATAATGTCGAGAATATGGAACATCACATCATCTATCTTAAATAGATAATTATACGCAAAAATAAAAGAATCTGGTTCAATAATTTGGCTAATTCATTTGAAAAGTGTATTTTTGCAGCACGAAAAATCATTGAAAAGTGTATTTTTGCAGCACGAAAAATCATTGAAAAGTGTATTTTTGGGTTGAAAAAACCTATTGAAAAGTGTAAAATAGCCATGCTGTACAGAACGAGGAGCCAAGCTGCGTAAGCGTCTATTTTTCGTATTTCCTTGCCCTTTTTATGCACTTTACGACACACTCTAACCCTCGTACTCTACTATGCAAGAAAAAAGCAGAAAATCTGAAGTAGTACTCCTAAAATTCTCTGAAAATCCGAAGTAAGACTATTGTTTTTCGTTAGATGATCCCCGTACCTTTGCAGCAGTTATTTGATTCATACGTTAGTAGTTTTCTCATATATCTATTTTGGTTATTTGGTTAAAAAGGAAAAAGGCTCGCAGCGGCGAGCCTTCTTTTTATTGATTCCTTGCAATTTCTGCATCGATGATAAATATATCACCATCTTTATCTCTCAGAACGTTTCTAGGAACCAAATCCCATACGACAAAATCATCGTTAGCATATCTTCCTTCATCATTCTGCTTTATGAATCCTATGGCTGCCATATAGGTTTCAATTTCAATGGATGTTGCTGGCACTGCATCTTTTACCAATCGTTGCTGTAATACAGGCATGATAGTACGCCCTTCGAATCCAGTAAAAGCATGCAAGGTATAGGCAGTATCGTAAAACAGATTGTTATGCCATGTTATTCTCTCAAGCAGACGCAGAATACTGCCTGTATTTAGCAGGTTGTTAACTTTATAAATAATATCATTAGATACATAAGTGTCGTTTTCGTTGCCACTTGGCCCAGGAACGCCTAGATCGAAAACATTACTCATTGGAAGCCACATGCCGTTTTCCTTAGCATATAGCTCAGCCACGCGTTGTTCTACATCTAGATGGTTTACATCGCCTTGGCTATCTCGAAGTTGCGTTTCATATAATTGGCAGCGTCGATGGAGTTCATCGGCGACTTCATAGATTCTGCAATTTTCCGGAGTTTCCTCTCCACTGCCTCTTTGTGAAACTGATTCAGATATGTCATAATTCATATTTTGCTGCAAAGATAGCAAAACAAATTCATTCCTCCAAACTTCTGGGCAAAAAAACAAATTTACGACACAACCTTACCCTCTTCCCCTACTTTGTCGCAAATCCCAGATCCTGTCGCAACAACTTCGACAAGAATCAGGCAAATTTCTTGGAATCAGCCCAAAATCCCCGTACCTTTGCATAATTAGGGTTTATATTTAGTTATCTTTTTCATTTGAATAATGCTTTTAGGTTTGTGAATTAGCATACAGGGTTCGCTGAGACAGCGAGCCCTTTTGCTGTTTTAATATCAGGGTCTGTCCCCTGCGCTAAAGCCCTGAAAAAAGCCCCAAAAACATTTGGTCATTTCAGATTTTTGCAGTACCTTTGCAGTCGATAAATAATTGTCGCACTTAAAAATAATGTTATGAACAACATCGAATCAAACACTGGCGAGATCGTGATGTACGAACTAACAAATGTTAAACTTTTGTTTATTACTGATAATCCTTTGGAGATTAAACAATTGTTTAGTATCTTTGCCCCGTCAAAAGAGAGCACAAACATGTTGGACTAAAGGCATAACCGTATGGAACTAAAAGAAGGATTAGAATTCTATCGCAAATGCCTCCAAGACTGTGATAGGGTTATCGCTGATTTGTATCATCAGGATATACCAAGAGAACGGAAACAGGCTCTGATTGACAAACTGCTCATCACAAGAAACAAACTTGTGAAAACGATAGAGCGCATTGAAGAATTATTAAGGTAAATGGAATATGGAAAATCCTAAGAACAACATTAAAGACCCCAAGGTTAGGGCTTATTTTGAGGACATCACTGAAGGAAAAGAACCATCAGTAAGACTTTCAGCAGACGAACTGGAGAAAGGCATCAACCAGTTCGATGAAGGAATGAAAAAGGCACTTGCCGAGGGCGACGAGATGATCATACGAGCCAAAATGGGAGAAATGGCTAAGGCACTCTCTCTCAGTTACATTGCCCAGAAATACTTTGGCAAGTCGCGTGCGTGGCTCATGCAGAAAGTGAATGGCAATACCGTAAACGGCAAAACGGCAGCCTTTACAGAAAGTGAACGCCAGCAATTCCGTGAAGCCCTTCAGGATCTAAGCAAGAGAATCTCTGCTATAGCGATGACAATTTAATTATGTTTTTGGTTTTACCGTCGTGATGACGGATGATACTTCATAGTTAATTTTAAAGTTATTAGGGCTCAGCGGAGCCCATTTTTTATGCCCTTTACGACACGCTCCAACCCTCTACCCCTACTCTGTCACAAATCCTTTACCCTGTCGCAACAACTCCGACAAGAATCTGGCTAATTTCTTGGAATCAGCCCCAAATCACTGTACCTTTGCATCAGTAAAAGTTCATACGTTAATAGGTTTCTTATTGCATATTTGTTTTAGTTATTGGTTATTTGGTTTTGTTTGTAATGAATTAGCATACGGGGTTCGCTGAGAAGCGAGCCCTTTTGCTATTAATCTACCCTTCTTCATTGCTCTCCCTCTTCAACTATTCTTTCAATAATCATCTTATCGAACTGCTCATGAAGGCAAGAATTCCGAATTTTCAATTTGTCAGGTATTTCGTAGTTGTCCTCTATCGCATATTTCGTCAATCCATGTTCTGCAATATATGGGAGATTATTATCTAATGTAATACTTGAAATGACTCTTGTATTCATTCCTTCAAGTTCAATACCCCTTCTCTCCCTTACATAGTTGTAGGCTATAGCATCTATATATTCTTTTAATTCCAATTTGCCACAGAGACATTCATCAAGCATCAGCAGGGATGCCGTAAAATGCATACTCTCATTATATTGTGGCAATCCTTTAATTTTACCTTCTTTCCAGTCACAATAACAACAGAGTATTTTCCCCAAATCAACGCCTAGCCCTATAATATCTTTAATAAGAGGAGATTGTTGTTCTCGTTTAAGATTTTCGATAGAGCCCTTGGTTTTAAAGTCTCCTTCGCTAAGGATTCTATCCAGTTCATTTCTGTCGAGCTCTGTCTCCATGATGCTTGCTATCGTTAACTTCTTCAATTTACAGTCTATAAACATTATACAGTTATCATCGTAAATAATCCAATCTGATGTTTTATTTTGCCCTTTGTTATAGGTAAGTTCCTTAATGTGCTTAAACTTACCACACTTAGCATAATAATCCAATTGTAATCCTACATAATCCTCAAATCTTGCAGCCATGTCATCGTTTAATTTCTGGTTGTCTTTTGACTTCAAATCCAATCGATATTGAAGTCCCTCAATGCCAGCATTCAGTATATAAAGTGGTGCAACACAATACAGCATCCCACTATCAGAAATAATAGGATGGCTGACGTGAATGGCGTCATTGTGACAGAGGAAAAGCTTATTAGAGAAATCAACTTTGATATTAGCTTTTATGTCCGAAAGTGATGCTGACAGTATATCCAACACAACAGTGAATTCGTTTATTGTAAATCTCTGCCCTTTTCCAACTATGTATTTCGACAAATCCTTGTATGAAAAGCTGAACTTTTCAGAAAAAAGGAAATAGAACAAGATAACCAGCTGAAAATATTTTTTTACATCGATACCAATTTTATCTTCTAGATATGAAGCAATTGATGGACTGGAAAATAAGTAGCAATATTTAAATACTCTGTAGTCAAAGGGTTCTTGATGTTGGATCTTAAATTGATTCAGCATATATGACTTCAGCCAAACAAAGATATCCTTAAATTGTTCATTATTAGCTTTCTCGTATGCATCATGAAACGGGCCTACAATTTTGTGTCTTTGTTTCAATTGTCGCATCGATTTCTCTGACTGATGAGTTGTTGAGTATCTGAGCGTAACCTGAATCATAAAATCTATAAGGTATAAGGGAATAGAACATACCTGATGATTTTCTATTCTTTCAAAATGAGAAATATCAAGGTTGTAGTTTCTGACAGCATCTGTTAGATACTGCCGTATAACAAACAAACTGTCCCAAACATTTAGTTCAGACAGTTTATTTAATGCAGGTTTTATAAAACTATAAAAATCGCTCATCTCATGAAAATCGTATATTGCTATACCATTCAACAATAATTCTACTGCGTCATCTCTGCCTCCCTTATCACATCTTCAATAATAGTACGTATTTGCTGATTGTTTAGCTGATCGCGAAAACTCACGTTCAGTTCAGGATTGTCCTCACGAAGCTGATTAAAGAACTGTTCAGCACAACTGATTTTCTTTTCCTCAACACCACGCAGATTAGCTGGTGTATCAACACCTTTCGTCTCTACGATAATGTTCAGTTCTTTTGTGCCATCTTTCTTCTTAACCATATACATGAAGTCAGGACTGTACGAATCATTAGTAACAGTAGGGATTGCGATACTCTTACGAGGAATCTTACCAAACACAATTACCTCTTCAATGTCAGATGACAACAAATTCTTCTGTTCCAAGTCGCTATCGTAGGTATAAGCGTCATAAAGATACCTATCAGCTACTCGCGCGCTATCCAAATGATTGCCTATATAACTCTGCACAATATCATCATACAGTTTACCATTTTCGTCAGTAAGTCGGGTACGCTTCACATCGTAGGCAGTCTGCTTGTACTTAAACTGGCTCATTGAATTATCAATCTTCCAATTCGTAATATTACTGATAATGCGAGCCAACGACTGATCGTTAATCATTTCCTGTTTAAAGAAAGACTTTGTACCTATTCCCTCGCACATAGCTTGATGTAGGGTACGAATGGGTACACTAGTTACCCTGTTGATACGTTGCAAGAACTCATTGTATGGAATACGGTTACCACTTGTCTGATACTGCACGCCCGTATCCTGCACAAATGCCATGTGACCATCATCAGCCCTGACGATTTCTCTTTCACTGGTAATCACGCTCTGGGCAAACACACCATCGCTGAACAGCATAGGCAGTGCTTTTTCCAGTTCCTTCTCCAACATGGGGTCGAAGAAAATAATATAGCGTTTATTGATCTTCATCCACAAGTCACGCAGACGGTCAAACACCTGCGGACGGATCTTAATCTTATTACTGTTCTTCTTGTTGCGGTCAAAGACCTTCGACTTGGGCAGACCAGTATTTGCAAATTCAGGATAAAGATTATAGAGCTCTCCCAGCATATCGCCATTGATGGTACCTTGCAAATCTTTGATGATGCCCTTCTGTGCAAGTTCCATCATCAGTTGGAATTCATTCACACCGCGTTTCTCTGCAACACGTTGAATCAACTCCATAGGAATCTTATCTGTAATGACGACTTGTGGCAATTGACCATTAATCTCTGCTACGAGTTTGGAGGCAAAGTCAGCCTCATCGAAGTCCACGATATAGTTCAGCAGGAATTCTTCGCTGCTGCGATTGCCATATTCATCCACAGGCAAACGAAGTCCACGCCCAACCTCTTGCAGTTTACTAATCTCACTACCACTGGAGCGCAGTTTGCAGATGGTAAAAACATTGGGATTATCCCAACCCTCCTTCAAAGTCCATTTTGAGAAGATGAAGCGACGTACGTTCCAACTGCCATCCTCGTTTTTAAACGACAGCAGCTGTTTCTTGTCGTGCAATATCTCCTTTACCTGCTGAGCTATCTCTTCGTCACTATTCTGATTGTCCTCTGCAAAATAACCTCCATGACAGGCGTGAGGATCCTTTAGCGTTGCCTCCAAATAAGCCTTATAGTCATCTGAGCAAGGCTTACTAAGCTCAAACTTTACCCTTTCAATTAGTAGAGACTCAAATTTCTCTGCTAACCAGCCATTCGTTTCATCATCACCACGATAAGAGCGGATATTGTCGATAAAGAATAGAGCCAGCGTCTTCATACGCTGCGGACGCTCAAAATTTTGACGTTCTGCCTCAAAGTGGCGTTGAATGGCCAGTCTCACCATCTCCTCCTGATACGACTGGGCATAAACAGATGGGCTAAAGTGTTCGCTAGTATGGAACTGCTTACCATTCGACAGCGTAACAAGTCCTTTCTCAACAGCATCCACACTCACGTTCTGCATTTCTGGTGCCAATGTAATTGGATCTCCAGCCTGCAAAGTTTCCGTTCTACTGCCATATTGCAAGGTTACCTTACGCTCTCGCTCATTTATATCTTTAATGACAATACGCTCACGCTGCTGTCCCTCCAGTTCAAAATGCTCCTTAGCAACACCCTTAATCAAGTTTTGCGAGAAAGCCTCACAGGCATTCAAGTCGTAAAGAAGGTTCAGATAATCCTTCGTCACATGCTTACTCTTGCCACGTCCTACAGTTATTTCAGGGAAGGTAGCACCATAGCGCAATATCAGCTGAGGTTTCAGTTCTTTCAGAATCTGTGTATAAGCCGACTGTGTACGAGTAAAGCGGTGAGGCTCATCGATGATTACTACAGGATGTGTAGCCCTCAAGGCATCGAAAGGACGATAGAAACCCAACACACCAAAGTCGTAGTCATCACGTTTCAGTATCTGGGCATTCGTCAACAAGGCCATATTCAGCAACAGCACATAGATCTTATTTCGCTGTTGGCAAGATCCTTCCACAAAGTCGCGTACTACTCCAGGGAAATATCTCTTTCCTTTCTTTGCCTTTGCAGCCTCTAGTACACCTACTTCCAAATCGCAATGATAACCACAGGCATCATAGAAATGACGCTGCACATATAGGTCGCTCAAAAACTGCTCTGCGCCTGCCTTGATAGGCAATGAGGGTACGCAAATTATGAATTTGTTCAGGCGATAACGCTGATGCAACTCAAAGATTGTCTTGGTATATACATACGTCTTACCTGTACCCGTTTCCATCTTGATGTCAAGATTCAGCGGGCCATTCTCTTCCGGTTCTTGCAGTTTTGGTGGAAGATTAGGCACCAAGTGCTTCTTTACATCCATAATGGGTGTAAACAGCTGTGAACGGTTCGACCACGACAACTCTGGATTGGCATAGAAATCCTTGGGCGACTGCCAGTTCACATCTTTCAATGCATCGCCCACGGCCTCTACAGGCAGTTGCTGGTGCGGCAGATTATTTTGCAGTATCAGTTCCATAATCAGTAGCGCACGTCGATAATTATATTCTTATCCTTCACCAGATTGATGGTGGGTTTATTCTTCTCAAGCATATCTTTGGCATTGTGGCCAAAGCTGTAACCAAACAGCACAATGCAGTCAGGATTAAACTTGGGGTCACTCTGATAGCGATCAACCAATGCAGCCATATCCTCTTCTGTAAAGTCGGCATCCGTCATATAGAGATGGTTGCCGCAGAGGGTTGCATGATATTTGTCGAGCACAACATCCTCAGTCTTTGCCCCAAGACCATAGCCATCATTAACGAGCCAAGTAGTCAAAACGGTATCGCGCCCAAACATATTCAATGTGTCATCGGTGGTTAATATCACGTTTGGATCGTATGTCTCTAGTTTATCGAGCGTATTCTGAGGCACTTCTTCCAGCGTGTAGTGCTTAAAGCCCAAGTCGCCTGTATAATCAGGATTCTCTTCCTTGATTTTCCTGGCGGCAAGTTCAATACGCGCCATGCCTATTTCATCAATCGTACGGTAGCCAGCCTTATATGCCGTTTTTTTGCTACTAATTTCCTCTGGTAGCTGAACGAGAATATACTTCCTAGTTCCGTTATCATTGGCGTTTAATCCCATTACCGCATGGGCTGTAGAACTTGATCCCCCAAAGAAATCTATTATAGTAAAGTCTTTCCCATCAATTAGGCTTATTAAATACTCCAACATAGACACATTCTTGGGATTATTAAATAGCCCACTTACCCCCATTACTTCATTTAGGGTAACTGTGCCATCATTGGTAGAATATTCAATTATGCTTTTGGAATTACTAATATTCTCTTTTATATATTTCAATTTTCCATCTTTCTCGAAAACATCCTCTTCTGAAATAAAAGTCCTTTTTACAATTGTATATGAATCGGAACCTGATAATTTTTTTACCATCAATTCAGGTGAATCCTTGGCTTTATCCAACTCCCATGTCCATGCGCCTAAATTTCCTCTAACTTTTGGTGGACGAATTGCTATATAACCTGAGTTTATCAATTGGATATTATCCGTATAAACTGCCGATTCGTCATTAGATGTTTTTGCAAGTTCCTTGTCATAATCTTCTTCAACTTTGACATCCTTTGTTTCAGGATTATAATAAAATGTATATCCCAAATTCTCTCGGTTATTCAAAGTGCCACCTTCACCTCGCGTGGTAATGGGATCATTCAAATAGAAATATTTGTCACCTTCCTGATATACACTTTTTTCGACAAATGATTGACGTCCCAAAGATGCCAAGATTTTACCTCCCTTTATTATCTGAGATCTTCTATAACAGTATATGAACTCATGATTTTTTTGAATATTTAAAGTGTCATTCTTTGAATTCAATTTATTTTGAATAATTGGACCGATACAGTTTTCTTCTCCAAACAAATAATCACACAACAACTTCAGATTTGCCTGTTCGTTATCATCTATAGATATAAAGATAACACCATCTTTAGACAGTAAGTCACGAGCCAACTGCAAACGGGGCATCATAAACGTGAGCCAGGCAGCGTGACTGGCACGATGGCCACTTGTCATAGCGATAATCTTCTCTGCTTCGTCTGTGCTGATACTCAACTTCTTCTCCAGTTCTTCAGCTGTAAACTTGAACTTGTCGTTATATACAAATCCATCAGTACCCGTGTTGTAAGGCGGGTCGATATAGATGCACTTCACCTGACCAGCATAGCTTTTTACCAAATGATGCAGTGCATCGAGATTATCACCACTGATATAGATATTCTCGCTGTTGGCATTCTCTGGCTTTGAGTTGTGCTCCACATCAGGACGAATCACCGTTGTGGTATCGAGCGACGACAACATACGGGCATAGCTCTTACCTAGGAAGTCGTAGCTGCGACCTTCGCGCGTTACATCCACCTGCGGCTGAATAGCCTCACGAAACTTTTCAATGTCGAATTCTCCGTTACTATTAAAGCACTGAGGGAAATACTCCTTCAAGCCCTCCATTTCACGAGTGATAGGCGTAACCGCCTCGTTATCTTTTGCAATTTGCTGAATCATATTGTTATATTTTCTATTCTATTTTTATCCGATAGGGATAATCATTGAGGTGATATCTAATGGAGCTGCAAGTATTGTCTCCCCCTGAGGTGACTTGCCTGTAGCGAAAATCTTCTTCCAGAAGTCGTAATTGGACTTACCACCGAATACGGTAGATGACAACTCTACACTCTTCCAGAATGGCAGGTTTGCCAAATTCTGGATGAAGTTTTCGATGTTCAACCATAACTGATCAGGAAAAGCTTCTTGGAAGAAATCCTTTCGTCCGTAGATGGGTCTGCCCGTTTGAGCATAGTACATATTAATAATGTTCAGAATATAACTGAGCCAACTGTAAAGGATCTCTTCCTTCATCATGCGATAAGCCACTACGTGGTTCCAATCCATTGGCTCGCCCTGTTGGATCTTATTTTCTATACGATAGGTACCTACCTCAAAATCGAACTTATCAATCAAGATAACATCGGCAATGATGTTCATCAGACGAACAATCTGACGCTTTTCTACGTCTCTAGGATTCATGCCTTCCTCCATCTTGAAGTCTAGGTTAGACTCAAGTGGCTCTTGATAGATAAAGAAAGAATAAAAAGTCTTTTCAACAGTAGAATACGACAAAGGTCGTTCTTTACCTCGTCCACCCATGTCGATATAGTCACGAAGTTTATTGTCTTCAGCATAGGTGATACCATCCTTCACATTATCGATAATGTATCTCCTCATCTCTTTGGACTCTCCCTTATAGAAATTGATTAGAACTTTCTCTGAGAAAGAAAAATCATTCGCATCTCGATTCATCTCTACCTGGTATCTCTCTACTCTATCGCGATACATCTTGCTTCCCAAATGGCGCTGCACAGATTTGTCGAAAGCCACCTGACGTAAGGTTGTACCAGCATTGAAGTTGGTCTTACGTATCATTTCCTTGTCAGGATCAACAAACACACGAATGGGAATAGCTTTTGTTCCAAGCATAATCTGTGCGGCTGCTTTATGTTGTCCATCAAACAACTTAATAGCCGACTTGCCTGTTTCGAGATTATCGATATAACCAAGTGCGATATGAAGTTGTGGGTTGCCTTTGTAGAACTCAGCAATCAACTTTGATACATTTGAACCAATGGTACGTGGATTAATCTCCTTGTCGTGCATAATGTATTCTATGGGAGCCACAGTAAAGAAATAGCGAATACCGCTCCTTTGGTCTGTATAGATGGTTTGCTCAAAAATCTGATGACTCTCATCCTTAGGAAAGGTAAAAGTTATTTTGTCACCATCGATTTTAAAAGTCATTTCGTATGAGCCTTTAGCATAGATAGCCAGAATGTCCGTAAGATTAGGATTTCTATTCTCTTCATGCTGAAGTTTCTCGCTCAGCTCCTTGAATTGCCAATTAATGCGAGCCAAATTCAGGTCAGCCCCTTGCTTTGAGCGATTGGCAGAACTGAAAGTAAGTGCAAAGTTTGATTCATCATCCTTACCACCATTCGTGAGAGGTATGACATGATCAATATCTAACTCTCCTTCATGAAGTAATAGGTCAATGTCTTTGCCTGTGATAAAACATTTGCCACCTTGTGCATGCCAAAGACGCTCAATCAACGCCTTACGTTGTTCTGCATTTAAACGGCCCAAGAAAATAGAATTTGCCATAGTAACATTATACTTCTTATTTTAGGCTACAAATTTAATCATTTTTATTGAGATTATCGTCAAGAAATAAAAAAAATACACATCTTTTAATAAATGAATTCGTTTTCAATGCTCATATCATTAATATACGGCATAAAAAAAGAAAAGACAGGTTACATTATAAAAAAGATAATTTTTGCGAGTTCTTCTGCATTTTAGTGTATTAGTGATTTAGTGGTTTTGCGTTTTTAGGTATTCATAGAGAATTATTAATTAGGATAGATGGTATATATATTTATAATAATATTATATATATTATAATATATATAATATTATTATAAATTAAAAGAACTTATAGTACATAGCGATTTTACAAAATCACTAAAACACTAAAACACTAATATCTTTCATTTATTAATTCAGCACTATGTAAATCATTTTCTTTTATTAATCATATGTTTCAAAAGCACATTCGGAGTCCTCCTTGGGAGGACTGGAAGGGAGGCTTGAGCGGATTACTAAAAACCCTCGGGCGGACGGCCAGAGGGATTATAAGCACAAATTTGAGTGTAAATTATTTATCAAGGCACTCCCAGAACAGAGAAGATGACAGACACCTCCGTTGGGAGGAATGTGCGACGTGATAGTACTGCTAAGGAAGCGGTTTGAGGGTTATCCATGAGGAGTGCCTTTAGTTTCTTCCATGCTGAGCGAGGCAAGATAGCAGGAAAATATACCTGTGCCAGCTCCATTCGGCCATATGTTCTAACTGTTTCTTTCATATTGCAAAGTTACTGATTTTTCCTGAATTATCCAAATGTTTTGTTCAAATAAGTAGCCATAAGTGGCATTAAGTATCCATAAGTTTCCATAAGGGGATTGCAGGGCTGAAAATGCTTGCAAGCGCACGAAAAAAGTCGTATCTTTGCATTGTCTTTAAGAGAGACAATGAGTTAAATAATAACAGTATCAATTTTAAAAGTTTTTAATTATGGCAAAAGAAAACATTGCGTTTTTGGTGAATCTTCGCAAGAACATTGTGGAGGGTTCAAAGATGGAGGGTCGTTACTATCCTGAAGCAGAGTCTAAGGAGGCACTGACCACCAAGGGTTTCGCTAGACACGTGGCTGATCACGGCGGCATGGTGACTTATGAGTTTATGCAGCTGGTGCTGGCTTCTATCGTGAAGTGTCTGAAGGAGATGATGTCTCACGGTCAGCCTGTGAAGTTGGATGGTCTCGGCACGTTCCGTCCTACCGTGACTTCTGTTCCTGGCGGTGCTGCCACCATTGAGGACGCGCTTCGTATGGGTGTCAACAACTTGGTGCAGGGTGTGAACTTCGTGTTTATTCCTGAGAATGCCCAGGGTGAGGAGATTACTTCTAAGAAGTTTAAGGATCAGTGTTCGCTCCAGTTCGCTTACCTCGTGGAGACCATCAAGAAGAAGATCAACGGCAAGGACAAGTCCTATACGCTGCGTACGCCGCTGTCGGCTTGGGATATCGTCCAGTCGGATGATAGCTCTTCGGCAGGCAACAGCTCTTCGGCAGGCTCAGGAACCGAAGAGACCGACCCTTCGGCAGGCTCAGGGACCGTACACAATGGCAGCGGCATCATCCCTACCCCAACGGATCCTGAAGACGATCAGCCCCACGATTGATTTCAACTTGGGGGCAGTTCGGCCTAAGGGCTGTCCCCAGTATTAAATTAAAAAGGTAAAAGGGTAAAAAATATAATTAAAAGTAAAAAGGTAAAAGGGTAAAAAAGAAAGGAGGAAATATATGAATAAGAAAGAGACAACCAAATTCATTGTTCAGTTGATTGCATCGATTGCTTCGGCTATCCTGACTGCATTGGGCGCCACGTCATGTATGGGACTATTTTGATAGATTCCTTGGTTATTTCAAAAACAAGCATTACCTTTGCACGGATTTTTTTAGACAATGGATAAGTACGCCCTATTTTTCGATATCGACGGGACACTGGTGAGTTTTGAGACACACCAGATTCCTCCCTCTACCATTCTGGCTCTGACGCAGGCAAAGGCTAACGGTCATAAGGTGTTTATTGCCACAGGCCGACCGCCGATTATCATCACAAACCTCGGTGCTATTGAGCATCTGATTGATGGCTACGTGACAACCAACGGAGCTCTCTGCTTCATCGGTAAGAAGACGGTGTCGTGTCATGCGATACCCCAAGATGCCGCCCAGTTGATTGTAGATGACTCGCATGAGAAGGACTACGGTCTGATTGTGGTGGGTGAAAGAGATGTGGCGGTGCTCGATCCGAAGGGTGACGTGGACCGTATCTTCAGGCAACATCTGGCTGTACCTGGAGTTGGCTAAGCCCGTGGAAGTGGTGCTGCAACAAAGGGTGCTCCAGATGACCCCGTTCTTCCCTGAAAGTTATGAGGCTGAGTTGATGGCCCGTATCCCGACTTGCACCTCAGGGCGTTGGCACCCGGAGTTCACGGATATCACTGCCAAGCAGGCTGACAAGGGGCAAGGCCTGTTGGCTATTGCCAAAGAGGCGGGACTCGACCCGAAGTTCACGATGGCATTCGGCGACGGCGGCAACGACACGTCGATGATCCGTACGGCGGGTCGTACGGCGGGTATCGGCGTGGCCATGGGGAATGCCCTGGAGTCGCTGAAGCAGGAGGCCGATTATACCACCACAAGTGTGGATGATAACGGCATCCTGAATGCCCTCAGACATTTTGAGTTGATTTAGGGAATCAGCAGCGAGGAGTCGCCATAGCTGAGGAAGCGGAAGTCGTGACTCAACGCATAATCGTAGATTTTATGCCAATCGCCTTTGACAAAGGCACTCACCAGCAGCAGCAACGTGGATTGCGGCTGGTGGAAGTTCGTGACGAGCATCTTCACGATGTGATAGTCGTAGCCCGGGGCGATGATGATCTGAGTGCTGCTGTGGAGGACGGTGAGTGAGCGGGCATCCATCCAAGCAAGCAGGGCCTTCAAAGCGGTGACGCTTTCGCACTGGGGACAGTCCCCGGTATAAGGTTCCCACTGGGCGATATGCAGCTGGTCTTCGTTGAGCGAAGGGTCGCGCATCACTTTCAATCCCATATAGTAGAGACTCTCCAAGGTGCGGACACTCGTGGTGCCGACGGCGATGGCACAGCCCTCATGATCGATGAGCTTCTGGATGGTGTCGCGACGCACGCTAACGTATTCGGTATGCATCTCATGACCTTCGATCTCCTCGCTCTTCACAGGCTTGAAGGTGCCGGCACCGACATGAAGGGTGAGTTCTTCGCGCTGGATACCATGGGCATCGAGATCGGCTAAGACCTCTGGCGTGAAGTGGAGTCCGGCCGTGGGGGCAGCCACCGACCCTTTGATCTTGGAATAGACGGTCTGGTAGGTGGTCTTGTCGCTCTCCTGCGTCTCACGGTTGAGATATGGCGGAATGGGCAGTTCGCCCATGGCGTCGATAATCTCCGCAAAACTTACATCCCCACCCCAAGAGAAGTCGATACGGTGAGAGGTGCCGTGGAGTTCTCCGCGAGTGGCGTTGACGACAACAGTCTGCCCATTGATCTCGATCTCACGTCGTAAAGAGCCTTCTTTCCATTTCTTCAGGTTGCCCACCAGACAGTACCAGGCGCAGTGGCCTGTGGTCTGGAACATCAGTTCATAGTCGGAGGGCTCAGCGGGTTCAAGCAGGAACACCTCGATGAGGGCACCTGTGTCTTTGCGGAAGTGCATGCGTGCCTGGATCACCTTCGTGTTGTTGAACACCATCAAAGCACCCTTAGGCAGATACTGAGGGAGATTGTAGAACACATCGGAACTCACCTCACCCTTGTTGTAGATGAGGAGCTTGGAATGATCGCGCTGGGCGATGGGAAATTTGGCAATACGCTCGTCGGGCAGCGGATAGTTGTAGTCGCTGATATGGATATGACGGGGATCTATATGACTCATTGATAAGTTGCTTTTAAGAGGGCGAAAATGACCGTAAAGTAGAACACCGCGACAGGAATCTCGCAGGTGGGACGCTCAAAGCCGCCAGCAGTATATTCGGTTGTGATGTAACGTCGGCCTTCTGCCCGCCAATGGCGCGTGAGGCGACGATAGAGGAAATAGACGGAGGTGCCGACGATGAAGCCCCAGGTGAGACCCACCAGGATGTCGCCAGG
>OMXX01000287.1 GCA_900315105.1 uncultured Prevotellaceae bacterium | reverse complement strand
ATGAAACGAAATGCCTATGGATTTCGAGATGAACGGTATTTCAAGCTAAGACTTTACGCCCTTCATGATTGCCGTATCACTCGAAATGTCGGATGAACCTAAAATTGTTATTTTTGCGGTGTAAAATATGATACAAGTATCAAAAATAGTACTCTAATATGATATTTGAACGTAAGAAATATTTGGATGAACTTATCCGCAGGACGTGGGAATGGACTTGTGAAGATTATAACAGGTGTCAGACGATGTGGAAAGTCTTTCCTGCTGTTTCATATCTGGCATAACTGGCTGTTGGAACACGGGGTGACTGATAGTCACATCATTGAGATACAAAAGCCAGATGCCTTGCTCGACTATATAGACTCAAAGGTAGTGGATGATGGTAATCCTTATTACGTAGTCTTGGACGAGGTGCAGCTGGTAGAAGAATTTATGGAGGTTATTCTTAGCTTGACACACATGAGAAATGTGGACGTGTATGTGTCGGGGTCAAACTCTCGCTTCCTGTCAAGTGATGTTGTGACTGAGTTCCGAGGTAGAGATGACGAGATACGCATCTGGCCTCTCACCTTTGAAGAATACTTTAGTGGTATTGGTGGAGATATACGCAAAGCTTGAAACGGAAGAAAAGAAAACAGACTATTTACGTAGTCTGTATGAAACGACCTATCTGCGTGACGTAATTGAGCGCAACCATCTGCGTAATCCAGAAGGAATGAAGGAATTGGTGCGTGTATTAGCCTCGGGCATTGGCTCGTCAACCAATCCAACGAGAATAGCCCATACCTTTCAATCTGCACAAGGAGTAACCATAAAAAGAGACACTATAAAACAATACATAGACTATCTGAAAGACTCTTTCTTGATAGAAGAAACCTTACGCTATGATGTGAAAGGCAGAAAATATATTGGTACCGAGACGAAATACTACTTCGCAGACATCGGCATTCGTGCAACCATTCTCAACTATCGACAGCAGGAAGAAACGCACATTATGGAAAACATTATCTATAATGAGCTTCGCAGTCGAGGATATAATGTGGACGTAGGATTGGTTGAACTTGGTGGCAAGGATGAGAACGGTAAGTTTGTCAGAAAACAGTTGGAGGTAGACTTTGTGGTGAACCGTCCTCCATACAGAGTGTATATCCAATCGGCTTTTCACATGCCTACGCCAGAAAAGGAACAGCAAGAGCGACGTCCTTTATTGTCAATTAATGACCACTTTCGTAAGATTGTCATTGTTGGTGATGACATTCATCGCAAGGAAGACGAACTCGGAGTATTGACTGTCGGACTCTTGGATTTCTTGACAGACAAGAACTTGTTGGAGCAAGGATAATCATTTTATTATATAATTATGCATAGATCCAAGAACAATGCGCACTCTATCGTTAATTCTGCACGCTGATTATTGCGAGAAAAGAAGTTAAACCCACTCTAAGAATGCCTAAGATGTAGCGTGCAAGATGATTGGGTATATTCTGACATGTAAAGAAAACCATCTTTATTCTTTGACAAGTCGCTCTTTTGCACTATCTTTGCCGTACAAATCTGTGTCAAGACACATAAATATATTCCAAAGCGATCCTGACTTCATCACATCTTTGGTTGGATGAAGTGTCATCATTGATTATCAGTTAGTTATATCCCTCCTTAACAGCCCGGCAGACAGTCAATGTCTTTGTCCTGACTCATATTGCCTTGCCATCTCCAGATGATACGAAGCAGAAAATCATGTACAGGCTTACGCTCCACTGAATATTTTATGCGCTCTGCGCAATTTTACGCGATAGCGATTTTCGTCACGGGCAGGCTTTGTCCCGCTTTGTAGGGGGTGGTGCTGAGGTGATGGGGGCAGCCGACGAGCTTGCTCGTAAGGCTGTCCCCAGCACCTAAGCACCATAGCTCCATGGGGAGCTAAAGTCTGTACGTGACTATTTTCCAAAAACTTATTCTCGATTCAGGGTGACGCATTGACGAAGTCAGGAATTGTTCTCATTTGCAGAACGTGACATTATAATACTGGTACCTCCCCTTTTAATGAGTAGGTATGGTTTCTGTTTGCATCATATGGAACTATCTTCCCTTCTGAAACGAGTTGATAGACATATCTCTTGGTTTGTGATGCGCTAACCCCTCCGCTTTATCGTCCACAGAGTGTCGGACGTTCGCCGTATGCCTTTTCCCAACCATTATATGGTAGGCAGTCCACATCCTGCTCGCTCCGTGCTTATGGCTATCTTTTAAGAACGCAGATCATTTTTCACTGTCTTTAGAGTCAAGGGCTTTTCTATTGACGATAGACCAAACTCCACCTTTGACGCTTCCGTTCCTAACTATTATATTATTGTCCTTCAAAAACTGTATATTCCGATAGATTGTAGTGGTGCCTACCGCAATCTTGTCTCCAAGTTCTTTGTATGTTGCATTAGGCTTTACAGAAAGTATTCTGATTATCTGATTTTGTACTCTACTCAGATGGATTTTTCCACCACCATTTCCACCACCGTTTTCACCACCATCCATTTGTGTGGTGGTGAAACTTGAGTTCAGCCGATATGTTGTCCAACGACCCCGATGGTCTGAACACAGCATACCCTGAGAGGTCAAATGGGATAGAAACCATCCAACTTCAATGGAATTCTTATCGAGAATAGTTTGAAGTCGTGCGTTTGTAACATTATCCTCCGATGCAACAACAGCTAATATGCGTTGCTCATCAGCCATAAGATGATTAATCGAAGAACCAAACAGTTCATGGAGTTGTTCGGATATTCTCTGAGGCAGCAAAGAAGCTGTACAACAACTCTGAATTTCTTTAGGATATTGTTGCCCAGCTCGGCTTTTATATCTAACTTTGCACTTGCATACTTATCATATAAAGCAGAAGACAAGGCAATGAACCATAAACTACTTCTGATTCTCTTCCTGGCATTGTTATCACTAAATGCTTGGAGCCAATCCAAAATAACAATGAAGGGAGAGTGGATGTACACGGATGTAACTCTTTCTGACGGCGGCTCGGTCCACAACGTCCCG
>OMXX01000109.1 GCA_900315105.1 uncultured Prevotellaceae bacterium | reverse complement strand
GTCAGACCTGGAACTGCGTAGCATAACAGGCCATGAGTCGCAGAAGAACTTTGAGGGCTACATCCGCATAGGTATATCGGAGCAGGCCCAAAGAGTAGGTGACAAGATTAAGGCAGCAATGGAAGCGAAGAAACAGGTTGACAAGTAGAAAAACACTAAGCAGTTTTCAACTGTCAACGACCCCAAAAGGATGAAACAATCAAGAAATATATAAATAATCATAAAATTTTGATTAACATTTTGTGTATATTAAATTATTGTATATCTTTGCATCGAAATTACTAAAGAGTATGGAAATATACTTTAAGAACAAGAAATTGGAGAAGTTATGTAATAATCCTGCAAAGCTTGTCAAAGCCATGGGTGCCGAAAGAGCTGAGAAGATACAACAGCGTCTTGATGATATGGATTCTGCGTCAACTCTTGAAGACACTCGTAATCTACCAGGACACTACCACGAACTGGTAGGTGATAGGAAAGGCCAATGGGCGTGTGATTTGGATCAGCCCTACCGTCTCGTCTTTGAGCCAACAGAGAAGCCAATACCCACTGATGACAATGGCAAATACATTTGGAGTGCAATAACAATTATAGACATCATTGAAATAACAAACTATCACGGCAAATAAAAAACATAGAACTATGGCAACAATTATTCAGAAACCCTTTACTCCACGGGTGATTTATCACCCAGGTGTTACTCTGGCAGAAAAGTTGGAAGAACTGGGCATGAGTGCGAAAGAGTTTTCTGTTCGCACAAAGAAGCCGGAGAAGACAATCAATGCCGTTCTTAAAGGTAACAGTTCTTTAACTCCCGATATGGCTGTAGCCTTCGAGAGCGTAACTGGTATTCCTGCAAATTTTTGGATGCAGAAACAACAGAAGTACAATGAGTATGTCGCAAGACAAAAACGAGAAAAATTCTTGGAGGAATCTGTTGCATGGAGCAAGCAGTTTCCTTTGTCTGAAATGGAAAAACGGGGATGGCTTAAACCTGAGGACAAAACACCTCAGGCAAAAGTCGTCGCCCTTTTTAGCTATTTTGCCGTTAGTTCCAAAGAGGCATGGGAGGATTACTATTTCCACCAGCAGCTAAAAGTGGCATTCCGCATTTCACTTTCACAAACAAAGAATCCGTTTGCTGTCTCTGCGTGGCTGAGAAGAGGCGAACTGCAAGCTGCATTAATTCCTATGGACGTAGATTACTCTCCAGATTTGCTTCGTAGAACGCTTCCTGAGATGAAAAGACTAGTAATAGATTCAAGTAGAGAGATGCCCAAGAAACTCCAGGATGTATGTGCCAAATGTGGTATTAAGTTGATTTATACTGAATGTCTGCCAAAAGCTCCTATCAGCGGTGCTACGAGATGGATCCAAAATGTTCCATGCATTCAGCTGAGTGGTCGTTATAAAACTCAGGATCGTTTTTGGTTCAACTTCTTTCATGAGATAGGTCATATACTTCTCCATGGGAAGAAAGATATTTTCTTGGAAGATATCGATTACTCAACATATCAAAAGGAAAAGGAAGAAGAAGCGGACAAATTCGCCTCAGAAACCTTATTGGACTCGAAGCAAGAGCAAGAATTAGTAAGGCAAGCGCATTTTACAAAAGAATCCGTTTTGCGCTTTTCTGAAAAGTTCAATACTGCCCCATCGATAATTGTTGGCCGTTTGCAGCACAAGTCTCTTCTTTCGTTTAAAGCACTAAATGACATGAAACCCAATATTGAATTGGACTTTAATTAGCCTTTTTCAAGAAGTCTCACCACATATAAATAATTAGAAATTTGAGAGTGTTTTGAAAGAATGTTAACTCTTCCACCAAATATCACAAAAAAAATCTACTGTGTTAAGAAGAATACAGTTTGTCGATGCTATGGTCAAGATAATATAGTTCTTGATAATACTAATGTTGCAAACATTAAAAGTCGAACACCTTTCATTTTTGAGCAGGAAGAGAAACGGATATTGTTTACTTCCAATCCCCAAGACAATATTCCAGAAGATTGTCCTTACGCAATACTTGTCAATCGCAAACCAACGGAAACTTCTTTTACAGCAGGAGTATTAAAAATAATTAGATGGCTAAAGCATCCCATAATCAATGATGCTCTTACTCCCGATGAGGTTGCACTATCATGGCGTGGTAAGTTTACATATGTAGAAGAGGATAGAGATGCCGGACTAAATGGGTTACGTCAACCGCAGGCAGGTGCTATTCACGCATGGCTTTCATCACAACATTCTAGAAAAGACAGGGCCACTATCGTCATGCCAACAGGTACTGGCAAAACAGAGACCATGTTGGGTATAATGGTTGCCGGCCAGTGTAAGAAATTACTCGTCACAGTTCCAAGTGATGCATTACGTGATCAAATCTCTGGGAAATTCATAACGCTAGGTAAACTGCATGAATTTGGAATAGTATCGAATAATTGTAAAGACCCATACGTTGCTATCATTGATAATGGAATTGATGATGCGAATGATTGGGAAGAAATCCTTGAGCATTCTAATGTCGTTGTTACTACTATGGCATTGCTCATTAAAACAACACAAGAAATTAGGGACTTGCTCCATCGAAGTATTACTCATGTTTTTGTGGATGAAGCTCATCATTCAGAAGCCCCGTCTTGGAGTGATTTCTTGGAAGGTTTTGACCGTACAAAAATTACACAGTTTACTGCAACACCATTCCGTAACGATGGAAGGAAATTAAAGGGTACATATGTCTATTCATTCTCTTTGAAAGCAGCTCAGCAGCAAGGGTATTATCAGCGAATCAACTTTAGTCCCGTTTATGAGATAGACAAAAACAATGCGGATCAGGCTATTGCTAATAGGGCAATAGAGATTTTACGACGAGATCGTAATGAATTAGGTAAGAACCATATTTTGATGGCTCGTTGCAAGGATAAGAATCGTGCAGAGCAAGTATTTGCATGTTACCAGAACCATGAGGATTTACACCCAATTGTGATCCACAGCACAACGACAGGGAAAAGCCGTATTCTAGAAGAAATAAAACGTGGAGAGCATCAGATCGTTGTTTGTGTTAACATGCTTGGTGAAGGGTTTGACCTGCCGCAATTAAAAGTTGCCGCCATTCATGACGAAAAGCAAAGCCTTCCTATTACCCTTCAGTTTATCGGACGTTTTACACGCACAGCTGATGATAGTATTGGAGAAGCAAGTTTTGTGACAAATATGGCCTATCCCCCTATGGCGGATGAAATCCGAGATTTGTATTTGAAAGATGCTGACTGGAATATCATCATACCAGGTCTTAATGACCGAACTACTCAGGAACAGCAAGCCTTCGATGAGTTACTTAGTGATTTCCCAGATTTGAATGAGGCGAATATTCCATTCCAGAGTATCAATCCCGCTCTTAGTACTGTGATATATCGATTAAATCGTTTTAATTGGATTCCTGATAATTGGAAAAACATTTTCACAGAGAAGGATTATGATTATCGTTTTGGGAGTGTCAATGATGCTGGCGATATGATGGTTATTATTCTAGGAAGCATTGAAAATGTGGATTGGACTAATTTCGAGGGAATACAGAATAGAACATGGAATGTTATCTTGCTTCATAAGTATGATGCAGGAAACTATCAACACCTTTATATTAATTCTTCCATGCATGGATCATCTTTTGATAAATTGGTAGAAACATTGTTTGGCGAGAAGCAAACTAAGATAGATGGTGATGTGATGTTCCGTTCCTTTCACGGATTGAAGCGAATACTTGTACAGAATTTCGGAGGAAGGAAGGCCATTGCTGGAGATATTTCTTTCAAGTCATATGTAGGACGTGATGTTGAAAATGGTCTTTCAGAGGCCGCTCAAGGACAACTTACACAAAACAACATCTTTGCATCTGGCATCTATCAAGGTGATAGAACAACACACGGTTGCTCCAAAAGCGGGAAAGTATGGAGTTATCGTCGAGGGAACCTCTTGTCATTCAAAGATTGGAGCCATCATATAGGAGAGTTGATAGAAGATAACACTATCGATACAAACGAACTATTTAGGCATACTTTACGTGTTCATCCCGTCAATCGTTGTCCTCAAGCAGTGCCTGTGGCGATTGACTGGGATGATGATATGTACAAGAATGTCAATTACGACCAAATTCTTTCCATCGAGGGTGTAGACGAAGACATTTATCTGTTTGATGCTTCTCTTGAAATAGTGCAAGAGGAATGGAATCTTAATAATTTACCTGCGGATATTCATTTTCAACTATCATACGGAGAGAGCACTACAGAGTATAGAATTTCCTATTCATCGGAAATTCAGGGAGATTTGACCATTTATCGATATCATGTGGAAAAAGTGAATGGTCCTAACATAGTCTTCAGAAGAGGACATATTCCATTTGGTGATATAGTTGAATATTTCAATACAGAGAAACGCTCTCCTGTGTTTTTCTTTGCTAATGGAGCTATGCTCTATGCAAATAATTTAGTGGAATTACGCAATGAGGCTATAACACTATTCCCAATTGAAGAACTAATAGATTATGATTGGCAAGGAGTAACATTATCTACAGAGTCAATGGATTGGCCACACAAACATGACAGCATACAGTATTATATGTGGCAGAGAATTAATGACCAGTATGAGCTGGTGTTTGACGATGACGGCAGCGGTGAAGTTGCAGATATTGTGGGTGTAAATCATGATGAAAGCAATATATACGTTGATCTCTACCACCTCAAGTTTGCCCATGATGCAAGAACATCTCAGAGAATAGATAATTTTTACGAAGTGTGTGGCCAAGCTCAGAAAAGTCTGAAATGGAAGAATGTGGAAATGAACCTGTTCCATCGTCTAATATATCGTGCCACCCATACTGCAAAAGGCGAAAACAGGATTTTGAAAGGAAGTATGGAGCTTATGCAACAGCTGTCACAAGAGGCTGCTATCAGTAAAAGGGTGAGGGTAAATCTTCATATTGTGCAACCTGGATTTAGTAAGGCTGATGCAGCGGCATCTCCTGACATTTTGCAGCTTCTTGGTGTTGTCAAAAACTATGCTTTTGAAGTATGTAATGCAGATTTGAAAGTTTATTGTAGTAGTTAAAACGAAGATAACTACTTCATTGGTATATTGATTTTGGAGCACTAATTCTACTTGCTTTGTTAAATAATAAAAATAGGATAACACATTATGACAATAGGAACACCCTTATGGGATGAATTTGTAGCGAATCTGAAGGAGGTAAAGGTAACTGTTGAGGATATGGGCTTTATGCCAGAAAACTTCCCTTGCGAGTCGGAATTGAAATCAATGACCGCCCAGCAAAAGGTAGATATAGAGCAGCAGTTTATTGAATACTATAAGCGCTATGCGTTCATGTCAACCAAAATAGTTCATAATGACATGTATGTGAAGGTGAAGAAGGTAAATGAAGAGGTTCGTGCCCTTTACTATAGCAATTATGTAAATCTTGAAGTAATTCTAAACATGATTGGCGACGACTTCCTGAAATACACCATCAACATGTCGGAGTTGTGCAATATCAAGAAAATAAAGGCTACCTATTTGAACCTGCTTGTGAAATATGGTATCACTCACCCAAGTAATGCCGAGAGATACGAAGGATTCTTATGTCGCATAGGACTTGAATACATCTATTGCGTCAATCTCCTGACTGACTCGTTTGACAGTAGAGTGTTCAATGATGTACAGAAGAAAGAAATAAAACGTAGAATCCTCTACAATGCAGACCTTTTAATGGATGAATTTGGCAAGATGCCGACAGTTATTGATCTTGAAAACGATTTCAAGGAGAAGGTGGAATCATTACGAAATGAGATAAACAGTTATCATCTTCCGAAAGAATTTGCTGAACATTTCACTGCTCCCTTCAAAGGCGTTGGGCAAGGCAACATCAATTATTACGAGAAACTTGAAGATAGTTTGACTGATAGGGCCAAAACAAGAAGTGTTTTGGAATATGCTAGAATAGCCCACCTTATTTATAATAGCGATAAAATGAATCAGAGATTGAAACCACACTCTTTTAGCGACTGGTACAAATATTTCTGTCAGATTGTTGGCTGTGAGTACAATCCTGAGTACAAACCATCGAAGTTGAAAGACACAAAAGGGCTTGAAAAAGAGTTCTATTTCTTAATACAATGAGTTTTTAGCGGGAATCTATCCCCTCGCATTCCCCTGATCATTTCCCCTGCTGCGTCCGCAATGTATTGTCTTTCAATATGTTGCGGACGTAGTCCGTTTCCCCTTTTTGTTTCCTTGAATTTTTTGGAATAATTTTGCAGCCAGAATTTTAATTTCAAAAGATTTATGGAAAATATAGTAGTATTAAACGAAGAGCAGTTCGAGGACATTATCTATAGAACTGTAAACCGATGCCTCAATGAGAAAAACATCGGAAACCTTGTGGAGAAGCCTGAAGATGATGGCTTCTATGATCGTGACGAGATATGTGAACTATTACATATCAAGTATCCTACTCTTTGGCGTATTGAAAAGTCTGGCATCCTGAAATGTAAGAAGGTCGGGCGCAAGAATCTCTATTCCAAGAAAGATGTAACTCTGTTGATCAAATCGGGCAAGTTGGCAAAGTATAACCGAAATAGGAAATGATATGAATAACCATTTATTATTTCCAGATGAAATCACGGGTGAGATGCTTCTGAATCAGAACATCAAGGAGATTCCAACACTTCTGGAACCACTTTTGCCCAAGTCAGGGCTTGTGTGCCTGGCCGGAAGCTCCGACACGGGAAAGTCTGCGTTCCTTCGCCAGTTAGCCATGTCCGTATGTGCAGGATTAAAGACGTTCCTCGGAATGAGACTCAATACAGAGCATCGTAGTTCTATCTACGTATCTACTGAGGATGATGAAACCGCCAATGCCTACCTTATAGGAAGGCAGAACCTAGATATGCTCATCAGCCCTACGGCCTTACGAGGCTTACGTTTCATGTTCGACAGTGAGGACATTGTGGCCGACCTTGACAGACGGCTTACTCATCAGCCGGCAGATCTTATCATTGTGGATTGTTTCTCTGACCTCTATATAGGCAGTATGAACGAGGGTAACCAAGTACGCCAGTTCCTGATGCAGTATTCACAGCTTGCCATTCGTCACAAGTGCCTTGTCATTTTCCTGCATCACTGCGGGAAGCGGACGGAGATGTTCATTCCCTCTAAGCACAATCTTCTAGGCAGCCAGGCTTTTGAAGCAAAGATGCGTCTGGTGCTTGAATTGCGTAGCGACATATCTGACGTGTCTTATAAGCATTTGTGCTGTGTCAAAGGCAACTACCTATCTGCTGAATACAAGTCTGAGTCCGTCAAATTACATTTCTCTGAGTACCTGACATTCAAAGAGACTGGCGAGAGAGTGCCGTTCGAGAACCTTGTGCCAGTAGATACTAGCAGGGAAGCCAAGTATCAACGGGCCATCCAACTGAAAGAGGAAGGCAACACCTACGACGAGATTGCCAAGAAACTTGGCTACAAGGATAAGTCGAGTGTTACAAAACTGATTCAGAGTTTCGAAAACAAAAAGTAGAAGAATGGATAGATATGATTATCAGGCCTTGGTGAACGAGGTTGTCACACGAGGCATCAATTTGTTTGAGTCGTTTGATGATTGGACAAAAGGAGCCTTTGCCCTCTCTAATCTTGGTGAGGACGGGCGCAGCATGTTCAAGAGCATTAGCAAACTCAGCAGTAAGTACAGCGAAGCAGAGAACATCCGGAAGTTCACCAATGCACTACACACGAACAACAAGGTGGGCATTGCAACCTTCATCTACATGTGTCGCCAGCATGGTATAGATACCAACAAGTTCTACATCAAGGGCGATGTTGAATGTTCTCAACCCGTTGCAACAGTGTTCAACCACCATCCTCGGGTGACTACACCTGTCGCTATTCAGAAAGAGTATGTCACCAGAAGCCTTGACAGAAATCTTCGTTCAGATTTGGTGTCCTATCTGAAAACATTGGTTTCCGATGTTGACGGACTCGTTGCCGTGGTCAACGCATACCATCTGGGAATTACGAGAGGCGGGCACGTCATCTTTTGGTATGTTGACAAGGACGGTGTGGTGCGTATGGGCAAGGTGATAACTTACGCAACTAACGGACATCGAGATAAGTCGGTTACGCCATTGAGCATTCTAAGGGAACTGTCAATATGCGGCAAGTTGCAGGCTGACTATGTTATCAAGAAAACGCTGTTCGGTGAGCATTTGCTACGTTATCCTGCGTACGCTGAAAATGTTATCGGCATTGTTGAGAGCGAAAAGTCAGCAGTTATATGTTCTCTTTGCTTCCCAGATGTCCTATGGATGGCTACTGGTTCCAAGGGGAACCTGCAAGATGAACGTATGAGTGCCGTCAAGGAACGTAAGGTAATCTTGTTTCCTGACACCGATGTTGATGGTCAGACATATAGCCAATGGCACAAGCGGGCTGATGAACTCAATGCCAAAGGCTGGAATATCCAAGTCTGCAACTATCTTGAACAGATGGCCACCTCAGAGCAGCGCAAAGAAAAAATTGACATAGCCGATTTGCTGATTGATGACCTTTCCAAAGGGTGCAAGACACACATAGCGGCTATCGCCAACATATTACAGGGAAAGTCATGTAACCATAGGGAGCAAGTTTATGTTTTGAGTCACTCAAAACCCCTGCTCCCATCCAATGGCGAGCAGTCTGCATCCCGTTGGTCTAACTTACACAAATAAAAAGAAGAAAGACTATGAACGGTAAAAAGGATAAAGGTGGACGTCCTAGATTGGCCGTCACCGAAAAGAAAAAATACACGTTGCCGCCTGTACATCTTGATACCAAGAACTACTTTCTTGTGAAAGCACAAGCAAAGCAGGCAGGATTGTCGTTGACCGAATATCAGCGTCAGAAGCTATTGACTGGTGAAGTAGTTGAGCGATTAACAACAGGGCAGATGGAACTCTATCGTCAATTGGCTGGCATAGGTAACAACATGAACCAGTTGGCACACCAAGCAAACAAGTATGGCTATTATAAAGATGCAGAAATGTATCATGAGAATGTTATACAGGTTAACAATCTTATTAAAAAGATAGGGAAGTATATACCTGTTGTCCCCGATAATGATTTAACATAAATATCTTTAAAATACTCTTTTGAATACAAAGATAATACTTTTTGTTTAAATAGCCAATATTCCAACGTACATTTTTGCTCACGTTGGGATATTTATATGTAACAATAATTGTTTAAACAAATATTATTTTAGAAATGAGCAAATATCTTAAATTATTTGAAAATCACTCCCAATATGAAACGTTTATTGGGGGGGGGAGATACCCCATTTGTAAAACCTAACGTATCTCACTGCATTCAGGAGAATGAGGTACATTATAATCCTTTAATAGATTATTCAAAAATGTACCTTACATTCGTTTCGTTGGAAGACGGTAATGAAATAAGTTGGTATTGTGGAGAATATGATGTTGTACCAATTACATATTCAACAGATAACGGAAACACTTGGGAAACTTATACTGCTGAAAGTAGTGGTACAAGCCAATTATTAGCAACCATAAATAAGGATGAGAAGATACTTTTCAAAGGAAATACTGCAAAATATGGGGGTGTTGATTGGAACGAGGACTATGCATATGGTGCTTCGTTTATTTCCTCTAAACAATTAAACATTGAGGGAAACATAATGTCTTTGGTATATGGTGATGATTTTGCTAATAATGGCACAACACCGAGTGATTTTGACTTATCAGGACTCTTTCATAACAATAGTGGATTTTATGAAGGTTCATTGTATGTTGTAGATGCAAGTAATCTTATATTACCATTAGAGACACTTACTGAAAACTGCTACGCATATATGTTTGATAATTGTACAAGCATTACAACAGCACCAGAGTTACCCGCTACAACATTAGCAGAAGATTGTTATTTTGCTATGTTCCACGGTTGTACAAGTTTAACAACAACACCTGCGTTACCTGCTACTACATTGGAAATTTTTTGTTATGGACAAATGTTCTATGGATGTACAAGCCTCACAACAGCACCTGAATTACCAGCAACCACATTGGCAGAGAAGTGCTATGGTAGTATGTTCGCTAATTGTACAAGTCTGACAACAGCACCTGAGTTACCTGCAACCACATTGGCTAATTATTGTTATCAATATATGTTCAACGGTTGTACAAACCTTAATTATATTAAGGCAATGTTCACAACTACACCAAGTAATTCATACACAAATCAATGGGTAAGTGGCGTTGCCGCAAACGGTACATTTGTTAAGAATGCTGCTGCGACATGGGATGTTACAGGTGTTAATGGAATTCCAAGTGGATGGACTGTTGAGACAGCAACAGCGTAGAAAAGCACTACATACAACGCATATAAGGGATAATCTCAATCGGGGGTTATCCCTTTTCTTATGCCACCTTTCCTGCCCAATAGTAACTATCGTGCTTGGTTTTCCAAGCAACAACATCAATAACACTTGAAAGGCTAAGAACGTCAGTGTAGTCAAAGTGCTTTGCAGCCTTCTTGAACATGTCCTCAAAACGCTGTGAGGCGTTCCACTTGCGAGTGTTCCAACGGTACACCTGCTCGTCTATGTAACGCTGTACATAGTCCTTAGACACACAGTGGTAGGTGGAGAAAATGACACGCTTGAAATGTGCCCAAAAGCCCTCAATGCCGTTGGTGTGGATGTCATTGGCACGGACGTATTCACGCTGCTTGTGGTTAACGAAAAGGTGCTCATAGCCGTTCTTGGTAAGGCTGTTGTAGATATTGGCCTCGTCAGTATAAGTTGTTGCACCGTTCTCAACGAACTGTGACACGATTGGCATCAATGTAGCACCCTGTGTATTGTCCACCTTCATAGCGACAACGTTACCGTCACGCTGTATCATGCCGAAGATTGGGGTCTTCGTCTTGGTGGAACGTCCTTGGTTGTTGGGGGTCTTCTTGCTCTCATGCTTGTTTGCCTCACGTCCGCCAAGATACATCTCGTCCATCTCCACCTCACCTTTGAGGGAAACGGAATCGTTCTGACCATAAAGGCTGCGAACCTTGTGCAGAATGAACCAAGCGGTCTTCTGACATACCTCACAGTCACGCATAATCTGCAATGAGGAAACACCCTTCTTGTGGGAAGAGATAAGGTACATGGCAATGAACCACTTTTGGAGCGGCAACTTGGTGTTCTGAAAGATTGTACCTGTGGTACAAGAGAAGTTATGCTTGCAGTGGTTGCAGCGATAACGTCCGTCAGCACGTCTCACACAGTGGTGCTGACCGCAATGGGGGCAAACAACGTCATCACCCCAACGAACCTCCGCAAGCGTCTGCTTGCAAACCTCTTCGTTGTTGAAGTGATTGATGACTGCGATAACTGATTTGAACTGTGTGAAATCTATCATAATTTTTCCCGTTTTACTGTGTTATTATTCCTTTGTCATAAAGGTACTGCAAAGGTACGTAATTTTCCAGTAAAACGGGAATTATTTTAGTTAAGGATTGCTAGACAAAAGCTAAAGATTGCTAGACGTCATTTTCGGGGACAACAGGTATATAGTTCCC
>OMXX01000038.1 GCA_900315105.1 uncultured Prevotellaceae bacterium | reverse complement strand
CCATTGCCAGGATACAGAGCAGCAGGGAAATAAGCAAATTCTTCATATCATCTAAAAGTCTGCTGATTATTTTATGCCACAAAAATAACAATTATTTTTCGAATGACATTGGATTTTTTGCGATTTTCACATTATTATTGCTTCTTTCCACCTTCCCTGCATGCGTAATTTTGAATTTATACATATTATCAACTATATTATACCTAAATTCCGCAGCACTTTAGTTTAACTTTCTTTATAAGTTCCTGGGCAACAAAAAGTTGCCCAGGATTTTGCCATGTCAGATTTTTCACTTACCTAAGTGCTGCGTTTCAAGACGAGCAAAAAATCATCAATGACATGGCAAAGGTACAAATAAGATCTGAGAAAATCACTCATTTTAGAGGAATAATTTATGTGAGAGGGATATTTCCTTGTTACGTGAGTCCCATTATCGATAAAGTTTTATGTTTTCGATGAACGCAGACGACAAAACGAGTCCACATGACTATTGTTTGTGAATTTTAGAATAATTAAGGTATAAATACATAGACTTTATATAATTGTAATATTATGCTCTCTTTCGCCTTTTACCTCCTTTAACCGTCAAATAAGTTTGTCGGGAATTGTGTTAAAAATGGTTATGTTGCTGATATTCAGCATAATAGGGTGTCTTCTTCGACGAAGAGGAATACTAATTTGTCATAAAATTACCAAAAAGCGTCTAACAATCAGCAATTGTCTTGCAAAAAAAGAGACAGTTGCTGATTGTTTGTTGTGGGGTAGGGCTTAGGTAACTCCTATGTACCTCCTATGATCCTCCGCTCTTCCTCCTATGATCCTATAGTTAAATATAGGAAGAAAGGCTGAAGAACAATGAAGGCAGAGTGGAGGTTGATTATTAGTTGAGACAAATAATTTAACGTGAGTTCGACGACTTCAAGACCGCGAGGGCTGAAAGCCCGACACCTAATAGGGAAGTCCGTAAGGGCTGTTATTCGGTAGATGCCCTAACGGACTGCCCTTTTAGGTGTCGCTCCTTCAGAGTTCTTTCAACTACGTGATATTCAATAATATACAAGTGGGCAAATTCGTCGAACTCACGTTACAATAGCTTCTCTTTGTAGGTTCGTGAGACTGGGATGGAGACACCTCCGATATTGATACGGTTTGAATCCATACTCGTTATTCTCGTTTTGTTGACTATGAATGAGCGATGAACCTGACAAAACATATCTGAAGGCAGTTGTTCAAGAATACTATAGATTGTGGTGCGAACCATTAGTTGGGTGTCATCGCGATGATGTATGTTGCAATAGTTCTGCCGTGCCTCAATATAGGTGATGTCACGGAACAGAATCTTATGTCTCTTTGTCTGAGTCACCTTGACCACTATATAATCTACACCTTCAGTTTCTAAATCTTTCTGGAGCAATTTCCTTGCCTTGACTATGGCCTTTGAGAAACGTTCGTAAGGAATCGGCTTGAGAAGATAGTCGGTTACGTTGAAGTCATAGCTTCTGAGGGCGTACTGCTCGTATGCAGTGGTAAGGATGACGAGAGACGATGTGTTGGCGGTGCTAAGCCAATCCATGCCTGATGCGTATGGCATCTCGATGTCTAAGAATATTATATCTGGCGACATCTCCTGCAGACGCATACGAAGCTCAATGATATTCTCACATTCTGCAAGAATCTTGATGTCGCCTTCGCGCGTGATATATTCTCTGAGTCCTCGACGGGCAATAGGCTCATCGTCAACTATAAAGCATGTTATCATAGAGTCAATGTCAATTTTGCTGAGTAAAAGTCGTTATTTCTCGTTATTTCAAGTGTGTGATGGTCTGGATATAACAGCGACAATCGTCGGCGCAGGTTGTCCAGCCCGGTTCCTGTCTTTGGCTTTGGAGGCATCTGAGCATCGATGGGCGGAACCGAGTTGATAATGGAAAAAGTCAGTTGATTTTCTGTCTTGAACATCTTGATGTCAATATTCAGTTCGTTGCCTCCTATATATTTGAATGCGTTCTCAATGAGGGGAGTGAACATAAGCGGATATATCATGTCGTTCTGATTATCTTCCATCATACTGAAATCAACTTTGAGGCTAAGTCTGTCAGAGCATCTCAGTCTGCGGAAACTTATGTCCTTCTCCAGATATTCCATCTCCTTTTGCAGCGGAACTTTCTCACTGCCGCAGTTAACCTGATAACGCAGAATTTCGCTGAGAAGCTCGATGGTGTGGCGTGCAGTCTCATTCTCTGGTCCTATCTGGAAGTATATAGTGTTAAGCGCATTGAACAGGAAATGAGGGTGATACTGAGCTCTAAGCGCACGTAGTTCGGAGTTAAGTTGTTCATTCTTCAGTTCGGCCTGTTCTATCTGCAATCTTCTCCTTTCTTCCTCATCTATGCTATGACGCAGAATTCCGTAACAGATACAGCCAAAGAGTGACGAGACTACGAGAGGCACGCTCATTTCCTTCATTGAGTAGAATGCGTGATACTGCAGGTAAGCCCTTACTGCCGCATCGCAACCGATAACAGCAAAGGAAATGGCAACGGTTACGCCATACCCTTTCCACAGACTTGACTGATGCTTCTGAGTATATGTCGTCCACCATCCAAGAATATACAGGAACACATAGCATACGACAATCGTTGCTATCACGTCGAAGGCAATAAACCCAGGGCTCTTCACTTCCCAGTATTTCACATTACGATAGACATCGGTGCATATTCTCATACAGGGAAGAACTACGACACCTAAGAATGTGGCAACGTAGAGTTGTTTCAGTTGCAGTTTGATATTCTTTGCCATTATTGCCTTTATTGGGTGATGGGTGATGTTGTGTTTTTTTGTTCAAGGCTTGCTGATTACGACATTATCACGAATGGGAATTCTCTCTATGCCTTTCTGCTTTACATCCAACACCTATAAACTAATTTTAGTTTACAAAATTACGGAATCGCCTTTAAACGACCAACTTTGAGTGATGAGTTGCACGAATAATGTGACGAACGACAAATATATGGAAATAGGGTTTGTCGCTCGCAGAGCGGTGCCCGTCTCTGATTTCCGGGTGCTTCCTCGCACGAAGGAAATAGGGATAGTCACTTGTAAAGTGGTGCCCGTCTCTGATTTCCGAGTGCTTCCTCGCACGAAGGAAATAGGGATAGTCACTTGTAAAGTGGTGCCCGTCTCTGATTTCCGAGTGCAAAGTTAATACATAAACATTATATTGCAAAGTTTTTTTACCCGAAAAAGCAATTCGTATGATTTTTTCACATTTTCTCCTACCCGGGCATTTCCTTTGCCAATTATCGTGATTTCACGTTTTTTCGATTACTCCAAAGTTATTTTTCATCAATGACACATTAATATCGCAATCATTCTTTTCCGATATATCCGATACATCTGTTTTCCTTTTTGGGGATTAACCACAGCGAACACTTGCTTTTGCTTGATGAGCCTAAGCAAGTTCCTTCCCTATGCTCCGTGGGTCTTCGAAAAACTCAAGATAATGATTATAGCGGACAGCAAAAAAAAAACTCTCAGAGTGCATCATAATCGAGCCACCCTGAGAGCCTAGATATCCGTATCTTACTTAAATTATATCCTTATTTCACCATTTATGATTCCTTATTCGATGTCGTTGATAGCGGTGAGTGATGAATCGTTAGCGTTCTTGTTTGCTGCAAGAGCTTTGAGGTTCTTGTTCTCAAGAGAAGTACAGCCTGCAAACATATCGTTGAAATTTGTCACGCTATGAACATCAAGATTCTGAAGGTAGAAAGACTGCAATGACTTGCAACCCTCGAACATACCTGCCATGTTAGTTACGCTACCGGTGAGGAAATTGTCGCGAGATGGGGTGAACCTACCTTTTTCAAGCAACATATCATCCTCTACAGATGTTGCCATGTCGAACTCAATGACCTCAAGTGAAGCGCAGTCGGCAAACATGAAACTCATATCTGTAACCTCACTAGTATAGAAGTTGTCGAGATACACCGCATTCAGGTTTGTGCAACCCTTGAACATGTAGGTGCATGTCTTAGCATTGACTGGAGAAGAAAATGCTACTGTGGTGATAGATTCCCTGTAGTCGCTCCATGGAGCTGAATCACCTGCCCATGTTCCGAGATCTGCTATATCGTCGTCACTTTCTGAAGAGATTGTCAGGTTACCATCATCGTCAATAACCCATTTGCAGTCTCCAGAGACACCTTCTGCAATATTTGCGAACGCTGACATTACAGTTAGCAAAGTTACCAATATGAATGAAATAATGCGTTTCATATCTATTTCCTTTTAGAATGTGATTCCTTTTTTTATTATATTAAGCTGAGTTTTACCCCTGTTTTTATTAGTTGCATTTTTTTATGCTCTCATGGATTTTTCCCAGCTATTAGCGTTTTTACATTGGCAAAATTATGTATTTTTGCTAATTCAACCAAATATTTTTCGAAAAAAAATAGACGATAATTGTAAACGAAACATTTTTTACAGAATCACAATACGGATTGCAATAAACGTAGGATTTTCTGTAGGATTTTACAAATGAAATTCGCTATGTCGCGAAGTTTTTTCCATCATGAATACGGACGCACCAAAGGCTCAACAGGCAAAAGCAAGTGGGTTGGCGTTAAAAAAACGGGGGGCATTCATATATATAATAATGTGTTGGTGGTTCTTTCGCGGATAATTATTGACCGACATCAAGAAAGTGTCATGTTTTGCTAAATAAGGTCATAACGTTTTGTGTAGATATGAGTAATTTTGTCCCCGAATTCAGGTGTCGGGTGTTAGGTGCTGGCGGTTTGTGCTTCCTTTCGACCTAAGACCTAAGACCTTTTGACATTTGACCTTTGACCTTAAACATTAAGATGTTAGATTTTTTTGTATGATGAAATCTTTACTTTTCGCAGCTTCTATGCTGTTGGCTTCTTCTGTGCAGGTGTTGGCTCAGGAATTTGAGACCGCTACTTCTGCCGTTAAGAATATGCGTGTCGGGTGGAATCTCGGCAATACCCTTGATGCCAATTCGGGTTCTACAACTAATATGTGGATTGAGAAGTATACGCAACGCAAGACTTCTGACTACGAGAAGGCATGGAAACAGCCAGTCACTACCGAGGCTTTGATCAAGATGTTCAAGGATGCGGGCTTCAACGCTATCCGTGTTCCCGTGACTTGGTATCCTCACATGGGTGTTAAGGTTAATGACCTCAACTGGGACCTTTCTGCATGGTCGCCTACTCAGGTGGATGCTGCGTGGATGGCTCGTGTGAAGGAGATTGTTGACTACGTGGTGAATAACGGTATGTATTGCATCATCAATGTGCATCACGATACTGGTGAGGCTACAACGGCATGGTTGCGTGCTTCTACCGCTAATTATAATAAGTATAAGGACACTTTCGAAGACCTCTGGAAGCAGATTGCCACGGAGTTTAAGGACTATGACGAGCATCTGCTGTTTGAGGGATATAATGAGATTCTCGATGATTACGGTTCATGGTGCTTTGCTTCATTTGCAGCTCCTGGAAAGTATAATGCCGATTCTGCGGCAGACTCATACAAGGCGGTTAACCTGTATGCGCAGTCGTTTGTTGATGCTGTTCGTGCCACGGGTGGTAATAACTCATATCGCAACCTCATTATAAACTCATACTGCGCAAGCAATGGCTCTGGCAACTGGAATGAGCATCTGCTTGAACCTTTGAAGAATCTTGAGTATCCTAAAGATGAGGCAAAGAATCATATTGCTTTCCAGGTTCATTACTATCCGAATATGAATAATCTCTCATGGACTATGACTGAGTGTGCCACGATGCTGAGTGATATCAAGAAGTATCTTCAGAACAGGGCTCCTGTGATCTTCGGTGAGTGGGGCACTACGAATGACCATGTGAAGGATGAGAATGGTGAGTATGTGGATGACTACTTTACATCGTACAAGCAGAACAAGGTGAATTTTGCTAAGTATTTCGTAGAGGAGTGCAAGAAGGCGGGTATAGCTACATTCTATTGGATGATGCTGTCGGACCGTGAGGATCGCCAGAATCTGAAATGGACTATGCCTGACCTGAAGGATGCCATTATAAAGGGTTACTACGGCAATGATGGCTATACTTCCATTGATGGTATTTCAGAAACCTCGTCTTCCAAGATATTGAAACCAAAGAAACTAATACATAAAGGCAAGGTGATCATTGCTAATGGTGATGCGAAGTACACCATAGCAGGTACAAAACTCAAGTGAACGTATCTAACGTTCGGGCTCACCATTTTATAGTGGTGAGCTTTTTTTATGAAAAAAATTCAAGTTCATGTAATAAATTGCTGTGACCGCGCGTCAAATGGTTAAAACAAGTACGACGATGAATAGTATCGAAAAGGAATTTGCGCAATTTGTTCGCGAGCAGAAAGGCACCATATATACTGTGTGCTATATGTTCTCTAATGATGAGGAAGAGGTTAACGACCTCTTTCAGGAGGCTCTTGTCAACCTGTGGAAAGGCTATGAGGCATTCCGGCATGAGAGTAAGATTGGGACATGGGTATATCGTGTGACGCTTAACTCCTGTATATCTGCTGAACGTAAGAAGAAACGCCGTGTGCAGGCAATCCCCCTCACAATGGATGTAAATCTGTATGAGGATAACGATGCCGACACTAAGCAGATACGACAACTTCATGAACGTATTCAGAAGCTTGGAATGGTGGACAGGGCCATTGTGCTGATGTGGCTGGAGAATATGTCGTATGACGAGATTGCTGCTGTCATTGGCATTACTCCACAGAATGTCGGTGTGAAGCTCTTCCGCATCAAGCAACAGTTAATTAACCAAAACAACAAGTAAGAACTATGGAAGAACTGAATTTAGAGGAGCTGCGCTCCCAGATAACCATTCTGAAGGAAAAGGTTGAAAATCAGACTATTGTCAATGACAAGCTCATACATAGTGTCATAAATGCCCATACTGGTGATATCAAGCGGAAGATGTTTACCGCTGTTGTGTGCGGACTCATAACGGTCTGTATCTCACCGTTGGCTTTCCACTATAATCTGGGACTGTCGTGGCTGTTTGTCATCGTAACGGATATCTTTATGATATACTGTATGTCGATGGAGGTATATTATAAGAGGATGATATCCGACAAGGCAATGATGAATGCGAGCATACTGGAGGTGGCTCAGCGAGTATCGCGTTTCAAGAGTAGTTATAAGCGCTATACCCTTATAAACTGCGTGGCGCTCTTGCCTATCTGGCTGATATGGCTGTTTGTTGAGACGTATTTCCGTTTCTCCGACAATATGGAGATGTTCTGGTCACTGGCTGCCGGTCTTGGCGTCGGAATAGTTGCTGGTGGAATTATAGGCCTGTGCCTGTTCTTCCGAATCATCGACAACGCGAATCAGATCATAAAAGAGATAAATGAATAGTCTAAGGTCTAAAGTCTAAAGGCAAAAGTCGAAGGACTAAGGCTATATCCCTTGGCTTTTGACTTTTGTCCTTTGTCTTTTGCCTTTTGACTAAAAAATCGCATTTTTTCGCTCAAAAAACCGTCTTTATACTAAATAAAAGTGTGAAATAACACTAATTTGCAAAAGATTTATTGAAAACGTTTGCAATATTAAAAAAAAATGTTATCTTTGCACTCGTAATGGGGAAGTTTTAGTAGTTCGCCCATTATGATTGAATATTAGTTGCAATTGAAACGTTCACCGTGTTGTGAAACATGGTGAACGATTTTTTTGCTACGAAACGTCTGTGTTTTATGAATATTGCTGTCATTCATAGAATTCGTCGAACTCACGTTAAAATATGATTTAAAACAATATTATATGTCCTTCTTTATCCTAATGGTGGACCGCGGATTTTACAGTTAATTAATTCTTTCTATTTTTGTAATTGTTGTATGGTTCTCTATGTGATTAGAACCATCTTCTTCATAAATCTGTTGTTGCTCATGTTCTATTGAGTTGAATGAACATAGCATGTTGTCTTTGCCTAAAGATATTTTTACACTTATGTCCTCTGAGGAATTTTCAGCTTTGTTTTCTTCTGTGTATATTATTCCTTCATCTGTTATTTTGATATTTTTGCTTATGTCTTTTCTTGTCTTTTCGGGATATGAAGCGATATATCCAAACCAAAATACGTCGACCAATTCCTCAAACATACTCTCTGGGTTCATAAGATATGCTAAGCTGGCACGCAAAGCTCCATTGTCATTGTCAGATATAGAGATATCTGTATCAATTTTTCTTGACATGCTTGTAAGGGAATCAATTATTTCAACAGCAAGATTATGTCCAATAACCTTGCCACCATATATGCCGAGATATTTGCCTGTTTTTTTGTCGATTGCCACTTTATATTCTTGTGATGTCAATTTGTTCATACTTTTTTTCATGACGCCAGTCATAGGATTGTTTGAATCTTCAACATCCATTTTGCTATTTGTCGATTTCATGAAATAGAGTTTCATTACGATTGTGGTATCGTTGATTTCGCTGACGGTAAGATTGAAATTGCGAGCTATGGTGTCTGTTTTTTCATCGACAGTTGTGGCTTTCACATAACTATAATCAAAATTGTCACCAACACAGACCTTTGGCGTGAAATTTAGTTTGTTGGCATTATCAATGTCCTGTGCCATTATACATGTGCACAGAAGTAAAAATGCGAATAGATTGAAAAGTCTTTGTTTCATCTTTGATAAAGAATATTTTATTCAATTGCAAAAGTAAACAAAAAATCCAATACATCCAAGGAAATCGTAAGAAAGTAGTAAAAATCCCACTATGCAGGGAAGTCGGAGATTGAATATCTCCGAATATATGTCAGATTTAGAGGGCCATGTTGAGCCTTGCGAAAAAATCCCCACACCCTTTTGGATGTGAGGACTATTAACATAAACTTGATAGTAATACGAACTTATTACAGACGTGATTTCTCATCGTTACCTGCACCGGTACCTTTATACTTGCTGGTTGTAGCGTTGAAGTTGTAGCTGATGGTTACGCCTACTGCCTGAGTGTAGGTGTATATCTTATTGCTGGTGGTACCGATGCCGTAGTAGGTGATCATGTTGTTGCGTGCAGAGCGGAAGATGTCGTCGGCATACAGGGTGGCAATGAGGTTGCCCTTGAGGAATGTCTTCTGCACACGGGCGTTGACAGAGCAGCTGGTGCCGCGATACATCATTCCCCAGTGGTTGCTGCCAGTATAGTTGATGTCGAGCAATGCCTTGGCGGTGGTGCCGAGGATGAACCAGTTCTGTAGGCGTGCGGAGAACTCTGGCTTGTTCAGCTTCTTTGGAGCACCATACTTCTCGGAATCGAACATCTGCTGATAGTAGTGCAGGGTAGTGATAGGCTGCCAGATGCCAATCTTAGGTGATGCCGTGAGAGTGGCATATACACGGTCTTGGTGGTCGAAGTTCTCGGGCGTAAGGATTATGATCTCGTTCTCCTCGTCGTATATCTTACCTGTGTGGGTAAAGAAATCATTCTCGCGGGTGAAACCGGTTGCGAAGTTCAGCCACGCATAGGTGAGGATGAAGTCGATGCCCTGACGGATGGAAGGGCGCAGCATAGGGTTGCCACCTTCGTAGAGCATACGGCTGTCATATACCACCATTGAGGTCAGTTGACTGTATTGCGGGCGTGTGATGCGCTTGGTGTAGCTTAGCTGAGCACCCCACTTGCCCTTCTGCCAAGCGGCTGAGAGGGTAGGGAACAAGTCGTTGTAGGTGCGGCTTGGCTCTTCCTGCTTGACGCCGAATGAGGTGTAGTTGGTTGATACGTGTTCATAGCGCAGTCCGGCATTCATGTGCCATTGCCCCAGTTGTATCTGATATTCTGCAAAGCCGGCGATGTTCTTTTCTTCTCGCTCGGTATCGGATGCTGGAATGATGCCCTCCGCGTTGAGGTTGTTGCCGTGCCTCTGTGTGCTCGTAACCTCAGAACCGCCAGTTAGCTCACCTTTCCAAACAGGATATGTCAGCACGAGCTTGCCTGCTGCCATAGTGCTCTTGTCGTCGGTGGTTGTGGTGATAGGACGGCTACCGAGTTCCTCACTATGCTCGTATTGATAGTTAATGTTCTCTGAACAATTACGCAGAACGGTGGCATTGAAGTCGATACCTAACTTGCCCACCTTGCCTACATAGTAGGAGTTGAGTTCCCATACAGGTTTGTTCTTTTCGCGGATATCAGTTTCCAGAAACACGTCGCCGTAGAACGCTCCGTTCTTCGTATAGTGCTGCTCCATATCGGTCTTGAAAATGCTGGAGAAGATATGTTGTGAAGAGATGCTGAAACCGATGGAGTGGTCAGTATTGAAGTCGTAGCTGAGACCTGCCTTGTAATAAAGCGTGGTCCATGTGCTCCTTACAGGGATTTTTGCATTGGCATTGAACAAATCCTTGCTGATGTGGATTTCCTGGTCAACATCTTGCTCTGTACTGTAGTTGCCGTTGTCGAGGGCAATGTTGGCGAATGCTTCCAGTCCGTTGGTGCGGTATTTCAGAGTGAGGTCGTCATAGTTATACCACTTGTTGTTGAGGCGTGACTGGTTATAGAGAGAAAGGCTGAAACCATCGCCCTGTGGCTTCAAGGTCTTGATACGGATTACCGCATTTACCTCTGCGTTATACTTGGCACCCGGAGCGGTGATAACCTCCACATTCTTGATGTCGGCGGATTTCAGCATCTTCAGTTCGTTTGTGCCAGTCACCTTCTTGTTGTTGATGTAGATTTCTGGCTCACCCTTTGCAAGAACCTCGAACTTGCCATCGCGTTTCTGAACCATAGGAATCATGGATAGGAGGTCATCGGCTGTGCCTACGTCGTGAAGTACGGAGTGCTGCACATCGACAGCCATTCCGCCAGTCACCATCTTATACTGAGGAATCTCGCCCTTGATCTCCACGCCCTTGATTGTGTAGGTCTCAGGCTGGAGGGTGATAGTGCCCATCTTGCCTACGGCAGCATTGCGTATTACGGTCTTGTAGCCTATGGTGCTAATCTTGGCTATGATGTGCTTCATCTGACAAGGAATGACGAAATCACCATTCTCGTTGCTCACGCCGCCAGTGATGAAAGAGGAGTCGGCAACAGACAGAAGTGATACGTTGGCAAATGGCATTGGAGCACCTTTTTCATCAACGATGTGACCGGAGAGCTTGGTACCAGACTTCTGTACGCACTCGATGTAGATATCCTTTCTTTCGAAGGTGGTGTGCATGGGATAGAAACCGATAACCTGTCTTACGGCATCCTCAACAGAGGCATTACGTATTGAGGTGGTAACGGTGAAGTCCTCTAGTTCATCGAATATGAAATGTATCTTGTAATTGCTCTGAGCATTATCAATCCAGATGAGCGCGTCGGAGAGAGACGTGCTGCGGAAGGTATGCGTCAGGCTTTGTGCCTTTGCTGCCGTTGAGGCGAAAAGGAGGAATAACAGGAATAAGCCCCCCAACCCCCCAAAGGGGAGTTTCTTGATTATATTTATTGTGAAAGACATATTGATTACGAATTTACGTTACTTATATCGTTAGCATCCTATCGATTGACTATGTTCACCTTCATTTCACGGACATGCTGGAAGAAGCGATCTATGACGGATACGCCCTTCATGTTTGGCACATTGATGAGTGATGCACCGTTGTTGAACTGCATCACGGTAGGCTTCTGCTCGTCGAACAAAGGCCAGGCAGGTAGTCCTTCACCGTTAGGATTGCCACCAGTCTTGGCGAAGTTCACCCAATACTGCTGCATCAGGTCGCTAACCTTTTTCTCCTGCGGAAATCTGTCAGCCTTCTTGTCGAATGCGCCTTGCAGATACATGATGTCATCGGAATGAGCGGCACCACGGCGGTTGCCCTTGGCATAGATGGTAGTGTCAGACTTCTGGGCGAGGTAAGCCATATAGACAGGACTCTTTCCCGTTTTTTTCTGCAAGGTAGCCCAAGCGTATGCAGGCCATCCGAAATTAAGGTCGCGACCTATGTCGCGGAGGCTGTAAAGACGCTGCTCGGCAGTACTGCCAGGGTAATAGGCTTTCAGAGTGTCGCCCCAAGTGCCAGGCAACTGAGCGGCTTGCTGGTTATACATCTCTTCGCTAACGGAGTCAAATTCCGTGGCAGCCTCGTCGCTGTTGTGCATGATCAGTACAGGCACATCGTTGTATTTGCCCTGCTGGTAGAGTTCGTAGATTGGGGCAGTCATAACGTAGCCGTCGATGATAGGGGTAATGCCCATGAAGTTTACGTCATTGCCTGTGAGTGACTTAGCATCCATCTGGCGCATCTCTGCGATGCTCTTCTTCTGCAACTGGTTCATGAACATATTACCCAGTGTCTGAGCCGTTGGCTGGTCAACGTCGCCCGGCAACATGAAGGCTCCGCTCTGGCTGATGCACGCACGGAACAATCCCTTTGCCAGAGGTGATGCACAGAGGATATTGCAACACATGGCACCTGCTGACTCGCCAAAGATAGTTACCTTTGCAGGGTCGCCGCCAAAGTTGCTGATGTTACGCTGTACCCATTGCAGGGCAAAGATAAGGTCGAGTATGCCATAGTTTCCGGAATGTCCGTCTGGATTCTCCTTTGCCAGTTCCTCGTGTGCCATATAGCCAAGTGCACCGGCACGATAAGCCACGGACACGGTGACAACGCCACGACGGGCAAGACTCTGCCATAGTTCGCCGCCATAATGCTCAGTACGGAAACTGCCACCATGAATCCATACCATCACGGGCAGAGCCTCGTTCTCCTTCTTGGCAGGAGTTACCACGCTGAGGTAGAGACAGTCCTCGTCCATCATGTCGTATTTCACATAACTCTTTTCCGGCTGCGGAGGCCACTTGGCTGTCTCCTTTGCTTTGAGCGCACCCTTCCATGACTTTGCTGGTTGGGGAGCCTTCCAACGCAAGTCGCCAACTGGAGGTGCTGCATAGGGAATGGCATAATAACACGCGAGGTCATTACCTTCGAGTACACCCTCCACATCACCCGTTTCTACGTGAGTCTTCAATAGTGGCTGGGCCTGAACATTCATCATAGCCAAAAGGCCGCATATCATAAATAATAGCTTTTCTTTCATTTTCTTCATTGATTTATGTAGCCAAGCGAATGTTAAAACAAATCGTCGGGCTAACGTTTGTTACTTGCCATTTCTCCTTTTAGGATTTCAGGAGAGGCATTTAATCTATAGTTATTGTTTCGTCGGAGAGAGTGAGGTGCACTTTCTCGAAGTGGTTGATACGGTTGATAATCTCCTGAATGGTGTCATCGGCTTCCCATGAGAGGTAGAGGCGTATGGTGCGAGCCTTCTCGTTGGCGAAGATGACCTTTACGCCGAAGTCTTTAGAGATCTGGTTCATTATTTCAGCCAACTGCACGTTGTTGAAGTTCTGGGCAGTCCTTACGGTGTCTGTCTTTTCTTCTACACTTGCAGTCTTAATGGCATTCTCTTTTTCATCCACCACAGTTGTTGTCGTTACATTTGTATCTTCTTTTGCAGATACGAAGTGATAGATAGCGGCGTATGAAATGCCTGAGAGTGCAGCAAGGATGGCTAATGTGGCAGCCCATTGCATAGGCTTGTTTTTGTGCTGCTTTGACTGTTTAGCCTGTGTCTTTGTCTTGAAACGTTGCCACTCCTTATCCACATTAGGGGCAGGGATGTGGGAATCTTCGAGCATCTTATCAAGTTGCTCTTCTGTATATTGCTCTGAATTTAGGAGCATTCTGATTTGTTCTTCTTTTTTCATGCTTCTTTGCGGTTAAAAGTTTGACGCAGTTTTTTCATTCCTTGCACTAAGTGCTTGTTTACGGCTGATAGACTGATGCCGAGCGAGCTGGATATCTCCTTATAGGATTTCCTGTCGTCGAAGTGCATATGGATGATTTTACTTGTCTGTGGGGTGAGCCATCCGTCGATATAGTGGCGTATTATCTCTATTAGCTCATCATCTGGCCTTCCTTGCCATGGTTCTGGGAATTCCAGATCTTGTGTGTCTGCTATCTGAGTCTCAACTTTTCTATGCCTCTCCCATTGCGCAATTATGTTGAGGCAGCGATTCCTGACACAAGTCAGAAGGAACGATCGTTGAGATTCTTCACGCAGCTCCACAGTACCATCCCACAGACTTGCAAAGACATCCTGTACGGCATCTTTTGCCTCGTCCTCATCGCCCAACAGGATATATGCCACTCGGTACATCCTATCGTATTCAGAATGGAAAAGCTGTTCAAACTGTTGTTCTTTTTGTTTCATCATTTTTTGTTGCTGTTTATCTTTAATACAACCAAGCATGAAGAATGATTACCCCATATAGTAAAAATTTTTTGCAAAGAAACTAATTTTTTCGATTTTTCTATGATTTGCGACATATTAAATAACCCACACCGCCAAGGAATTTGCAATTAATTGGGTGGAGGTGTGGGTTATAGGATTTATAGTACACTTTAGTAATCAAAACTAATTGAATCACCCTCTATTACCTTTCCGTCAGGATTGGTTAACTTGACACGATGAGGCTTTTTTTCTTTACATAGCTTCATTAATGTCTTGTTATTGTCTATCTGAATGCCGTCAACCTCATCAATAGTTGCCCCAGGCAAAACACCGAGTTTTGCTAACTCACAATCAGGATTGAGACATGAAATGTAATTCTTCGGGTCATCAGGAATCTCTACAACTCTGAACTGGGCACCATAGGTGCTTGGATTGAAATCTTTCTGGTCTGTTAAAAAGACAACTTCTTTTTTCTTGGCATTGACAATGAAATCAAACTCGCACAGTAAACGAACACCCAATATAGAGAATGGCGCATCTGTGGTGTGACCTGCTACTTGATAGAAATTGAGACCTTGTACCTTTATGTCATCAAATTTGAAGAAGAACTCAGGTCCGATATATTTTTTAGCATACTCCCAAATGTTGTCATAATTTAGCCATACCACCTGTCTTTTTACATCCTCAGTAACATTGTTAGGGGTGGAAATGAATATTTTCCAATAGTCCATACTCATGAAAAACGCCTCTGGATTTCCTGTGTCTAATAGAGTAGGAGTTTTGAAACCTTTAATTGGTTCTGTAATAATTATAGGGCTGTTGGAGTCTTTGACGAATGAAATATGTTTCCCCTTCTCATTCTTGAAAATGGAAGGGTCATTGGTGAGGATGATTTTCTTGTCTTTAATCATGAACTTAGCAATGAGACCAGCCTGAAGTAAATCATATCCCAATATTCCTTCAACCATAGGAGTATTGTAAATACTGGCATGGACATTGTTGAAATTCAGACTTCCAATCTGCATTTCGCTGATGTTAAGTTCCTTATCTGTTGCTTCTCCATGAAGTCCCGATACAGTAGTGTTTTTTTCTGTTGAAGAAACACCTGGAAAATTGGCAGAAGGGAGGAATGTGTTTGTACTACCTGTGTCTAAAAGGAAGTGGAATGTTTGTCCGCCTATTTTCACAGGAACAGTAATTTGCCAACCCGTCACATCAATATCAAGTGTATCAACAAATTTCTCTTGAGGAATGACAAAGCCATTGTTCCCCTCTGCAAAGGATGTCATAACCCCTGCAATTATCAGAAATGCACTAAGGAATGATTTTTTCATCATATGTTATAATTTAATATTTTCAGAAACAACACTCAATTTTTTATCTTAATTTAGTCATAACTATTTTTACGCTTGCAAAAATACAAATTTCCTTTTAGATAAGCAAGTAAAATTTGTGGAATTTTCGTTTAAAAAAAGAGAGAAAAGCCCAAGTCCCATGCAAGGCCTATGTAATTCCCTTGCAAATCCCATTTTCCTCCCATTCTAAGGAACGGATTTAAAGCGGACTTGTAGCGAAGGAATAGCGAAGGTATATTATTGGGCGTAATGGTGTGGAAATCTATATTTTATTATTTGTCAGAAAACATTATTGTGTCTTGTCGTCTTGCTATTCATGCACACTACTCTTGTTGTGTGCGCAAAAAAATAGAATGTATATGCAGTTCATCTTCAAAGAATGACATTTCGGATTTTTTCTTTGTCGTTTCTTTCTTCGAAAAGTCATTTGTATGTACTTTTGAGGTGAAAATCAGGTAAATAGAACAAAAATGGAAGATAAGACTTTTAGGCATCAGATGCCAGCACAATTAAGGTTTTCTGACGTTGACCGCTTTGGGCATGTCAATAACAACGTGTATTTTTCGCTCTTTGATATGAGCAAGTCCCAATATCTTTTTGATGTGGTGGGTAAGGATATCTATGAGCATCTCGCCATTGTCGTTGCACATATAGAATCAAATTTCATTACTCCTGTATATTACCCGGAGGAAATATATATTCGGACATCCATTACCCGTATGGGCAACAAGAGTTTCACGCTTCATCAGCAGGCATTTAATAACAGGACAAAGGAGATAAAATGCGACTGCATTACAACAATGGTTTGCTTTGATACAAAGACCAATAAGTCAATCCCTATTCCTGACTATTTCAGATATGCTGTGGAGGAATATGAAGGTTACAGACAAAAAGTTCTTGTAAGCTAAACTGTCGTTCTTCTGATTTTCACTTTGGAGTTTCTTCCTTGCCTCTAAGTCCGATGTAAATCCGTTCTTCTAAGGAACCAAACTCGATGTAGGTCCGCTTTCCCTCTTATCCAGAATAAGGGCTTCACCGACTTTGCACCGACTTTGCACCGACTTTGGTACGGAGGATCAACGGAGGAAGAGCGAAGTTATAGCGATGCTAAAAGCAAGGTATTGCCCAAATGTTTATTTCTTCAGAAATAGTATTTTCCAAAATTTTTTGAACTTCTTGAAGAAGAAGTAGAATAGGAATATATTGAGTGCGAGAACAGCAATTAAGAAATATTTCCTATATCTTATGTAATATTCATCGCAAGTATATACGTCATCTCTGTCTATGCCTCTCGTCTTTGTGTATTTATTCCAAAGAACATCAGTTGTTGAGGCCGAATCTATAACCGCATATTCAACCTTGTTCGCATTCAACTGAGTAAGGACATATTGATCATCTATTTTTGATGTAAATGCGATGGTATCGTCATGTTCCAATATTTCCTGTACATGGTTGAATGCCTTGACTTCACAAAGACCAGAGTAGGAATCATCTCTTGTGTCAATTCTCCAGTCGGGCATGTCTATCCAAAAGAGATGATATTTCTTGTTGATGTTTTCGCTTGCATAGTCGCCTATTCCTATGTCAGAATCCGTTATTATACCATAACACACACTTACAGCAAAGTTGATGCCTGCAAAAAAGAAAAGGAGTATTCCTGGAGCAAAGAACCATGTAATAAACCTTACTTTTACTTTTTTATAATGACTATATAACTGAGCTGCAATAATGCCCAGTAATCCGAGTATTAATGATATAATGCAGAATAAAACTGCCCAAATGAAAAGTACAACTAATGGTCCCATAGCTTTTTGTTTAAAATTGACACTTCTGTTCTATACGTTTTTGAATGCTTGCCAAAGGGCATCATCGGGTAATGGGGCGGTAACGCGTACCGTCTCTTTACTTACAGGATGAACGAACTCCATGTATCTGGAAAGGAGGCAGATAGAGCCGTCCTTGTTGCTGCGTGGAGAGCCGTATTTGAGATCGCCTTTGATAGGTAGTCCTATCTTCGCAAGCTGACAGCGAATCTGATGATGACGGCCTGTGTATAGCTGTACCTCTACAAGGCTATAACGGTCGGAATGGGCAAGAATACGGTAGCTTAGCTGCGCCTTCTTTGAATCCTTCACCTCATGGTCATAGGCATACGACTTGTTCTGCTTCTCGTTGCGAACGAGCCAGTGGGTAAGGAGGGTAGCCCCATCTCGGCCTCTCCCCCCGCCCTCCCCCGTAGGGAGGGAGCCGATTCGACTATTGGGATTTGCTGATGTATTAAGATTGGGATGGTTGTTGCCTTCCGGCTCCCTCCCTACGGGGGAGGGCGGGGGGAGAGGCCGAGATGGGCTTATTCTTGGCACAATCGCCCAATATGTCTTGTGAACATCTCCCACACGGAACATCTCGTTGAGACGGGCAAGAGCCTTGCTTGTGCGAGCGAACATCACCAATCCACTAACGGGGCGGTCAAGACGATGCACAACGCCAAGGAAAACATTCCCCGGCTTCTGATACTTGACCTTGATATAGTCCTTGACGGTTTCTGACAATGGAGTATCGCCTGTCTTGTCGCCTTGAACTATCTCGCCACTCTGTTTGCTGACGATAATGATATGGTTGTCTTCGTAAATTGGAGTCATAATATTCTGGGTGTTGGGTGTTAGGTGATAGGTGATGGTGGTTTGTTGATGTTCGCAAAAATACTATACGCAATCACCTAACACCCATCACCCAACACCTTTTTGATGCAAAGTTACTTGTTTTTGTCGGGATATCAAAGAAAAAAGATGTAAAAGTCTTTGTTGTGTGCAAATTTTGCATTATCTTTGTGGGCAAATCAAAGATTATTCTTATGAATAAATACATGAAGTGGGCTATTGGTATAGTACTCACTCCCTTCATTTTAATCGTGCTTCTTGCCGTTGCACTCTATCTTCCACCTATTCAGAACTGGGCGGTAAAGACCGTTGCTGCCTATGCTTCTAAGGAGATGGGAATGGAGGTCAGCGTGGAGCGCGTTTGCCTCGTCTTCCCGCTCAATCTCGGGGTGGACGGCGTGAAGGTTATTCAGCAGAATGATTCTTTACCTCAATGTAAGGATACTATAGCCGATCTGAAAAGGGCTGTGGTGGATGTGCAGTTGTTGCCTCTTTTTGATAGTCAGGTGAATATTGACCAGCTTGACATCTATGAGCTGAAGATGAATACCGCCAACCTTGTGCATGAGGCGAGGGTGAAAGGTAGAGTAGGGGAATTGAGTTTGACCTACCCCGACCCTCCCCAAGGGAGGGAGAAGAAAAATAGTCCTGCGAATATAGACCTCGGAAAAGAGACGGTTGATCTTGCTAAGATTTATCTTGCTGATGCCCATATAAACGTGGAGCTAAGCGATACCGTTCCTGAAGATACAACGAAGAGCGAGACATTCTGGAAGATAAGTGCCGAGGAGTTGGCTATTGAAAACTCAGATGCTACGATACACATGCCGGGCGATACGCTTCAGTTTAAGGCTGTGCTTGGCAAGGTGAGTGCAAAGCAGGGGTTCTTCGATTTATTCAAGGGAGAGTATAGTCTCGCATCTTTGGATTGGCAGAAAGGCGCAATATATTATGACAACAACTTTGAGCCTCGCCTTAAAGGACTGGATGCTAACCATATAGCGCTCACGAATATCGGGTTGGGCATAGACTCCCTGCGTTTCCTTGCAGCCAAGGACTCGGTGAATGCCATGGAGATGAGTCTGAGGATAAGGCAATGCCAGATGATGGAGAGATGCGGTATCGGGGTGAAGTCCCTGACGGGAAATCTTGCTATGGATTCCCTTAAACTCACGACCGATTTCGACCTTGCCCTCAATCGTGACGTTAATGCTGATATTGCAACCTCAACGCTGAAGGCAAATGCCATTGTTGACCTTAACGTGATGGATTCTATCAATCCGGGTAAGGTGTATGTGGATGCCGATGCCTCACTCGGAAGTGAGGATATATTGCTCGGAATGGGTATGGGCGATATGCCGAAACCGTTCATGGATCAATGGCCGAGGAAACCGCTTGCCATCAAGCTTTCTGCCAATGGCAATATGAACCGTGTGGATATCAAGAGCGCATACGCTCAGCTTCCGGGGGCATTCCTCGTGAAAGCTGACGGATATGCGGAGAAGTTCATGGATGTGAACAAACTCGTATCCGATGTTCATCTTGATGCCCAGACCTATAACCTCGACTTTGTGAAGACCATGCTCGACAAGAGTACGGCGAAGATGATAGGCATACCTGCCGTTCATGCCGTGGCTGATGCGAAGATAAGAGGTCAGATATATGATGTTGATTTCCGCGCTACTGAGGGTAAGGGCTCTTTGAGCGGTAAGGCTAACTTCAATGCAAAGGCAATGGCCTACAAAGCCAATTTGAAGGCCGACGGATTACATTTGGGACACTTTGTGAAGGGCATGGGACTTGGCGGCTTCACAGGCAAGGCTGATGTTACTGGCGTGGGAACTGATGTGTTCTCGCCTCGCACCAAGATAAATGCTAAGGCTTCCGTGACTAATTTCGCATATAGCAAGTGGAATCTCAACAATATGAAGCTTGATGCAGACTTGTCTGGCGGCAAGGCTCATGCAACGGTTGTTTCAAGGAATCCGCTTCTTGACGGAACTATCGGTTTTGATGCCCTTCTTAGCAAGAAGGTGGATGCTACGATAACCACGGAACTTAACAAGGCCGACCTCTATCGCCTCTATCTTGCAGAGGCTCCTTTGACTATTGCCGGTTGTGCTCATCTTGATTTGGCCACCGATATGGACGAGTACTATAAGGTGGTGGGAAATCTGAGCGACCTTACAATCATAGACTCTGTGCAGGCATATCGTCCGGATGATATGACCATCGACCTCCTTACACGTACTGACACTACCCATGCCGTAGCAGATTGCGGAGACTTCCACTTGAAAGCCGACCTTAGTGGTGGCTACAAGAAACTGATGAAGGTTTCTGATGTATTGATGGAAGAGGTAATGCGTCAATGGGAGAAACGTATCATTAGTGAGAAGGATATCCGTAGTAAGTTGCCTCAGGGTAAGGTCTATCTGTCACTTGGCAGGGATAATCCTGTGGCAGATGCTATGAAGCGATTCGACATAGGCGTGAAGCAGGTTCTTGCAGATTTCAGAATCTCACCTGTTACTGGTATCAATGGTGAGATGACTATTGATACGCTTAAAACAGAGTCCTTGCAACTTGATAGGATAAAGGCTGTCCTCACTTCAGATTCTGAACAGATCAGATATAAGGTGGATGTGGAGAACGGCAAGGATAATCCGCAGTATGTGTTCACGGCTCAGGCAAAAGGCTCTCTCCTTCCAAACGGAACATCAGTTGACCTGATAATCGACGATGCCCGAAAGCAGAGAATCCTTGATTTAGGCGCTCTTGCCGTGATGGAAACACGAGGTATCCGCATCTCACTTGAGGACAGGAAACATGTGCTTGGATATAAGCCGTTCAGCGTAAATTCTGATAACTATATCCTTTTCTCGCCAAATATGCGACTCTCTGCCGACCTTAAACTGAAATCTGCCGACGGCATGGGTTTGCTGGTATATACGGATGATGATAATCTTGAGGCTCTTCAGGATGTGACGCTCTCTTTGCACAGATTTAATCTTGCCGAGATTGTGTCTGTAATTCCTTACATGCCTCAGATGGGTGGTATTATGGATGGTGACTTCCACGTCATACAGACACCGAATGATCTCTCCGTTTCAAGTTCTGTGGAATTCAAGGACCTTGTATATGAGAACTGCGGCATAGGTAATATATCTTCCGAGTTCGTGTATATGCCTATGGAAGACGGTACTCACCATATTGACGGAATCCTGCTGAAAGACGGCACGGAGGTGGCTACCGTTGTTGGTGGCTATAATCCAGAGGAATATGTTGAGGAAGGTGGAGGCATCGACCTTGACGTGAACATGCAGCAACTGCCGTTGAATATAGCCAACGGTTTCGTGCCAGATCAGATCATAGGTCTTGAGGGAACAGGCGAAGGACAGCTCACGGTACGCGGTTCTGTTTTAAAGCCTGTTGTTAATGGTGATATCTACTTGCAGGGGGCCTCTCTCATTTCTGTTCCTTACGGCATAACGATGAAGTTTGATGACGACCCAGTTCGCATCACCAATTCAAAACTCTTGCTTGAAAACTTCCAGATGTATGCCAATAACGATCAGCCACTCGTGATAATGGGTGATATAGACTTCTCCGACCTTGATCATATCAGCCTGAACATGCGTATGCGTGCGAGGGACTTCCTGCTTATTGATGCGAAGGAAAGCCGTCGCTCTGAGGCTTATGGTAAGGGCTACGTGAACTTCTTCGGAAGGATAAACGGCGAGCTTTCAGAACTGAAGGTAAGGGGTAATCTCACCGTACTCTCAAAGAGCGACCTTTATTATATCCTCCGTGATTCTCCTATCACAACCGATAACCGCCTAAAGGAACTCGTAACGTTTACCGACTTCTCAGGCGATGAGCCTTTGGTTGTGAATCGTCCGGAGGTGGATGGTATGTCTGTCGATCTGTCGGTTACTGTTCAGGAAGGTGCCCATGTTACTTGCTGGCTCAACACCAACCACACCAACTACCTTGACATCCTCGGAGGCGGAAGTCTCAGAATGAAATATATAGGTGGTGATATCTCAATGACAGGAAGATACACCATATCATCAGGTGAGATGAAGTATTCTCTGCCTGTAATTCCTCTGAAGACATTCGAGATATCCCCTGACTCGTATATTGAGTTTACGGGCGATATCATGAATCCTCGTCTTAGCATCACGGCGAAGGAGAAGAACAAGGCCATGGTGGAGGAGAACGGCGTGAAAAAATCCGTACTCTTCGAGTGTGGCGTGGTACTCTCAAAGACTCTTCAAGATATGGGACTTGAGTTCGTCATTGAGGCTCCGGAAGATTCATACGTTAGTGATGAACTCAGTATGCTGACGCTTGAGGAACGCGGAAAACGTGCCGTGACGATGCTCACCACGGGTATGTATCTCACGGAGAACAACACCTCAAGTTTCACCATGAACTCGGCTCTCAGCTCATTCCTGCAACAGGAAATCAACCAGATAGCCGGCTCTGCCCTCCGCACTCTCGACCTCTCCGTAGGTATGGAGACAAGCTCTGACGAGACAGGTAGGATGCATACCGACTACTCGTTCAAGTTCGCAAAGCGTTTCTGGAACAACCGCCTTTCTGTTTCTGTAGGTGGAAAGATATCCACAGGCTCTGATGTAAGCGGTCAGAACAATACGTTCTTTGATAATGTGGAACTCCAGTATCGCACCTCCGATATCTCCAACCAGTATCTCCAGCTCTTCTACAAACGTGCCGTATATGATTTCCTCGAAGGCTATGTAGGTCAGTATGGCGCCGGTTATATGTGGAAACGTAAGTTGCAGAATTTCAGGGATATCTTCCAGTTTGGTGATAAGAATTTGGAGATGAGGAGGAGGCTAGGAAACGTGGCCTCTCCCCCCGCCCTCCCCCGTAGGGAGGGAGCCGGAGCGCGACAGGGAGAAGTGAATGGAGTTAAGTTTGGTGTTGATAGTGTAAAAGTAGATAGTGTAAAGGCTGAAGGAGTAAAATAGATAGTTGATTCAAATGAATAATATTTGGAAATATATAGAACGCGTTTTCGGGGTTCTTATTAACTTCCCCCTCCGCCTTCCGGCTCCCTCCCTACGGGGGAGGGCGGGGGGAGAGGCCGTTGTCCTCTTTCTCCTTCTTCTCGCTTCCTGCTCAACCCACCTTGAGCCGGGCGAACAGCTATTCACAGGATTGAAGCCTATCGACTATCAGAATCATGATAACAGCGAGCATTTCATTGAGACACAGGCAGAAGTGGAGGCGGCTCTTGCAACCGCTCCTAACGGTGCCCTGTTCGGTTCTTCTTACTATCGCACCATTCCTTACGCCCTTTGGATTCATAATGCCTGCGAGGGAAAGAAAAGCGGTTTTGCAAAGTGGATGGGCAAGACATTCGGTAAGGCGCCTGTGCTTATGGGTAATGTGAACCCTGAGCTTCGCGTGTCTGTTGCCGAGAACGTGCTCCAGAATCATGGCTATTTCCGTGGAAATGTGGATTATGACATAGTGTATGGCAAGGCAAAGACAACGAAAACCGATACCGTGGCACGTCCTCGAACGGCGAAGGTGGCATATACCGTGGATATGGGACCGCTATACACTATTGATACGATCAGCTATCATAACTTCCCGCAGGATGCCGTAAACCTCATTCTTGCCGACAAGCCGAAGATAAAGGTTGGTGATCCGTTTGATGTCGCTGCTCTTGATGCCGAGCGTTCACGCATAGCCTCCATCTTCCGAAATCATGGCTATTACTATTACAATCAGTCATATACCTCATATCTTGCTGATACCGTGAAAGTGCCTGAAAAGGTGCAGCTTCAGGTTCACATGGTTGACTCTCTCCCCGATGATGCTACCAGGAAATGGATGATTGGCAAGATTGACGTGAATATTCGCAGACAGAATCAGGAACAGCTAACCGATTCTACCAGCCGTCGTCATGTCACCCTGCACTTTCATGGCAAGAAATCGCCTATTCGTGGTCGTGTGATTTTTTCTGATATGAAGCTCCGCTCTGGCGAACTCTATTCTCAGGACCTCTACGAGGAGTCCTTGAACCGTTTCATAGGTCAGGGCGTATATGCAAGTACGAGTATTGAGTTCAAGAAGAAACTAAGACCTGACGGAACAGTTTTGACAGTTCCTGATACCGTAAGGTCGCTAACCCGTGACGGCCAGGAACGCCGTGGAGCTGGTATTCTTGATATGACGGTGAACTGTATCCTCGACAAGCCATACGATGTAACCCTTCAGGCTAACTATCTTGGAAAGACATCGGGTAGAATGGGCCCGGGTGCGAGTCTTGGCTTTGCAAAGAGAAACGCTTTCCGTGGAGGTGAGGTCTTGGGCTTCAATCTGGCAGGAAGCTATGAGTTCCAGACAGGAGGTAGTGGCGATAATGGTGCTAACTATGAGATTTCGGGCGATATGACCTTGACAATGCCACGACTCCTTATGCCGACGTTTTTGAAGAAACATCGTCGTCGCTGGATGAATACCCCTTCTACTATGATAACCGTGGCTCGTGAGACTATCAACCGAAGCGGATTCTTCAGAAGGCATATTCTTTCCGGGGAACTTGCATATACCATACAGCCGGCTTCGCAATCCGTACATCAGTTCTCGCCTCTCATCGTGGAGTACGACCGACTGGCGGAGGTGTCTGAGGACTATAACGAGAAGGTGAAGAAATCGCCTGTGCTCCTTGCATCCATGAACGATTATTACCTTATGAAGATGAAGTATAACTACAAATATACCTCACCTTCCAACTATCATAATCCGATCTATCTTTCAGCCACGATAACAGAGTCCTCCAACCTCATCGCTCTTGGCTATGCCCTTCTGGGAAGAAGCTGGAACGAGAAGGACAAGACCTGTTTCAAGACTCCTTTCTCGCAGTTCCTGAAGTTTGATGTGGATTGGCGAAAGACGTGGATGCTCGACGAACATTCGTCTGTTGTGGCTCATGCTCAGCTTGGCGTGTTGAAATGCTACGGCAATTCTACCTTAGCGCCATATTCCGAGCGTTACTATGTGGGTGGCGCAAACTCCATAAGGGCATTCTCTGCAAGATCCGTAGGACCGGGAAGGTCTTCCTTGCCTGATTCTTTGAGAAACTATCAGTATGTATCAAACGTGGGTGACTTGAAATGCGTTCTCAATCTTGAATACCGCCCTCGTCTGTTCGGTTCTCTCTATGGTGCTCTTTTCGTGGATGCAGGAAATGTATGGACATTTAGCGATGCAAAGAAATCCATAGAATATGATATTCTTGGCGATGGAGTAGGCAAGAAATTTGATGCAAGCAAGTTCCTTACCGACTTTGCCGTAGGTGCTGGTGTGGGTATCAGATACGACCTTGATTTCTTCGTCCTGCGAATTGACTGGGGCTTCGTCGTACACGACCCGCGCTATGACTCCAAGAGTGGATATTTCAACTTCTCTCGCTTCTCCAAAAGCCAATGTCTGAACTTCGCCATCGGATATCCGTTCTAAGAAGCATTTCCCTCCGTCGTTCCTCCTATGATCCTTCGCTCTACCTCCGTACCAAAGTCGGTGCAAAGTCGGTGCAAAGTCGGTGAAGATACTATTTTAGAGCGGAGTTACACCGAGTTTGGTTCGGAGGGACAAGGGAATATTAACAGAAGATGAACACCCCTAAAGTAATGTAAGTTCGACGGATTAGCTCTGAAGGAGCGACACCTAACAGGGCAGTCCGTAAGGGCTGTTATATTTGCCGATATTATAGGGATGAGGTCTGTAGGACCGGCATCTAAAGTCTTCAGGTGTCGCACTTACAGCGCTCCTTTAATCACGCATCTACCTAATAACAGCCCTTACGGACTGCCCTATTAGATGTCGGGCTTTCAGCCCTCGCAGTCTTAAATTCATCGAACTGGCGTTAATATATGTTTTTTTTATACTTTTCATTCCGCCTTTTATATAAAACGGATTATTTAGGGGACTCATTTTGTTTTTCCCATTGTAGATAATAATCGTAAAAGTGTCCTTTCCGTATGTATTTTCTTTTATGTCTGTCATCTATATAGGAATTACTGACTTTGTGAAGTACAACGCTATCAAGACCTTCTTGCCTGAACAACTCTGAACTTTGAATGTTTTTTATGATTGTAAGTTTATTTTTTGATCTTTTTATTTGACATTTTTCAAATACATCAAAGTCATCTTGGTATTTTATACTGTCATTCTCCATATAATATAAGTATGGAAAATCCCAATGATTATAATATACAGAAATACCACCAGTATGTGTTTTGGAAACATCAGAAGGATAGTCTCGTATATATACAAATATAGAATCACCAATATCAGCACCATACGATATGGTACGATTTGAGCTACATCCTATCGTGATAACTGCTACTATTATGGCTATTATTCTCGTTAATTTCATGATTATATCATTCTAATTTTCATCATCTATATCACAAACAATCCAATTGTCTTTGGGACTTGTTCGGTATGCTTGCTTTCCTAAAGGTAGGGATAACACGTCTTGAAGGGTATTGTCTAAGCATAGGATTTCCTCTAAAGAAAGGACAAAGGCATCCGATTCGCTAAGATTCTCTTCTTTTCCAAGAAATTGCCAATCTCCATCTTCTTCGTGCATAACTCTAATGATTGGTGAGTTGTTATTTATGACATATTTTGTCGTGATAACATACTGATTATAGTTTATTTCCATTTTTTGTCGGACTATTGGAACTTATGTCATGCAAAAGTAAACAAAAATCTCAAATCAGCCAAGGAAAACTGGGAAAAGTTAAGGAAGGACTATATTATTCGTTTGTTTGATGTTTAACGTTAAAATTATGGCGGTAAATTTGGAGAATTACAGGAATTTGTTTATTTTTGCACTCAAGATTGCGAAAGCAAAGAATGTGAATATTATTAATTGTGCTTTGGCACTATAAAACAATGGAACAAAATGCCGGAACTAAACAACTATCACAAGGAGCAAATAGAGCAGAAACGCATATTCATGGCATTTATGAAAGCGCATCCTCTATCGCAAGAAGAGTGCTTGAATCAATGCAGGCGCTTGCGGGAACAACGTCTTGCAAGGGAGTCCAGATCTCAGAATTAGAGAAATGGGCAAAAGAGAATAAATGTTGGATAGAAGCTCTGTATGGTGAAAAGTTCCAGAATAGCCTTGTAAAGGCGAAATAGCATAGGCGTGGGTGTAACCCACGTAGCATAAGTTCCATTTTTTTAGAGAGCGCCGTAGGTGCGATATAATTTCCTATCATGCCGAGAAATATGAAATTATGTCGCCCATACAGGGCTCGTAAACAGCAATTCCAAACATGGTAGCGCTCCCGCACTACCCTATACTATACCGTCCTTTCAGGACTTGTACACATGATATGTAAATTTTCCAAAGATAGTATAGCTATTTACAGAAAGCAGTCACCACGATTTTGAAATTACGTTTACCTTTGTAAGAGAAAATGATTGAGGTGTGAGAAAATACAGTAATTGTCAAATATCATATTTGGATAGCTGCCATCCGAATATTTTATAAGCAGACATCTTTTCTTTGTTACATGACAAGCTGATTAATTGTACTCGCTCAATGCTGCTGATAAATCCTTTGAAAAAACATTGATTCCTACGACTTTCCCGATTTCTTCTGTTTTTGTAGGAAAGACGTTTAGTAAATATCCATTTTCACAGATTATATCAATAATATTTTCCTCGAAATTATCAAGAGAGATAGGAATACATCTATACTCTTTCATAAATGTTGAGCCAAATGTTATAGCAAATTCTTTTGAAGACCAAATCGGAAGTAAATAATCCTCTCCACTCTTTTGAATTGCAAATGTCTGATTATCTACACCTAATGTCCATAAGGTTTCTGTATCTGCAATACGTTTAATGGTATATTTATATCTTACATCTGGATTGCAGGACATTAGAGTCTCAATCTCCTTTGGCGAAATTTTTAGTTCGTTAATTGGCGTTTTCTCTTTCATTATTATATGTTAATAAATTTATCCAAGTACTTCTGACGGTTTATTATGTCGCAAAGTATGATCTTTATTATCTTGGGAAAAGCATAACTTAATGTTCCCCAGGTTAATATGAAATCGCTTTTTAGATATGAGAGCATCCAAAAACATAATAGAACAATAGTAATGTCTCGTATGATTATTAACAGAATACGTGCTTCCTTTTTGAAATGAATAATCAAATCTGTTGTAAAGGTAGTAAAGAATATATCTGCTATAAGGAAAATAAAGGAAATGACGGGATATACGAAAGCTAAAAATGTTTCTGCACCCAAAACCCCTCCCAGAAGAAGCATAGAGAATGCCAACATGATGACTAAGTGACATCCAAACATTATTATATGTACTTTCCTCATTTCTTTGAATATTGTTCTTTTCTTGATTGCAAAAGTAAACAAAAAATCTAATATGCCAAAGGAAAACATGTAAAAGTTTTCAATCTGTACAAATTTCCATGACATCATTCCTGCATAGAAAAAATGAACAACGATTGAATGAAGGAATTGCATACGCAAGTCTAAAAGAAATAAGGAGAATTGTAATGTGTAGATTGCAATTTTGCTTTCCAAAAAAGAGTTTTGAAAAAACTCGTCACTCATCACCCGTAACGCTGTAAGTTGTTGTCTCATTGAGGCTTACAGCGCTAATTTAACCTATATCACTCGTCACCCAACTCATCACCGAAATCCGCGCATCTTATTGATAATATGAATGTTATACGCACGATTTGCCCTCTTGCCACTCGTCACCTATTTTGGGGTGACGAGTGAATTGACTCTGCAAGTTGTTTTATATCAAATGGTTATGCTATGTGAGGGTGAAGAGTGGGTGACGAGTGAAACGAAATGAATCACCGCTGCAACTATCTGGCAGATACAGCATTACAACGCTGCGGGTGACGAGTTGCAGAGTGGTATTAAAATTCTTTTTTTCTTTCTGTAAAAGTAAGCGACAATTCAAAGGCAGTTATGTCTTCGTTGATCCTTCGTTGCAAGTCCGTAGTAAGTCCGTTGCAAATCCCAACCAAATCCCATTCAATGGAGCGGACCAAAAGCGGAGGAGAAGCGAAAGATAAGCGGACTTGAAGTAAATGAAAAATGAAAAGTGAAAAATAAAGACCTCAGAAAAAGTTTTTTGCGAAAATTTGTGTACTTGAAAAAAAAATAGTAATTTTGCATTCGTAAATTGGAAACGTGCGCCAGCCTTAAGGGCTGACATGCACTATTTACTTCGTGCGAAGAAGTCGCGAAAATAGAAAATAACAAAAACAAATATTTATGAAGCCAACACTTTTTCTCCTTGCTGCTGGTATGGGAAGCCGTTATGGCGGCTTGAAGCAGCTTGACGGTCTGGGTCCTAACGGCGAGACCATTATGGATTATAGTATATATGACGCAATTGAGGCCGGTTTCGGCAAGATAGTATGGGTTATCCGTAAGGATTTCGAGGAGCAGTTCCGTAAGCAGATCCTCTCAAAGTATGAGGGCAAGATCAAGTGCGAACTCTGTTTTCAGGGTATTGACGCTCTGCCAGAGGGATTCTCTGTACCAGAAGGTCGTGAGAAGCCTTGGGGAACAAATCATGCTGTTCTTATGGGTAAGGACGTTATCAAGGAGCCTTTCTGCGTAATCAACTGCGACGACTTCTACAACCGTGATGCTTTCAAAGTTATCGGCAAGTATCTTGCAGATCTCCCAGAGGGTGCTAAGGGACAGTATGCTATGGTAGGTTTCCGTGTAGGCAACACATTGAGCGAGAACGGAACTGTTAGTCGTGGCGTTTGCTCAAAGGATGAGAAGGGCAACCTTACAACTTGCGTTGAGCGTACAAAGATTGCACGTCTTGAGGATGGTACAGTAGCTTATCGTGCTGACAACAAGGAGGATGGCGAGTGGGTTCGCGTGGATGAGAATGCTCCTGTTAGTATGAATATGTGGGGCTTTACTCCTGACTACTTCGAGTATTCTGAGGAATATTTCAAGGAGTTCCTTTCTGATGAGGCAAACATCAAGAATCTGAAGTCTGAGTTCTTTATTCCTCTGATGGTGAATAAGCTCATCAACGACGGCACAGCTACATGTAAGGTGCTCGACACTACAAGTAAGTGGTTTGGCGTAACTTATTCAGAGGACCGTCCAGATACAGTAGCTCGTATTGCGAAGCTTGTTGAGGAGGGCGTGTATCCAAACAAATTGTTTTAAAAGGAAACTAACAGCCCCTCACCACAGCCCCTCACCCGTCCTGCGGACACCCTCTGGCACATACTCGGAGATACTCAATCTCCGACTTCCCCAAGGGGCGAGGGGGAAGTTACTAATGAAACTTTATGGGGATTACTCATAGCGAAAAAAGGTGACTCGGACCTCGCCCCTTGGGGAAGTCGGAGATTGAGTATCTCCGAGTATGTGCCAGAGGATGCCCGTAGGGCAGGTGAGGGGTTGTGGTGAAGGTGTGTGTTCTTTTTCTTTTTTATTTCTTTTTCATGAAATTAAATCTCGTTTCAGAGGCTGAAATATCTCAGCTTCGTGATATTGTGGCCGGGGCTGAGCGTGTGCTTGTCCTCGGCCACACTAACCCTGATGGTGATGCGATTGGTTCTACCTTGACATGGGCGGAATATATGCGTCAGCAGGGTAAGGAGGCCACGGTGGTGGTTCCTGATATGTTCCCTGACTTCCTTCATTGGCTGCCAGGGTCAGAGACCATAGTGCGCTATGATAAGCGTCCGGAGCAGGTGGAGAAACTGTTTGCTGAGTGCGATACCATCTTCTGCCTCGACTTCAATGTGCCTTCACGCATTACTGAGGCGTTGGGAGAGATTCTAGTGAAAGCACCGGGTAAGAAAGTACTTATTGACCATCATCTTAATCCGGATGTTCCTACGGTTCAGACAATCTCACGTCCGGAGATGAGTAGTACATCTGAGATGGTATTCCGATTGATATATCAGTTGGGAGGCTATGAGATGATGTCGCATAAGATGGCGGTTACGGCTTATTGCGGTATGATGACCGACACGGGTGGCTTTACGTTCAATTCCAGCCGTCCGGAGATATTCTATATCATAAGTCTGCTTCTTGAGAAGGGTATTGACAAGGATAAGATATATCGTAATGTGTTCAATAACTTCAGCGACTATCGCCTGCGCCTTGTGGGATATGTGCTGTATGAGAAGCTGAGAATACTCACTCCTCTCAGGGCATCGTATTACATACTGACAAAGCAGGACTTGAAGCGTTTCCACTATCTGAAGGGAGATGCTGAGGGACTTGTGAACATGCCTCTGCAACTCAAGGGACATCGCCTGTCAATCTCGCTTCGTGAGGATACCGACAAGCAGAATACTATCTGGGTGAGTCTTAGGTCTGTGGATGATTTCCCTTGCAATGAGATGGCTGCCCAGTTCTTTAACGGCGGTGGTCATAAGAATGCTTCGGGTGGCAGACTTTATTGCTCTGTGGAAGAGGCTGAGGAAATAGTAAAGAAGGCTGTAAAGGCATTTGCACATTTGCTGTAAAAAAAGCCTAACCAAGCCTTCCTAGAGGGAAGGATGTTTTATAGTATAATTCATTCTGTGAGGCTAAAGGTTTGTAAATTATTAATTATTAACTGTTATTTGTGATAATAGTTCGTGATTATTTATTAATTTTGCACTCGAAAATCGGAGACGTGCGCCAGCCTTGGGGCTGACACGCACTATTTTCTTTGTGCGAGGTGCTATGCACGTTGTCACTCGCAAATCATTCCATCGGCAGTAAATGCTTTTCACTTGATAACAAGAAACAAGAAGCCAAATGGCTTTTGGCATTTGGCTTTTGACATAAAATAAAGATTTGATGAAGAAAAAACTTTATATCGTAACTGTATTGCTTGCCATAGTATTTGTGGCAATGACTTCGTGCGATGACTATGCGTCATACGCAGAACAGCGTGACTATGAACTTTCTGCTCTCTCACGTTTTATCAACAACCCGAGTTTTGGCGAGATAAAGGGTAAGAAAATCAATGTTATTTCAGAAGAGGAATTCTTGAAAGACACGATTACCGATGTCTCAAAGAATGAGTTCGTGCGTTTTAATAATGGCATATATATGCAGATTGTAAGACGTGGTTGTGGAAACATAATGAAGGATGGAGAAAGTGCAACTGTGATTTCTCGTTTTAGGGAGTATAATATTAATGGTGACTCTTTGCAGCTGTGGAATGATGATGTGTATTATGGTCAACAGCTTTATGAGAAATTTGAAGTGCGTAGGGCTTCTGGTACATTTAACGGAATGTTTTGTACTGTAGAGGATAGTAATACAACGCTTCATGGACAGATGTACAGATATGGTGCCAGGACTTACGGCACTAATTCCATTTATCATAGAATTGTGCCGATGGGATTGCTTATGCCATTGTCTTACGTAAAGCTTGGCCGCCCTGCAAATGATGGCGATGAAATTGCAAAGGTGCGTCTTATTCTTCCTCATGATCAGGGACAGGCTGAGGCAGACAGATACGTATATGCATGTTATTATGAGATAACATACGAAAAAGGGATATAGTAAAGGGGGGAGAGTAAAGTAGAAAGTGTAGAGAGTAAAGAGGAAAGTGTAAAGTAGAAAATAAAATATAAGATATATGACACTGATAAAATCAATTTCTGGTATTCGTGGTACTATCGGCGGACCTGCTGGTGATACCCTTAATCCACTTGATATCGTAAAGTTTACATCGGCTTACGCTACATTCATACGTAAGAGTACAAAGAACCCGACAAACAAGATTGTAGTTGGTCGTGATGCCCGCATCTCAGGTGAGATGGTGAAGAACGTGGTTTGCGGTACATTGATGGGCATGGGCTATGATGTTATCAATATCGGCCTTGCATCTACTCCTACAACAGAGCTTGCCGTAACTATGGCAGGTGCTGATGGTGGTATCATTATCACAGCTTCACATAATCCACGTCATTGGAACGCTCTCAAGCTCCTGAATGCTCGTGGAGAGTTCCTTACAAAGGATGATGGCAACGAGGTTCTTGCTATTGCTGAGGCTGAGGCATTTGAGTATGCAGATGTTGACCATATGGGCAAGTATTCTGAGGAAAACTTTGATGACCGTCATGTAGAGGCTGTTCTCAACCTTAAGCTTACTGATGTAGAGGCAATCAAGAAGGCTGGTTTCCGCGTTGTGGTTGACTCTATCAATTCTGTTGGCGGTATCATCCTTCCAAAGCTCCTTGATAAGCTTGGTGTGGAATATAAGTTCCTGAATGGTGAGCCTAATGGTGACTTCGCACATAATCCAGAGCCGCTTGAGAAGAATCTCACAGGTATCATGGATGAGCTCGCAAAGGGCGGATATGACCTCGGAATCGTTGTTGACCCAGATGTTGACCGTCTTGCTTTCATCTGTGAGGATGGAAAGATGTTCGGCGAGGAATATACACTTGTTAGTGTAGCTGACTATGTTCTTGAGCATACACCAGGTGCAACTGTAAGCAACCTCAGTTCTACACGTGCCCTTCGTGATGTAACGGAGAAGCATGGCGGCGTTTATAGTGCTGCTGCCGTAGGTGAGGTTAACGTAACCACAAAGATGCGTGAGGTAGACGCAGTAATCGGTGGTGAAGGCAATGGTGGAGTAATCTATCCAGAGAGCCACTATGGTCGTGATGCCCTCGTAGGTATTGCCCTCTTCCTGTCTTCTCTTGCTCATAAGGGTGTGAAGGTTAGTGAGCTTCGTAAGACTTTCCCTGAGTATTTCATTGCAAAGAACCGCATAGACCTTACTCCAAGTACCGATGTGGATGCAATCCTCGCAAAGGTAAAGGAGATGTATTCTGCTCAGCCAGATGCACAGGTGAATGATATTGACGGCGTGAAGATTGATTTCCCTGATATGTGGGTACATCTCCGTAAGTCAAATACAGAGCCAATCATTCGTGTTTATTCTGAGGCACACTCAATGGAAGAGGCTGATGCCATTGGCAAGAAGATTATGGGAGTTGTTTACTCTTTTCAGTAAACGACTATAATTGATAATATAAAAGGGCAATGTCTTTCGTAGATATTGCCCTTTTCCTTTGCCGTTCTTAGGTAGTAAGTCCCTTGTGATTCCGTTGTTCCTCCTAACCAAACTCGGTGAAAGTCCGTTCCAGAAGCGAACATAGAACGGAGGTTCACCGAGTTTGGTTAGGAGGATGAGCGAAGGAATAGCGAAAGTGTAACGGAACAAGAACGGTCCGAATTATTAATTAACGTGAGTTCGACGAATTTATTCAGTTGTATATTGTTGACTATCATGTGGTTGAAAGAGCTCTGAAGGAGCGATACCTAATAGGGCAGTCCG
>OMXX01000108.1 GCA_900315105.1 uncultured Prevotellaceae bacterium | reverse complement strand
CCAAGGGCTTACCAGAAAAAAGAAATACGCATAGCAGCAAGAGGCGAGGAACGAGACTCTAAGACATTAAGGGGTTTTTATTGTTTTTGTATTATTCATCGGCTTACCAAGATTCAATTTCTTGATGGAAGGTAAGTTACAAAGGTTTATCGGACAGTAATAATTAACAATTAACAATGAGCAATGAGCAATGAGCAAGTTTTATTTTACTTACTACAAAGAACGTAAGGCAAAGAAGGAACAGATGATGTATTCGCAGTTGAAGACTAAGATGCACAGATGTTCGCAGAGATTTGATTTCTTTTATTTTGGTTTCACTAAAATGGTGAACAGACATAAGTATTAATCTGAGTTAGATGAGCAGAGGGATTCATCCTCATGAGGAAGCAATGGTGGCCACCTGGATTCCAATGTAAATCTCTCTCGCAATTCGACTACAGATTATGGCAAAGAAAATTATCAAGAGCCAGACAAGAGTTTTCTCCGACTCGTATAAAATGGAGACAGAGACGGTGTATCATGAGGACGGTACGATTAGGACGTTCCCTTGTGCATACGAGTTGGGGCAGCAGATTACGTGCTCGGGTGGCACGGTGAAGATGAAGGCCAAGGTGGTGGTGGACAACGATGGCAACACGTATGTGATGCCGTACAAGAGGAACTCCGGTGAGCGTTATCGCCGCTTGTTCAAGACTGCCCACGGTGAGGTGAAGGAGACCTCGACGGATGTGATTGTGAAGCTTCAGTTCCGCAAGGATGATGGCAGATTGGAGATCTGTGACATGCTGGAGGATGAAACTGACGACATTATTAACTTTATTGAAACAACTGAGGAGGTAGAGCAGTGGCAGTAAATTTGATTACATACGACGCATTGCGTCATAAGATTGCAAGACCGGTAACATCGCGCGAGGAGTATATCTCCTTGCGTGACTCGGAACAGAACAGAGTGGCTGACAAGAAGCATCTGGTGCAGATGAATTATTCGTTGGTTTCCCCTCAAAACGTGGAGATTCTCGAATTTCCGCTCCGTGGTGCAAAGACGGTGGGTAATTCGGTGGGTATGGACATTGACTGGACCCCTTCCCCGCTTCCCCGTGGAGGGGAAGAGCCGACAGACGCCAGTAAGGAGGAATGGATGAAGAAAGTGCCTGAGATGGTTCTGGCAAAGAAGGATGAGATAGGACTTCTGATGCTCGAAAGGAGCGCGACGAAGGGATTTCATATAGTCTTCAAGAGAAGGCCGGAGATGAGTCAGGAGGAGAACCTACGGTGGGCAAGCGATATGCTTGGCGTGGAGTTTGATAAGGGCGCGAAGGATGTGACGAGGGTGTTCTTTACGCCAACGAGCGATAAGTTGCTGTTTCTCAGTGACGAGATTTTTTGTCAGGAAGCTTTGAAGGAGCGAAATAATATAGTGCAAGATGAACCCCCTGTGTCAGAAGATGCAACCACCCGAGAAAGTGCCGTAGATGCGACAGATTTGCATACTGAACATGGAGCTATGTCGCCCATACAGGACTTGAATTATCTGGGAATACCTTATTCACAAATAATCGATAAATACTGGGAGTTGTTCTACCAAGGACAAACCCCGGTGAAGTCTAACCGTGACACATTGACGTATGAGTTGGCAAACGTGATGAAGCATATCTGCGGGTTTGACCGTGGGGTGCTGGCGAGGGTTATTCCTTGCTACGACGGTTTCCCTGAGGCGGAGAAGATGAAGTGCATTGATTCGGCTTTGTCGGGTAAGCGCACTCAGATGCCAAAACGACTGCGTGAAGTCCTCCTGTCTCTTCGTCAGGATCAACTCAGAAACAGTAGTGGCCAAAACTCTCCCCTTGGGGAGATGGAGAGGGCTGCGTTTGACGAGGTGCTGGGGCAGGATGAGTTGTTCTACTACAACAAGATTCCGAAGGCGATGATGGTGCAGGGCGTGAAGGATTCGATTGATGCTGCTGGGCACTCATTGGCGATGCCTACGATAACGGCTGTGTGTCCGGCTATCGGCGCAAGGGCCACGGGTGTGCAACTGGTGGTGCATGGAAAGCCTAACACGCTGAATCTTATCTCGTATATCGCTGGTGACTTCGCTTCGGGCAAGGGTCAGATGGACGACATTGTGAAGGCTTGGATGGCTGAGGACGTGATGATGGCCGAGATGTACAATCAGCAATGGGCGGAGTATGCTGAGAAGAAGAAGCAGAGTAAGAACAAGAAGGAGCAGCCGGTGGAGCCGAAGTTCCCGAAGGTTTGGCTGACGCTGAACAATACGACTGCGAATCTGGCTGAGGAACTGGCGAATGTGCAGGGACGACATGCCTTCTCGTTCACACCTGAAGCCGATGTGGTGAGTCAGAAGTGGAAGACATCGATTTCGGATTTCTCGACAATGATCAGACAGAGCTATGACGGCTCGTCGTACGACCGTGAGGCGCGATCGGTAGATGCTGTTAATGTGCATATTCCCAGATTGCTGTGGAACGTGGTGATGTGCGGTACGCCCGATGCCCTGTATCGTGTGGTGAACAACTATACCGATGGTTTTCAGAGTCGTATTGCGGTGGCTCGTACGCCCGATAATACCTTCGCACCGCTTGCTGACAACCCTGCCCACTTGACCGACCGTCAGAAGGAGAAGATTGAGCAGATTTCGCACTTGCTGCCACTGATGAACGGCATCGTGGAGTTGCCTAAGTTGGAGGCTCGGGGCCGTGAGTGGCTGGAGGAGATTCGTCTGGAGACGATGAAGAACGACGATAAGGTGATGGCTCGTCAGCGTATGCGTATCTGCGTGACGGCTCAGCGAATGACCTGTTGTCTGATGCTCGTAGCGGTGTGTGCGAAACTCATCAAGGAGCATGGCGTGGCGGGTGCGGAGAAGCGACTGAAGACCGATCCGTATATGTGGCAGAAGATGATAGAGAAGATGCAAACACAGGCGTTCATGGATATGTTCGGCATTGTGGCTGATTCGCTGATTGACAATGCCATGTTCTTCTTCCGCGACCGCATCGAGGATGCCTTCTCGGCTCGTACTTACGCTGGTAGCACTAAGGCATCGGCAGGTCGATCACGCAAGGGCAAGAACGACAGCATCTACTCACGACTGCCTCAGGAGTTCTCGTTCGGTGAGGCGATGAGTCACTCTGTAGCTGTGAAAGGTGTCACTGTGACGCAGAATGCCGTGCAGCAGATGTTGAAGAACTGGATGAAGCAGGGATTGGCAGAAGTGCTGGAGAATGGGAATTACCGCAAGGTGAATAATGTATAATAAACGAAATGAAGTTATATCTATATCGTATTTGCACCCGTCAGTTGACAACTGACGGTGTGCTCAAGGATGAGAATGGCGTGAAAATCTGCGATACGGCAGAGCATACGCAGAAGATGTTGCCGCAAGGGGTGTATAAGGTGGTGCTACGGAAGTATCCGAATTTAGGACATAGGGCGGTGCAAGTGGAAAGTGCTTGGATAATCCACGGCAACGGTGTCCACGAAAAGGACTTTGGAGCAAGCATTATCGTCGGTGAGCATCTCGTGCCAGGAGTAGTCATCCGTAGTTACTTATACTTCGAACGCCTCATTAAGCGCATAGAAAAGGTGTTTAAGCGAGGAGGGGAGGTGGAGTTAGTCATTATAAGTCACGATAGTCAATAGTCATTAGTCATTTTCGTCATTAACAAGTAGGTGTGCAAAATTATTTTTATTATGATTGTATTGATTAATGATGCAGGTTCAGCGCCTAAAATAAATGAGTGTAGTGACTCCTACTCGATTGTTTTTAGGTGTTGAAGATGCGCAGTAGGCGGTGCAAGGATTGTATAAATAATTCTGCACACCTACTTAATAAATAAGTGAGCCCCCTCGCCCCTACCTTAATGGGAAGTCCAATGTTGATAACATCGGAGTATGTGTCAGGGGAGTAGATAGTATTTTCTGCTAATAGGGAGTTAGTAGTTGAATAAGGGTGAAGGAATAAGGATGAGAGTTTGATTGGCTTTCTGCTTGTAAGACTATCAAACTTTATTCCTTCATCCATAAACTTTAATCAGAAATGATAATACTAATCAAACGTAAATATTTCAAGAAGGATTATACAATAGGTTCTCTCACTATTGAGGGAACATCCTTCAAGTGTGATACTCTGGAGCCTCGCGATCGTGAGCTTAGGAGGAAAGAGAATGAGTCTTTTGAGGATTTCGCTACGAGGGTGAAGAAGGTGAAGGCACTGACTCCCACGCTGCCGACGGCAATCCCTTACGGCACTTACTGGACTCACATGAGGATGTCGACAAAGTTTCGTGGCTTCCGTCCAATGCTCTGTGGAGTGGCTGGTTTCCTTGGTATCTTTATCCATGAAGGCAATACGCCCGGCGATACTAAGGGGTGCATCCTCGTGGGTGAGAACCGTGAGCGAGGCAAGGTGCTTAACTCTCGCGCCACCCTGAGATTCCTGATGGATTATATCTATAAGGCTGAAGAAGTGGGGGAGCCTGTGGAGGTGGTGGTTAGGTAAAGTAGAAAGGGTAAAGATAAACAGCGAAGCTCATTAGCTTGCGAAGAACTTGCATTAGCTTGATGAGTTTCAGCGAATAATGTAGAATGGCTTAGCGGTCATGGCATTATGAAACGAGAACAGGCGCTGTGCAATTGCATAGCGCCTGGGTTGAATTAATAATCCTGATAGCGTATAACCTAGGCCTTCGTCTTGCTAAGCTGATAGCTCTGAATGATGTTGGGGTGATAATAGTGCAGCATAGAGTTAAAATGCTCTATGATTGAAAAATATATCAAAAAAAAAGTGATTTTCTCAGATTTTCTTTGTACCTTTGCCATATGATATTATGATTTTGCTTGTTTAGATTGAAGCACTAAGATAAGTGAGAAATCTGACAGGGCATTTTTTAGGCAACTTTTTGTTGCTCAGGCATTTAAAAAGAAATGTTAATATTAGAGTTGCGGAATTAAGGTCTAATAAGAAATACAAAGATATTTATGTTATCTATAAAGCAATTGGAGTTTCTTGATAAGTTATATCTATGTCGATATAATGCTGCGGAAGATTCAAATTCTCTTAAATGCATTAAGCCCGCTCATGACATGGACACCATCTTTAGATACTATAAACAGAATCTGAATAAGAAATCATATTTCAATTATTTAATTAAGGATCGTAAGGATAATGTTTACGCTTATCTTTCTTTGAGTGTAGGTGTATTATATAAACCCTTTGAGAAGAAGGAACTAACTGTGGGGCATGAAATCACTTACATAATGGATAAGTATACTAAAATGAGAAGCGCATCATATAAAAAAGATGATAATGTGTCATTTTGTGGAAAATATACTTTTTCCGATTCAAAAACTGAAAATGTTGACAATCAAATACCAAAGGTAAATAAAGAATTGCCTTTCACTCAAAGTTTTCTTTATCAATATCAACCCATTAACAGTAACAATAATGCGAATTACTATAAAATGGAAAATGAAGAGATAAAACATGTCTTAGAGTACTATAACTTTGATATAAATAGTGATGTTATAAACCTGTCATGTTCGTATGAGGATTATATTTCCAATGAGAATATTGAGGTTTCTGGTAATGTATCATTAGTGAAAAGTAAGTTTTTGGGAATCGAAATTGTATCTTATGGTATTAATACAAATATACGTGAAAAATGGAAAGAAGAATTTCCCAATCATCGTATGGGCGCAACTTTATTTTGGCATATTGTCAGAAAAAAGTTGTTAAAGATTAGATCTAAGTTTGGAGTCAAGTATGTTTATCTATTTGCTGCAGACAAAGAGTTGAATTCAGATAAAAAACAAGATGTTAGAAAAGAATTGAATACGAAGAGTACCGATAGTAGCGAAAAAAGGTTTAACTTGTTGAGATACTATAACGAAGAATTATGTATAGTTCCATCAATCTTATTAGATGATCCTCTATTCATCAACAAAACAAATGAACAGAATAATTGTATGTTCTGCTATCAAGAAATAAAAAAACTAGAGAATATTCCCGATAAATACAAAAATACATAATTTAACGTGAGTTCGATGAATGGAACGAGAAATTGGAGAGCATGAAGGATATTGCGCTTTTCTTGGTTATGCAGTCTCCGGGTATTGATGGCAAGAGTGATATTGCGGATTGGATAATTGAGGGGCGTATAGGGAAAAAATTTCGAGATATTAGTGTCAGGTAATAAACAAAAAAAACAGAAAATCCCCAAACTGCAAAGGCAGAATGGGGAAATTGTGGTTATATATTCAAATGCTTATTGAGTTTCACATTCTCTATCAATCAGTTTGGGAATTTGAAAGACTAAATGAAATTCATATCTCCATATTATTAAACTCCAATTTTACAGAAAACTTGGAATATGAGTAATTGTCATTATTAAAACATTTGTGGCTTTGCATATCAAAACCATAACTAAACGAGACTTTAAACGTATTACAAATCTGATTCAACAAATACATGCCTATACCTCTTCCTTGTGTTGTGTCTTGCAAAATAATACTTTTGCCTCGATATCCTCTTTCTGTATATCTCTTGGTGGATTCATCTTTACTTGGACGTATAGCCCAGTTTGAAAAGGTTAATTTTAATTTATCCCCATTTTCATCAAAGTAAACATCAATTGTTGAGTTTGACGGAGAATACTTAATTGCATTTTCTAAAATAATAAAAAAAGCAATTTCTAATAAAGGACCTGCATTATATTTATTGTAGCTATTACCAATAAGAGGTATTTTGATATTTTTCCTTGTTGCTTTCTCTGACAAACATTTATATGCTTTTTCAACTTTCCTAAATATTGGTATTGGAATAAAAGAAGCTATATTTAGTTGGGTGGGATCAACCTCTATTTTATAAGAGTCTAATCTTATTGCCATAAGATTGGAAAGACTGTAAATATTCTTGCTTAATCGTTCTATGCTATCAAAATCCTTATAGCTTTCTCCTACAGCAACAGATAGTTTATCTGCACGACTAGTAAGTTGATTTGTTAGATTATGAATTTCATGAATTGCATTATCCAACGCTTCTCTTTCATTTTCTACAATTGCATTTTTTCGCGCTTGTTCCAATTCGGTATTAGAACAGGTAGAATCATTCATTGAATCTATTGATTCTGCTTTAATTTGTTGATATTTTTCCTGATGAAGTCGCGGTAAAAACTCATTCTCTTTAACTCTTTTTTGTATTTCTTTTTTATTACTTTTTTTTTCGATATTTAAACATGTAAAAATAATATCTTGTCCACCATAAATAATTCGCTCTGCAGCAAAACCATAAGGACAAATGGTTAAACCAGTTTCAATACCTAACTGACTATAAAACTGTTTACATTTTGGATTTGATTTTTGTTGAAGACAAAAAGATGGAGTGTCAAATATACTACCAGAGATAATCTCTGAAGTTTTTAAAATTTTATATGGGAAAGCAAAGGATTTCATATTAAAATAGTAATTGGGTTGCAATATTGGAAGAAACATTAATAAAGAAACTCTTCATATCTGCAGGAATATTATGATTTATATCATCAAATAGATGAGAAACATCCCCTTTTTTATATTTCATACAATAAACATATTTATGCTCAAGGAGTGTGACATCAAATATTGGAACCCCCTCCTTCAAGAGATAATTTCTCATTTTTATCCATAAAGTTTTTGGATCCATAGCCTCTTTTACAAAAGAATCTAATATGTCTTTCCAATCTTCCTTGTCAAGATTCTTTGGTAATATCTTTACACCATCAAGCATAGCGGTCATCTCTAAACTAACATCATTACCAGTATATACTCCATAAAGCTTATATGGATATCTTTTCTTTATATCATTAATGAGACCAACTCCCTCATATTTAGTATAACCTAATTTTTTTCCAACTCCCCTAATATCGCAGATAATAATATCATAATCTGACACAAAATCCAATTGAGCGATATCGTCTACAGATTTTAGGCAGAAGTCAAAATTTACCATCTCATTTTTATATTCAAAATCATGATCATCTACAATAAGAATTTTTACTAACATTTTACTTTGTTGTTTTAATTCAAATGATTTTAATGACAAATCATTAATAGAATACAATGTTGAAAACGGATTTTTAAATATTGGCTGTATCATCATAATATATTATATAAAAATTAAATTATAACTTAAATAAATTAACAAAGAAAATTTTTCTTGCTAATAACAAGTATTGATATTATTAAATATCCCCAAATCATGTTTGTCAATGTCAAAGAAAGTTGTCATAAAGCAGTATCAAAGTAACATTACAGAATTAACAGATTAAATTATACCTCATTTTTATCCAACATTTCAATAACAGATGTTACGAATCTACCATTAAATATAAATTACACTCAATAAAAATTCTACCATGAAATTGAAAGATAAATAATATAAACGAACCATAATCAACTATTATTATCCATCATAAAAATTTTTAGCCTTCACGAAGGAAAACAACTTGTAACCATTTTTTAGGGTTATCATTTAGGTCCGTCTCAAGTCTTCAATGGGCAAAAGTAATGAATTTTTATGAATGCTCCAAATTTTTATTGTATTATTTTTGAATATAGGCATAAGTTTCTGTAATCGTTTTCGGTTTTTTGCTCAATTTGGTATCCATTATACTTCTCAGGCTATTCTATTCGTATTTTAAAGATATTGATTGAAATGCTTGGAGGTGTGGGAAAAAGCATGGTATCTGCGTGAGTATTACTTCCATATTCTATTCGGGTGACATAGATCATCATACTACGGTCAATTGGCCACAAAGAGAGGATAAAATGTTAAATTTTGCCGTTCCCCAATAAAAAATATCGTTCTTAACCTTATTTTCAAAATTAATTAGTAACTTTGCAGAACTCGCTATTTCTATTATTATTTTTATTATTAAAATCATGCTCTTGAGGTACCAGTTGTGGGTTGTAATAAAACAGGACATTGGGAAGTGATTGATTAACAATATAAATAAAAGAAAAATATGAAATCCGAAGATATAAAGAATCTATTCGATAAGTTTGAATCCATTGCATGCGAATATGATGGTGTTGAATGCTGGAGTGCTCGCGAGTTGTGCGTCTTGCTTGGATATGCCAAATGGCAGACCTTTGAAAATGTTCTATCCAAAGCACAAGAGGCTTGCAAAAATGCTGGTGTAGAGGTTTCAGACCATTTTACCGGCGTCAGTAAAATGGTGTCATTAGGAAGTGGCTCAGAACGTGAAATTGATGACTTCATGCTTACTCGCTATGCATGCTACCTTGTAGCTCAAAATGGTGACCCTCGCAAACCCGAGATATCCTTTGCCCAAAACTACTTTGCCGTACAGACACGTATTGCAGAGATGGTAGAACGCAGAGTATTGGAATACGAACGCGTGAAGGCTCGCCATAAGTTAGCAGAGACAGAAAAACTGTTGTCGGGTGTTCTCTATGAGCGTGGTGTTGACGATAAGGGATTTGCTATTATTCGTAGCAAAGGTGATCAGGCACTATTCCACATGAATACCGCCATGCTTAAGCGTAGATTAGGGGCGCCTGCCAATCGTGCCGTTGCCGACTTCCTCCCCACTATAAGCATCAAGGCAAAGGACTTTGCTGCAGAAATGACGAGCGTGAATGTTCAGCAGAAAGACCTTCACGGAATGACCTCTATTGAAAGAGAACACATTGACAACAACAAAGCTGTTCGTGACATGCTCCTCAGTCGTGGAATTGTTCCAGAACAGCTTCCAGCAGGTGAGGATGTAAAGAAAGTAGAACGCAGATTGGCATCTGAAGAAAAGAAGATGCTGCCGAAGAAATGATTAATCAGTCATAGTTATGGCTATAAGCCAAAAAGGATTATTACATATTGCTCATATTTTAAATATTATTTGTTAGTAGAATAGTTGCATATAGAACCGTCTTTATTTTGTTAACGACTATATTGTTTAGTATAGTCATTTCAAAACACAAATATACATAAAAATGAGAAAGTTGAGCAGAAATACGCAAAAAATAAGATATGTTATATAAAAATTATTGATAATGACTTTATTTTCAAAATTAATTAGTATTTTTGCAAAATCTACTTCCTTTTATAAAGGAACTTTATAAGAATATGATCTTTTGTCTTAATTATTGAATGATATGACTCAATCACAAGCTGTAATAGATGCAATAGAAAGTCTAGGAGGCATAGCACCATTAGGTAAAATATACCAGATTGCTTTGCAGAATCCTGATTGCACTTGGGGAACACAAACACCTCAGGCTTCCATTCGTCGTATCGTTAGGCATACAAATGGGATTTATGTGGTGCGAAAAGGGTTATATGCACTTGAGTCACATCGTCATCAACTAGAGGCGAATGGAATTGTTCAGGTTACGAATGCTAATGCTGATTCAAATGAGGTTCAGCAGTTCACGCACTACTATTATCAGGGATTGTTACTTAAGGTTGGTGAAATGAGACACTTTGACACCTTTGTGCCGAATCAAGACAGGAATAGGATGTTTCTGCAAGAAGCCACATTAGGTGAATTGAGAAGTCTTAACGAAATACCCAACTACACATATCGTCACTTAATCGAACGTTCTAGCACTATAGATGTGATATGGTTCAACGACCGAAAAATGCCACACTCCTTCTTTGAAGTAGAACATTCTACCGATATTCAGAACTCCTTACTTAAGTTCTGTGACTTGCAGGATTTCAACGCCCGAATGGTTATAGTTGCAGAAAACTACCGAAGGGAAGAATATAACCGTAAGCTAAATGAAACGGCATTCCGGGATTTGCGCGAGCAAAATCGTGTCAACTTCCTTTCTTATGATGAACTTAATAGACAATACGAGAATGCGTTGACAGACTCACAAAGGACATTTATACTATAAGTCCAGTATCGTATAAAACAAAAATCCCGCATAACCACTTGAGTTATACGGGATTATTATTTTCGCTTATTATTTCTTATCAAACTTACTTTACCACTTACAATTCACAAATATTGATACTCAAATTATTTAATTGTTTCCTATACTTTGGAATGGTTACATTTGTTTGATATATACTTGTTCGGGAGCAAAATAGTAATAATCTGTACAAGAAACAAATTGTTTTATTGTTTTCTGTACAAAACATAACTACTTTAACACTTCTATTAAATCAATAAGCCCCCAATCCGTTGAGGATTGAAGGGCTTATATTATTTATTATCAAAAACATTACGGAAGTCTATTCCCACTCCATAAGTGGTCAACTCTGATTTTCAAATAGTTAGTATGTTCTTTAAGGGCATGGTTGTCCTTATTGGTTGCCCTTTTTGTGGGTGTAATAGTATACCTTATTATATACAAACCAACTTCTTTACTCTCTGAACTGAGGAAATAGACTTACCTGATAGTTTGGCAACATCCCTCATTGTATAGTTCTTCCTAAGAAGAGTTATTACAACCTTGTATTCCTCTAACTTCTGGTCATCGCTTTTAACAGAACCTTTTGGCCTACCTAACTTGCCTCCTTTTTCTATGTACATCTTTCTACCAGAGTTCAACCTAAAAGTTATGTTCTCTCTTTCAAGTTGAGCACAAGTAGATAAAGTTGCTAACATAATTGGAGCAAATAAACTTGGTTTGCCATTATCATCAAGTAAAGTCATCTGTTCCTTTTGGAGATAGAGATTGATTTGGTTATCCACTAAAGACTTGATTGTTTCAAGGACTTCAAAGGCATTTCTTCCTACTCTGGAGAGTTCACTGACAAGTAGTATTACTTTGTTATTCCCTATCTCAACAAGTTCTTTACACTTGTCTATTGCCTCTGCTAAGACAGGTCTGTCAGAGTTCTTCTTTGCACCACTAATATGCTCTGTATAGGTCTTCACCAAGTCATACTCTTTATAGGTTGCATAGTCTGTCAAGTCCTTCACTTGTCTATCAGTATTCTGTCTATACTCAAGACTTCCAGAACTACTCACCCTTGCATATATGATTGCTTTTATTTTGTTCATAATGTATTCAAAAAAGTACTTGTATTCAAATTATTCAAAAAAGTCTACCAATCTCCCCAATATCTCCCAACATCCTCTAACCCTTTGTATTCAGTATAATCTTTGATTATTTTGAAGTGCTTGAGATGCTACCAGATATGACCAATTATAACCAGTTGCTACCAATATCACCAAGTTTACCAA
>OMXX01000126.1 GCA_900315105.1 uncultured Prevotellaceae bacterium | reverse complement strand
TCATAGTTTTCCATGCGGAGTAAACGAATTCAGTATGATGTCAACGAAATCAGGATTGTGTAAACCTTTCCGGGAAACCGACAACCTTTCAAGTATGATGTCAACGAATGCAGTATAATAACAACTAAAAATTGTAAACCAAAATCAGGAAAAGACAATCCCTGAAAACGTGTCGGTAACAGGTAACAGGTAACAGGTAACAATAAGAAAAATAGTGTAAACTGCTGCCTATATTTATTATTTATATATATAATAAGGTATATAAACTCCTTAGAATAATCCTGTAAAATTTTGGCATACACAAAAATCCTTATTGTTACCTGTTACTTGTTACTGGTCGAGATTTTCTTACTTGTTGAGCGAGGCCAATATCTTGTTTGTAGCTATCTAAAACAAAGATAATGAAGCTGTTATGCACAAACCACAGGGCAGAGTATAGGCAACTGATAGTCTCAATAGCATAACAATAAGCATTAATTCATAGCTGATTCACCCTACTCCGTATGCTTGAAAAACGATGTAAAACGTGAAAAACATTCTCAAAACCATCCTCCAAATTTAATACTGGCTTCAATGGGATTCTGCAAGAACTTTCAACTCCCTCCAATGTAGGTCCGTTCCAAGTCCGTTATAAGTCCGTTGATACTCCATCGATGGGAGCGAACCTGAAGCGAAGGCAGAACGAAGGCAGAACGGAGACACAACGGCATTTCTATCCTTGCAGTAACAGATAACAGGTAACAATAAGGATTTTAGTGTTGGCGTATCTCATTTCAGACATAGTACCCCCATCAGGATATGCTCTATTGGGTGTATGGCTATGAATAATTCAGGTTAGCATTTTGAGAACATAAAGTTTTCCTCTGTTTTTTGTTTTTTACCAGACACCAATTATTTCAAGACTTTCTGATACAGGCAGGAGAAACGACTTGGTTACTTCTTACAACCCTTGCACGAGTTCTCTCGGTAGCGTGATTGTCCTTCTTCTGTCGTACCAGATGCGGGTGAAGCCTTCCACCTGGCGGACGGAGTGCTTGGAAATGGCATAGTAGTTCAGCTGGTAGTTATCCATGCACTTGGCAAAAGCGCTTTTGATACGTGCGCATTTCTCATTTATGGAGTTGTCGAGTGGATTGACGAGGCGGTCTATCGACTCGCGGATGATGTCTTCGCTCACCCTATTGCCCACCTTGCGATACAGGGCCATGAGTTCCTCACGATAGTCACTTAGGCACTTGAATTCTATGCCCTCCCTGTGATTGAGGAAGAAGATGTATAATGCCTTGTTGATTGGAGATAGTTCAACTTCCTTCTCGTATCTTGGCAAGAGGAAACGATAGTCGCTCGTAATGACAAGCGGACTCAGCCTCTCCTTGGCTGCCTCGATATTGAGTTGCTGAAGAGCAGGCACGGTTATTGCTTCGAGCAGGAGATCATAGCGCCCTGCCCGTCGCAGTTCTTCTGAGAGAACACGCAACTGCTCCGTGATTTGACTTACCCTTTCGGCCGTCGAACTGAAACCTTCGGCTTTGTTCATTAATCTTCTTCCGTTGTTAGAGATGAGAGGCCTTGCAGAAATCTGTTCTTCACCCTATTGAAAAAGGCGCGTGAAGGGTCAAGGGGTTTCTCGGGAGTTTCCTGATTTTCATGAATTTCGGAGTTATCAGGCTTTTCCTGAGCCTCCTCATCCTCTTGCGCCTCCTTTGGGGATTCATTAGTAACATCCCCCTCTTTCCCTTCCACAGGGGAAGGGACGGGGTTAGGGGTCGCAGAGACTGTTTGGCTCGGCTTTTTCTTTCTATCCCCATATATCTCGTTGATGATTTCGTCCATAGACATATCATCATCATCGCGTTTCCGTATAGGCAGGGTATTCTCGAAGCCTGTGGCAAGGATGGTAATCTTCGCATCCTCATCGAGGGTATCATCAGTAGCCATACCCCATATAACGTCGATGCTCGTGTCGAGTTCATCCATAAAGGCATCAATCTCCTCAAGTTCATCAACAAAGAGTTCATGCTCCGAACTTGTGTAGATATTGAAAAGAATACGAGTAGCCTTACTGATGTCTGAGCCATAGAGCAGGGGCGACTGCAAAGCATTGAGTACGGCTTTCTGAACACGATGCTCACCACTTGCACGACCAATAGCCATAATCGCCCCACCGCCATTCTTCATGGTGGTCTTCACGTCAGCAAGGTCAGTTTGAATCTTTCCGTTTAGCGTAATGAGTTCTGAAATACTACGAACGGCATTCGCCATAACGGCATCAGCTCTGCGTAGAGCCTCGTTCACAGGGATATGAGAATCGCTAAACACCTTGGATATCTGCTCGTTATTGATAATGAGTAGAGCATCCACATTGGCACGCATCTCGTCAATTCCCTTGAGAGCTTTTATGATTTTCGGACGTTTCTCAAAATAGAAAGGAAGGGTAACAATACCTATGGTAAGGAGTCCGAGTTCCTTGGCGATACCTGCCACGAAAGGACCGGCACCCGTACCAGTTCCTCCTCCCATTGCACATACGATGAATGTCATCTGGGTATGGTCACTAAACAGGCGCTTCAAATCCTCTATATTCTGTTCTGCCTCCTCCCTACCCTTCTTCGGGTCAGCTCCGGCACCATGACCACTTTTTCCGAGCATTATCTTGGTCGGCACAGGATTGACAGACAGGCTCTTACTGTCGGTATTACATACCGCAAAGGTGACGCTTTTCATCCCTTCATGATACATATTCCCGACGGCGTTACATCCACCGCCACCAACACCCACAACCTTGATAATATCAGTTGTGGTATCCTCTACAGGTCCGAAGACATCAAGTATGTCGTTGTTCATTCTGAATAATTGAAAGTCAAAAAACGAAGTTTATTTTCAACTGCAACGTGCAAAGCATCCTCGCACGTTTGAGCGTCTTTTAATAAAAGAGCGGCGTAAGCCTAGATTCATAAGGGCTGGTGCCCGTCTCTGATTTGCGAGTGCAAAATTACACAACTTTCCCGACACTTCCAAGTCCTTAACCGAAAAAATTGTTTTGCAAGCCTTGCAATTTTAAAAAAGAGAAAGGCAGAGGACTAATGTCTTCTGCCTTTACTCTTTTATTCGGGAAATTCATATACCACATACTGCGTATTTGGTTCCGTGGGGTAGTTGGTCAGTCGGCCGGAACGCGAGATGAACGACACGATGCCTCTGTATACGCCGTTGCCGAACGTGTAGTTGTTGCGGAAGATGTTGACATAGTGAATGCGACGGGCATCGTAGTTCAACAGTCGGTCAACATCGATGACGGGCATGCCGTCGATGAAGACCATGGCCGGCCATGAACTGTCGTAGTTGCCTTGCTCGTCGCGTACCATGAGCTGCGGTACGCCATCGACCTTTGTGCGCTGCACACAGCTGATGTACTCCAGGAGCACTTCGCGCACGGTGAGGAACTGACGGTATTCGTCGAGGTTGTAGGTGAGGTCGGGATGCTCGCCAAACAGGGTGTTGTCGTAGTCCATTGGTACGCCTTCCTCGGCTGCCGCATTTTCATAATATCCTAATTGCAGTTCTTTCTTGGCTGGGGCGATGGCTATCTGATGGCGCTGCATCTCCATGGATCGTGCCTCTACCTCGCTGCGACGGTAGTGGAACACGAGGTGCGGGAGTTGCTTGGGGAGAAGGCTGGCAAACGGACTTATCATCTCTATGGGCAGACTGACGCCTGTGTAGGTGGCTGCCGAGAGTACGAGCGGCTGCTTGCCGTGAAGGCCGTAGGTGTAGAACACGGCGGTGGTGTCGTTGACCATCTTTCCCTCGAAATAGTGCACTTGCTTGCCCACTATGCCGAGTGAGGGGTGTATCTGATGGCTCTTATAGGTGACGCCTCGGTAGGCATTAGTGACTCGCGCCTTGATGATATGGCCTTCTGTCTCACGCACGTCAACATCTTTCTCATCGGTCATGGCGGCTGCGGTGAGGCTTTCGCCTGCGATGGTTGCGGAATAGCTTAACGAGTCGGAATCTGTGATCTGTACCCATTCTATATCGTCGTCCGCACTACTGCGAAGAGGGTTGACGACAGCCACCAACTTGCGTGACACATTGGCGTTGTCACGGGTATAGACCGACAGCACATAGTATCCACTATGCATATTGGAGGGCAGTTCGATGGTTTCTGTTCCCTTTCCCTCCGCAAGACCGATAACTGCGCCAGCCACCAGACTATACGTATCGCATAGTTCTGCGTATGCTATCAGCGCATTGTCGGTGGTTACGCTTACCTTCATCGCCTCTCCGGCAAGATACCATGAGCGGTCGGTCTCGATATTCGCAGCAAGGGTGCCGAGTGTCAGCATCATTGTCGCTATAAGTGATAATATTCTTTTCATTTTTTTAAGTCTAAGGTTTTAAAGGGTAAAGGGTAAAGTATAAAGTATAAAGTGTAAAGGGTAAAGGGGAACTGCGAAGCTGATGAGCTTGCGAATAAAGTATAAAGGGTAAAGGGGAACTGCGAAGCTGATGAGCTTGCGAATAAAGTTGGAAGGATTAAGGCTCTAACCTCTAAACTCTAACCCCTAAACTCTAACCCCTCAACTCTAACCACTCAACTCTAACCCCTCAACTCTAACCCCTACCCCCTACCCTCTAACCTCCCTCCCCCTAAGCAGGGGGATCGAGGGGGTCTTCTAAGCAGGGGGATCGAGGGGGTCTTCTAAGCAGGGGGACAGAGGGGGTCTATTCATCAAATGGCGGCATATAATATGGTTTCTCAGTTGTTGCGCCTCGCAGGCGGACATCAAAATCCTCGGGTTCGCCCCAGAGGGTGACCAATGGCTGCATTGCCTGCCTACCATCATTCCAGTCGTAGAGCACCTTGCCCTCCTGCGTCATTCTCATACAATCAACTTCTTGGCAATCGTCGAGTTTCTTCAGTTTGTTCGGTTTGGGGAGAATCCTGCTGATCTTTGTGCAGTCGATATACATTCGCGTCCAGATAGTATTCAGAGAACATCCAACGTAGCCTATAACCCTGTTCGACGATGTGGTGCATCGGATATTGGTTGGGAAGGATGACGGCTGAGGGGTGAATAGTCCGCCCATCTCCCATCCAGCCTGACGGCAGGCTAACTCATATTCGTATTCAGCCTTGCTTATGGCGCGCTGCGTCAAGTCGAAGCAATAGTACCATGATACGCGTTCATCATCGCGTGGGATATCAAGCAACTGGTATTTGGACATCCTGCCGCCTGCATAATGAATGGTTGACCCGGCGAGGATGATTTCATTACGCCCGAATTTCCATCCGCGTTTCGGATACTGTCTGTCTTTCGTCATATATTTCCTGGTCATGGTTTCTATGTCGAAATAGATAGACGTGGTGCGGGTTGGTCGTATCTCCCACGTTTCCTTATAATCCCATGTGAAGTATGATGTCTTGTCAGGATTATCGGGGTCAGCCGTTGTCAACAGTACCTCAACATCTGACAACGAGTCCTTCTGAAAATACTCCAAGGCTTCGATATCGGGGGTGCGTATCGGTTTCTCAGGAGTGGAACGATAAGTCCCTTCATTGCATTTGATAATAACATAATATGACACATCGGGGTTCAGCATCGGCATATAGCAGGAATAGATACCCGTGGGATATCCATATTCCGCCCCGTCATCCGTACATTTATACTCAGAACCGTCGGTACCGTGGATTGTCACTACGGCATGCTCTACAGGTTTGACATCTTCTATGGAATATGATTTTCTGTCCTTGCCTTTATTTGCGTTCTCGAGCGGTTCTGACCAAGAAAGATGGAATTGACTATATCCGGAACTTATCGTTCCGTTTACAACAAGCAAATGCGTTTCGCTCTCGGGCAACTCTGCCTCATACTCCTCCACGCATCCTGTCATCAGAAAAAGACAGCCTATAACTGACAGAATATTCTTTATGGACATTGATATCTTATTCATGCTTAATTGAATCGAATATTGAGTGAGACGTAAGGTATTGCCGATCCAAACACAGAGAGTTTATAGCCCTGCGTTTTATCGCCTTCGGTTACATAGTATATGTTATACGCATTCCTTCGGGCAAGTGCATTATACACGCCGATAGAGAACGATGTGTGCAGGAATGATATGAGCTTATGCGTCGGCTCGATGTTGAATGCCAAGTCACAACGCATATAGTCAGGAATGCGATAGCCATTGCGCTCCATGTAGTAAGGCAGGAATACACCCAGACGATTACTATAGTATTTGCCCGCAGGAATGGTGGTTGGTCGGCCTGTGGCATAGTTGAAGTTGCCAGAGAAACTGTATCTCTCCGTAAACTTGTAGTTGAGCACAGCCTTGACCTCATGAGGACGGTCATACTCTGACGGGAACCACTCTCCGTTATTCACAGGCACTGTCACGCGTCCGTCCTCCTGACGAAGGAACGTGCGCGAATAGGTGTAGCTTAGCCATCCGTTCAATTTTCCAAATGGTTTCTTCACCTGCAACTCCACACCGTATGCCTTACCATTGGTTGAGATAACATCGGTTTCAAGGTGATGGTTCATAAGCAACACAGCCGAATTACGATAGCTCAGGTAGTCAGACATCTTCTTGTAATAGACCTCAGCTGACAGTTCATAATCCTTGTCTGTCGTTTCATAATAAACACCTGTAGAAACCTGCCAACCATGTTGTGGCTTGATGTTAAGGTCAGAGAGTTTCCAAATATCGGTAGGTGACATGATTGTTGAATTTGACACCTTGTGGATATACTGCGTCATAGTGTTGAATCCTGCCTTCAGGGAGAGGTTGTCCTTCAATGAATATAGGCAAGACAGTCTGAACTCTGGTGAGTTGTAGGTCTTCACGACACCAGACTCGCGACGCGATTCTATAAGTGTGTTCTCAGAAGGCAATTCCTCAGACGAATAGTAGTTGGAGGTACGAGGACCGAGCGAGTTGAACATGGAATATCTCAAACCAGCCAACACCGTCAGTTTCTCACCAAACTTCTGTTCGTAATCCACATAGGCAGCACTCTCAAGCGCCTTGTCATTCTCCAATCTGTCGGGGATTACTTCCGATTCTCCTATAGGCTCGTATTTGCCAGCCATCACATCATAATGCTGGACGTTAAGACCGTAGGTGAAACTTGTCTTCTCTCCAAGACGATGACGAATATTCAGCTTTGCCCATAGCATATCAATGGCAAAACTCAAACGCGCTGCCCCATAATAGGTTCTGAGATCCTCGTTATAGTAGTCATAATGATCCATGCCGACTGATAAGTTTCCCGTCACCTTCTCATTGATGATGGAACGCCACTCCGCCGACAGATTACGGTTTACGTAGTCGTAATTGTCGTCACTACTGAATGCGAATTTATCCTTACTAACATAGCCGTTGATCTTGAGTTTATGCAGACTACTCAATTTCACCGTTAGCACTCCGCCAAAGTCGTAGAAGTTTGCAGAGCCGTTTCTATAGCCGCTCTTCTCAGGCAGTTTCTTCAATATCCAGTCGCTATATGTAGTACGACCATTAAGCAACAGCGATACATGTTCCTTGACGATAGGAATCTCAAGGTTCGCCTTGCTAGTCAGCACACCAATGCTTGCCGAACCTGTAAGTTTCTGCATATTCGCCTCCTTCGACGTTACAGTCATCACACTGCTGATACGACCTCCATACTGCGCAGGAATGCTTGCCTTGAATAGCTCCACATCCTCCACCATATCGGAGTTGAAAGAAGTGAAGAGACCAAAAAGATGCGATGGATTATACACCGTTCCGCCATTGAAGAGAATAAGGTTCTGGTCAGTAGCACCGCCACGCACGTTTATTCCGCTCGACGCCTCTCCAACAGAGGTAACACCAGGAAGGGTGAGGGCTATCTTCATGATATCCGACTCTCCAAATGCAGATGGTATGTTCTTCAGCAACTGAGGCTTGAATTTCTCAGACCCCATGATTGTATTCCTCACAGCCGACTGCCTACCGCCTATCACCACAATCTCGGCAAGTTCCTGATCATCGGCAATACTTGCTATCGCCATCTTCACTCCCGGCACAATATATGTCTTTGCCCGTGAAGTGGAAGAAGAAGTGGAAGAAGTAGAAGAAGATGGTGATACGGCCATTACGGCATCAAGGACAGGAATGCCTGAAATAAGAGCGGTATCCCCTATCGCCTCCTCTGGTCGGATAATTGGTGTTGTTACCTTTTTTGACGATGGAGATTCATTATAAGTTATATTTTTCTTATCTCGTGACGAAACTTCACCTACCGACTTAACACCTTCGTATGAGGAAAGGGCAGGGAGTTGGGAGTGGATGTTTTCTACTAACTTTGCTAAATTTTTCTCCCTTTCCACCTTCGCAAACGAGAGGTTGTTTTGCTTTACAAACTGTTTTATCCGTGTTTTCTGATCCGGGAATAGTTTTGCAACATCTGAAGCAGACTTCACATGATGCAACTCTCCATCAGGAGTGACGAGTGTGAAATGCTCGTTGGTTTTGAGCACCTTGAGGAAAGTCTTACCCACAGGAGTATCACCGCCATACACCTTCCAAACAGTATGATAGAGGCGTATACCTCTGATACTGCCATCAAACAACAGAGCTGCATATCGCGAGCTATTCTCAGGATCACGCACATACCTGTGACCATCCATCTCGAACCAGTCGATATGCTGCTGTTCAGGCAAACAAAATACATTACCAACAGGCGACAGGACCGCCACCTGCTGCTTATACTCATCAAAGCGCAACTTCACGTTGTCATATACCACGCCGTAATAGCATATCCGCCCTTTATACACATCAGTATTCTCCTTATAGTATGGTATATCCTGCCACAACGCCATCTGATACTGCGGTTCCACCGACCCAACATACAAACGAGCGAAATCAGAAGCAGAGGAAAAGAAATCCTGAGCTCCAACATTCTGTTGGGCAACCATCATAAAGAAGAAAAACGACAAATGTTTCTTCAATGTTTTCGTAATCTTTATTTTTTTTACCACGTTCCTTTTTATTTACTACTATAAATCATATGCAAAAATAAACATTTTATTGCATAAAAATTGCAGAATATTATCAAATCAGTATTAAAATTAAAAAAAATTAACAGTCAACCTATAAATTCAAGCTTATCATGACTCTCCAGAAAATCTAGAGGAACTTCCATTTCCAAAATATCCAAACTATCCAATTTCTTCAGTTTTCCGAAAAAGGCAACACAAAAAAAGAGCCTCAGAACAATCATTCTGAAGCTCTCTGTCTTTGAAAGGAGGCGGCTACCTACTCTCCCGCATTGCATTGCAGTACCATCGGCGCAAGCA
>OMXX01000107.1 GCA_900315105.1 uncultured Prevotellaceae bacterium | reverse complement strand
AAATATAGAGTTTATTTTTGACTTTTTATATAGTCATTTTTTAACTGCAACAACTGCAACACTGCAACACATTAGGTTACGGATATTACTGTGAATAGTTGTTTAACTAACTCTGTAAGAGGCAGTTGGTATTGATAAAGGTTGGTATCTTTACGTCGGTTGAAATTTCGACCCTCGTACTTTTACCTATGCCGGCATAATAAAAATACCTCAGAAACACAACTTTTTTGCTTGTTTCTGCGAAGAATTTGCGTGATTTTGTGCTTCTGCGCACCCCCGTACAAGTCTTAAAAATATAAAATGCATAAAGAAAATAGGGGAAAAAAGTCTTGAACTGCAAGGAAATATTTGTAACTTCGCACTCAGAAAAATCAGATACATCCGTTTCCCTTTTATGACAATGCCCCATTTTTTCACGCTTTTCTTCGTTTTTCTCCGTTTTTTTTAGTATTTTTGCATCCGCAAAAACAGAAACACAATGAACGAGACTCACGAAATAGAAAAGGACATGCACTATCTGCAGTTGCTTGCGACAACATTCCCGACAATAGCAGATGCTGCAACAGAGATAATAAACCTCTCTGCCATACTCAACCTGCCAAAGGGAACGGAGCATTTCCTCGCAGACATTCACGGCGAGCACGAGGCTTTCCTGCACATAATCAAGAATGCCTCTGGTAACATCAAGCGTAAGGTGACAGAACTGTTCGGCAATACCTTGCGCGAAAGTGAGATCAAGGAACTTTGCACGCTTATCTACTATCCAGAGCAGAAGTTGCAACTGGTTAAGGCTCAGGAGAAGGAACTTGACGACTGGTATCACATCACTCTGTATCAGCTTGTGCGCGTGCTCCGTGAGGTTTCCTCAAAATACACCCGCTCAAAGGTTTCAAAGTCTCTTCCCGATGAGTTCTCATTCATCCTCCGTGAGTTGCTCTATGAGTATCACTCCGACGGCGCAAAGGTGGCTTACGTGAACGTAATCATCGACACTATCATCACCACGGGTCGCGCCGACGACTTCATCATTGCAACGGCAAAGGTGATTCAGCGCCTGTCTATCGACCAATTGCACATCCTCGGTGACGTGTATGATCGTGGTCCTGGAGCGCACATCATAATGGACTATCTCTCACAGTATCATTCGTGGGACATACAATGGGGAAACCACGACATTCTGTGGATGGGAGCCTCTGCCGGCAACGATGCGTGTATCTGCAATGTGATTCGCCTTTCGCTGAGATATGCCAACCTCACAACCCTTGAGGACGGTTACGGCATCAACCTCATGCCTCTGGCTGCATACGCAATGGAGAATTACAACGATGACCCATGCGAGGCGTTCCGTCCGATACTCAACTCGGAGAACAGCAACCGCTTCGACGAGAAAACTCTCCGCCTTATGGCTATGATGCACAAGGCTATTGCAATACTCCAGTTCAAGGCAGAGGCACAGATTTTCCAGCGTAACCCTCAATGGCAGATGCTTGACAGATGTCAGCTCGGCGACATTGATTATGCAAAGGGCACTATCACTCTCGACGGCAAGGAATATCAGCTAACTGACACCCACTTTCCTTCCGTTGATCCTGCCAACCCACTTGCATTCACCGAAGAGGAAAAGACGATAATGAAGCGTCTGCACCATTCCTTCCGCGTATCGGAGAAGCTTCAGCGACATATAAGCACAATCCTCTCACACGGATGTATGTACGCAATCTTCAACAGCAATCTGCTCTTCCACGCCTCCGTACCGCTCAACGAGGATGGTTCTTTAAAGGAGGTTGAGATTCGTCCGGGCAAGAAGTACGCAGGTAAAGAACTGTTGCATCAGACAGGTCTGCTTATTCGCTCCGCTTTCCAGAACGACACTCCGAAGGAAGAGAAGCAATACGCCAAGGACTATTTTCTCTATCTATGGTGCGGAAAGGATTCTCCTCTGTTCGACAAATCGAAGATGGCAACCTTTGAGCGATACTTCATCCGCGAGAAGGAGACGCACATAGAGGAAAAGGGCAACTTCTTCCGTTTGCGCAATGACGAGAAGACTGTTGACGGCATAATGGATGCATTCGGCGTAACGGGCGAGAACCGCCACATAATCAACGGACACGTTCCTGTGCATGTGACAAAGGGCGAGAGCCCTATCAAGGCTGGCGGTAAACTGATGGTCATCGACGGAGGATTCGCAGAGCCTTACCATAAGGAAACGGGCATTGCCGGCTATACTCTCGTATATCATAGTCGTGGTTTCGAACTTGTTCAGCACGAACCGTTCACGAGCAGCAAAGATGCTGTGGAGCAAGGCACAGATATCAAGTCAACGAAACAAATCGTTGAAACGGCAGGGCACCGCATGCTCGTGGCAGATACCGACCGCGGCCGTGAACTTCAGCAGCAGATTGACGACCTCACCAAACTGCTCTATGCCTATAGGCATGGGTACATAAAGGAGAAGAAGTAATCGACCTCTCCCCTCACCCTCCCCGCAGGGAGGGAGCTGGAGAACCACAAAAAAAGACAGTTAATGATCGACAACATAACAAAATCACATTTTAGTAATCCGACTCCCTCCCTACAGGGGAAGTCCGCTGCTGGTAACATCGGAGTATGTGTCAAGGCGGGGGAAAAGGCCGTTGCTGCCCTCTTCGACCTCGACGGAGTGGTTTTTGATACTGAACCGCAATACACGGTATTCTGGGGTGGCGTTATGAGGAAGTTCCGTCCTGATGTACCGGGATTAGAATACACGATAAAAGGCTCTACGCTCACAAGAATCTTCGAGGATTTCCTTCCTCATGTTCCCGAGGAATATGACAATATAGTCAAAGGGCTCAATGAATTCGAGAAGAATATGGATTATCCATTCGTTGAGGGCTTCGAGGATTTCGTAAAGGATTGCCGCCATAATGGTCTCAAGACAGCCGTAGTGACATCATCAAACAAGGCAAAGATGGATAGCGTTCTGAAGAAGCGTCCGGAACTCACAGAAATGATGGACGCAATCCTCATGTCAGAAGACTTCGAGTTCAGCAAGCCACATCCCGACTGTTACATCAAAGGCGCGCAGCGATTCGGAGCAAAACCAGAAGAATGCCTTGTGTTTGAAGACAGCTTCAACGGATTAAAGTCAGGACGTGCATCAGGCGCTGTTGTAGTAGGACTCTCAACATCTAATTCAGAAGAAGCAATAAGAGAATACTGCGACATAGTGATTCCAAACTACAAGGGATTAGACTATAACACTCTTATTTCGAGGTTAGGTTAGAGATTAGTGGTTAGAGTTAAGAAACAGAAAAAATGGTAGATATAATTTACAAATACTTCCCGAATCTGACCGACGAGCAGAAAGCACAGTATGCCAAGCTCGACGAGTTGTATCGTGACTGGAATGCGAAGATAAACGTTATCTCACGCAAGGACATCGACAACCTGTATGAGCATCACGTGCTCCATTCGCTTGCCATCGCCAAGGCTCTTCATTTCAAGGTGGGAACAAAGATAATGGACTTCGGATGCGGTGGAGGTTTCCCCGGCATTCCTTTGGCTATCATGTTCCCTGAGTGCGAGTTCAAGCTCATCGACGGCACAGGCAAGAAGATTCGCGTGTGTCAGGAGGTGGCTACGGCTATCGGCTTAAAGAACCTCACAGCAGAGCATCTTCGCGGTGAGGACGAGAAAGGAAAATTCGATTTCATCGTTTCACGTGCCGTTATGCCATTGCCTGATATGGTGAAGATTGTAAGGAAGAATGTCAGCAAGGAACAGCGCAACGCTATGCCAAACGGCATCTTCTGTCTCAAGGGCGGCGACCTCCAGAGCGAAACACGTCAATTCCACAACATCGTGGAGCAAACCAATCTCACCTCTTTCTTCACCGAGGAATGGTTTAAGGAGAAGCATTTGGTGTATTTGCCGATTTAATAAAGCGGCCTCTCCCCCCGCCCTCCCCCGTAGGGAGGGAGCCGGAAGTCTATGGAGATTTCCGCTTTAATAAGTATTTTGAGGTTTAATCAAAAAAATCAAAAACCTTTCGCACTCCGGCTCCCTCCCTACGGGGGAGGGCGGGGGGAGAGGCCGTATTTAGATATGAATATCAAAAAATTCGAGGTCAACCCTCTTCAGGAAAACTGTTATGTGGTCAGCGATGAGACAAAGGAATGTATGATCGTTGACTGCGGTGCTTTCTATCCACAGGAGATTCAGGCAATCACGAACTATATCCTTGAGAACAATCTCAAGCCTGTGGTATGTGCCCTCACGCATGCACACTTCGACCACATCTACGGTGTTCGCGCCATCTGCGACCGCTATGCTATCAAGCCAATCCTTTCACAAAAGGACGAAGACCTATACAATAGCTTCGGAGAACAGATGCGTATGTTTATGCAGGCAGACATAGAATTTGATATGCCTGAAATAGGCGGTTTCTTAAAGGATAACGACATTGTGCGCTTTGGGAATCAGGAATTTCGTGTCATAGAAACACCTGGTCACACACGCGGTGGTATCTTCTTCTACAACGAGAAGGAGAAAGTGGCATTCTCTGGCGACACGCTTTTCAAGGGTTCAATAGGCAGAACCGATTTTCCTGGCGGCAGTATGTTCCAGATTATCCAGTCCCTGCGCATGGTGACACAGTTGCCTGACGATGTGAAGGTGTATCCGGGGCATGGTCCTCAGACGACAATCGGCTACGAACTCGCAAGCAACCCATATCTCGACAGATAATGAACAAAGTAAAAGGCGAAAAGATAATACTCGGTATCGACCCCGGCACCAACGTTATGGGCTATGGCGTCATCAAGACCATCGGACAGAAAGCCGAGATGGTTGCAATGGGTGTCATAGACATGCGTAAGGAGGATGATCCATATCTGCGCCTCGGACATATATTTGAGCGTGTCACCGGTATCATCGAGTCCTACCTGCCCGATGAAATGGCTATCGAGGCTCCTTTCTTCGGAAAGAACGTGCAGTCAATGCTAAAGCTCGGAAGGGCACAGGGCATTGCCATCGCTGCTGCTATTCATCACGGAGTGCCTATCCACGAATATGCGCCTCTGAAGATAAAGATGGCTATCACGGGAACAGGCTCGGCAAGCAAGGAACAGGTAGCAGGAATGCTCCAGCGCATCCTCAATCTCGATAAAGAAGAGATGCCGAAGTTTATGGATGCTACCGATGCGCTCGGTGCTGCCTACTGTCATTTCATGCAGATGAACCGTCCTGAGAGTAGTGTTCACTACTCGAGTTGGAAGGATTTCGTAAACAAGAACAAAGCCAAGACTGGGGGAAAGCAAGCAACCGATACAGGGGTAACAACCACAGGCAAGCGTAAGTTGTCGCCAAATGAACAACTGCTCGCAGCAATACAGGCGAGTAAGAAGAAATAGAAAGGTGGCCTCTCCCCCCGCCCTCCCCCGTAGGGAGGGAGCTGGAGAGCCAAAAACAACAACAAAAAAAAGAAACAAAAACAACAACCAATCCCTCATTGCCGAATCGGCTCCCTCCCTACGGAGGGAAGTCCGATGTTGATAACATCGGAGTATGTGCCAAGCGGGGGGAGAGGCCGCAATTAATAAAGAATGATCATCTCAATAAATCAGGGTGTAACCCGTATGCCAGCGTGGCGCATGGCGCAACCCGTAGATTTCTCACTCCTCGACGGAGAGCACATAGCCATAGTAGGCGGCAACGCCTCTGGCAAGTCAATGTTCGTTGACATCATAACAAGCGCGCACCCTCTTCTCATGAAGGATGTGGAATACGATTTCTCACCAAAGACAAGTCGTCTGGCTTCTGATAATATCAAATACATCACTTTCCGCGACAGCTACGGAGGCGACAGCGACCGCAACTACTACCTCCAGCAGCGTTGGAATCAGCATGATATCGACGAGAATACTCCAACCGTTGAACAGCTTCTCGAAGAGACTTATCGCATCACAGGTCCCGACACCGAGGAACGACGTGCAATGAAGGAACATCTGTACGACATCTTCAACCTCAGATACCTCCTCGATAAATACATCATACTCCTATCATCAGGCGAACTGCGTAAGTTCCAGCTTGCCAAGACTCTCATGGGCGATCCACGAGTGCTGATAATGGATAACCCGTTCATCGGTCTCGATAAGGAAACACGTCAGCAGCTTCGTGAGCTCCTTGAGCAGATTTCCAAGGAACGCGCACTTCAGATCATTCTCGTTCTCGCCAAGGACGAAGACATTCCACGCTTCATCACCCACGTCGTTGAGGTGAAGGATATGGTGGTAAAGCCAAAACTCACACGCGAGGAGTATCTGGCTGAAAAGAATAAGGTTGAAGGAGTAAAGAGGAACTGCGTAGCTGATGAGCTTGCGAATAAGGTTGAGCCTCTTTCACAGGAACTTAAGGATATCATCCTCAACCTTCCATACAGCGATAACGAATACCACACCAACGAGGTTGTGCGTATGAATAACGTTAGCATCCGCTATGGCGAGCGCACCATTCTCAAGGACCTCAACTGGATAGTAAAGAACGGTGAGCGATGGGCTCTCAAGGGACAGAACGGTGCAGGAAAGTCAACACTTCTCTCGCTCGTATGCGCCGACAATCCGCAGTCGTATGCCTGTGACATCGTACTCTTCGACCACAAGCGCGGTTCTGGCGAGACAATATGGGATATCAAGAAGCATATCGGCTATGTATCACCTGAGATGCACCGAGCATACAACCGCGACATGCCGGCAATACGCATCGTGGCAAGCGGACTCAAGGACTCCGTAGGCCTGTATGTGAAGCCGTCAGAGAAAGACTACGAGATATGCCGCACATGGATGAAGATTTTCGGCATTGAGGACCTTGCAGAAAAGACATTCCTCAAACTGTCAAGCGGAGAGCAGCGCATGATACTCCTCGCACGTGCCTTCGTGAAAGACCCTGAACTCCTCATCCTCGATGAACCTCTTCACGGTCTTGACTGCGAGCGCGGAGAGAAAGTGAAGGAAATCATCGACACTTTCTGTGCCCGTCAGAACAAGACTCTCATCATGGTGACTCACTACGAGGAGAACCTTCCACGCTGCATCACCGACCATATTTATTTGAAGAAGAACGTATAAAATGAAAAAGAACCTGCTGCTTATCCTTACCCTTTGCGCTCTTGCAATGAATGCCGTTGCACAGCATAAGCGCGAATTCCGCGGTGCATGGATACAATGCGTCAACGGACAGTTTTTGGGTATGAGTACAGCCAAGATGCAAGAATATCTCACCTACCAGCTCAACGTACTGCAAAGGCAAGGCGTCAACGCCATTATCTTCCAAGTACGCGCCGAATGCGATGCTCTGTATGCAAGTCAATACGAGCCGTGGAGCCGTTTCCTCACAGGCGTTCAGGGACGCGCACCACAGCCATACTGGGACCCTCTGCAATGGATGATAACCGAGTGCCACAGGCGAGGTATGGAACTCCATGCGTGGATAAACCCATTCCGTGCCAAGATAAAAAGCACCGGAAGACTTGCCAACAACCACGTTACCGTACTACGTCCTGGCGCAGCATTCATGTATGACAACCAGCTAATACTTAATCCTGCACATCAATGGAACCGCGACTATATCTGCACTGTGGCAGCAGATATTGTACGACGCTACGACATCGACGGTTTCCATATCGACGACTATTTCTATCCATACCCTGTACCGGGACAGGTCATTCCTGATGACAAGGACTACGCAGCATACAACAACGGCATTCCAAACAAGGGTGACTGGCGCCGCTTCAACGTAAACCAGTTCATCAAGCAACTCAGCGATTGCATACACAGCATCAAGCCCTGGGTGAAGTTCGGCGTCTCCCCATTCGGCATCTACCGCAACAAGCGCAACGACCCATATAACGGCTCTGACACCAACGGACTCCAGAACTACGATGAACTCTATGCCGACGTGATGCTATGGGTGAATAATGGATGGATTGACTACTGCGTACCACAGATCTACTGGCAGATAGGACATCCAACTGCTGACTACCAGACACTCATACAATGGTGGAACAAATACTGCTACAACCGCCCATTATATATAGGTGAAGACATCGAGCGCACCGTGGGATTTGCCGACCTATACAACGGAAGCAAGCACCAGATGGAAGCAAAGTACCGACTCCACAACCAGATGCGCAACGTGCACGGCACCGTCCTGTGGTATGCCAAGGCATCAGTCGATAACATAGGCAACTACGGTCTCATGCTAGAAAAGAACTACTGGCGCTACCCTGCCCTACAGCCACGAATGCCATTCATCGACGGACGAGCACCCGCCAAAGTACGCAACCTCGCACCAATCTGGACAGAAGACGGGTATATGCTCGTATGGGAAGGACCTACAAGCCGCGACTGGAGAGAGGCAGCACATAAATATGTAGTATATTGCTTTGCACCAGGCGAGATAATCGACATTGACGACCCAAGTCACATCGTTGCAATAACCCGACAGTCATACTACAAACTGCCATACCGCGACGGCCGGACAAGATACACATACGTAGTAACTGCCCTTGACAGAATGAGCAACGAAAGTGCAATAGCAAAGAAAAAAGTCAAATTGTAAATGTTTTGATTGTTTGCGTACACATTTACATTGATAAATGTCAAATAAATATCGATAATACAACAATTTGCACAAATTATGCTCAAAGTAATTGGGAAAATTGAGTAATTTTGCAGATGTATTAATCAGACACTTATTATTAACTTGACTTTACGTCATATTACAAAATTCTCACAACTATGGCAGAAAAGAAGACAACAAAAGCAGCACCTAAGGCAGCAACAAAAGCAGCTGCTAAGACTACAAAGAAGGCTGCTACCCCAAAGGTGACACAAATTACAATTAACGCCGAAAACGTAGGTTTCAAGGCAGGTGATGTATATCAGGCTCTTGCAAAGTCAAACAAGGCTCTCTCTGTAGCAGAGATTGCAAAGGCAGCAAAGATTACCGCAGAAGAGGCATATCTCGGTCTCGGTTGGCTTTTCAAAGAGGGTAAGGTTACAAATGTAGAAGGTGGCATCGCTCTCGCATAAGCATTAATATATTACAATTAACCAAACAAAGGGTTGACATCACATGATGCCAACCCTTTGTTTGTAGTGAGCGGTTGGAAGGTTTTGAGGTTTTCAGGTTTGAAGGTCTATTAAATGTCTAAAGTCTAATGTCTTTTGCCTTTCTGCCCTCTAACTGATAATGCCCATTAGCGATGCTGACCTCTAACCCCTAACCTCTAACCCCTAACCTCTACCCCCTAACCTCTAAACCCGATAAAGCCCCCTACGCAGGGGAATTAAGGGGGTATTCATTATTATTCGCTGAAGCTCATCAAGCTAAAGCAAGTCATTTTATAATTAGAAAGGCTTCCTCGCCTTTCTTCATCGCCTCCTTAATCAACTCATACAACCGATTAAATGTGATACGTGAGTCCGTGAGCCTGCCTATCACCGTAGCCTCGCTTGTAGGGTTCTCAAAATCGGTGTCCTCATTCTGAGGCCGCACCGCCTTACCCACCAGTATGCACCCTCGGGTATCATCCACCGAGTTCCCTGTATGAATCATAATCCCTGTGAAATGCGGCACGTTCTGTAGGAACGGCATCCTGCGCTTATAAGTATTGCTGTAACTCATCACCACCCTGTACCGCCCCGTAGGAATGGCAGTCTTACCCGCCACTTTCTCCTCCCTGCGCCAGTCAATAGCGTGAGGCTCAAGCGTATCACAGAAGTATCTGTTCATGAGAAACTCCTTATTACTCTCAGTCTGAATCTGAAGGGCACCCAGAGTAAAGGCGCCCTTCTTGTATATTCGTTTCAATGTTATTGTCATAGTCTCTCTGTTTTTCCTAACAGTTATATGTTAGATAGACCCTCTAAATCTCCCTGCATAGGGAGACTTTTGCACTCCGGCTCTTCCCCTATGCAGGGGAAGCGGGGAAAGGGTCTGTTTATATCTTCTGATAAACTCCTCTATCCATGCGTCTTATCTTCTTGTTCTTCACATATCTGGAGAGAAGCATATAGCAATCCTCGCTCTGCCCCACATTTACACGAACATCGCTCATCTGTTTGATAGTGAAGATATTCGGCAACTTGTCGAGTATCGGCTCTGCCGTCTTCCTCAAGTCCTTATGACTGCCCATCATCTCCTTCGCCTCTTCCAGATTCTTCTGAACGCTATGACCGAAAATCCAGCATAGGTTATAGTATGCAATATCACCAACCCACTTGATGAACTCCAGCATCTCCTTCGATTCCTTGCCCTCAAGAGCCACAAGAGGTATAGCGGCACGCATCATGTGCTCACCTACGCGAGCCGACAAATCTGCCTCAGCCTCTGTTATCTCACCGTTGTTGTAGCGTACCTCAAGGTCATCAAACCATTTCCCGATCATCTTCCTTGTCAAAGGCATGTCAAGCGTTAATGTTGAGTCACCCAGCGCCAGGTCTTTGGTGTAGAGCTGCACAATCATACCCTGCAACTCATCCTTCTCTTCTTGCGTGAGACGGTTGCATATCGGTGGACGGAACGTGCGCTTTGCCTTCGGAACAACCACAGGTATGAATCTCTGCATGAGTCCGTTCTCCGTGTTCTTGCCACTCAGCATACCACCCACTACAGAGTTTACCGTACCGCATACTAAAAGTGAAATACACATTCTTGCCATCACGTTACGAGAGCAATCCGACATATAGTATTGAGTGTGAATCTCTCCCGACCATCCTTTTCTTATCAGGGTAGAGAGCAACTTAGTAGATGTACCACCGGCAACACCAAAGGCATCAGCCTCCGAGAAATGACCAAGCAGCATACCATTCTCTCCAAGATTTGCCTGAAGGTCAAGGATTGAGGTGGAAGAAGCCGTCTCGATGAGTCTCAGCTTCGGATGATACTTCGGTGGGCAATCCTTAGCGTTCTTCTTTTTCTCCCGTTCCTCAGCATTTGCGTCACACTTCTCATACTCCTTCCTGTCATGCTCTTGCAAAGTCTTCTCTGTCATCAGATTGTGCAAATCAGTCACGTTGTTCTTACCCTTTCCCGAGTCACCGATTACAACAACATAGTCCTGAGCACCCACATCCTTGCCGTTTATGTAATTGGCTCTGTAGTGACTCGCATGAGCCGACATCTCAGGAATGCTCGACAGCAATATCATCGACTTGAAACGAGGGTCGAAGTTACTTGTAATCAACTGATGGAGACGGCAGAGCTTCTTCGGAGGCTCAGGAGGGTTATATCCCTCCGTGTCAAGTTCCTCCTCCTTGCCATTGTCGCGTGCCATTTCCTGTGCCTTGGCATTGATCTCACGCACAGCAAGAGGCATATAGGCGGTATTATAATTGTCATAGAAATAATTGATTAGTGCCTTGCAATCATCATATTGCGAGTAGTTAGGCAGTTTCTCAGCCACTACCGCAAACGCCTGTTCACGGCTCATAAGTTTAGCAAGACCAGCGGACAAAACTGACATCAAATTCTTGTGCCAATTCCTTTCGCCCCACACATCGAGCGCATTAGAATTTAGCCCTGCCTCCTTAACGCAGAGTTCAAAGGCTATGAGGTTTGCTTTTTCTGCTTTTTCTGAGATTGGAACGTTGAGGTTTCTTTCTTCCTCTTTCTTGGTTTTGCTTTGCCTCTTACCTTTTTCCTCGGCTTTTCCACACTCTCCAAAATCGAACAGACGCTCATCAATGAAGATAATGTCCTGAGAAGTCGGTGTGAAGAAGACTCTTGTGATGTCCTTTGCTCCTTCATCGAATGGTACGTTTAAAGTTTCACTTACTGATTTCAGATTCCCCTCTTGGCTCAGTTCCGGCTTTCTCTTAAATACAAGGTGCAATCCCTTCGTTGCACTCTTTTCAAGCATCAACAGCCCGATTTCATCCTTCTTCGCCAGAATGTGCTCCACTACCTCGGGAATCTTCCCAATCTCGGTTTCATTGAAATCCACATCCATGCCCACGCTATTGCCCACGCAGTTCGCACCCTTCAGAGGAAAGCTTCCATCACCTGCATTACTAACTTCCCCCTCGCCCACTGGGGAGAGGGTGTCCGTAGGACGGGTGAGGGGCTGTTTGGGCTGGGGTGTCTCGTTGCCATCTTTATCTTTGAGCATTTCACCTTTACGAGCCTTTTCCACGCATTCCAAGTTATACTTACTATCTCGCAAAAGGAAATAGTCCTTTTTGTTCGTAACAGGGACGCAATACTTTTTCCCATCCTTGTATATAATTCTATTTACTGCCATGATTTTTCTGTTTTTTATCAAGAATTAGTTGCTTTCGCTTTTAACTGTTGCTTTCGCCATTTAGAAAAACCAATTAAAACAAAAGAAAACAAAGTAAAACCATTTGTTTTATTGCTATCCGCACATATCCGATAGTGGCAGCCTGAACGTCGAAAAGGTCGGCGGCCGAAGGGAAAGCCAAAGGCTAACCTGCTAATAGCCTAGGGCATCGCCCTAGGTAGGTGGAAGTTGTTGATTTCGCCCTGTAAGGGCAAAAGCATTGCTTCGTGTTGGGGCTT
>OMXX01000097.1 GCA_900315105.1 uncultured Prevotellaceae bacterium | reverse complement strand
CTGGATTATTTGCTTTGCAATGGACTGTTTTGTGGGAGGAATGCTCGAATTGGTGCTGTCTTTCTCGACGGGAGCTTCCTTTTTCAGCCTTGCCAGTTCCTCCTTGGCTTGAGCCAGTTCCACCTTAAGGCTGCGATTCTCTACTACAAGTTTCGTATTATTGCGGTTTAGGCGCGCCACATCGCTCTTGGTTGCCGAGAGCTCCTCTTTCATAGTGGTCATCTCGGCAAACAAAGACTTTACAGCCTCCAAAGGATCGGTAAGCGCGCCTAAATCTTTATATGTCATGGTGCAAATTTAGGCATAATTACTCAAACGGCCAAATGGTGTTAACGCGCTCTTAACATGGCTCCTGAAAACTGCAAAAAATGGAAAACGCCCACAACGTGTCTTCAACAACTTTGATGACTCCAATGACCTAATTGGTAAAACAAGACAGCTGTGGAAAATGCTTCCATAATACGGCTTAGGTTGAACCGCCTGCCATGTAAGCTTGTAACATCTCGGCGGAATACAACAAAACTTGATTTCTGTCACGAACAACTTTAAAAGACTTTAACTTTAGAACTTAGCTGCGCCGACAAAAAAAGACTGAGTAGTTACAATATACCGTTTATCCTGCAAGAGTTTTGCAACGACATTCTCATACAAACCATATCTCTCAGAAAGAACATCTAATTTACAAAGAGAAGAGATGAACGGTTTCGCACCGACAATCCGGCAGGCAACAGCGTCAGCTTCAAATTCCATAAACCTTGAAAGACTCCTGTTCTTCTTCTCAATATAATTATAGAATTTGATGGTCTGTTTTGTGATGAAAACCATCGGGCCACTTGCAAGGTGGAACCATTTCTCCCAAGAGTCATCATTGGCCCAACTGAGTGAGGCCTTCTTCTGTTCTTCTTGCGCAAATTCAATCATTCCTCGAATAATCAAAAGCAAACGGTATGTAATAGAACCCACTTTCATCGTCTGCTGGGAGAAATGCCCGAATTCATGCCCAAGAATAGCCTTCAACTCATCTTTGTTCATGCCTTGCAAAAGACCTGTCCCAACCATAAGATTTTTACTAGTCGGAAAGAAGATAGACCAGATGCTTGTCGAATTGTAAAACACACAGGCGTTAAGTTCGGAACTCAGATAGACATGCTTCGGCATCTTATTTCCTGTTTCTCTTGCTATATCTGCAATCACAGAAAATAATTCCGGGCACTCATCTCTTGACACCTCACGACGGTTTTCATTAGAAGTCCGATGAACTGTAAAAAGAGGCTTCACGAGATACCATGCAATCTGAATGCAGAACCACCACATTGCCAGCCATGCTATTCCACCCCAGAAAATAAGACGAACATTTATCGATTCCAGTTCACTTAGCAATCCTAACAACATCCATGAAATCCAGAATGCACCTACAAACAGGCCTATTCCCACAAGTATAAGCAGAATATAATACACAAGAAATAAGATAACACGACCTAATACGGTTGATGCTTCTTTCCTGATACTGTTTTCAATAGTTTTTATATCCAGCATAAGTTGCGAATTTACTTTTTACTTAATATTCTTTATGGGTCTGGGAATCTTGTTGTCGTTTATCACATCAATAGCTCGTTGGAAACCTCTGTCTGCTGCTTCATATAAATAATGTACGACGAGATTCTGGTCAACTTCAACACCCAAACCATCATGGTAGCAAATTGCCAAATGGAACAAAGAGTCAGGTTCCCCTTGCTCAGCCGCCTCCTTGAACCACTTGACAGCTTCCTCGTAGTTTTGTTCTACGCCACGTCCGGAGAAATACATATCACCAAGGCAGAACTGTCCTTCCATATTACCCGTTTCTGCTGATAGCTTATAGTAGTGGAAGGCTTTCTCATAATCCACATTAACTCCTATTCCATTATCATACATGATGCCAAGATTATTCATGGCTCCCCCATGACCTTGTTCTGCAGCTTTGAGATACCAACTGATTGCAGTTAGAGGATCTTTATCAACGCCTTCGCCCTGACGATAGCAAATGCCTAAGTCATACTGTGCTGGAGCATAACCTTGTTCTGCGGCCATCTTATATAGTTCAACAGCCTTCTTGTCATCTTTTTCTGTACCTATGGCATAGATATAACAATTTGCAAGATTCCAAACTCCTTCAATAGAAACTGATGCTGCTTTTTGATACCACTCAAAAGCAGAAGATCCATCTTGCTCTGTCCCCACGCCGTATTTGTAGCAATTACCAAGTTCATTGTAGGCCTCTTCATAACCTTGGTTTGAAGCTTTATAGAGGCATTCGAAATATTTCCTGGCATCACTTTTCACACCATCGCCATGCATGTAGTGTTTTGTGAGCTGATATGTACATTGCAAAACATCAGCTTGATCTCCTTTCTTCAACCATTCAACAGCTTTGGTAAAATCTCGTGGAGTGCAAACCTCATCCATGTAATACAAATAAAGATTCCAATAACCTTCCTGGCAACCCTTTTCTATGGCCTTTTCATAACACTCTATGGCTTTCTTGGCATCTTTGGCAGTTCCGATTGCTCTTTTGTAACATGTGCCAAGGTTATTATATGCCCTTCCATTTCCCTGTTCTGCAGCTTTTAAGTAGAGTTCAAATGCACGGGCGTAATCATGAGGGTATTCCTCCGACTGTTCCAGAATACAACCAAGATTGATCATGCAGTCTGCATCTTCTTTTGCAGAGCCTTTTTCATAATACTTGACGGCGGTTTCGATATTATGTTCTAACCCGAGCTGACCATACTCGTAGATGACACCTAAATTATACATGGCTTCAACAGAGTCCTTCTGAGCGGCTTCTTTAAGCAGGCGAAGACCTTCAGTAGTGTCCTCTTCCACAATCACACCATTAATATAATATTGGCTTAGCATAAACAAGACATCACCATCAGGATTTTCAACCTGAGCAAGACGCTTAATAATGGGATATGCTTTGTCTGGTGCAAATCCCATCAGTGCCTTTATTGCTGGAACATATTCTTTCTCAGCAGATTGAAGTATCATTTGCTTACCTTCTTCTTGTCTTCCTGATATTCTGTTACCATTATAATAGACTAAACCCAAAGAGTATAATGCCGGTGCATACCCCTGTTCACAGGCGAGAGACATTTCTTTTACCCCTCTTCTGAACATGAATTCATTCGTGTCATCCGACATCTTGCCCATAGACTTGAAAAATAAGGCCTCTGGTATTCCTTTGTCAGCATCTTGGCATATAGAGCGGAACATTTCATAACCTTTTGCGAATTCAGGGTCAAGTTCTGTGGATTCACCTTTGTCCGCAAATACAAGTTCAATGAAATCGTGGGCAGGAACAAAGCCTTTTTGGGAAGCTTTGTGCATAAAGGAATGGGCCTTGTTCAGATCCACTTCCACACCTACCCCGTAAAGATAATTGCAGCCAAGGATGAACATTGCCTCTACATTGCCCAAAGTAGCTTGGGACTTAAGTTTCACAATATCAAATTTCGTAGTCATGTATAAGACAATAATATATATTTAGGATTTAACTCAAAAATTTAAAATAGATATTTTCAGGATGTTCTCCATATATAAAGTGTACAACATTGCAGAGCCAGACTTCTCGATTAAATCCTTCAAGGTTTTCCACTTGATAAGTTCCTCCGATTACGTCATGCGCTACAAGCTTAAGCATAATTGGATAATCACCTGTATCTTCCAAGCTAACATCAACGGTTACATATAATCCGTCTTCCGTCAGATAGTCAAGGAATAAATCTGCACCGTCTACCATTTCGAGGTCTTCTTGATCACCATCATATTCTGGAAGAATGACAAACCATCTGCCGTCTTCCCATTTCTCAAATGTTAATTCCATATTTCTTTCAGATTATATCTTTCATCAAGTAATACCAATATCAAAGTAATTATAAACAACTTTTACATCCATCTGTATTTTCTCATCAATTGCTTAAAGACTGATATATCTGATACCGTAGAGAACAACAACATACATGACCTCACCTTCATAGTATCATTACCGAATATCTCATAGACTGTTCTTGTGTTATTCAAAACAGCTTCTGAGACTTCAATCAAGCGTTTTCGCAAAGTCGGATGATTAATATATTGATAAGCCTCCATACGACCATTTATCCCGTAGAATAAAGCGGGACGACTATGGGTCCCTTTTATACCAGCCATTTGTGGAAAAACATACCAGATCCAGTGAGTCGTTTTACAACCAGCCTTGATTTCTTTCAATGCCTGTTCATAGGAACTGACTTCTTCTCCAATATTCACACCTCTACCTGCACCAGAATGAGCATTTAAGAATCGCTGTAGATTGGGGCAGCGTTTATTGACTATAGACTCCACAAAAGCATCATCGTTCCCAAATAACTCATCCAACTTACTCATCAGATGTTGAGCCTCAATGCAACCTAAGATGGCAAATTCGATAAGACTGGCACGTAAAAGCCTTATTGAATCATCCGAACTAAGAATCGCTTTCAAATCTGTTCCCATGATGTGTAGGCACCATTTTCGGTAATAGTTGTTCATGAAATCATTATCTATACTTAATGCCATAAATCCGAAATGTGTGAGCCGTTGAACATCTTCATTATCGATGCAACTTGATTCATCAATAGGAAGGAATCTTAATAGCTGTGAATCACTTTGTAGTTCACTGCCTTTAAGGGCTTTCCTATAACTATCCAACATTTGAACATCGTGTTCGTTTTTTGGATACCTGTTATAAACGAAATCTTGATCAATCTGATTCATTTGTTTACCTATTTGTTTATACTAACAATGTGAGAGATGTTTATTTATTATCATATCACAAAACTACGTAAAAGGTTAACAGTAATTCGTAACATAAATCTCATGATAATGCATTTTATTGCATTCAAGTACTACCTTATTGTAGTTTTGGCCATAATGTCCAACCTCATACACACCTTTTTCTACTATTATAATCTTCCCATCTACCCTGTGATATTTCTTATAAGGTTGAATTCCACATTTCACCTATGTTTTTTGTATTTTTCCTTTACTATCTCGTATGAATTACGTGTCAATTCACAAAGAATGTCATCTGGGGCAGTGTTTGCATCAATGCCAATCCAGTACTTGGGCGATTCATTGTACGGCTTACCGATAAAACTATACTGTGCTTTCAGTTCTTCAATTCGTTCTGGCTGGCATTTGAGCGTAATGATACTGAAATCATCGCAGTCAAAGAATGAGAACATGTGGCCATGAACGTAGAACACCAACACGCCACTTGCATGATGAAAAGCCGTGAAAGGCAACTTCTCTTCCACGTCTTCGCCCAAGGAAAGGCAATACTCACGATAGTCTTCTATGTTCATTCCGTCTTTTTATTTGCTTAATCGCTCCAATGCCGCAGCGTCAAGTCGGTAAATTGTCCATTCATTCATGGGCACGGCTCCAAGTGAGAGATAGAAGTCGATGCTGGGCTGGTTCCAGTTGAGACACGTCCATTCCATGCGCCCGCAATGATGCTCGTGTGCTATTCTGACCAGATGCAGCAGGAGAGCCTTGCCATAACCCTTGCCTCGCTCTTCAGGCCATACGAACAGGTCTTCCAGATACAGTCCGGAGTGCCCTATGAACGTAGAGAAATTGTAGAAGTAGAGTGCGAAGCCCACTTCCCGGCCATCCACCACGGCAAACACCGCCTCCGCCCTGTGTTCGTCGAACATCTCCCGTTCCAGTACTTCTCGCGAAGCAACCACCTCGTTCTCCATCTTCTCATACCGGGCTATCCCCCGTATGAAATCCAGCAACAAAGGCACGTCCTGCCGTTCTGCCTTGCGAATCTTTAAATTGTCTTTAGTCATGCTATTCCTAACAGCTCAATTTCAAATATCAATGTCGAACCACCGGGGATGCCTGGCTGGGAGAATTTGCCATAGCCCATTTCTGCAGGGATATATACCTCCCATTTGTCGCCGATGTGCATCTGCTGCATGGCGATGATCCAGCCCTCTATGAGGTCACAGAGCCTGCAAGCCAACGGCACACCGCCACGGCTGCTGTCGAACGATTTGCCGTTAATCGTCCTTCCTGTGTAGTGAGCCGTCACGATACTTCTCACACTGGGCGTCGCACTCTGGACATTACCCTCTGCCAACACCTTATAGTAAATTCCCTTTGGAAGAGCCTTCACGCCTTCCTCCTTCGCTTTTGCCTCCAGCCAATCCTTGTTGGCCTGTATGTATTCTCGCTTTGCCATATACTATAATTATAGTTTCTCAAAGTTCAGGTATCTGTTCTTGAACCAAATGAATGGCTTGGATTCTTCAGAAGGGCATACCTTCAAGATTCGCTCCACGAAATCCTCCAACGATACTGCCTGTATCTTGTATTGATATTCCGGCTTCAGTTCTTGCTGAAGGGATCTGACTTCTTCCTCAGTTGTCGGATGGTCTTTGGGACTGAGGACAATAGAATAGCACTCATGGGCTGGCTCCTTGATGCGGTAGCACTCAGAGAGTAGGAAGTTCCGATAAATCTGACTGATGCTCTTCTCGTCATTGAGCAAAGCCGCCTCTGACTCAGGCTTAAAGAAACCAAGTTCTTTGATGAGAGCCTTTTGCTTGTCAGTATGTGTCGCACTGTTGGTTCCAAGAACGTCTGTGTATTTTGTCTCAATGGCGATGAAACACGATAGACCTTCTGTATCTGTATATCTAATGATAGCATCCATTGCCGTGCGGTCATTCAGGTAATTCTCAACGTCTGTATGCAGATACTCCAGTTCTATCTCAGTCACTTGCCCAATGTTGAAGTCTGGAAATGTCGACTGGACAATCCTTGTTGCCAACTCGTCCTTTCCCTCTTTGAGCATCTGTATTAGTGGGCAGAAAAGGTTGAAGGCCATCGGCTGACTGGAAAGAAGATTATTGAACAGCCGGTATTCATCTATCGTCTCGTTCTTCTTCTTTCCGGCAATTCTCTGTTTGGCATATTCAAAAGTGAAGTCGTTGACGAAATTCCTGCCGGTATTCTCGCCATTGGCTATCATGCTTATCTGCTCTTTTGCTGATGTTCTCCAAGGACCCACTCCCATTGGCTCCCGGATTTCCTCACGAAAACAGCTCTGTAAACGTCTGCATTTATCTGTGAATGCCCTAATATTGTCCATACTTAATTACTTTTCAAAGTTTCTTCTCCATTCTGAAACAGGTGAATGTATCGCCTACTATTTTCTTCGAGTAATCAGCTACATAGCCCATCTTCTCGTAGAATGGCATCTTGTTATCACGGCTTTCCACGACAGCAGTATGAAAGCCCAGCTCCTCAGCCCATTTCTCAGCCTCCTTTACCACGAGTGTACCTATTCCCTTGTTTCGATACTCAGGAAGCACGACAACCCGTCCCAGCATGACTTTCGTGTCATCGATGGCATACAAGCGGCATGTGGCTATGGGCAGGTAGTCATCAACAATGACAATGTACTTGGTTTCTGGCGTGTCATGCTCGTCAAACTCCACATCAAGCGGAATCTGATGCTTCCGTGCCATAGCCTGTATGCGGACATAGTAGGCACCTGCCTGGTGTGCTGTCTTTGTCGCTCTGATGATTTCCATTTATCGTTACAGGTCTAATAAACCAGATACAATATCACCATGACGTTTCTCGTCATTCTTAACACTTTCCACATCAGGGAAATCTGCTATCAGATGTTCGTAACCTACGGCAGCATCATACTCACCCTTGGCTATCAGCTTATACAAACGTTTTTTCCCTAATATGCGATATAGTAATGGCATGATGACAGCCATTGTCTTCTTTGGTTTCAAAACCTCTTTGGTGTAGGCATGGAAAACACTGGCATGTCGGCCTTCCTCCTTTGCAAGCTGGAGAAAGGCATCACGTTCCTTTTCTGTCTTTACAACTTTTGCAAGCCTCTGGTACATCAGCACAGCATTCAGTTCTCCCTGCTGACTGCGTAATAACTCTTTGAATTGTTCCTGTTTCATATTACACTTTCTTTTCTTTCCCTTATTTTAACCGAATAATATCACTCCAACGAGTCGTTGGGTTCTTACTCTTGAAATCATGCTTGATGGCATTGGCAAAGACGTTGGCCTTTCCCTTGCCATTTTTTTGAGTGTATTGCTGACTGCCAAGCACAATGGTCTCGGTTCCATTGACCTTGTTGATGCGGTCAATGACTGCATCCAGTCGTTTCATCTTCTCAAACTGTTCCGCATTCGTGTCGAACAAGTCCTGCTGAATTGGGCTGTTAGGCCCGATTCCCATGACTATTACACCTGCTTTCTTGTAGTGATAACCTTGGCGATAGAGCTTCTGGAGAACTTCATTGGCAGCTTTAACAATGGTGATTGTGGAGCTGGACGGCGTAATGAGCCGCATTTCCTGAAAGTTCCAGTATTGGGGAAGGTCTTCACGGAAAGCATTGGTATTGAGGAATACGCCTACGATGGATGCAACTGTACCTTGCTGGCGTAGTTTCTCTGCACATCGGGCAGCATAGTTCGAGACATGGGTACGGAGGCCGTCGAGGTCTGTAATCATACCGTTGAAGGAACGGCTGGTACAGATGGATTTCTTCTTGGCCATTTCTTCATTGGGAACACAGTCTTCGCCGTTCAGTTCTCGCCAAGTACGCTCAATGACAATGTTGTTAAATGTGGCGCGTACCCAGCTCTGGTTATGCTCTGCAAAGTCGTAGGCAGTCTTCACGCCAAGGGCTTCGAGACGTGCTGCATAGCGTCGGCCAATGCCCCAGACTTCATCGATGGGATATAGTTTCAATGCCTTGATGCGCTTCTCGTCGGAATCGATCATGCAGCAGTGGCGGTAGCCCTGGTATTTCTTGGCGAAATGACTGGCCATCTTCGCAAGGGTCTTGTTGGGTGCAAGTCCGATGCTGACAGGCATTCCCACACTCTGCTTGATTTTCTTATGAAGATCTTCTCCCCATACTTTCAAGTCCAGATGCTCCATGCCATCGAGATAGACAAAGCACTCGTCGATGCTATATCGGAAGTAGGCAGGAGCCTCCTTGCGTATGATTGAAACCACACGGCTTGTCAGTTCACCATACAACTCATAGTTTGACGAGAACACGACAATCTTCTGATTAGGGAATTGCTCTGCAAGTTGGAAATAAGGCGTCCCGGCTTTTATGCCCATCTTCTTGGCTTCATTAGACCGTGCCACCACGCAGCCGTCATTGTTCGAGAGAACGACAACGGGTTTGTCTTTCAGGTCAGGCCGAAAGACTCGCTCGCATGATACGTAGCAGTTATCGCAGTCAATGATGCCGTACATTTCTGTTCTGTTTACTTCCAACGCTTAATCGTCCATATCACAACGCCCCACACTTCAAAGTCATCATCTGCATCGATGCGGATAGGCTTGAAGTCCTTGTTGGCAGGGCGCAGTTCTATATAACCGTCCTTTCGGTGACGCAGGTCGAGGTACTTGATGGTAAACTCATCATTAATATATCCCACGACCACATCACCTTCTTGTGGTTCGACGGAACGGTCAATGACAGCTATGTCACCATCATTGATACCGGCTTCAATCATCGAATCGCCCTCCACTTTCCCATAGAATGTGGCTTCAGGATTGCGAATCAGATCACGATTGAAGTCCAATGTCTCATGGCTGTAGCCATCAGCTGGAGATGGAAATCCGGCTTTGATGCCAGGAGCGAACTGAAGCTTCAGCTTTTTCTCAAAGTCACCTTGTATGATTTGAATGTTTGCCATTATCTATCTGTCTGTTCGATAAATTGGAACTTAACAGTTAATTATATTTATCTTCAATTACTATGGGTCTCAATACACTTACAGTGCTGTATAGACAAGTTTGCCATTGATTCGTTCGGATTTCATAACGGAGATTTCATTAACGGTCATACTTGCCTTCTCAATGTCAATGTCCAAAGGCATGCAAGATGACAGGCGAACGAGTGTGATGTGGGGCTGGAACCTACCCTGAGCATACTCAATACCTCTTTTGTCAAGATTATTTCTCAAATCTGCAGCTATCGACTTCAGTTTCTTTTCACCGTCAATACCAAGCCATATCACCTTACTGCGTCCATTAAAGCATCCAAGTCTACCGGTCTTTATCTCAAAAGGAACAAAAAAAACTTCTTTCACGGCTGCCTTGATGTCATCCACTTTGTCAGTCTCACCTATAAAGGCTAACGTCAGGTGCAAATTCTCAGGCAATGTGAAGTTGCCTCTCACTCCATTGTCACGCAAGGCATCCTGTGCCTCGAATATCGGTTCCTTGAATGCTTCAGTGAACCTGATTGCTATAAATATTCTCATAATTTTTTATTCCTCATATTTAAAGTCAAAGATCCATGCGTCAGGAATCATCCTCCTTATAACCATGGAGTTTAGATTGTACCAACTGAAACTTCTTTGTAGTACAGGACCGTCGGAGCTGATAACATTCTCCTTGTCCACAAATAACAGATCGGGATTCATGTTGAGTTCGGCATCCACATCAATATTATAATTTTTCGACAACTCCAGAATCAACTGTTTCAACGAGCCGGAATTTGACACAGGTTTGTCAAGAATGAATGTCGCTTTCCTCACACCAAGAAAGGAAAGCGTCTGCAGAATTAGTTCTACAGCCTTTTCCGTCTTATCAATAATGCGATAGGTGCCATGAAGCCCGGCCACATCACGCAAAACGCCATCGTCACCACGGAGAACGAGACTATGTGAAAGAGCCGTTTCCAACGTAATGATGATATTCAGCCCATCGACAAAAACCTCTGAACCTGGTTTTAGGATTTCCTTCTTCTGTCTTGTCGCCTTGTCTTCATCATTAAGAATGCTTCTGAAAATGGCCATCCTCTGTCTCGAAGTAAGAAGATAGTGATTGGAGGAGAATGTAATGGCAGACTCTGCACTATAGCCACGATTCATCAGCCATCGTGCATCATTCGCGGCACTCAGAATCTTGATTCTTTGAGCGCCAGCAAACAACTCTTCGTCCTTATCCACGTAGCCTCTTCTAACACTTTTCATAGTGATTATGTTCTATGATGGGACCAATTACTTGTATTCCTATTTAAAAAGCTATTTTTTCAGAAATAGCTTCATTTCATATCCAATCAAAGTTGACCTTTCCAGCACCAATCTCAAAATGGAACTTGGCAATGCCCAAGTCCATCTGGGTATAGCCAATCATGGAGAATCCTTTCTTGGCTCTTATCAGATGACAGTTGTTCTTCACTCCAACGTGTTCAAACGAAAACTTCTGTTGATTCACGGCTGTAGGAGCAAGCAGAGCTGCTTCAACACCTTTCTTAAACCATGACGGAGTGATGTTACTGGCATTGCTCACTTGCTCAACGGTCTTGATCTTATGGCCTACTCCCTGTGTTTCACCATAGCCGATGGCAATGTAACAAGCAATCTTCTCGCCTTCTTCAAGCACATAGGTTCCTGGCACCTTTGAATAGCTGAGTCCAACCCAGCAGGTGTTCAAGCCCAGTGTTTGGGCAAGTAAGACTAGATGCTCACCATAATAGCCTATACGCTCGTCAAGGTCTTCGGCTTTCTTTCCTGCCATGACCAGATAGTTGTTGACATTACGGAACTTTCCGTATTTGGCCATAGTCCCTTGGAATGCCTTCGGCTCATTGCATATCAACTGAATATGGAGTTGACCCTCATTGTTCAACTTCACAAGTTCATCTTCAAGCAACTTGACGATTTCCTCGCTCAATGGCAGGTCTTTGTAAGCCCTTACACTATGTCGGGCTTCTATAGCTTCCTGTATTGTCATATTTTTGATGATATATTACTATTCATTATTATATGTCTTTTTGCTACATTAAGATACATACCGCTACATTTTCGCTACATTGATTTATTGTCGTTATAGAATGTAAGTCGTTGTGTATCAGTCTCGCTACATCATGCTACGTATTTTTTTCATTTAAGTGAGCGTTGGAATACCTGTTCAAACACATCCATTTCTCGCTTGGCTATACCCAGGCGAGTGGCTATGGACTTCCAATGCTTCACACCAGCCTTCACTTCTTCGATGATATACACGGCTTCGTCTTTGCCTATCATATACTCCTCCGAGGAATCAAGCAACACCTGAAGGTCTGCATAATTCGTTGTGGAGTTGATAAGCAAAGCCTGGTATTCATTCAGAGTCGGATTCATATCATATGCCGGTGATAGCGTCCAGCCACGTGGAGTCAGCAGGAATCCGTGGTTGCGGAAATGGTCATCGCTATTGCCGATGGCTATATTGAATGCCACTCGACGATAGAGTTGACGAAGGTTCTGCTCTACGTCACAGCAGTTCTGGAGGATGAAGTCCACGATGTCCAGATAGCCGTTGCCCGACTTGGCATCACAGCCATCAGTCAAGCCCAACAAGGTCATGGCTGATGCGAAATGCTTTCTTCGTCCTTCAACTGTCCTATCGAAACGCTTGGAGAGCAAGGCGTGAAATTTCTTGCCTGTCTCAATGACGCTAGTCTCTGCTGCTTCGACTCCAGCCTCTTTTGCCAACAGATGACTGAGGTGTTCCCAAAGGCCTACATCATAGTCATCGTTCCTTGACGGGAACTTGGCTACGCAAATCCGGCCTTCATCATTCATCACTCCAGCCTTGGGGCGGGCACCGCCAAGCGAAGTGCCAGGATGGACTAATTGCAAGAGCCATTTCTTCTCTGGCAACTGATTCAGTTCCTCGCTCTTCTCAATTTCCATGCTGGCTGCCACCAAAGCCCTAATGTCGGTCAAAGGGGGAATACGAAGCGATTTCTCACAATTGATGTACTCTCCATCTTGTTTTTCCTTAAAGCGGAAACCACCCATACGAGAATAGTCATCGATACCAATGAGGTAATCAAATGACGAAAGCTTACGTACGGGGCGTTTCTCTTCCGTGGCAAGGATTTGTTCGCGACGGTTAAGCAGCAATCTTCCCCAACGGTCGGGCAATGCGTCGCTGAAGCAGCCGAAGATGTCCCTGTCCGGCTGAGTGTATTGCTGGCCTGGATAGTTGTTGATGTCGGCACTCAGATAGAGGCTGCCATACTGACGGAGCCAGTCGTTATCATACTTGAACGAATAGGAGTCTGAGCCACGAAGGGATTCATAGCCAAGTTCACCAACCAGCATTGGTTCGTCAAGCCAGTCGAAGTCCGCATATACATAGAGTGTCTTCATACCTTATTGTTTCTTAGAGGCACGTTCACGATGTTTCAGCGCAAGATCCTGTAAGGCCCGCCCCATCTCATCCTTCTGTGCCAACAACAGGATGTCATCATCCAGCTGTAGGGCATAGAGCACACGGAGATAGATGCCTATCGCTACTGTCGGAGTTCCTTTTTCTATCCTCGAAACGGTCAGAGGAGAACAGGTAGCCCGTTCTGCAACCTGTACTACACTAAGATTACGACGCAAACGAGCCAGTTTGATTTGCTCACCTACGGTCTGCATCTTCTGTTCCAGTTTTCGGGGCAACTTATTGCCCATTGTTGTCTTGCTCATATTGATACTCAACTTATATTTACGAACGCAAAGATACAACAATTTCTTTATTTTATGATATGTTATGATATAAAAAATAATTACAATAGGGCTTTTTTAACAATTTGGGGTCGTCTTTTGGAACAAAAAGTATACTCCCGAGACAGAACATCGCATCACATCCCTAGAAATCCACGGCAATATCTTTTCGCATTACTGCACAAGAAAGTGGTATAGACTACAATCAATGAGATTTCAACCAAGATTATCAATTATTTGGGATTATAGAGCCATTCAAAACATAAAACATACTATTTTGACACATAAAGTTCTTTGTCCTTTGCCAGTGATTTCGGCAAGGTTGGAGAGAACGAGGCGGAGGTTTAACAGAAAAACCTTTGGTCATATCAGATTATTTTAATACTTTTGCATCGTTTTAATGGTGTATTAAAATGAAGCAGAATGGTTAAAACGAAAGATATTGTCATATTAGGAAGACCCTT
>OMXX01000029.1 GCA_900315105.1 uncultured Prevotellaceae bacterium | reverse complement strand
AAGACTTTAGGTGTCGGTCCTTCAGACCTCATCCCTCTAATAACGGCAAATATAACAGCCCTCACGGACTGCCCTTTTAGGTGCCGCTCCTTCAGAGCTTTTTCAACCACATGATATTCAATGACATACGAATAGAGAAATTCATCGAACTCACGTTAACTATAGGTGGTAGGATCGAGTTTATAGCTTGATGCCATATTTCATGATTCCTTCACCAAGCATGCCTTTGGGCATAAAGTCTTTGAGGGTATCGGTAATGGTGTTGAGCATTCGCTGACGGATATAGTCATGCTTTATGTATAAAGACACTCTACGTTGTGAAAGATAATCTCCATCTATACGACGGACATTCTCTCGCTGTTTCTCGCTAAGGAATGGCAGATGCATCTCTGGGATGATGGTAAAACCGCCATTCTCATCCACAATACGGATAAGGGTGTCTATGCTTCCGGCCTCATAGATGTTGTTGCCTATGCTCCTTGCCTTGCAAAAAGAGAATGCGCTATCACGAAGACATTGGGCATCCTTCATTATCCACATATTCTCGTGTTCAAGATTCTCTGGCTTGAATACTGGCAGCTTGCGCCAGCAGCTTTCAGCAAGATATACAAGGAACTTCTCTGTATAAAGAGGTATCTCAAGCACACCATCACGCATGTTGTCTGATATTGCTATACCTGCATCTATTTCACCTTTCAGTAAGGCTTCAAGCATAAAGTCGGCTTTCAGTTCCTTTATTGACAGCTCCACAGAAGGATAGGATTCCCGATAATGCTTGATGAACTTTGGGAGAATGTATGGGGCAATGGTTGGACCTACCGAAAGATTGAACTTGCCGCCGATATTCCCCTTGTCCTCTGATACTATTTCGCCGATTCTGTCAACCTCCATCAATATTTTCTCTGCCTGACGGATGATCTTCATACCGGCAAGGGTAGGGGAGACTAATTTGTTAGTGCGCTCGAAGATGCGAATGTCAATTTCCTCTTCAAGCTTCACAATCATAGCACTCAGAGTTGGCTGAGTGACATTACAAGAGTCAGCCGCTTTCGCAAAACTACGAAAGCGGTTGACAGCTGTGATATATCTGAGTTGTTGAAGAGTCATTCTTAGAAGTTGTCAGCCGAAACCTCAAAGTATGCTTGTGGATGATCACAAGTAGGGCAGACATCAGGAGCCTTTGTACCAACAACAATATGTCCGCAGTTACGGCATTCCCATACTTTTACCTCTGACTTCTCGAAAACCTGAGAAGTCTCGATGTTCTTCAGAAGGGCACGATAGCGCTCTTCGTGATGCTTCTCAATAGCTGCAACAAGACGGAACTTCTTTGCGAGTTCAGTAAAGCCCTCCTCATCGGCAGTCTTTGCAAAGTTCTCATACATATCCGTCCACTCATAGTTCTCACCATCGGCAGCATCAAGAAGATTCTCGGCTGTCGTTCCAATACCATCGTGTAGTTCCTTGTACCACATCTTTGCATGCTCTTTCTCGTTGTCGGCTGTCTGGAGGAATAGAGATGCAATCTGCTCAAATCCGTCCTTTTTCGCACGAGATGCAAAGTATGTGTACTTGTTACGAGCCTGTGATTCGCCAGCAAAAGCGGCCTCCAGATTCTTCTCTGTCTGTGTGCCTGCATATTTGTTTGCCATAGTCTTTGAAGTTTTAATTAATTAATGTTTTAGTATAATAAATATGTTATAAATGCTGTGAAATCAACGCCTTAAGATCGTTGAGACTGATAGTGCCACTCTGCCGCCATACAGCCTCGCCATTCTTGAAGAGCATAAACGTGGGAACTGACTGAATGCGATATTGCATAGAGACGGCCTCGTTCTTATCTACGTCAATCTTGATTATGCGTATGCTGTCTCCAAGATCCTCCTTTAGTTGTTCCAATACAGGGTGCATCATCTTGCAAGGACCGCACCAAGTTGCATAGAAATCTACAAGTGTCAACTTTTCACTCTTGATTATGTCATTGAATTTCTCCATAGTTGTAATTTTTTAGATTGTTACTTGTTTATTGAATTCTGATGCAAATATACGAACTTAATCATAGATAAACGAATGTTTGTGTCTATGCAAGTATAGACGGAATCTATACATGATTTGACATAAGGAATAGTAATTCCTCGACAAAATTAAATATTTTAATCGAATAAACAAAAAAAACGGCGAAAAAATGCGATTTAAGGTAGAAAAAAATAGTAATCCAATATTTGTTATGAAAAAAAGGTTGTTCATAAGGTTTTAAGGTTTACAGGTTGTCTGGTCATAAGGTCAGAACCATTGAAAGAAATCCGACCTAAGAACCTTAAACCTATAACCCTTAAACCTTTTTGAAATATTTATTTCAACACCTTTGTCGTTGTGCCGTCAGAATATTTAATGATGTTAATACCATTCTGAATCTGTGGCAAAGAGCGACCTTGTATGTCGTATATTCCGATTACATCATTCTTTGATGATGATCCAGGAAGCTGAATCAAAGTAGCACCAGCATCATGACGCACAAGCTTCACATTTCCAACCAAAGCCTCATTCAAACCACCTGAAGACTTAGCAATATCCCATCTGAGGACGTAGTTATCAGTAGCGGTTATCTCGAAGTCAAGGGCGAAATCACTTGCCTGTGTTATGCGGGCAGACGAACCATTTGCTGAAATGAAATACTCTGGAGTAGAGACTGCTGAAGCTATGTTAGTGCCTGTGGTCGTCAGGATATTGGCAGTCACCTTGGGTGTTCCCTTCCAACCTATGGTTGAGTAATGAAGGGTATATTTGCCTGGTTCGAGTTGCAGACGGTAGTTATTCTCCTCACCATAGCTCACATATCCGTCGCTTGAGTTGCCAGTACGGAAATAGAATGCGAGCTGCATGAGTCCTTCGGCAGAGAAGCCCATGATACGAGGGCCGAGGCTGTAAGTGCCAGCCTTACGAATGCCATCCTCAAACTTTGCCCGCCATCCGGCAGGAATACATGAAGCACCATAGAGGTCGTAGCCATCGGTCATTATGCTGACTACGTTCTCATCCTCAATGTTATCAGGAATGTCTGTACGTGCGCTGTTCTTCGTAAAAATGAAGGTATTCACGCTATAAGGAGCTACGCTAACCTCTGGCTGATAAGTCTCAGCATCAAGGGCAACATCCGACTTCTGGGCGTTGAGAGTCTCGCTTGTCACTATCATACTACCTTTAAGCGTGTTGAATGGCAAGGATAGGGTAGTGGTGAACGTATCGCCTGAAGGATTGAGCACCATAACGATAGTACTGTCGCCTGTCTGTGAAAGATATGCGGATGAAGAAAGCGAACCTGTGGCATCATCGAGAGAGTGACGAATACGAGTACTGCCCGATACATACTTAGCATACTGCGAGAGAATATATCCGCGCTTGGTAATGGCGTTGTTAGTTGTGCCATAATTTCCATCGCCAAGACATCCGTAGTAACGCTTGAGCGAATAGTGAACCCACGCACTCATATTGGCGAGCATGGCATCATTAATGCTACGGGCAAAGAGGAAACCGTCATCCTTCCAGTTTATGTTCTGTCCATTGTTCTGCTGACGCTCATTGATAAGGAACTCCGTCATCCATACCTCCTTACCCTTCTGTGCTGCAAGAGGATATGAAGAACCGTCCCAACCATAGAAATGACCGCCCACAATGTCGAGCTGCTTGCAAGCCTCTTCATCGTTGAGTATAGCCTCGTGAATGTCCTTTGTAAAGTGAATAGCCTCTGGGGCGATAATCTTGCACTTGATGAGAGAGCCGTAATTACGCAGGAACTTAGCCAATTTCTCGCCTGTCCAGATACAACTCTGATATTCGGCATTCCAGTCAGGCTCATTCTGAATAGATACCGCATCAATTTCCACGCCCTGCTCCTTCATATATTCATAATAGGAGTTGAGGAATTTAGCCCAGTCCTCGTAGCGTGATTCAAGCAACTCACCACCATTGCTGTCGCTATTGTTCGTTTTCCATGATGCTGGTGGCGACCAAGGAGAAGCGAAAATGAAAGCTCCGTTCTTCTTGGCGTTCTTGGCATTAGCCACACCAGTACCCCACGCGCTCTTGTTGTTGGCAATGTAGAGACGGAGCACGTTGAGCCCCAGTTGGTTATCCGCCTTACCGAAGAGTTTGTTCATCTCCGTTTCACCGAGCCAATATGACCAAGTAGGACTTGGAGAGAAGCCGCCAAAGCCTGTTACGTGCTGATATTGCACTCTACCGTCAATATTTATGCTTGCTTTCTTGTTTGCTGCATAGGCAGAAGCACTTACCAAAAGAGATAATACTGCTACAGTAAATTTGTTCATGATTAGTATTTATTAGATTGTTTTATGTTTAGATTTCTTTTTCGATTGCAAAAATATATTTTTTTTCGCAGAAAACAATAGGATTGTTCTTTTTTTTGATGTTGGGATATAAAAAAATCAACTTGTAAGGAGTTCGAGGAGTACATGGGGGCAGTTGTAAGGAGTTCAAGACGATACCTTGGGCGATAAAAACCATCGTCTTGTACTCCTTTCACTCCTTAAACTAAACACGCTTCACTTTAATCTTACACCTTCATTATACCTTCACATAGGTATTTATCCCGTTGATAAAACTATAAAAACACAATAATTTAACCTTTATAAGACCATTATATTACCATAGTTAATGGTATTATTATGGTATTATAATGGTAATATAATGGTATTATTATGGTATTATCATCGAGTTTGGTTGGGAGGTACAAGGGAGAAGCATAGAAAGAGCAACGAAGGTAAAACGTATAATCAAGAGTCTTAGTTTCTGTTCGTAACCGTCGAATGCATTTATAAATTATTTTTTACGTAAATATTTGGTTCTATTAGATATTTTGTGTATTTTTGCATCCGATGGTATGTTATGGCATTATACTAAATACCTCGAAAATACTAAACAGTTATGAGAAAGTATCTACTCCTTATATTTTTTGCCCTATTTTCATTCTCTGCAATTCAAGCGGAGATAGAATGGACTCTGTCAGATGATGGTACATTGACCATATCTGGAACGAGTATGCCTGATTATGATTTGATAGATAATTATCCATATTTGAGCCGTTGTTTTCAGGATTTTAGTAAGCCTGACTATGATTTGACATATGAAGACAATGACTTTGGCAGTTCTGCTCCTTGGTTTTCTCAAAGAGATAAAATCAAGAAAGTAGTAATAGAAAATGGAATGAAAAACATTGGTAATTATGCTTTTTCTTACTGCTGGGGGATAACCTCTATCACTATTCCGAACTCCGTGACAAGCATTGGTTGGCATGCTTTCTATGGAACAAAATGGGCGAAAAATAGACCTTATGGTATGGATTATTTAGGACGTGTTCTATACAGGTTTAATGGAGAAATGCCTGCAAATACTAAAATTACTGTGAAGGAGGGAACGGCTCAAATTTGTGATTTTGCTTTCTTTGACTGCTATAATCTCACCTCTATCACAATTCCGAACTCCGTGACAAGTATTGGAGCTTATGCTTTCAATGGCTGCTCATGTCTCATTTCTGTCACTATCCCAAACTCTGTGAAGAGCATAGGAGAGAAAGTTTTCGCCAATTGCAGAGGTCTCACGTCAGTTGCAATCCCGAACTCCATAACGAGTATAGGAGGGTCTGCTTTCTATGGTTGCAATAATCTCACTTCCATCACTATCCCGAACTCTGTGACGACTATTGAGGATAGAACTTTCTATGGCTGCAATAATCTCGTCTCTATCACTATTCCTAACTCTGTAACGACCATTGATTATAGTGCTTTCAAAGAATGTATAGGTCTCATCTCTGTCATAATTGGTAACTCCGTGACAAGTATTAGAGATTATGCTTTCGATAAATGCGTAGGTCTCACTTCTGTCACAATTCCTAACTCCGTGACGAATATTGGACACTGTGCTTTCCGAGGTTGTTCAGGTCTCACCTCTGTCACTTCTGAAGGAAGTACACCTCCTGTGTTTGGGGAAGATGTTTTTGAAGGTGTAAACAAATCTATCCCCGTATATGTTCCAGCTAATAGCATAGAGGTATATAAGAAAGCTTTAAAGCGTTATTTTAAAAAGGCATCTATACAAGCATTATAACCCTAATAATGCTTTGCGCCTCTGCGTCTTTGCGTTTTGGAGAAAAGACGGATGTAGATTGTTTGCTTGTTCTTGTGTTATAAATCGTTCTTGTATAAAACCGATATTTCTGTGGACAAAAGCGATAAAATGCCGTTATTTCGTTAAACCTTATCTGTTTTTCTGCGTCTTTATCGTAGATAAAGTATTTGTGTAAAAGGTAAAGCAAAAAATTATTATACTAAACTTAATGAAGAAAATTATTTATTCTATAGCCCTGTCTATAGCTTTTATTCCGGCTTCTGCGGGAAACAGAAGTTCGTTGTCGTTTGATACTTATGAATGGGACTTTGGCGCTATTGATGCAGCCAAAGGTACTGTGTGTCATACGTTTACATTCAAGAATGTGTCTAAGGCTCCTGTAAGGATTGCCAAGACGAATGCAAGTTGTGATTGCATCACAGCCCATTATCCTTCTAATGCCATTAAGCCTGGAGAAGAGGCTAAGGTGTTGTTGGCTTTCTCTCCTAATAATGCTTCAGGAAAGACATACCGCAGCGTTGAACTTATTGATGCCGAGGGGAATACTCTTGGAGCTCTTTCTGCAAAAGCTGTTGTCGGCGAGGCAAATTCAGTAGTTGCCCAGCAGGACAGCAAGTACAAATATCCTTTCCAAGACCCAAGTCTTTCTCGTGAGGAGCGTGTTGAGAACCTTATCTCTCTTCTTACTCCAGAGGAGAAGGTAGGTCTGATGATGAACAAGTCAATTTCTGTTGACCGTCTTGGCATTCCTTCATACAACTGGTGGAGCGAGGCTTGTCATGGCGTTCGTCAGGGTGGATATACCGTATATCCTCAGCCTATCGGTATGGCAGCAGCCTTTAGCGAGAAGCTTATGTATGATGTGTTCTCAACCGTTTCTGACGAGGCTCGTGCCAACTGGAACCGTTCTGACCATAACGTGTTCAATGTTCCTATGGGCATGACATACTATCCTGGCAATCCAGAGCTTACTTTCTGGTGTCCTAACGTGAATATCTTCCGTGATCCTCGTTGGGGACGTGGTCAGGAGACTTGTGGTGAGGACCCATACATGAATGCTGTTCTTGGTGTTCAGACCGTTCTTGGTATGCAGGGTAATGATGACAAATACTTCAAGACTCATGCCTGTGCAAAGCACTATGCAGTTCATAGCGGTCCGGAACCTCTTCGCCACTCATATAACGCAACCGTCTCTATGCGTGACCTCTGGGAAACCTATCTCCCAGCTTTCAAGGCTTTGGTTAAGAAGGCTAACGTAAGAGAGGTGATGTGTGCATATAACCGTTATGAAGGCAAGCCTTGCTGCACAAGTGACCGCCTCTTGGTAGATATTCTCCGCCGTAAGTGGAACTATGACGCAATAGTTTTGACTGACTGTGATGCTATCAACAACTTCTATAATAAGGGGCAGCACGAGACTCATAAGGATCCTCTCTCAGCTTCTGTTGATGCTGTTCTTAATGGTACAGACCTTGAGTGTGGTAAGGTATTCATGGTACTTACAGAGGCTCTCCAGAAGGGTTTGATAAAGGAGTCTGTTCTTGACGATCATCTTAGAAAGACACTCATGGGACGTTTCGAGCTTGGTATGTTCGACCCTGCTGATATGCTTCCTTGGGCTAACCTTACACCTGATGTAATCAGTAGTGAGGCAAACAACGATCTTGCAACTCAGGCAGCTCGCGAGTCTATGGTTCTTCTGAAGAACAATGGTATTCTCCCTCTTTCAAAGGATATCAAGACAATCGCAGTTGTTGGTCCTAATGCTGATGATGTGGAGCTTCTTAACGGAAACTATGGTGGAACTCCTACTGATAATCACAAGCACTCTTTGCTTGAAGGTATCAAGAATGCCGTTCCTGGTGCAAAGGTAATCTATCACAAGGCTTGTACTCTTGCCGACGAATACAACACAATCGGTCATCTGAAGGATTTCAATGACGGAAAGGGCGCATTCGTTGAGTTCTGGAACAACAACGAGCTTGAGGGAGAGCCTGCAGTTACTGGTTACTATACTGATGCGTTCAACTTCTCAACATTCGGAGGATGGGGATTCGCACAGGGAGTAAGCACAGAGAAGATTTCCGTACGTGTGACAGGTACTTATAAGTCAACCTTCACAGGTGATATGAAGTACACTCTCACTACCGATAACGGCTATATCCTCAAGGTAAACGGTGAGGTTGTAGAAAAGGCTGAGCCTTCACGCCGTCGTTTCGGTTTCGGCAGAGCACCTGAATATAAGTCATTCCCAGTAAAGGAGGGCGAGACATACAATATCGAGATTGAGTATCGTCGTGGCAATGGCAACTTCGCTATGCTCCGTGGTGATATCTGCGAGAGAAAGCTTGTTGACTATACCGACATCGCCAATGATGTTAAGCAGGCAGATGCTATTATCGTGATTGGCGGTATCTCTGCAAGTATGGAAGGTGAAGGTGGCGATAAGGCCGACATCGAGCTTCCAAAGGTACAGCAGAGACTGCTTGAGGCTATGCGCGGAACTGGTAAGCCTGTAGTTATGGTTAACTGCTCTGGTTCTGCTATCGCATTCGGAAGTGTTGAGGACAAGTATGATGCTCTCATTCAGGCTTGGTATCCTGGACAGGGTGGTGCAAAGGCACTTGCTGATGTAATCTTCGGCGATTACAACCCTTCAGGCAAGCTTCCTGTTACATTCTACACATCAAACAACGACCTGCCTGACTTCCTTGACTACAGTATGGAAAACCGTACATACCGTTACTTCAAGGGCAACGCTCTCTACCCATTCGGCTATGGAATGTCATATACAACATTCAACTATGGCAAGGCAAAACTCTCTAAGTCTTCTATGAAGAAGGACGGCAAGATAACAGTCACCATACCTGTTACAAATACAGGTAACCGTGAAGGTGAGGAAATCGTTCAGGTATATGTAAAGGCATTGGAATATGCCGATGCTCCTATCAAGTCGCTGAAAGGCTTCCAGAAGATTAAACTTGCGGCTGGTGAGACTGGCAAGGCTGTGATCACACTCGATGGCGAATCTTTTGAATACTATGATCCGTCAATTGATGAGCTTTCTACACGCTCTGGTAAATATCAGATTATGTACGGTAGTTCTTCACTTGACAAAGATTTACAGGTCTTGGATTTTTCTGTAAAGTAAGTTTTTTTTGAATAAATTGAGGCCCGCCCCGTTATGAGGCGGGTTTCTTTTTTTCTTGCTTGGAGAGGGTAGAGATGCTTTTTTCCTGTTTTTCTTCATTTTTTTGAGAGATTTGTATGTTAATTATGAGAAAAAACTTATCTTTGTACTCACAAATCAGCTTCTTGCGAGGAAGCACTCAATAATCAAACAATCTAATAAGAAAAATAATATGCTAAACGAAATCTATACTCAGATATGCGCTTCGGAAGTTAATGCTATTGGAGCAATATACAAGTTGTTTATTAGTCTGTTACTCGGAGGAGTGATAGGCGTTGAGCGTCGTCAGAAAGGACAGGTGGCAGGTATGCGCACGTTTGCCCTTATCTCCATGGGAGCAACTCTTGCCATGCTCATTTCCATATATATCCCACAGGAATACATGGGATTGAAGAACGGAGACCCAGGACGTATTGCGGCTCAGGTAATATCAGGTATCGGTTTCCTCGGTGCTGGCGCCATCATTCAGATGAAAGGCTCTGTCAGGGGACTGACCACAGCTGCGGGTATATGGATGACTGCCTGTATTGGTTTGGCGGTTGGTGCAGGAATGTTTGTCATTGCCACGGCTGCCTGTTTCCTTATCATTGCCATCTTGAAGGCTTTCGAGTTCTTTGAGAAGATATTCCTCAAGGGCACAGAGCAGAATGTGATAAGGTTGAAGGTGTCAAGAATCGTCAAGGACTCAAATGTTTACCACGATTGCTTCAAGAGGCACAATGTACATCTGTCATACGAGTATCTGCGTTATGACTATACGGAGAACTTCACTACTTTCAACTTCATTGTGCGCACCAATGACCGTACAGATTTCGTGGAACTCTTCCATGATATTCACTCTTTGGGCGATGTAATGTCACTCACATTGACCAATGAGGTGAACTAAATGAAATTCTATGGAGTCGCGTTTCGTGATGTCATCGGGCACCAATGATATAATTTGAAAACGAAAAACGCTTTCAAATAAGAAGAGTGGATTATGGCAGACGATGAGCAGCCCCTAATAGACCTATATCGGTGTGTGTGTTTGGTAACAGATACTATGTTACCTTTTGCCGTTTGTGGAGTGTCTTATATAATCTGTGTTATACGTAGGTGAGACGGCATCTGCATCACTAAGGAAAAAGAAAGGTAACATAGTAACTGTTACCAAATAAGGGGACTATCCCCCCATACATCCTAAAGGTCTTATTATATAAATAAATAATATTTATTTATATAATAAGCATTATAAAGTAGCTTTCCGGGTGTGTGTGTTTGGTAACAGTTACTATGTTACCTTTGTCGCTTTTGGAGCTTCTTATATAATCTGTGTTATGCGTAGGTGAGACGGCATCGGCATCACTATGGAAAGAAAGGTAACATAGTAACTGTTACCAAATAAAGGGACTATCCCATACATTCTAAAGGCGTCTTTCCTGATTTTGGGCATTCGTTGACATCATACTTGAAAGGTTGTCGGTTTCCTGGAAAGGTTTACACAATCCTGATTTCGTTGACATCATACTGAATTCGTTTACTCCGCATGGAAAACTATGAAAAAACCTATTCCCAAACCATCTCTCAAGTTGATACGGGCTTTCAATGAGATTCTGCGAGAACTTCCAACTTCCTTCGATGTAGTTCCGATGTACCTCCGTTATAAGTCCGTTGTAAGTCCGTTGTAAGTCCGTTCATCCTATAGTCCTAGGAGCGGACTCAGAGCGAAGGCACAACGAAGGCTGAACGAGGGCACAACAGCATTTCTAACCCTGCAATAACAAGTAACGGGTAACAATAAGGATTTCTGTGTTAGCGTACGTCAATATTAACATAATAGAAGACAGCCAGAAACGACGCTTCGCTTCTGACTGTCTTTTTTCAGTTCTATTGGAGAAACTAACTTTATTACCTGAATACAAATCCTATTAAATTCGTGTAGATAACTTAACAAACTGTTTCAATTTTTTATCGGGTGAGTATTGAAGTGAGAACTGCTCCTGCCACAGCACCTGCTATTACAGCTCCTGCCTTATCACCATGACAGTGATGATGGCGGTGATGACGATGACAGCGCTCCTCAACAACAACCGGACGCTCTACAACTACTGGACGCTCAACAACAACCGGACGCTCTACAACTACTGGTCTTTCTACGACTACAGGAGCGTGGTGATGATGATGTCTTACATGTACTGGTTCAACAACCACAGCGTGGTGATGATGTCTGCCATGATGATGGTGATGATGACGGTGATGAACTACTTCAACACGATGATGAGGACCATGATGATGATGCTGTGCAGAAACTGAACCTGTGCAAATGAATACCATTGCGATGAGGGTGAGAATATACTTTTTCATAATTGTATAGTTTTAGAATGTTATAATTTTTTTTGTCTTATTTCTGAGTGCAACGTGCGAAGCAACCTCGCACGAGAGAAATAATCGACGTCGCTCGCAGAGCGGTGGATGTCTCTGATTTCTGAGTGCAAAGTTAATATATAATTATTATCAATCAAACGACTTTTCCCTACAATGGCAGGGATTTTCCCCTAATGATGTATAGGAAATTCCCTCGATAGGTTGTTTTTCTTTTTCCTGATTAAACTTTTGCCTTGTCAATACGTCTATGAATATAGGAATAGATATAGAAAATTAACCAAAAAACTTATAAGAATGAAAAAGTCTTTCGTGACAATAGCGCTCTCAGTTGCGCTATGTTTTACATCATATAGTGCATTTGCACAGAAATGGGTTGGCACATGGACAACCGCCCAGCAACTTGTTGAACCTCATAACCTTGCCCCAGAACCGGGTTTGTCGGGTAATTCCATACGTGAGATAGTTCAGGTATCTGTGGGAGGCGAGAAGATTCGCGTGAAGTTCTCAAACGAGCATGGCAAGTCGCCTCTGAATATCAAGGCTGTGGAGATAGCCATTGCCCAAAGTAGCGGCTCTTCTGCCGATGTTAAGGCCGGCACTTCAAAAAGCCTGAAGTTCAAGGGGAAAGCAGGTGTTACGATAGAGCCGGGAAAGATGGTTGCTTCTGATGCAATTGACTATAAATTGGGGAATCGTGAGAATGTGGCAGTCACCATTCATTATGGAGAGTGTGACAACAAGATTGTGACGGGGCATCCGGGAAGTCGTACTACAAGTTATCTTGTTGAGGGGAACAGTTCTGATTTCTCAAAGGCAAAGAAGACAAACCATTGGTACACTATATGCGGTATAGATGTTACAGGAAACAAGAACACCCGCGCTGTAGCTATTCTTGGTAACTCCATAACCGATGGTCGTGGATCTACCACCAATCAGCAGGACCGTTGGCCTGATAATCTCTCGCGTGCTCTTCTTGCCAACGCAAAGACGAAAGATGTGGCTGTACTAAATCTCGGTATCGGCGGTAACTGTATTCTCCGTGGTGGTCTCGGTCCTACGGGCGCTACGCGTTTCACACGAGATATCATGCAGCAGGAAGGAGTGAAATATGTGATTATCTTTGAGGGGATCAATGACCTTGGTGGTAGTCGTAATGGCGAGCAGACAGCAAACGCTCTTATCGAGGCATACAAGAAGATGATTGCGGAGGCTCATGCAAAAGGCATAAAGGTATATGGCGGTACGATAACTCCTTTCAAGGGTAATAATTACTACACGGCAGACCATGAGGCTGCCCGCAAGAAAGTGAATACTTGGATTCGCACAAGTGGAGCTTTCGATGCTGTCATAGATTTTGACAAGATTATAAGGGATTCCGCTAATCCTGAGGCTTTGCAGAGCAAGTTCCTGTATGAGAATGACTGGCTGCATCCTAATGCAGAAGGCTATAAGACAATGGGCTCAGGCGTTGACCTCAAACTGTTTCAATAGGATATTCAAGTTAGTACTATAATAATTCCAGATCTTTTACCCAAAAACGACGTGTTTCGGCTTCTGTCTATGGTTGGATGATTGCAATCATGATAGGAGCCGGATTCATTTTTGTTTTTGTTAAATCATAGCTATTATTCGTCTATCTTGTATTTTTTTCGTATTTTTGTAGCATAATCCTGAACTTACGGCGTTATATATGCGTTAGAAACAAGGTAATAACTAAATAAAATATGATCAAACTAAACAATGGAATTGAGATACCACAGATAGGAGTCGGAACTTGGACACTACGTGGTGAAACAGCAGTAAACAATGTTCGTCTTGCTCTTGAGGCAGGATTTCGTCATATAGATACCGCTCAGCTCTATGAGAATGAACTTGAGGTTGGGCAGGGAATATATAACAGTCTTATACCACGATGCGAGATATTCCTTACTACGAAAGTTGCAACCAACATAATGCGTGAGGGTAGGGAAGCGGTAAGGCAATCCATAGAGGAAAGTCTGAGAAAACTAAATACAAAATATCTTGATCTCTTGCTAATCCATTGGCCTGTAAAGGACAGTGTAAAGGATACGTGGCAGGTAATGGAGGATTTCGTGCGTCAGGGAAAGGTACGTTCAATTGGTGTCAGCAATTTCAACCGTCATCATCTTGAGGACTTGCTTTCGTATGCAGAGATTCGTCCTGTGATAAATCAGATAGAGGTTCATCCGTTCATGACGCAGGAAGAAAACATTGCATATAACCGAGAACTAGGTATTCAGGTTCAGGCTTGGGGACCTTTCGGACAAGGTGATATTGATGTCGTGGGGCATCCATTGCTTCAGTCTCTTGCTGCAAAATATAATAAGACAGCTTCGCAGATAGTGCTTCGCTGGATTGTTCAGCGTGGTCTTATCACAATACCTCGTGCCAAGCCAAATCACTTTGCCGAGAATCTTGAAGTTATGGAGTTTGCTCTCTCTGATGAGGATATGGCTGCTATTAGTGGCTTGAACCGGAATCTGCGTTCGAATGTACTGAATGATCCTGAGAATTTTCCTTGGTAAACACATTTATAGATCACACCTATATATAATATGAGAAAAACAATTCTTACCCTCTCATTGCTCTTTATGGGCATTGTGAGTTCTTTTGCCCAATATAAAAGAGTGAATGATATCGCTTATTCGCAAGAGGATAATGCCTATGCCAAAGAGCGTTGCAAGCTTGATGTTTATTACCCAACTGACAAGAAGGATGTGCCGGTAGTGGTATGGTTTCATGGCGGTGGCATTGAGGCTGGTGAGAAATACATTGACAATGAATTGCTTGATGCTGGATATACCGTCATAGCGGCAAATTACAGATTGCTTCCAAAGGCTACTATTGATGAGGTGCTCGATGATGCTGCCGCTGTTGTGGCATGGGCTTTCAAGAATGCAGAGAAATACAATGGCAGCAAGCGTAAGATATTCGTTGCAGGACATTCTGCTGGTGGTTATATGCTTGACCTCATAGGTTTGGATAAGCACTATCTTCAGAAATATGGTATTGATGCGGATTCCATTGCCGGACTCTTCCCATTTAGCGGACAAGTAGTTACGCACTATAATATCCGTAAGCAACAGGGCATTGGTCCTCTTCAGCCGACTATTGACAAGTATGCTCCTCTAACCCATATAAGAAAAGATTGTCCGCCAATCGTTATAATCTCTGCAGATCGTGAACTTGAACTGTTTGGCCGTTATGAGGAACAAGCGTACTTCTGGCGTATGCTGAAACTTGTAGGGCATCCGGATGTGACGCTATACGAGATGCAAGGCTTTAATCACGGTGATATGCCGCATCCTGCATATCATGTTATGAAAGAACATATAAAAAGACTGACAAGGTAATTTGTCAGTCTTTTTTTATTTCAGAAGCCTTAATAACTAGAAGACTTTGTAAGGTCTCCGGCAACAATCTCGCCGCAATGCTTCTCGCTGAACTCACGATTGATATCTGCTAGTTCTTTCAAACCGAGGATATAGTTATCGTAGATGTCTGACAAATCATTGTCGTCACAATCACCGGCACTGAAGCTCAATGCGTTCTGCACAATCTCCTTACGCTCTTCAAGAGTCGTATCTTTTATAAGTAAACTTTTCATAACTTTATATTTTACACTTTCAACTTTACACTTTCTTCTTTACACTTTCTTCTTTACACTTTCTTCTTTTATTAATCTCATTGATGAAATCCTCCTGATAACGGGGGGATATATATACCACATCAAATTTGTTATAGTGAATGGCGAGCCTTTTTAGTGAACCTGCTGGAGAACTGAGAATACATCTGCTTGGTTCCATCTTCCTAATGCTGTCAATCTTGATATCTTTATGAATCCAGAAGAAAGTATATATTCTCAACGTGTCGTTGTATATTACATATTTTATATTGATGATGCCTGCTGTCGTTATTCCCAATACTAAAATAACAAAAGCTGAATTTAGAATTATTGCCGTTTTGGAGGCATGATGCAGAATCATTGGCGAAATACATAATACACCAGCTAAAATAATTATAATCATTAGCAAAATGCTAACTCTTGTCTTGTAGATTTTTGGTTCCATAATAGAGTTTTTTTTAGTCTTGTTTAATAATAGTTTGTATAAAATGAAAATATTTTTTTCATTTTTTCCACTCCTATAATGCAAAGAAAAACAATAATCGTTTTATCTCAAAAAAAATCGAAATTTAATTGTTTTTTGTTTGGTTTTTTCAGAAAAAAACATTATCTTTGCATCGTGTTTTTCATGGTATTAGATTATTAAGGTTATAGCCCCCTACCACCTGTGAAGGCAGTAGGGGATTTTTGTATCTATTGGTCAGGGTTCGCAACGAATCCCTGATACTCAGGAACAAGAGATTTCTGTATTTCCTCGTAGCTTTGTTCCATTAGCATTTTTACATTCTCAGGTCCTTTGCCTATTGGATAGATAGGCTTGTGGATGGTGAGAGTAAGTTGATGGTAGTTTACAAACCCCATATCCTTCTGACGTGGTTTTACGTTAAAACTGCCATTGATTGTCAATGGTACTACAGGCAGCTGAAGTTCGTCGGCAAGGAGAAAACCACCTCGCTTAAAGTTTGCCATGTGGCCAGTAAAGGTTCGTGCGCCTTCGGGGAATAATACCACAGACATTCCATGCTTTAGAAATTCTCTGGCTGTTTCGTATGTCTCCTTGATCTTTCGAGGAGAACGCTTGTCAACTGGTATGAATTTACAAGCTCGGCAACTGGTTCCAAGAAATGGAATTTTGAACAGTTGGTATTTCATCATCCACTTGAAGTTCTTGTTCAGATAACCGTAGATGAGGAATATATCAAAAGCTCCCTGATGGTTGCTGACGAATACATAGCTCTCATTGGGGTTGATATTCTCACGACCTTCAACCTTGATAGGAAGAAACAGCGATTTCACGATTATCTTACTCCAGATTCTTCCCGGATGATATGCCCAGTAGTTTGCATTGCCGAATCTTGTGCCAATAACAATAAATATAGTACAGATTATAAGTGATATGACTATTACAGGTACGCAAAATACGATTTGGTATATGTTATATAAAAACTTTATCATTTGCTGTGGTTAAATTTAATTTGTTCGCCTTTGATGTTTTCTAAGAGTATGCCGTTGCGAAGCACGAAATTTCCGTTGCATATCGTGTCGCGAACCTGCCAGTTGAATGTTCTTCCTTCCATAGGACTCCATCCGCACTTGCTCTTTATGCACTCCTTTGTCACAGTCCATGGTGATTGGGGCTTGACGATTGTGATATCGGCCTTGTAGCCTTCACGTATGAAACCGCGTCCGATGATTCCGAACAGTTTTGCCGGATTATGCGCCATGAGCGTTACAAGTTTCTCGATTGTGAGGACTCCTTCATCCACAAGGCTGAGCATAGCCGGTAATGAGAACTGTATCATAGGCATTCCCGACATTGCCTTTGCCGCTCCACCTTGTTTTTCCTCTATGCTGTGAGGGGCATGGTCAGTACCGATTGTTGAAATCTGACCGTTCATAAGTCCCTTCCTGAGTGCTTCCTTATCTGACAGTTTCTTGATGGCTGGATTACATTTGATACGCGTTCCAAGTGTGCGGTAGTCATTGTTGTCGAACATGAGATGCGCTACGGTTGCCTCTGCCGTAATCTGTGGAAGTTCATCTGATGAAGTAGGGGAGAATATGGCATTAAGTTCCGCCTCTGTACTTATATGGGCTATATGAAGCCTTGCTCCTGTCTGACGTGCAAGAGAAGCTGCGAGGCATGAGGATTCCATACATGCTTCCTCTGAACGGATGATGGGATGGAACATAACATCAGGATCATCGCCCATCTGTTCCTTGATTTTCTTCATGTTAGCATTGATGATTTCGGTGTCTTCGCAATGTGCCATTACAACAAGACCGCTCTTTGCTGCCGACTGGAAAATCCTGATCAATGCATTGTATTTATCTACGAGCATATTGCCTGTGGAAGAACCCATGAATAGTTTTATGCCGGGAATCTCACTTGGGTCGATGCTTTCAATAACCTCGATGTTATCGTTTGTTGCACCTGGGAAGAAAGCCCAGTTCACAAGACTCTTTTCTCTTGCCAGTTTCTGCTTCTCACGCAGAGCATCCAGAGTAGTTGTCTGCGGATTTGTATTTGGCATATCGAAGTATGAGGTTATGCCACCATAGGCTGCGGCTTTTGACTCTGATGCGATGTCAGCCTTGTGTGTCAGTCCGGGTTCACGAAAATGTACGTGAGTATCGATGATACCGGGGATTATATAACATCCTTCTGCGTCTATGGTTTCGTAATCTCTATATTTTATGGCATCAAGTTCGCTGTCGTTTGCTGTTATCTTCTCGATGATGCCGTCAGTAACAACAAGAGAGCCGACAATCTGCCGACCCTCATTGACTATATTTCCATTCTTTATTATGAAGTTACTCATAACTTAGATATTATTCTGTATGGTTTTGTTATTTCTGTGGCTTTGCCATATCGTTTGGCGTTGGGGGTGTCTCGGTGTTATTATCGGAAGAAGCATCCGGAATAGGTGTCGGATCGTCCATGCCCGTCATAACCGCTTGATTGTGGTTGGCTGCCTCCATAAACTCCTTTACATAACGGTCATTCTTGAATGAGTCTGTAGCCTTTAGCATAAGAGCATCAATCCATGCGTTGGTCATTGGAACTTCCGTATCGGTCGCCATGCGGAAGACAAAAGGACCGAGTACGTTGTCAAAGTTCTGCTCAATGAATGAAGTTATGAGACTGTCAGCTTCTTCCCTGAGGGAATTTGATTTCTTTTGCAACTCGCGATATACAACATTCATATCCTTTCCGTCCATCATAGCCTGAGCTTCCTGATGTGACAAATCGCCAATCTGACTTGTTATCTGATTATACTGCTCGATGAAATCATTAAGTTTGTCATTGAGGAATGTGCCTGTACAAGTCTGTTTGGCGGTGTTGAATTTGATTGTGATATCGCCTTCCTCAAGAACAATCGGCATAACGCCTTCGTTGTTGATGAAGAGAGTTCCTACTTTTACGGTATCGATATTTCCTCTGAATGCAAACTTTCCGTGAAGAACATCGCATGAGTCAATGCTCTTCAGTTCGTTGCCTTGCAATGCTTTGATATACATCATGTGTCCGTCAAGATTCTGGACATCTGATGTGCCCTGAATGTTGTACGAACTGGAGCATGACGCCAATGCGGCAGCAGCACAGAGAAAGTATATTATTTTCTTCATATTTTACTTATAATGTCAATATTGCTGTCTTTTCAATACAAAGTTACCTAATAATGTAGAAATACGAAAATATTTTCAAGCAATTTAAAAAAAATATGATATAATTTAGGTTTTATTTAGAAAGTTAAACCTATATTATGTGCATTATTTACAAAAATTGAATGTCGATATTATTCGTTGTCAATATCAGTATCGTTTTCCTCTTTCTTAATCACATGGGCAATACGGTGTGTGGTGTATATCTCAAGCACGGCACCGATGAGAAGGGCTACAACCCAGTTGTTGTAAACTACATGTACATATGTATTATACCCTTCAATGGAAGTTGCAAAAAGTGGGAAGAAGAACCTATACACATTCTCAAGCATCAGCAGACCTGAGATTATGAAGGCTATATCGGCAAGCACCATTATGTGGCGAAGTCGCCTCAAGGTGATGTTGTTGCCTTCATAGGTCTGTGTCATCTGCATCAGGGCAAATGAAATGGTGCCGACGCAGAAGATTATAGACATAGCTTTTGGCATGATGCCGAAAACGATGCATCCTACACCCACAACCATCATGATTGCGCCAATGAGGAGTATGTAGTTCTGTAATGTTGAAAGTTGTCTCAAAGTTTGAATGTATTTTAAAAATTACAATTTTCTATTTAGTTATCAGAAGGTTTAGGGTCTGTGCTCATGATGAAGATGTCCTCATTTGGGCGCTTCATAAGATAACGTTCACGGGCAATGCGCTCAGCACCCTTTGGGTCGTTCATCAGTACATTAAGACGAATTGAGTCGTTGTCAAACTGTTTCTGGTAGTCATCTATCTGCGCCTGAAGTTCCTGTATGCGAATCTGATACATGGCAAGACTTCGGAAACTGTTCTCGTCGATGATACCGACAATAAGAATTCCCAATATAACAGTGATAAGGTATTTGTGGCGTCCCAGATAGCCCCAGATGGTGTTTATTTTGCCCATAATGTCATATTTTTCTGCAAAGATAATTTTTTTAATTCATTAAAACAAATATATGCAGGACATTTTTATCTTAATTAACGTGAAAAGGCTGTGCGCGTTAAATTTCCTTTCTTAAATAAAAATAATATTGAGAAAAATTTAGTATTTCTCTATATTTTTTGTATCTTTGCATCTGTAATTTATAATTCGTAATTCGTAATCATCTTGGAATATATTGTTTCAGCCAGGAAATACCGTCCTTCGTCATTCGATGCTGTCGTAGGACAACAGGCACTCACCACAACGCTTAAGAATGCTGTGGCAAGCGGAAAACTTGCACATGCATATCTCTTCTGTGGACCACGTGGTGTAGGCAAGACCACTTGTGCGCGTATCTTTGCCAAGGTTATCAACTGCACCAATCCCACTCATGATGGCGATGCCTGTGGCGAGTGTGAGAGCTGCAAGGCCTTTGCGGAGCAGCGCTCAATGAATATTTTTGAACTTGATGCTGCCAGCAACAATGGTGTTGATCATATCAAGAGTCTTATGGATCAGACACGAGTACCGCCACAGGTGGGAAAGTATAAGGTCTTTATAATCGACGAGGTACACATGCTTTCGCAGTCGGCTTTCAATGCCTTTCTCAAGACGTTGGAAGAGCCACCAGCACATGTCGTGTTCATCCTTGCCACAACGGAGAAGCATAAGATTCTACCAACAATCCTTTCACGTTGTCAGGTGTATGACTTCGAGCGTATGACCGTTCCGAATATTATTGCCCACCTAAAGCATGTGGCTGATGATCAAGGAATAACATACGAGGAAGAGGCTTTGAACCTCATTGCGGAAAAAGCCGATGGCGGTATGCGTGATGCCCTTTCTATCTTCGACCAGGCTGCAAGTTTCTGTCAGGGGAATATCACCTATGAAAAGGTACTCGAAGACCTTAACGTACTTGATGTTGACAACTACTTCAAGGCTATAGACTTGGCACTTGAATGCAAGGTGACGGAGGAGATGCTACTTCTGAACGGTGTTATGGAAAAAGGCTTCGATGGCGGGCATTTCATTTCTGGACTTGCCTCCCATGTTCGCAATGTCCTAATGGCAGCCGATGCCTCTACTCTCAAGTTGATAGAGACAAGCGATGCCTTGCGTCAGCGTTATGCAGAACAGGCAAGGAAGTGTCCTGTGAAGTTCCTGTATTCTGCATTGAAGATTCTCAACGAGTGTGATGTGAAATACCGTCAGAGCTCAAACAAGCGTCTTCTCGTTGAACTCACACTTATAGAGGTTGCTCAGATTCAGCAGCCCGATGATGATGGGGTGGGGCGTGGCCCTAAGAAGAAGTTAAAATCCCTGTTTAAGAATATTATGACAAATGCTGTACAGTCAGAAGCTGCTCCACAGGTGGCAGGGACTGTACGCTCTGTATTGTCATCAACCACACAGAAATCTCAGGCAAATCAATCCATAGAAGCACCGAAGGCAGAGGCGGTCAAACCGTCTGCACCAAAGGTATCCCTGACAGGTCTTGGAATGTCATTCGATAGCATTCTCAACGGCAAAAAGGAAAAGAAACTGGATATTCCCGTTGAGAAGAAAACGACTGAAAATGAGACCTTCACGTTGTCAGATCTGCGTCTTCAATGGCTCGCTATGTGCAACAGAATGGAGAGCGCGAATATGGGTGGAATGGCAAAGCGCCTGAAGAATATTGTACCTTCCATAACAGTTTATCCGAACATAGAACTTGTTGTTGAGAATGAGATGCTTAGAAAAGAGCTGAATGACATCAAGAAACGCCTTGAGGTCACTATGGCAAAGCATCTTCATAATGGCAATATCACACTTAGTGTACGTCTTGCCGAACAGACCGAGAAGCGTAAGATCCTAACTCCAAAGGAGAACTTTGAGGAAATGCTTGAATACAGCAAATCATTCCGCATCCTTGCCGAGAAACTGAATCTCGAGTTGGAATGATGGGGGTGTGTCTGTTTTTTAGTTAAATTTTAACCTTAAACTTTCATGTCCCCCCTATAGTTTCGTCTATTTGTCTTTTGCCCCCTTAGCGGAACAAAACAGTCCTTCAAACTCCAATATCTGTGAACGGACTTGAAGCGGACCTGAAACGGACTTGGAACGGACCTATAACGGATTCACTTCGGAGGTAGAACTTAGTTATACTTTTGGATAAACAATTTGTTGTATAATAAAAGAGAAAACATACTATAATTTGTTATATTACAAGTGTTTATGTATTGAAGGGTGGTAAAAAGTTAAAGTTTAACCTTTTTTCCTGTCTTTTGGGGAAAGAAAATTGTATGGGTAGTTAAACTTTCGGAAGTTTCGCTCGTTTATTATACATTGAAGTACGGTATGGTTTCAAAGAAACCAGATTCGTTTTAACCTAAATGACAAATGAATGACTGGCTAAACAATATGAAGAAATCAATCATTATAACAGCCTTTGCTATGGCTATTAGTGTTTCGGCTTTTGCACAGGATAAGGCTGATGGGAAATATATTATTCCGACAACGAACAATAACGGGGACTATCCCCGAATCCTTGAGGATAACAGTGTGCTGTTGCGTGTTCGTGCCAATGATGCAAGTACATGGAAAGTAAGCCTCGATGCTGATTGTAAGTTCGTAAAGCAAGAGGATGGAACGTGGATTGCAAGGACTAAACCTTTGATCGAAGGATTTCATTACTACTGGTTCAATATCAACGGATTGGATGTTGCTGACCCTGCAAGTATGAGTTTCTATGGTTGCGGAAGAATGACGAGTGCGATTGACATTCCTGAGAAGAACTGCACGTTCTATGATCGTAAGGATGTGGCGCATGGAAAGGTTGTGCAGACAGAACTGTTTTCTACCGTCAGAAACAAGCATGTTGGCATGTGGGTTTATACTCCGGCAAGCTACGGCGAAGGAACGAAGGAATATCCGGTATTGTATCTTCAGCATGGCGGTGGAGAGGACGAGACAGGCTGGATAAACCAAGGTAAGGCAAACTATATTCTCGACAACCTGATTTCTGAGGGCAAGGCAAAGGAGATGATTATCGTAATGGTGAACGGAACGTTCAGCGTTCCTGGCAGACCGTTCTCCTATTCAGTTGAGGGCATTAAGCCTTTCGAGGAGGATCTTATAAAGAATGTCATTCCTTTTGTGGAGAAGAATTTCCGTGTTAAGAAAGACCGTAAGAGTCGTGCTCTTGCCGGTTTGTCAATGGGTGGTGGCGAGACCTTCTTCGCAGGTTTGCAGCACACGGAACTTTTCTCAAGTCTCGGTGTTTTCAGCACCGGTGTATTCGGTGGAATCAGAGAGAGTGGGGCTTTTGACGCAGAGAAGGCTTTGCCGGGACTTATCTCCAATGCAAAGAAATACAACGATGAATTGGATGTTTTCTATATCTCCGTAGGTACTGATGACAACCGAATCACATCAACAAAGAAAGCTGTGGAGGATATGAAATCCAAGGGATTGAATATCGTGTTCAATACTTTCCCTGGAGACCACGAATGGCAGGTGTGGCGTAAGTCTCTGCATGATTTTGTTCAGAAGATATTTAAATAATAATAGAAATGAAGAAGTATTTATTATCATTGTTTATGATGCTGTCAGCCATGGGTGCTATGGCGCAGATGGGAATGGGAAAGCCAATCGACATCGACCTTTGGCCTAATGGACTGCCTAACAGTAACGGTATTGACAAGACTCAGCCTTACAATGACGAGACCCGCAACTTCAAGCCATCAATAAGGGTGTATCTGCCTTTTGGCAACGAAACAAACAGAAAGGCTGTACTCGTAATCCCAGGTGGAGGTTATCGCGTCCTCTCTCTCGGTCAGGAAGGTTATGATTGGGCAACACATCTTATGAGCAGAGGCATTGTTACTATTGTGCTGCGCTACAGAATGCCTAATGGCGTTACGGAAGTGCCTCTGAGCGATGCTACCGAGGCTATGCGTCTTATCCGTGAGCATGCTGCTGAGTGGAAGATCGACCCTAACAAGGTGGGAATACTCGGTTCTTCTGCGGGTGGTCATATCGCTTCTACTATTGCAACGCACAACCCACCAGAGACACGTCCTAACTTTCAGATTCTCTTCTATCCTGTTATCTCAATGGATAAGTCAATCACACACATGGACTCTCACAACTGTCTTATAGGTGAGAATGCATCTCCTGAGCTTGAGAAAAAATACAGTAATCAGCTTCAGGTTACCAAGGATACTCCTCCAGCTATCATAATGCTTGCCGATGACGATTTTCTTGTGTCTCCTCTCAATTCTGCAGAATACTACATGGCTCTGCGAAAAGCTGGCGTAAAGGCTTCTATGCACGTATATCCAAGTGGCGGTCACGGCTTTGGATGCGGCGCATACTTCAAGTATCATCATGAGATGATGCAGGATCTTTATAGCTGGCTGGAGACGATAAAGTGATAACGTGTTAATGTATAAAGTGTTCTTTATTATTTCGTGTTCTTTATTAAAAAGGGATGTTCAACCAAAACGGTTGAACATCTTTGTTTTTTATCAGATATGCAAAAAAAATATATCAATTATTTGCATGAATGAAATAAAGTTTGTAATTTTGCGTCAAATTTGTATTGCCTAATAAACAAAAACATTATAAAGAACATGAACAAATACCCAAATCTTACAAGTCCTATTACCTTAGGTAAGGTGACTTTCCGTAATCGTATCTTTTCCGCACCTATGGGGGCAACGGACATAACCGCTGATTGCTGTCCGGGGCCTCGTACTCAAGGCTTTTATGAGCTTCGTGCCAAGGGCGGTGCTGCTGCCGTTACCGTAAGTGAGCTTGTTGTTCATCCTGACACAGACGGCAGTCACATGCTCCATCTCGACCTTGAAACAGTCGGTTGTCTTGCTGCACATACATTCGTTGCTGATGCAATTCGTCGTCATGGTGCTGTGCCAAGTATAGAACTTTCACACTCAGGTCAGTATGCTGGTACTTATATGTCAGACAAGAACAAGAAAGCAAGTCTTAACCAATGGGGACCGAGCGACGGAACACGTCCTGACGGTCGTCCGGTGAAAGCTCTCTCAAAGGAACAGATTGCCGACATCGTGAAGACATATGGCGAGAAGGCAGCTCTTTGTAAGCGTGCAGGCTATGAAATGATAATGGTTCACGCAGGTCATGGATGGCTCTTGCATCAGTTCCTTTCTCCATATCTCAATCATCGTACAGATGAGTACGGAGGCTCTTTGGAGAATCGAATCCGCATAGTTCGTGAGGTACTCGCTTCTGTACGTAATGCCGTAGGACCGGATTTCCCTGTTGAGGTTCGTCTCAGCGGTAGTGAGCTCTTCGATGGCGGCTATGGCATTGAGGACGGAATCAAGATTGCGCAAGCTGTTGAAGACCTTGTTGACCTTATCCATGTTTCTGCAGGTTCTTATCAGTTCGGATTCTTCAACACTACACCTCCTATGTTCGATGAGCATGGAGTGAACGTATGGCTTGCTGCCGAGATAAAGAAGCACGTCAAGAAGCCAGTTGCTACTATCGGTGCTCTTAGCGATCCTGAGCAGATGGAGCGTATCATTGCCGAGGGCAAGGCGGATGTTGTCTATATGGGACGTCAGTTGCTTGCAGACCCATTCCACCCACAAAAAGTGATGTCAGGCCAGGAAGACCGCATTGTGAAGTGTCTGCGTTGCTATACCTGTATGGCAGAGCGTCCTGTCACGTTCACACGCCGTTGTGCAGTTAATCCATTGATTGGACGTGAAATCGAAGGTATGGAGGTTGTGCCTGCACGTAAGAGCAAGAAGGTGATGGTAGTTGGTGGCGGTGTTGCTGGACTCAAGGCTGCCGTTACTGCTGCACAGCGTGGTCATAAGGTTGTTCTCTGTGAGAAAACCGACAGGGTAGGCGGTATTCTGAAGTCAGAGGAGGCAATCCCATTCAAGCACGAGATGTATGAGCTTGGCGTGGTACTTGAGCGTCAAGCAAAGGACGAGGGCGTGGAGATTCGTCTCAACACAACCGTTACGCCAGAATATGTTGAGAAGGAAGGTGTTGATGCCCTTATCCTTGCTGTTGGCTCTACACCTATCGTTCCGCCAATTCCAGGCATTGATTCTGATAATGTCATCATCGTGAACAATTACTATCGTGAAAAGGATAAGGTTGGCGATAGTGTAGTTGTACTTGGAGGTGGACTTGCAGGATGTGAATGTGCTATTCATCTTGGTATGGAAGGCAAGAGGGTAGAACTTGTTGAGATGCGTGACACCCTTGCAGCTGACTGCAATATCCGTCAACGTCCTATCCTTATGCGTAAGGTCGGTGAGTTTTCTACTGCTCATACTGAGTATGTCGGCCAGAAGATAACCTCTGAAGGTGTTGTTTGTAAGGACAAGGAAGGTAATGAAGTCCTTGTTCCAGGCAAGACCGTTATCTGTGCCCTTGGACAGCGTGCCAACCGTGCTGATGTTGAAGCCCTACGTGGATGTGCTCCATTCGTTCGTGAGGTCGGTGACTGTGTTCGTCCTGCGAATATCACAAAGGCTATCTACGAGGCTTATCACGCTGCGTTGGATATCTAAGGTAGATTATATTATTATAAAGGGTGGGGAAGGATTAGCTCGGCTAACCTTCCTCACTATTCTTTTTATTATTTCTATTAGACTTTTTGGGGTAATCTCACGATGAAATCGCAGAGATATAAAGGACGTGTTTTTCTGCGAATGTGATTTGTGTGCGCACACATAAAATTGATGCAAGTCATGTAAAAGCTCAAAAATGACACTTTTTATGAAAATTGTTTGCGTACACAAATAAATTGTATTAATTTTGCACTCGGAAATCAGAGATGTCCACCAGCTTTCAGCTGACGTTGACTATTTCCTTCGTGCGAGGTGCTTTGAACGTTGCAGTGTCAAAAGGAAAAAAGAGGTAAAAACTTCTGGAACGCATTCCGAAAGACGCTTTTGGAATAAAATTGTTTAGGTTAGTAGAATAATAGTTTTTAGGTTTAGTTATTAGGTAAAAGATTGATGCTTAACTCATTTGGATAACATGAAAAAGCCGAAGGCTCCTTCTCGTGAAGGTTGAATGAGTTAAACGCAAAAAATGCTCCTTCTGTCGTGATGATAGTTGGAGCATTTTTGTGTTATATCCCTCAAATCAGGCTAAAAGGGAGACCTGAAAGTTGATAACTATGCGTAGATATTCTCTATTTCTACAATATAGATATCATGAAGTCCACCACCAGGCTTATCGTTATACCAACGCTCAAGGAGTGATTTATCGATGAAACAGTCAGCTTTCATCGGTGACTTGAAGAGTTTGCGACAGTCGAGTGTCATTCGCGCCTCACTAAAGGTAATGGCACCGCTCTCTAAAGTCTCTGGTGTTAGTCCTGTAGCCTCGGTCTTGTTGATATTCCTGCCAGACTTACTTCCGCATATCTGGAGAGCCTTGCGATATTCATCGCCATAGAAGGAGAGTGTCAGACGGTCGTTTGCCTCGATGAAATCGTGAGTAAAACGCTCCGGGCGTACGAATATGAAGGCTACAGGTTTGTTCCAGAGCCATCCTATACCACCCCATGAGGCTGTCATTGTGTTGTATTTGTCGGGAGTACCAGCTGTTACGAGCATCCACTCCTTGCCTATCAGGTCAAAAGCGTTCTCTTTTGCGAGAACCATGATGTCTTGTTTTGTCATATTCTATTGTATTGATAATTACAGATTCCTTGCCTTGTATATTCTGTCCTTGGCATCATTGAGTTCCTGGAACTTCTTCTTTGCAGCTTCCTTCACATCATCTCCAAGTGTTGCTACACGGTCTGGATGGTACTGAAGGGCGAGCTTACGATATGCCTTGCGTACCTCATCGTCTGTAGCATCCTTGGTAAGTCCGAGAACCTTGTATGCATCATCAAGACTCTGACCGCCAAGACTGAGCATTTGGTCGATTACCTGTGGATTGAGACCGAGGTTATATGCCACGTTGCGCAATTCCCTTATCTCGCTTTCCGCCGTAACACCATCAGCCTTTGCTATATCAGCAAGGAAAGCAATAAGCTGAAGACGGTGTTCCTCCGGCATAGCCATACGCATCTGTCGGCAAGCCTCACCAATCTGTTGCTTCCACGACTGCTCACCGTGCTGTTTTCGGTAGTCGAAGAGTCGGAGAAGAATATTATTTCCTTGCTCCACAGCCGTTTCACCGAAGTTAGCACGGAGGAAGTTGCGTACGTGTTCCATTTCAGAGTGCATTATCTTGCCGTCTGCCTGTATGATATGGGCAGATAGCACCATAAGCGAGAAGAGGAATCCGTTTCTATCGCCTTGTTGTGACTGTCGGGTGCGGTTTAGAATGTCCTCTGCCGTAGTATTACCATAGGCATTATATGCGTTGCTATCAGACGATGTGTCTGAACTCTTGGTAAAGCTTTCAAAGACGGTGCCAAGGATGAATCCTGCTATTGCACCGAGCGTTCCTCCGCTGACATATCCGAGGAATGCTCCTATCCATTTCGTGTATCCCAATGTTATATACTATTTGACGATTTACTATTTATTCGTATATAGTTGCTACTATGCTGCGTGGACCTCCGTAGTCGCGGAACTCGCATAGGTATATGCCTTGCCAAGTACCGAGGTTTAGGTGACCATCGGTAATCGGTATGGTTATGCTTACACCGAAGAGCGAACTCTTAGCATGAGCAGGCATATCGTCAGAACCTTCAAGTACATGATCATAGTAAGGCTCGTTTTCCTTCACGATATGGTTCATTATCTTCTCCATGTCATATCTCACGTCCGGATCTGCGTTCTCGTTGATAGACAAAGCGCATGAAGTATGCTGTACGAAAAGGTTTAACAAGCCAACCTTTGGGAGTGGTCTAGGAAGGTTGTCGAGTATCTCTCGCGTTACGAGGTGGCATCCTCTGCGTTTTGCTGAAAGTTTGAATTCTGTCTGTTGAATCATTTTTAATTGATAATTAATAATTAACACGCCTGAAATAAAAGGCATTTAATCAATGCTTAGCAATTAATATGCCAAAATAGACTTCATATCTCCGCAATCTCTCCGCATGAGAGGTATTCTATCTGATCATGCATTATAGCCTTGAGTTTCTGATACTGTTCTGTACCTGTGCAATGCATGGTGTAGAATTTGCAATTCTCATACCTCATAAGTTCATGTGCAAGAGTTGATATAAAGGCGTCCTCTATTGGAGTCTTTGCAAGATGCATTCCTGCTAATACATGGGTAGGAGGCCTACCAATTACCTTCTCTGCCTTGCGCATGATGTTTATGATACCCTTGTGCGCACATCCGGCAAAGAGTATGGTATTGCCTTTTTCCTCAATGATAAGATTCTGCTCATGCGCAAAGGAGTCGTTCTGTGTTTCAGAAGGTCCGAACAAAAGACTATTGCCTTGCGGACAACAACAATCACCGATAACATCGGCAAATATTGTCATCTGATCATCAAGCCGTGTCAAGGAATCACACATCACAAGACGTGGATTATCTTGCAAATCAGTATCCAGACCTATGTATTTCAATCCGTAATCCTTTAGCGAATAATGCGGTTGAAATGCATCCTTGTGGATATACACCTTTGCCTTATCGTTGATTTCCAAGAAGGCACGAAGTCCACCGCCATGATCATAATGCCCATGCGATACTATAGCTGTGTCAATATCGGCAATGCTGAGTCCGAGTTGTACAGCATTTTCTGCAAACAACCGTCTTTGTCCCATGTCAAACAGAATGTTTCGCCCGTTCTCTAGTTGTATATACAGGCTCAAACCATGTTCCACAGGCAGACCTACGGCACTAGTATTCTCAACGACAGATGTTATTGTCATTATTCAACTTTCGTATAACTCAAGTTGTAGGTTTTCTTATTTTACATATCCCGGACTTGGGAGGTGCATTCCGTACATTGTGAGCTTATTCTCACGGGCATACTTTATCACTCTGGCACGAGCCTCTGCAGCAGCTTCTTGATCCATGTCGAAAGAAGCGTTGTATTCAGGATGCTTTAGCTGTAGGGCTGCTCCGTGCATAAGGTCGCCTATTACAAGGATGTCATTCTTCTGGAATACGGTGTGACCTGGAGTATGACCGTAAGCAGCAATAGACTTCACGTCGCCTGGCAATACGTCACCAGCCTCAAACAGATGCAGGTGGTCCTTGTAAGCCTCTAGAACCTTCTTTGCCTGTGCGCTTCTGTCACCAGGCATAGTTTTCCATGCTTCAGCCTCTACTCTGTTGATATACACCTCTGCATTAGGGAATACCACCTTACCATTCTTTAGCAATCCGCCAATGTGGTCGCCATGCATGTGGGTGATATAAATAAGCTTTAGGTCCTCGGGCTTGATGTTATCCTCTGCGAGTTTAGCGATGAGCTGACTGAATTCTGCTCCAAGACCAGTATCAATTAATATCGTCTCGCCTTCAGCCTTGAGCAGGCAACAACTCATACTTGAAGGAACACCGTCCTTGAATCCGAGTTCATTCCAAAGATCGTCAGGCACGGTTGGGAATGTTCTATGCTGCTGGAAACTTGGTCCCGGCTTGTCTTCTATCCATTTGATAACGGCTGGTTCATTTGATGTAGAAGCGTTGTTTGCTTTCTGTGCGCATGACATCATTGCAAACGATGCCAATACGATTGTAAGGATTTTCTTCATAGATGTAATTTTTTATTAGTTATTACTTTGATTGTTCATTATTGTTCATTTCCAAAATGCTTAGAATCAGCGGAGCGATTGATGTCTGCTGAATGGTATCTGGTGCAGAGAGGAAACGTTTGACAATGTTTCTGTCGATGTTCCCGTGAATGATGAGCGAAGTAGGGTCATACGCCTTTGTACCAGGCAGATACACATATCCGTGAAAGCCGCCCTTGAAGTTTGTTATGAAGCTGCCCTTGCGTTCGTTGCTGCATCCTACGCCAGAGACAGGAGCTAGACAGAGGGCGGCTGTAGGATCGCCTTTTATGTTGAGAATCTCCTCGTTTGATAGTATGTTATATAATGACCTTGTGGAGTCTGGCTGTTCGGAAAATATCTTCCTTACCTTCTCTATGCAGCGTGTCTTCTGCTTAGATGAGAGTTGGGGATTAACGTACATATATGCAGCGGCTCCAAGAGAATTGAAACATGCTTGCCAATCGCCACCTGGCTGTTCGCTTAGCAGACCATTGCTGACGAGCAGGGCATTGGGATGCAGACGATACCGTCCCTGCGTAAAGCCGTGATCGCCAGTTACGATTATTGTCACGCTGTCCTTCTGATGCGTATATTCAAGATTCTCAAGTATGAGACCTATTGCATGGTCGGCTGCCGCTACTGATTGTTGCGTCTCAAAAGAGTATATACCCGTTTCGTGTTGTTTGTAGTCGGTTGTCACTAGGTGCACGGTCATAAAATCGGGCTTGTAGCGGTTTGTGAGATAGTTCACCATACTTGCCACCTTGGCATCGTATTGAAACGAACCGGCACGCAAGGTGGTGTCCGACAGATGTCCTGTTGCCTCACGCTCCAATTCCGCCATGATATCCGCAGGAGTACATACCGGACGGATATAGTCCATACCGCTAACGTTTACTTTCGTTGTAGGAAAGTATTCTGGGAGGTTGAAGTCAATCCATTTGCTTCCTGTAGTGACCGGCCAGAATACAGAAGCCGTTGTGCCGCCTTTCTCTTTTACAGTCTGCCATAATGTCTTTGTGCGGATGCTATCGGCATACCAGTTGTATAATGCCGGCTCAGCCCTGTTGAACTGAAACTGACGGTTACAATGAATGCCGTGGTCGAGTGGGGCAGAGCCTGTTACCAATGTGGTGTGTGCCGGATATGTCATCGTTGGGTTCACTCCGATTACATTCGGCACATATATTGATTTCTGCATCATTTCGTGCAGGAAAGGTGCCGGTTGGCTGGCATTAGTGAGAATGTCATTCCGCAAACCGTCTATCGTAATGAGTATCACCCTCTGTCTTGCAGAAGAGTAGAGGCAGAGTATCGTGAGTATAGACAATGAAAAAATCCTTAGCATTTTTAATCTGTATTTGACCATGTGTTCTCTGGGCAATTCTGATGAGAGGAAATATGCGAATCTGCCCTGAATACTGGTACTCATATCGTTTTCTGAGCACAAAGATATGTTTTTTTCTCCAAAAAATGCTACAATATACAGTTTTTAACCAAATCAATTACTTACTGCGATATCGAACTTGCTAAAGTGGTGTTATATTCTTTTTTTTAATATATCTTCTTTTTTTTCACGGAAAAAATGTAATTTTGCAGAATGGAAAAGAAATCAGACTATACAACTCTGCTTTTTGATCTTGATGGTACTCTTGTGGATAGCGGTGAAGGCATTATGAAATGTGCCCAATATTCGCTTGCGCATTTCGGTATTGAAGTGGCTGACCTTCAGACGCTTCGTCCGTTCGTAGGCCCTCCGCTTGAGGATTCATATAAAGATCTGTATGGATTCAGTGATAAGGATGCAATGAAAGCGGTTGAGATATACAGGGAACGCTATTTCAGGAAAGGATGGCTTGAACAGCATCTGTATGATGGTGTTATTGAGTTCCTCGAAGAACTTAGGCATAGAGGCTATGTTATGGGTATCGCAACGAGTAAGATGCAGATACAGGCCGATAAGGTCACAAAGGAATTCAGACTCAGCCATTTATTTGATTTCATAGCCGGAAGAGACGACAAAGGCATCCTTCATACAAAGGCGGATGTTATTAATGCCGCGCTTGCCTCTCAGGGCATTGAAGACCGCAGCAAGATTCTGATGATAGGCGACAGGAAGTTTGATGTGCAGGGTGCAAATGAATGTGGCATCGATTCTATGGGCGTGCTCTATGGCTACGGAGACAGGGAGGAGTTTGAGAATGCCGGTGCTACTTATATCTGTCGCGACTTTGAAGAAATCCTTTCCTTGCTTTGATTATATTGTCTTCAGATCATGTTTTACTTTAATGTCAAAGTTATAACATCTTGTTTCAATGTAAGATATTAATACTGTATTATCAATAAACATATTCACCTTTCGTAAGTTCGGTACTATCTGAATGATTATTTATATACTTTTCAGGATGGATAGCTAACTTTCTTCTACACAACGTGAAATTACCCGGTAAATCACTGATTCAAGAAAAAATAGCCTATTTATCGTATTTTTTCGTTGAAAAAGTAATTAAATTTAAGAAAAAATTGTATCTTTGCAACTGAAATCGGTGGTGTTATATTACTTCCACGGATGGAATTTATTAAAATTGCAAACAATGAGAAAAATAAAATATATTCTCGCTTTTGTTTTGACACTCGTATTTACAGATTTTTTCCTGGCTTCATGTCATAATGAGGAAAAGCCGGAAACTGTTATAGACGAAGGACTTGTAGGTACATGGGTGTCTCAGGACAACAAGAAAGACTTTCACGAGGAAATAGAGTTTCGGGGTAACGGCAATGTCACTTCTACATTGTATGCCAACAGAAAAGCCTTGGATGTAAGATTCGTTGATGCTGATGGCGTATGCCATAGGGTCAAGGGAAGTTTCCGTACGGAGAATGATATTGTGAAACTTTCCAAGGTTCAGGTATGTGACTATGAGGAATATCACGACTGGGAATGGCATGGTCTTGAAATTCTGGAGAATGTGGCTGATATGAACTATCTAATGCAGGCACGCTATTCTCTCTCCACAAATGGCGATACACTTGTCCTCCATTCCTTAACTGCTGATGGTGAGGAGGATAACACATATATCCGCAAAAAGTAAATTAAACAATAACGGTTTCAATATAAGGTGCTCTATATTATTGGTGGCACCTTTATTTTTTTCTCGTACTACTAAACCTTTTGTTAGTATAAACGTATTATAATCAGTGTAAACTAATAGCTAAAGATAATATTCAAATGATGAAGAAAGTATTATTATTGAGTGCTGTGGCTGCTCTCATGGCTTGCACAGCCAATCAGACACAGGCAGAAAACAAGCCTCGTTCACTTGTAGTTTATTACTCTCAGTCTGGTACAACCGAAAAGGTTGCAAATATCATTCAGAAGAAGACTGGCGCTGATATTGAGCGCATAGAAACTGTTAATCCATACTCTGGAGATATGGGTGCAATAGCAGGTGCATTTATGGGAGAGCGCAGGGATGGCAAGTTCCGTGACCTCAAGCCTATGAAGGCCAAGGTAGCTGACTATGATACTATCTATGTTGGTTATCCTATATGGGCAGGTACATTCGCTGGTCCTATGCATAGTTTCGTCAAGACTGCCGATCTCAAAGGCAAGGTGATAGTTCCTTTCTGCACATTCGGCAGTGGCGGTAATACAAGTATTCCCGATCTCAAAGCTGCATTGCCGGGAAGTACGATTACATCTTCATGGTATGGTGTAAGAGCTGCACGTGTTGATAAGGCAGAGGCAGAGATCGAGACATTCCTCATCAACCTCGGTGCTTTGAAGGGCAAGAAGACATCACTTCCAGCTTTCTCTGCACAGCATGCCGTTTCCGCCGATGAGAAAGCTATATTCGACAAGGCTTGCGGTGACTATCCTATGCCATTGGGAACTCCTTCAACCGTTGGTACACGTTCACTCAACAATGCCACAGAATATCTCTTTACTTGCAACAGCAAGGATATGCAGGGCAAGGAGAGCAAACAGCTCATCTATGTCATAAAAGGCAATGCTGAGGGTAGTGTGCCTGAGTTCACACAGGTGGAAAGATAGGACCTACCCCGACCCTCCCCAAGGGAGGGAGTATTTATATACATTTTATCGCTAAGAGCGTAAGGGATCATTACTTTCTAAAGGCTCCCTCCCTTGGGGAGGGCTGGGGTGGGTCTTTAGACACCATGCAAAGCCCTTTGCCTTGCGTAGTTCTATCTCATTGAAGTGCCCGCCAACATTCCATTCAAGGATACAGTGGTCAGCTCCCAATTGTGTTTCATGACGCTTGTGCTGCTGTCTTACCCTGTCACCTATAATACAGAATGGTTGTTTGCGGGTACATTCTTCTTTATCTCCCAGACTCATATAGGCATACTTCACCTTCAAAGGATGTGCGTCAGCATACTCATTCCAACCCTCCATCCATAGTGAAGGAGAACCGGCAAAAACGGCATCAAAGGCATCTGTGCGCGTCACGCTCCATAGGGCAAAGAGACCACCAAGCGAGTAGCCTCCAAGGATGAGACTTTTAGGATGCAGATTGGCTTGTATATAAGGGAGTAATTTTTTTTCGAGATACTGATATGTTTCTTCTGCACCTTCAGGACGCAGGTCTGTCTCTGTAACTTCAAAGGCTACCATACAGAAAGGCACGGAAGAAAGTTCGGCAATGAGCTTACACTCATCCTCTATCAGTAATCGCTCAAACTCGCCAAGAGGCTTGACGATAACCGTTTCCCCGATTTTATTTTCACCGATTATATGGCAGTTTCTGCCACCAATATCTGTTAGCATAATTTAGAGTAAAGGGTAAAGAGTAAAGTATAAAGTATAAAGAGTAAAGAGTTTGACTATCAACTAAAAAATTAACATAATTATGAATAAGACCATTGAGGATATCATCTCACGCAGAAGTGTGAAGAAATACCTTGACAAACCAGTGCCAATGGAACTTGTCGAGGAAGTCGTAAAAGCAGGTACCTATGCACCTTCTGGAATGAACAAACAGTCGCCAATCATCATTGCCGTAACCAATAAGGCGATGCGCGACCGTTTGAGTAATCTGAATCTTCAACTTGTCATTGACAGAAATCTCAGCACATCATCCGGGCATAACGACCCATTCTATGGCGCTCCCGTTGTGCTTGTCGTACTTGCACGTAAGGATGTTGGAACACGTATCTATGACGGTTCTCTCGTGATGGAAAACATGATGATTGCAGCCAATAGTCTTGGACTCGGTTCTTGCTGGATTCATCGGGCAAAGGAGTCGTTCGAGACAGAAGAGGGTAGAGTTATCCTTCGTGAACTTGGAATAACCGATGAATACGAGGGTATTGGCAACTGCATCCTCGGCTATGCCGCTCCTGATGCCTTTAAACCGCAAAAGCCACGAAAAGACGACTATGTGGTGTGGGTGAAATAAAAGCCCCTTACCAACAGCCCCTCACCCGTCCTACGGACACCCTCTCCCCAAGGGGCGAGGGGGAATTTAGTAATAATCCCTTAAGGGAATCTTCGTAAGCGATAAAATGTAACTTTCTCCTCGCCCCTTGGGGAGAGGATGCCCGCAGGGCAGGTGAGGGGCCGAGGTCGCTATAGTTTAAGATATACTCCTATTGCTATCTGCAACGCCAATATGACAGGCACGCCATACTTGAATTTCAGGTGCATGGTCTTATGATGCCAAACATACATTCCCATCCACGCGCCAATACTACCGCCAATAACGGCAATGAGTAGGAGAGTGGCTTCTGGAATACGCCAAAGATTCTTCCTCGCCTTCAACTTGTCAATGCCAAATAGGATAAAGGCAACGAAGTTGATGGCGAGGAAGTAATATAACAAAAGGTGCATACTGCTTATTTGAACAGCTTGTTACAAGCCCAGAGCACAATGACAGCTCCGATTACAGCACATACTATACTGCCAATCAATGAGTTTACGCCTATACCGAGCAGACTAAATACCCAGCCGCCTACAACACCTCCGATAATACCGAGGAAGAGATCTACGAGGCAACCTTTTCCTTCTTTGTTTGTCAACTTGCAAGCAATGAAGCCTGCCAAAATACCGCAAATAATACTTGAAATTAGACCTGACATAAATTAATAATGTTTAGTTATTAGCATAACGTGCGAGGATTCCTCACACGAACTTCAAATTTGTATCAATCCTATAGGTTTGCATACGTTATTTGATGAGTGCAAAGATAGTACATTTTGCCAAATAACAAGAATATTTTTTAGAAAAATACGTTAAAAACATATCGTTTCTGAAAATTACACCAAGAAATACATTGAAATCTGCAGGAAAATAAATTATCAGGAAATATATTTCAGTAAATTTCGTGCTAATATTTTGGAGAAATCAGATATTATAATTATTTTTGCATATAAATTTCATATTAAAACCTTTCAATAAAAATAACCAAAACCTTAATCCTAAACAATTATGGATATAAAATCCTATATCAAACAAATTAATGAGCAATACAAAACTGGTAATGCCCGTGAACATTCATACCGTCCAATGCTCCAACAATTACTCACAGACATGCTACATGACTTTATTGTCACTAATGAGCCTGCACGTATATCATGTGGAGCCCCAGACTATATCATAAGTCGCGGTAATATGCCTGTATTTTATATTGAAGCCAAAGATGTTAATGATAATGATCTTGATGGCAACAATCAACATCGTGAGCAATTCGACAGATACAAGCAGAGTCTCGATCATATTATTTTCACAGACTATCTTGACTTCCACCTCTATGAAAATGGAGAATGGATAAGAAACGTGCGACTTGCAGAAATACAAGGTAATAACATTCGTTTATTACAGCAGAATGTTGAGGATTTCAACTCTCTTGTCGCTCATATTGCTGATACACATCCTACACCTATCACCTCTGCCACACGTCTTGCACAACAAATGGCTGCAAAAGCACGAACTTTAGCAACAACGATAAACAGAGCTTTTGAACTTGCAGAGAATAATGAAGAGGAAGCAGAAAACAACCAACAGTTACAAAATCAACTGGAGGCTTTTCGTCATGTGCTGATACACGACCTTTCATCAAAAGATTTTGCTGACATCTACGCACAAACTATAGCATACGGAATGTTTGCAGCTCGTCTTCATGATGATACACCTGATACATTTTCACGTCAAGAGGCTGCGAGTCTCATACCAAAGTCTAATCCTTTTTTACGCCAGATTTTTCAATCTATTGCAGGTTACGACCTTGACGAACGTATAGCTTGGGTTGTTGATGACCTTGTAAACATATTCCTTGCTACGGATATTAAGAAAGTTATGAGAACATACTCGCATAATAATCTGCATCATGATCCGATGATACATTTTTATGAGGACTTTCTTTCTGAATATAATCCTAAATTGCGTAAGTCAAAAGGCGTATGGTACACTCCACAGCCTGTTGTGCAATTCATAGTACAAGCCGTGGATGAGATTCTTCAAAAAGACTTTAATCTTACTAAAGGTCTGGCTGATAGTTCCATGATAGAACATGAGGTTATAAATCCTGCTTACGAACCAAGTAGACCATCCAGAGGAAATAGAAACCCAAGAACTATTACTCGCTCAATGCATAGAGTACAGATACTTGATCCAGCAACAGGTACAGGTACTTTTCTTGCAGAAACGATAAATAGAATCTATGACAGATTTCGTGATATGCAAGGTATGTGGCAAGGTTATGTTACAGATCATCTTATACCTCGTCTGCACGGCTTTGAGTTGTTAATGGCAAGCTATGCTGTGGCACATCTGAAACTTGATATGCTGCTTACTGAGACCGGCTTTTCTCAATCTAACAATCAAAAACGACTGAAAATATATCTTACAAATTCATTAGAAGAATGTCACCCTGATACTGGTACTCTTTGGGCAGCATGGCTAAGTAACGAGGCAAGTGAGGCTAATCATATCAAACGCGACTGCCCTGTTATGGTCATGATTGGCAATCCACCTTATAACGGCGATAGCAAGAACAAAGGTGAATGGATTATGCGCTTGATGGAAAGCTATAAGAAAGAACCTGGTGGTGAGGTACAACTTAACGAAAAAAATCCAAAATGGATTAATGATGATTACGTTAAGTTCATTCGTCTTGCGCAAGATTATGTAGAACGGAATGGAGATGGAGTTATAGGCTATATCAATCCTCACGGCTTTCTTGATAATCCTACATTCCGTGGTATGCGTTGGAACTTGCTGAAGACATTCGACAAGATTTACACTATAAATCTGCATGGTAACAGCAAGAAGAAAGAATTGTGTCCTGACGGCTCTATTGATGAAAATGTATTTGACATTATGCAAGGAGTAAGTATTAACCTCTTTGTAAAAACAGGTAAGAAAGCAAAGAATAAACTTGGTAGAATATTCTATTACGATCTTTATGGAAAGCGAGAGGATAAATATACATTCCTTTCAAATACAAAATTCTCCGAAGTCGAATATCAGGAATTAAAACCTGTTGAGCCTATGTACTTCTTTGTTCCTAAAGAATTTTCATTACAAGAAAAGTACAACTCTTTTATTTCTATCAATAAAATACTTATATTGAATTCTACTGGAGTTCTAACAGCCAATGACAGGTTAAATGTTTCGTTTTCAGAACAGGAACAAAGAACAAAAATAGATGAAATAAATACTTTATCTGAAGATTCTTGGAGAATGAAATATAAACGCCCCAAAGATACAAGGGATTGGACATATATCGGAGCGAAAGAAGATACCAGATCAAATGGAACAATGATAAAATATGCCTATAGACCTTTTGATCTGCGATACACTTATTACACAGGTAATTCAAAAGGATTATATACAAATCCAAGAAAAGCTGTTATGAATCATTTCATTAATAGAGATAATATCTCTCTTGATGTTTGCAAAAACTCGGCAACAAACTCATGGGAATTAGCATTTATCTCAGATAAAGTTGTTGATGATAGCTTTGTTTCTAACAGAACAAAAGAACGAGGTTATGTTTTCCCTCTATATCTATATAAAGAAGAATTCGGTACAGAGCAGAAAATTCCAAACATCAACGCCGAAGAGTGGCAAAAATTTAATAATGCAGTAGGACGTGAGACTACACCAGAAGAATTGTTGGATTACATCTATGCTGTACTATATTCTCCTATGTATCGTGAACGCTATAAGGAATTTCTAAAGGTTGATTTCCCTCGTATACCATTACCACATTCTGCTGAAGAGTTTGAGTATTTTGTCGTATTGGGACAGCAACTCATTGATTTGCACCTAATGAAAAATGCAAATAACTGGACTTTGGAAACAAGATTCCCAGAATCTGGTAGTCAGAAAGTTGAACAAGCAAGTAGAATAGACGATAAGATATTTATAAACGACACACAATATTTCAGCAACGTGCCTGATATTGCATGGAGTTTCTATATTGGAGGATATCAACCTGCACAAAAGTGGCTGAAAGACCGTAAAGGTTGCATTCTCAGTTATGATGATTTAATGCACTATCGTCAAATCATTCATGCACTTTGTGAAACAGACAAAATCATGAAAGATATTGACAAAAAGATGGCAGAATTGCTAACATAAGGCAAAACGGTTTCATGTGCATAATATATCGAGGACGCTCGTATGTGAAGAGTTGCGCGATGGTCTGAAAGGCCTTGTATGGAAGTAGTCTTTCTGGGCAGGGCGTGACAGTAGAACAGTAGAACAGTTGTACAGATGTATTTTGGTATATACATCTATCTCTATTTTCTATCTATTTTATTATATTATATATATAATATATATTATAAATAATTAATAATAAGATAGTTATAATAAATGAAAGATAAAATAAAAATAAAGAAAAGATAGAAAGTAGTACTTTCGGAAATTCAACTGTTCTACTGTTCGTACTGTCACGCTTATATACTAACTGCCTGATATATAGGTGATTGATACCGAACAGTACCTCCATACACATGACAATTTCTCATTATTAAGCTTGTAAAAACCATAAAAAAAGAGTCTTTCCTCGGTAAATTGAAGATAAAAACCCCAGTTTTAACATGAAAGAAGCCTAAGTTAACGTGAATTCGATGAAAATAAACGCTGCGCTTGGCTACACGAATTAACCATGAATTTCCCATAAATGTTTTTTTTGAACACGAAATCCACAGAACAAACGAAAAAAATCGTTCTTTTCGTGCTTTCTGTATTCTGAATATTCTCTAAAAAGAAAAGTATTAATGATAAATTATTCGCAAAGCTCATCAAGCTATGCAAGTCGTGGGAATTAATGGACAATTCGTGTAGCCCCTCGCAGAGGATATTGCAGCTTGCTGCCATAATGATTTCCGTTTCTTTCGTGTTTTCCGTGGTCAAAAAAAATCTCAGCGCCTTCGCGACTTTGCGTTTGAATAAAATTTTTTCAGGAAAATGTCCTGCTATTGCACGCTAATTCACGCTAAGTCTTAACCGCCAATTCCAAATTTCGTAACTTTGCATCAAGAAAAGGATTCGGGTACGTGAATTGCTCGGAAGCATCCGGGTAAATATAAACGCGAAGGCGCAGAGTCGCAAAGTTCTGTTATTCTCTGTATCTTCGTGCCTATGTATTAAAATATGCTAAACATCGTCACGTAAAGTCCCTTATCGTCCCGAAAAGTCCCTTAACATCCACTCGCTAATTTTTTATTTAGTAACTTTGCAATATGAAACGAGAGATGGGGCGCATAATTGCTCGGAAGCGTCCGAGGCAAGTCCCATGTGATTCCCAAGTGATTCCTATGTGATTCCCATTTCTGATGGGCGCCAAAGGGAGCCTACAACAGAACAACGGAGAATGAAGAAATGCAGATCACGCTCTTCAATCAAAGGCCACGAACGAAGAGAAACTGATTCTGATTCCACCCATTTTTAATTGTTCATTTGCATCTCGTAAAGGAAAGAAGAAAATGAACTTCGTCCGGAGAAAATTCAGAACCGTCCGTTGCAATAGTCTTCTTTCGTGACATCGTAGTATCCGCCTTTGCTGCGCACGAAATCCATGAGTCGGCTAAAAGTTACGTTCATGCTCAATAGTTTCGGGTTGCCAATCATCACAAGATTCAGACGTGCACGAGTCATTGCCACGTTAAGTTTGCGGTCGATAATCATCCCGTCCTCCTCAAATACATTGTCGGTCAGGAAATTGAGCTGGTACATCTGATGGATGGTGAATCCGTAGATGATATAATCCCTTTGGCTACCCTGATAGCGTTCAACGGTGTCAATCGTTATGTCGTGAAGGATATCTATGCCGTATCTGTCTATTGCATTCCTCACGGTGGCTATCTGATTACGATAAGGCACGATAACACCCACGGTCATATCCTTGTCGAAGCTGTCCTTTGTAAGCAGATAAATCTGATAAACCGTTGCTGCAATCATCTCAGCCTCAACGATATTGGTCTTGAGAGAAGGGGAAAGACGAGGCTGCTCGGCTGCAACGAAGGCAATACGATGACTGCAAAGCATCTTCATTATGCCGTTGTCGGTTTCAACAGCCTTGTAGGGCAGCAACTGATGCTCGAGCGGAACGACATCAAGGTGCCCTCCATAGAAAGCCTGATTTGGAAACTCTCCGATGAATTTGTGCATTCTTCCCTGTTTGGTGAGCATATAGACGAATCGCCCGTCATAGCCATCCGAGGTCTTGAAGCGCGACAAGAGCCTTTCGAACAACGAGAGACGACAATCGGTAAGTCCGATGGCATTAAGTTCCGGCTCATTAACGACGGATTCCTCCACAGATTGCTGCACAACGGCTGGGAGCTGCTTGTGGTCGCCTATCAGAACAAATCGGTCAATAGCCTCTTTCTCCTTGTCGTGGGCGGTTAGCAGACCTATGAGATGCGGTTCGAGAATCTGTGACGATTCATCGACAATAGCAAGGGTGAAATGCTTGAGCTTAAGCAGGCTCATATTGGCATTTACGGCACTCGTAGTGCCACAGAACACTCTCGTTTTCTTGATAAGTCGGTATAATCCATTTCCTCCTTCTTCCTTTGCAGAGCGTGAGGACAACAGATAGTCACGATATTCCTCGGAGCAGGAGAGGTCGGAGCCTATGCGTATGAAGTCGAAGTCGGGTTGTTCGCGCTTTATTTCTACCAGTTTGCTGCATATCTCATCTACAGCCCTGTTGGTGTATGAAAGCAGCAGTACGTTGGAATCGGGTTCCGTAAGTTCCTCCTTGAGAAGGTTTACAAGACCGAAAGATGTCTTTCCAGTTCCCGGAGGACCTATTATCAGGAAGATGTCGCGAGCCTGCTTTGCACGGGTGACAAGTGTATTGAATCTGCCGTATTCGCCGTTGATGGTCAACGAGGTATCGACATTTGGTTCACGCTGGGATAGGATCAGATCGCGCCTTGCCTTTGTGCCTGAAAGGAATCCGTGCATAGCGCTGAATAACGTGCTTGTCATTGACTCAAGCATATCGTGTTCTATTGCCCATAGAAGCCCCCCTCCATCTCCCCCGAGGGGGGGAGATTTATGTCTGTCGAACACCTGTCTTGCCGTCTGTGAGTTCCTTAGCCGTAGTTCTATCGTATCTGTTTTTATGTCAACGATGCTAGCCCTTATCACAATATCTGAACATGCATTAGGCACCTCATCCTGACTATAGGAATAAAGTATCACGATGTCGCCGATACGGAAATTGGTGGAATCAGCCGACTGGGGCTCGTTGAAATCGAGGATAACAGACGATACTGCCTCTCCATCGCATACGAAATCCCTTATGGAAAGTTTGTCGTAGATATTTCCAGCAGATTTCTTGTCTTCAAGTGTGTCGTGCCAGATGGTAGCAAAGCCCGAATTCTCCTTCCTTTTGTTGCCAACCTTTGAAAGGAGCAGTTCGTTCTGAATGAAGCGGAGAAAACGAAGATAGTATGCCAGTTCAAGCGGAGAGGCTTTCTGGATAGGGGAAAGGAGCTCGGACAGTTGCGGACGGACATACTGATCCCATAGCTTGCCCGTCAATCCGTTCATGTTGAGCATTTCGGGGGTAAGTGTCCTGAGCAGTTCCATTCCCTCTTTGGCATACATTATCTCTGTCCATGCCAATAGGTTGCGCATCTTCATGGCTCGCAGCAGCAGTTCCGGACTTTGAGGTATCAGCAGCAAGCCGTTGGAGTATTTGGAGTAAAGCAGCATGATATGCTTCAGCTGTGAGGAGTATGTCTGGAACTCATACTGGAACAAGGCACGATAAAGCAGGACCTGAATGGTATGCGTCATCTTGGCGATAGGCGTAGAGGCATCTGGTTGGTTTCTGACAAACTCGCCCTTACCCGACTTCTGCTCGATGATCGTCACGTCACCGTCTTTCTGATACAGGAAGTCAAGACGGCCTTGAATGCCCAAAATCTCACTAAAGAACGAAGGCTCAAGAACGACGTTGCTCTTGTCATAGCTGCCAATAACATGGGGTAGGGCCTCACCGATAAGATGCTCGATGTTCTGCTTCTGAATCTGTGCATCCTGTTTGAATTGAGCAAAGCCGTTTACGAGTTCCGGACATGATATCATGCTCAGGGCATTGGCCCCTACAAATGACTTGATTGAATCTTCAAGACTGATATTCCTTGCATGTATAGTGTCATCAAGAAGTTGCCCGGCAAGGTTACCGAGGTGAATCGCCTTTGTATTAGGTTGTGGTTTTATCTTGTTTATGAGATTGACGAAAGGAGATTCGGCATAGCTCTCAAAACAGTTGGCTATCGTTGTAACGTTGATAAGATAGTCAGGCTCAAGAATGATGAGCTCCGGCATAAGTATCTTTCCGCTTTCATCCCTACGCACACGAACGAGATTAAGCTGAGCGCCTTCCCACAGCACTTCATTAAGATAATCCCATGAGAACTCCCCATTGCGAGTGAGGACATTGTTATCCTTGCCATAGCATATCTGTACGGTTGTATTTTCGTTTTCCTCTGTGGCATAGATATAGTCGTTGTCCCATTTCTCGACTACCACACGAAGAACATTCTCATCAAATTTTCCCCATCTGTTTTTCCTGTCGCTTTGCGGGAAATGCGTCTTTAGTTCAGAGGGAATATCAACCTTGTCACACAGATAATACACCAACAAGGCTGTGGCTTTGAGGTTATGAGGTAGGGAAGTGTTTAATGCCTCTGCAGTCAAGTCCTGTTTCTTGTTTCTTTCTGGAAACATCTCCTTTCGTGCCAGTTGGATGAGGTTTGCAGCAGCAACAGGCACGTCATATTCCTTGATGCAATAGTCAAGTTTTGCAAAGAAGCCTACGAATGCGATCTGGCAATCCATTATGCCTTGCTCTATCACACGTGCAAACACATTCCTTATGATATCATACCTTTGTCGGGTGTCTATGTCATCGGAAATGGCAGTAAGGAGTTGGTCATAGAACATTTGAGCAGAACAAAAGACAATTGACTTGCCGATGCTATTGCTAATAGTATCGGAAATATCATTCTTACGCTTTGTGTAGGCTTTGAGTTTCATGACGTTTAAGGAAAGGAAACTGCCAGATTATTGTTTTTTCTTCCTTCTGAACAAGGCACGGAAAGTGTCGAAGTCGTATTTAAGGATAAGACCGAGACCTTGGGTATTGAGGGAGTTCTTGGTGAAGTATCGGTCGTTTGTCTGGTTATATACCCTCACGGCAAGGTTTCCGTTAGGGAAGAGCAGGTATCGCAGGTCGAAATCGCCTATGAACTCCTGATTGGCGGTGTTGGCGTTGTCACGATAGCCGAACTGGCCATTGAAGAGCAGACGGTTGTTGAGCATAGAGCCATTGAGCATACCCTCGTACTCTGCATTATAGAATCCCTCGTCACCAGGCGAAATGTTTGCGCCGAAGTTCCAGTTATTGTTCTTCACCATCTTGTTCAGTATGTTGTTGAACTGTTGACTGAGGGTTCCGCTGACGATACTCTGCATGGCAAGCGATGTCTGGCCGACACGGCTATCCTGCACGTTGGCATTGTTGTTTTCCTGTGCATAGAAACGACCTACAGAAAGCAGATAGAGCACCTGCTGGTTTAGTTCTTCCTCGCTATTGATGAGTGAGAATATCATCTGACGTGCCTCTGCATTGTTGGTATGCGGGTCAAGGTTGAAATTGACAATTGGAGCGGCAGGCGTGCCTGTGATGTCCATAAGACAATCTACCTTGATATTGTTACTTGAGAATGAGTTGCCAATGTTCAGATCGGAAAGCGATACGCTATTCACCGTGTATTTTGCCTGCATGTTAAGAACGGCACTGTATGGGTTTCCGCTGAACGCGATGCTACTGCCACTGAGGAAATCGAATTTACGGTTTATGACATTCTGGATAGTCATCTTGTAGATACCGTCGTTGATGAGGTAGTTGCCGTAAAGGTCAAAGTCTCCCTTGTTGTAATAGTTGGCACGAAGTACGCCTGAACCGTGGAGGTCGATATAATCGCCAGTGTTACGATCCATGAGTATGCGCAGGGTAGCGTCTGGGGTGACATTAACGAGGAAGTTCATGCGCATATTGGTGCTCACGTCCTTTAGTTCCTTTTCCTCTTCTTCATCGTCAGTATTCTTTTCGCTATTGTTCTTCTGCTGTTTCTTATTTACAGATTTCCAGTTGATGAACTCGGAACGTGTGATAGCATCCGGACTTGTAGCATTGTAAACCAAGCTGCTTCCGGGCTCTACATTACCATTGACGTCAAAGAGGAGTTCGCTGCTTCGGCCTGTTATTTTACATTTACCGGTCATAAAGGCTGTGCCGTAGAAGTTCATCTCGCCAAAGTCGTGGAAGTCATAGCATAGCAGTTTCTCCGCATCTATGACGAAATCATAGGTCATGCGACTAAGGCATTTATGATGCAAGCCACCCGAGAAATATGCCATATTGCCGTATTTATCGTATATAGGCTGTTTCTCAATGTAGATCTCGTTAGGAATAAAATGTACGGTCGCATCGTGGAAAGCATAGCGGCAGTTGAGTGACGTTATGTTCACGGCACCATTGATAAGCATATCTCCTTCGAGGTTGACACCAGAGAAAGGACCAAAAAGATGCAGACGACCTGTGCATGTGCCGTTAACTTCATCCATGAATGAATGGCAGAAATAGTGCATGAAGTCAAGATGCTCGTTGTGTGCCTGAATGTCAAGGTCAATCTCCTCACGATGCGGAGACACGAAACCGCCTATATTGAGAAGTGTTCTGTCATCATCCTCGGCATAGGCATCTATGTCAATCTGTTTCTTCGAGTTGTTTAGTTGGGCATCAATATGCAGATTACCCATTCTGCCTTCCTGGAACGTAAAGCCCGCAACGTCAATATGCCCAGATGCCTCTGGAGCTTCGAGAATGCTATGACCTGCAATATGTCCGCTTGCGAAACCGCCAAATTCAACGGAGTGGAAATTGACAAGGTTGAGGATATAACTGACATTGACGTTCTTGAGGTCAGCCATTAGATAGTCGCTTGAAGACTTGGATGCAACGCCATTGACATATATATGCTGGAAGTCATTCTCAAAGGCGAAATGGTCGATGCTCAGGCGGTTGTCCGTATAGACGATATCACGTGAATGCATACGCCAAATACTGTCACCAACCTGGATGTCGGATCTGTCGATACTGATATGGGCATTGGTTGCACCGAGTGGAGAAGGGGTGAAATTAGACTTCAGGTTCAGCCTTCCACGGAATATGTTATCCCTGTTGTTGTTCCATGCTATGGTTGCATTCACGATGTCGTTGTAGGCCTTTGCCTCGAGCGCAACGCTGAAAGGCTCCTTGTCTGTGTCTTTGTCGGGCATCTGCATGGAAATACTGCCGCAAAGACCTTCCTCCGGTGTCCAGAGAAGCAACTGCACATTCTCCAGTTCATGCTCGAAGGCGTTTATTGAAGGAATATCGAGGAAGAGGTTTGCCTGTTTCGTATAGCCGTTGATATAGCCTTGGAAGGTTGCAGGTCGGTGTAGGTCGATATCCACTCCTACGAGCTTGCGCAGCCATTCAGTAGAAAGCATCTGTCCGTCGATTATCACATTACCGGCATAAGACTGGTTGGCTGTATTGACAGAGAGAGAAGGCAACTGTGCATGTACAAGTCCGATTATCGTGTTCTGTAACTGTGAAGGAGTGAAATCTCCTTTAACGAGAAGCTTTGCATCATCACCTTCAAGTGTTATCTGTCTTTCGGAATTATTGTTGAGTGTAGAACTGATGTGTATATTCTGAACATACAGATTCTCAGGCATAGCCCCCTCTTTCACATTACCGCCAATCATACTTAGGTTGGACAAATCGACATAACCGACAATATCATCGATGCTGCTGCCATGAAGATTGGTATTACAATGCAGGGAGAACACGCCATCGTTCCATTTGTCTGTAAGTCCTAACTGCTTGGGACAAAAGTGCTCAAGTTCTATATCTGCATCTATGTCCTTAACCTTACCGCTAAGTTTTACTTTGGCATTGGCGGTCATCAGCACGTTGGGATCGTCAATGGAGAATTTGCCATCCACATTGCCGTTGCTATACTCACCAGACACTTCCATGTTCTGGTATGTATAGTTCTTATACTGGAATTGAGGGATAAGTCCGTCAAGTTTGAAAGAGGAAATCCTGCCTTCATTCAATATTACGTCGGCGGAGGCATCAGCGGCAATGATTCCTATTTCCGGATTTCCTAGAATCTGTCCGAGTACAAGGTCGTTGGTCTTGATGTGGGTATCTAATTCCTTACCGTCAAATTCACCTGTAACGGTAATAGCTCCGCATTTGTCAGTCGTTATGTCCTGGTTGAAGGCTATCAAAGACTTTGTACCATATGCTGTTCCGTTGAGGGCAATATCACCAAGTCCCATTACCTGTGAAGGCATAGGAGTAATTTTGTTCAGAGTCTCGAATAAAGCTGATGACACGTAGAGGGATAATGGTTCTATGCGCCATTTCAGGTCGGTAAGGAATGACTCTGCCTTTCCTTCTGCATCAAGTTCTATGGAGTTGTCGGTAGCTTTTACCGAAGTCTTGAAATTTGCATAACCCTTTTCACCGTTCAATGAGACATTTGCTGATAGTTCCGGGAGTTTCTTTGTCTCAAATGGCAATAGTGAAGCGATGTCGCTGAAACGGAATCGCGGTATTTCAATATCGGTATCGAACTTCAGGGCTTCTTCAACTATTTTGCCGTTTTTGAAACTGTAATCTGCTCTCAGTTTCGGAATACTGATTTCTGAATGGGGTAGGGCAATCTTCAGATTTGTAATGCCAGCCTTATGAGCATCAGCCTTAGCATGGAACTGTATATCCTTTACCTCCAGTCCTGACTTTTCAAAAAAAGAGAGGTGCTTTACGTTAATATCAATAGCCTCGTCGGTAAGTTCGTAAAGCATGATATGAGTTGACAACTTACTTATTGACAGATGATTGATGTCTAACTTCTCGTTTTTCTGTGGGAGATATCTCAGATTATATTTCACCGCGCCGTTACGGATAACGAGTGATGAAATCTGGAGATTCAATGGAGTATTTGAAGTTGTGTCCTTGGAAGCAAGGGAATCAACGATGAATTGGAAGTTCAGTTTATCGTTTGGGGTGTTCTTGTAGATGTTGGCATCAAGACCGAAAAGCTGAGCAGAGGTAAGGTTTATCTTACCGCTCATAAGGTCGATGAGGTCTATTTTTACAGAAACACGGGAAGACTTCAGAAAACGCTCCTTGTTCTGGTCATAGACCTCAAATCCATCGACTATGATACGATTCAGAAAACCTAAATTTACTTTCTCTATCTCTACACGGGTTCCTATTCTCTCTTCAATCTTTTCCTTTAACCCACTCGCAATAAATGCTTGTACTGATGGCAGATGTATTACTGCCATCAGTACAGCATATAGAACAACAATGGTCCATATGGTTCTAGATAATATATGGAGTAGGGTTTTATTCAACGTCTTCTCAATAGACTCTCGGACCAAAGATTGTTGTACCTATTCTCACCATTGTACTACGACATTCCTGTGCTATCATATAGTCGCCGCTCATACCGTAGGAACGCACAGAGAATTCGTCATTGTCGGCAAAGTATTTTGCCTTTACTTCATCGAAGAAATCAGCAGCGGTGATGAATTCCTGACGTATCTGGTTTCCATCGTCCACATTACTTGCCATCATCATTATACCACGTATGCGGATGTGTGGCATTGTCTTCCATTCACCTTCGGCAAGCAATTCACGGCATTCTTCAAGTTCCATGCCGCTCTTTGTCTCCTCGTCAGCGATATGGAGTTCGAGAAGAACATCTATCACGCGCTCAACCTTTGCAGCCTGTTTCTCTATTTCGCGCAGAAGACGAATTGAATCAACAGCTTCGATCATTGAGACGTAAGGAACGATGTATTTCACCTTGTTGGTCTGTAAATGACCGATGAAATGCCACTTTATGTCCTGCGGTAGCTCTTGATGCTTCTGCTTGAGCTCCTGTTCACGGCTTTCTCCGAAGATACGCTGACCGGCTGCGTATGCCTCTTCTATGTATTCCTTCGGATGAAACTTACTGACTGCTACGAGTTCGATGCCTTCGTGTAGGCTTTGCTTCACCTTCAGGAGGTTTTCTTTTACTGGATACATTCTTTTGTGTAATTACAAATTACGAATTTCCAAATACTTTTTAGTTCTAGTTCCGATATACCCAACTTGTCTGGTTTTCAGATACAATATATTTTCAATTCTCGATTGGAACAGAATCGGACCTGGAACGGATTTGAAACGGACTTGAATTGTAGTTGCTTTTTCTTAACGTAAAATTATTGGATTCACGTTAATTATACATTAGTATTTTCTTCGTACTCCGGCTTAGCGTCTGGCTCTTTGCTTGCTTTTTGGTCGTTATGCTGGAAAACATCGAGGATATTTGTCTCGGCAATGTTTGAGATTACGTAATCAATCATTGTCTGTCCCATTACATCGCCGATATATTTTACTGCCTGTGGCAAGGTATGAGCCTGAACGAGATAGTTTACTGCAGAACGCTTTTCCTTCTGTGTCTTTTCATCGAAAGTGATAAACTGGAGCTTTGCCTTGAACCAACGATCGTCGCTGTTAAGTTCAGAGAAAAATATCTCCTTGTATGGTGCGGGCTTAATGCCGTTAATGTTGAATTCGCCAGAGATATAGACCGACATCTCTTCGGTTATAATACTTTCTGCCTCTGTGAAAGTAAGGGCATCGACTACATACTGTTCTGTTATTGGCTTTGGGGTGCCGTCATCAGTCATCTTGTCGTAACGCACCTTTACCTCGTACCATTGTGATGTTATTGATTTCATTTTTTACTTTTATTTTTTTATAAACTTGTGAATGCAAAATTACGAAATTTTCCCGTAATTCCGAAGAATTTTACATTATATTATATTTTATGATGATTTTTAGCAAAGATTATTTTGATAAACGGGGGGATTTCTGTACCTTTGCACATAAATTTATAATAATTAATTAAAAAATGCCAAAAATATCGGTTCGCGGACATGAGATGCCAGAGTCTCCAATCAGGAAACTTGCACCTCTTGCTGTCGCAGCAAAGAAACGCGGTACAAAAGTTTACCATCTGAATATCGGACAGCCTGACCTGCCTACTCCAAAGGTGGGACTTGATGCTTTGAAGAATATTGACCGCACTATTCTTGAATATTCCCCTTCACAGGGCTACCAGTCATATCGCGAAAAACTTGTAGGCTATTACGAGAAATACAACATCAAGGTCTCTGCCGATGATATTATCATCACAAGTGGAGGTTCTGAGGCTGTGTTGTTCTCTTTCATGGCTTGTCTCAACCCGGGTGATGAGATCATCGTTCCGGAGCCTGCATACGCAAACTACATGGCATTTGCAATCTCTGCAGGTGCAAAGATACGTACTATTGCTACAACTATAGATGAGGGTTTCTCGCTTCCAAAGGTAGAGAAGTTTGAGGAACTTATCAATTCCCGTACACGTGCAATCATGATCTGTAACCCGAACAATCCGACGGGTTATCTCTATACACGCCGCGAGATGAACCAGATTCGTGACCTCGTGAAGAAATACGACCTTTATCTCTTCTCTGACGAGGTATATCGCGAATATATCTACACAGGTTCTCCTTATATCTCTGCGTGTCATCTTGAGGGAATAGAACAGAACGTAATCCTTATCGACTCTGTTTCAAAGAGATACTCTGAGTGCGGAATCCGTGTAGGTGCCCTTATCACAAAGAATAAGGACGTGCGTGCAGCTGTGATGAAGTTCTGTCAGGCTCGTCTTTCACCGCCTCTTATCGGACAGATTGTGGCAGAGGCATCACTCGATGCTCCTGAGGAATACTATCGTGATGTATATGATGAATACGTTGAGCGTCGTAAGGTTCTTATTGACGGACTTAACCGTATTCCTGGTGTATATTCACCTATACCTATGGGCGCATTCTATACTGTTGCTAAGCTGCCTGTTGATGACTCGGAGAAATTCTGCCGTTGGTGTCTCGAGAAATTCGAGTACGAAGGCGAGACTGTTATGATGGCTCCTGCTGCAGGTTTCTATACTACACCGGGTGCAGGCATCAATCAGGTTCGTATTGCATACGTGCTTAAGAAAGAAGACCTTGAGCGTGCCCTTGTTGTTCTTCGTAAGGCTCTCGAGGCATATCCTGGAAGAGTGGATGAAGAAGCGTAAAGTAAGAAAGTAGATAAGTGTAAAGAGTAGGGATTAATATATTATGAACTTCCCTTTATTCATAGCGAAGAAGATATACAATGGTGAGGGCGACGGACAGAAAGTCAGTCGCCCTGCTATTCGTATTGCCACAGTAGGTGTGGCTCTCGGTCTTGCTGTGATGCTTGTCTCTGTTGCTGTTGTACTTGGCTTCAAGCACACTATTCGTGACAAGGTCGTAGGATTCGGCAGTGATATAACTGTTGCCAATTTCTTTACTTTGCAGACGGCTGATATGAAGCCTATACAGTTGAACGACTCTATGATGACCGTTCTGAAGCGTATAGACGGTGTGAAGCATGTGCAGAGATATGCAATGACGCAAGGCATCCTGAAAACAGACTCTGATTTCCTCGGTGTTGCATTTAAAGGGGTAGGGGAAGAGTTTGATACCGCATTCCTGTCACGCAATATGGTGGAGGGCAGCATCCCTAAATTTTCTAGTGAAAAGAGCGGGAATAAGATACTCGTTTCAAAAATAATGTCTGATAAACTGAATCTCCATGCAGGTTCAAAGGTTTATGGATATTTCATGACTGGAGGGGATGTCCGCATGAGAAAATACACGGTGAGTGGCGTTTATCAGACAAATCTTTCCAAGTACGATGAGACAATGTGCTTTGCCGATCTTTACAGCGTGGTAAAACTCAATGGCTGGGAGACAGATCAGACTACAGGTGCAGAGTTGTCGATTAAGCAGTATGATCAGCTTGACAAGGTTCTTCATTCTGTTACCAAGAAAGTAAACAAGCATTTGGATGCCTATGGTGAGACCTATTGTTCTGCTACTGTAGAGGAATTGAATCCGCAGATATTCTCATGGCTTGAGCTTCTTGACCTTAATGTATGGATTATCCTTGCTTTGATGGTATGCGTAACTGGATTTACGATGATAAGCGGACTCCTCATTATCATACTTGAGCGTGTGCAGATGATAGGTGTCCTGAAAGCATTAGGAGCAAGGAATGGTATGGTACGACATACATTCCTTTGGTTTGCTATATTCATCATCGGCAAGGGTATGATTATCGGAAATATTCTCGGAATAGGAATATGCCTCATACAGCATTATACTGGTATTGTGAAACTTGATCCTGCTATCTACTATGTTGCAGAGGCTCCTGTGGAAATAAATGTTCCGCTATTCCTTCTTGTCAATATCGCCACTCTGCTTGTCAGTGTGCTGGTCTTGATCATCCCGAGTTTCCTTGCCAGTCATATCCGTCCCGCTCAATCCATGCGTTACGAGTAATGCTCGCAGCATGACCTCCGTCTGTTTCCTGCGTGCTCTGGTTTCTGGAATACTCATGTCGGCTTTCTCAAACCACGACTTGGCTTGCCGAAAGTTCTCTATCTGGATAGAATCAGACTGCATCATCATTCCGCAGCATCCCATGCGGTAATAGATATCGCCTTTCTCGCATTCGTTGGCAACGGGAATAGACATCTCGTAATAGGATAGGGCAGTGGGGTAGTCGCCTATTAGGAAATGGCTCTCTGCACATGAATAGTAGCAAACACCTCTCTCATGTGGCGGAAACGGCTCTAAATGAGGAATTATACTGTCAAGTATCTCTGCAGCATGACGATAGTCCTGTTCCTTGAAATAGCATACGCCCATATAGGCATAGAAACGAGGATTGAGACGATACTTCTTTGCTAAGCCCTCAAAGAGAATAAGGGCCTCGTGGTACTTCTGTCCGCCAAAGTATTCTATCGCCTTCCCAAGTTTCTCCGACTCTCTTACCTGCGCATTTACAGATGATAGGGTAGAAAGAGCAAGGAATATGAATAATGCTACTTTTTTCATTACCTAATAGTTGATTTCGTATGCATAAGGTAGTTGTTCCTCATAAAAATGACATAAAAAACAGAAAAATATTATATGAGAATGAAAAAATTTTTTTCTATAATAGTTCTTGCGGCAATCGCAATTAGTTCACAAGGGCAGGGGCTTCAACGCTTTTTCGTTGATACGCCAGACAGTATTATGCCTTATATGAAGAAACTTGATAGAGAGGCTATAATTTTGAGTGCTGATCCGTCAAAGGACACTTGTAGCTACATGAGCATCTTATATGGCGGAAATGTAAGTATTACGCATCTCAGTCCTGAGCTTATTGTATTTCATCCGTCAAATACCCTTACTCTGGAATATGCCATTCTTCCTGCTGATAACGATTCTGTTTTCTGCGTTGTTTCCACATACAAGGCTCCAGAAGGGGAGAGTAACGTGAAGATCTACGATAGGAACTGGTCTTTGCTCTCCACACTTAACCTCACAGACAAGGCGAAGCTTGCACGACCTGACAGCATCTCCGAGGCTCGTTTTGAGGAAATATGCCAAACTCAGGAAATCAAGATGGTATTGGCAAGCATTGACAAGAAAAACACAAAACAACTGAATGTTGAGTATTCAATGCCATTGATGAGTTCTGACGAAAAAAAGGCTTTTTTACCCTTGGTTTTGAAAACGAACCTTAAATGGGACGGCAAAACGTTTAATTAATGTGAAATTTTAGATAAAAAATATATAAAACTCTTGCAAGTACGAAAAAGAAATCGTATCTTTGCATCGTGTTTTTCATGGTATTAGATTATTAAGGTTAATAAAGATTGGTTGTCGTGAGACAATCAATTTTTTTTTGTCCACTGTTCTGAGTACATCTTAGGGCAGTGGACAATTTCATTCCAGAATTATCATGGATTAACGTGAATTCGACGAATTGCGTTACTAACAAATAGGACTGCTATTTGGGGTATGTAAGTCTGTCAAAGAACGAATGTGAGTCTTTTGCCGTTTCATTCTACCTCTGTTTTCTTCTTCAAGAGTCTCATCCGGATTGGGACTTTGAAGGGAATTTGCGGGAGAGGTCGCTTCTTTCTCATTTCCCGAGTAATAACGTGCACAGCATCTCAGACTCGAAAGATGTCGAACGTCGGTTGCAAGCCGGTGCGTGTTCAATCTTTCGAGTGCAAAGGTACAACATTGTCATTGCGGTTCACGAATTTTTTGTCAACTTTTTTTGATTTTTTTTTCACCACTGAAGGAAAAGGGAGTAAAAACTTTCCACCGAAATCTGTTAAACGACAACATTGTGTTGCAGTGTTGCAGTGTTGCAGTTCTCAAGAAGCCTTTCCCATACGCAAAAAATAGTTCTATATCTATATATATATAGATATAGAGTTCATTTCATACTTTCATACAACCATTTTTTGAACTGCAACACTGCAACACTGCAACACAATATACATCCTGAATATGTCTTTTCCTAAAAAAGGTTGACTCTTTTCAGGCTTAGATTTTTAACATTTGGCTACCCATACAGAAAAGGTTGACTACCAGTACTGGGAAATGTTGA
>OMXX01000254.1 GCA_900315105.1 uncultured Prevotellaceae bacterium | reverse complement strand
AATCTGCTGTACTTTGCAGAAGATTATTTCAGGGGATACCCTCTTTTATTTCGCTTGATTTTTCGAATATGAGAAGCGGATAAAGTGCGGATCAATACCAAAGCAGCCGATCCTGACTGGGAAATCGGAAAAGCAATCAAACCCGGTGCTTTAGATGGAGTTACAAGAGAGTCGGCGGAAGCCGGTAATTCACTTTCCGGCTCATCTATTGATACTACAGTTTGACACTAACAAAGTATAAATGGAGGTTTACTTATGAAGAAGGTCACAAAGAAATCACTTGTTTCGATTTTTGCATGCTTTTTAGCTTGCATAATGTTTGCAATGCCAGTATATGCTGCAAGCAGCAGTTTCAGTAAAACCACTGTAAAGCTTAACGCTATCAACGGAAGTAGTTCAGTAAAGAGCACATTATCATCTGGAAGTGTTTTGGGATCCAAACGCTCAATCAACAGTGTCCAGTTGTTTTGTAATGTATCATCAAATTCTGATCCTTATACCATATATGTGCAAAGCCCATCGGGGACGGTTGAATCTCTATCTGGGCCTTCGCGTAGCAGTACAGTATCGGTTGGGGGCTTTTTGGGAGAAGATCCAAAAGGAACTTGGACAGTATGGATTGTAAATTCAGGAATATCCTATAAAGGCAATACATCCGCTGGGCGGCAGGCTTTGACGGTATGAGCCTGATCGAGGGACTTGATTCCTTCGTGGCAGTCTATCTTGGAAATCGCATGGCTACGACAGAACCAAAAAAAGAGGACGCCCAACTGACCGGGAAGTAAACACAGCGGTCTATCTTCTCCGCTGTAAGCAGTTGGGCTTTACCCTCCCGGAGCTTTCCATGATCGAGGAAGGCATGGTATCTGATGTACTTTCAGAATCTTATAACGATGAGGACGGCGACTACTGCGAGGTGGCGACACAGGAGGATATGGATAACTGGTAAACATTATGGATAACTGGTAAACATTCCCGTTAAAGCAATCATGTCGTATTCTAAAATGAAAACAATCCAGTTAATTATATTAAAAGATAGTCGATATATATTTAAAGAGAAACGCACGGGTTATCGAGATAATTTTATATAAAAGGATATGACATTGGAAATATTAATACCACTGTTTAACAAATGCTGCAATTTTTAAGGAGGATTTTTATGAACAGAAACGTAAAGTTATTTGGGAAAAAGAGCTTTGTCTCTTGTCTATTATCGCTATTACTTGTTGTTATTGTAGCTTCAACTCCAACCACTGCAATGGCTGCATCTGGCAGCAAAAAAATAACTTCATCAGGGAAAATGAGCGTAGTTTTAAATGTAGGAGCAACCGGAGATTCAAGTCGAGTCTCGATTCGAGTATCGGGATTGCCAGCAAATGCTAAAATCACAAAACTTGAAGTTAACACTGGTTCTTTGAGCTTTCAAGGTGGTGTAGTTACTAACTATTTAACTATAGAAAGTTCGAATGGAAGATCTGAAAAGATAGCATGGGGCGGTGCCGCAAACAAAACTTTAACAACGCATAATTTCTTAGCCTCAACCGCAAATGGAACATATACCCTTTATTTCAATAGTACTTGTGTGGGAGGGGCTATTGTTGGTGGACAAATACTAAGCATTGGTACAAAAACATATAGCAGACCATATATTACAGTATTTTGGGATGACACTTTGTAAATATATGATGAGATCTTTTTCTCTCTGCTGTGTATATAATGCAATAGAGAGAATTTTGAGAGGAAAAATCTAATGAAAATTTCCAATGTCATAAGCGAAAGTTATAGAAATGCCGGATATAAAATAAGAGGGAAAAAAAGCAATGAATATTTGAGTGTCTCTAAACCTGGAGCGGTTAAACACACGGATACTATTGAAATATCTGATGAAGCGTTAGCGGCTCAAAAGTCAGAAGAAATCAGTGCTACTTCCGGTAAGGATATATTAGGTATTACGAGAGGGACTGCGGAAAACACTTATACCGTTCATTTATCAGATTCGGGGTTTGTAAATCGCGTTGTATCCCGTGGCTATTTCGAAGTTAACGGTCAAAAGATAGAATTATCTGATGACATTAAGAAGAAACTGTTGGAAACAGACAAGCAGGCCGAGAAAGACAGGATGGAAGCTTTTAACAATTATGTTATGAAGCATGAGCTTGCTGTAGCACAGCAGCAGAGCGAAAGCTGGGAAAAGGCTGCAGAAGATTTAAATGACGCTTTTGTTATTGCGACTAAAATATCCAGAGGGCAGAAAGTAACAAGCGGTGAGCTTAAAAAGCTTCTGAAAGTTGATCCAAAATTATATGCTTTGGCCATTAGTACAGCAAGACTTTCAGAGCAGTCGAACAGTCCGGAATCTGTAAAGAATGATGGCAATGACACCACGACAGGAGAATCTCAAAATGGTGTAGACGCGTCTCAATTTGAATGGAAAACATATGAATGCCAGATAGATGTAACTATGGATGGAAGCCCTCGGATAGAAAGTATCTCGGAAGGAGAGGTCGTTCTTAATAGTGGCATTTAGGGTAATTCCATAAAATGTAGCCTTAACCAACAACATCATAGGTCTGCGCATTTCATCACACATTCCCGGCATATCCATCATATCTGCCGGAGGCATTGCTTCCTCAATAGCCTCAATTTGGAAACCACATTTTATAAGTGGATTCAATATCTGCGTTAATGTGTGGTGCTGTTTAATTACTCGTTGACCAAGAAAATTGGTTTCTCTTTCGCCTGTGTAATAGTAATTGTCGACTGGCCAATATTTAGGTTTCCCATTTTCATCATAAATCCAATCCTCATTAACACCTGCGGTGAAAGTAGGATGTTCAATGTTGAACAGGAAATACCCACCTACTTTTAATGTGCAATACACCTTTTGATAAACATTATCTAAATTTTCGATATAGTGCAGTACCAGGTTAGAAATAACTAGGTCATAAGTATTTTCAGGATAAATGTATTCTTCAACACCGCAAACTTCATACTTGATTTTGTCATCAGAGTTATCAGCTACAGCTTTTGCAATCATTTTTTTACTACTATCAATACCAAGAATTTCAGCAGCTCCCATTTGTGCGGCATATTTACAATGCCAACCGTAACCACATCCTAAATCCAAAACTTTTTTCCCCTGTAATTCGGGGAATAACGGTTGCAACTGATGCCACTCTCCAGCAGCTTTCAGACCATATTTGCTTCTTCCCATTTCCGCATATGCGGCAAAAAATTCACTATTATCGTAAATATTTCTCATTGAGAATTACCTCCACAACTCCTGATTTTGTCATCTTCTCATTTGATCCTACCAGTCTGATTCATGTCCTTCAATCATTTTATTCCAACGCCTTGTTATCCGTTTTTCGTAAGCGCCTAATAATTCGGCGGACTGGTTTGACCGCCTGAATCCTCCATAATGGTAGTGAGTAGCATTTCACTACAACCCACTACCATTTCAAGG
>OMXX01000101.1 GCA_900315105.1 uncultured Prevotellaceae bacterium | reverse complement strand
TTGCGGTACCATCTGTCAAAGGCTCGATAGTTAATGCCATTGTTGATACAAAACTGTTCCAGGCTAATGCCTTTGCCCTCCGTCTTATATAGGAAGAGCGGCTGTTCAAAATCTGATGTTCTCTCCATTAATTGTATGAATTTAAGTCGAGGACAAAAGTAACAGATTTTAAGGCTTTAAGCAATACGTCTTTTTTGGACGCTTACGGATATTGACATTATTAAAAAGAATATTCTTTAAGCCAATTGGCATATCTTATAAATTCTTCATCCTTTGGATTGATTTGAAGAATAAAGTTAACCTTACCCAAGAGGTGATTGCGATACACTTCTGGAGTTTGAATCCATGCAGGAAGTGCGATTTGCTTCATATGGTCAGCAAAACCATATTTAATGCTATAGTACACTTCTTGACGGACTCTGTCACGATATGACTTTGACACTTGAAGTTTCTTATTGACAATGACTCCAGTTACTCTTTGTACTGTACCTTGTCCCATAACCTTGGTCTTTTCCTTGTTAAGACTAAACCTTTTCTTTCCAACGACCATATTAATATAGTTGATGAGATTTCTTACATTGAAGTCATCTCCAGAAAAAGTCATGTCATCTGCATATCGTGTATATCTTATTCCCCTTGTCACACAATAATGAAATATTGTTTTGTCAAGATTATAAAACATCATGTTTGATAACATTGGGCTTGTTGGGGCTCCTTGCGGTAATGAATTTCTAAGGATACAAAGTTTTGTCAACATTGTTGTAACAGCCTTGGTATAGCCCATCTTTTTGAATATTCCATATACAGCTCCTGTATGAACACTACCAAAGAAGTCATGCAGATCTAATGCTACTACGACTTTCTTACCTCGATGGAACCTTGCATTATCTCTTAGACTTACATTCTTCATAAACGCCTTAGCGTAAGGAGATACGAAATCTTTAGACTTAGGCTCCAAAATGTTATCTAAAATCCATTCTTGTGCTTCTTTCAATAATGGAAGAGGTTCTTCTATTGGACGAGTTCCTCCGTTCCTTTTGGGTATTTCATAGTGCTTGTAAAAGCTAACGGGAGAGTTTGAAACCGATAAAAGATAATCATAATCAATACCAAGTAAGAATGATAGATGTAGTTGGTCGTATATAATAGGCAAATCCTGAGCATTCAGTTTTTCTGCATACTTTAAGACCTTTTCTATGAGTTCTTCATTGTACCCTTTTACTAAGGCTGCATCATGAAACTTCTTCTTATACTCATTAAAGTCTATCATTTGCTTTGATAAATAAAAGAGTCAAGGCTTGGAGAAGTAATCGTTTTACCAAATTATGGTTGATTGGCCCTTAGGACAATCAACGCACCTTTAGGTGCAGCCATTACAAAGAAATTTGAATGGCTCCTGCCATTCAAATTTCTTTGTAATGGCATGCTTGATTCTGGATAATCGGAAGGGCAGTGACTCACTGACCTGTGCTTCTCGCAGTTAACTAAAACTTTTACATCTCTTCGCGCTTGACTCTTCTTAATGGTGGGACGTAGACTTCATCTAATGGCATTGGAATATCATGATAGCTATCATTAACATTCAAATATTTGTAAAGTCCTCGTCTGTTTAATTTCTTATTTAATTTATAGAATAGGTTTTCACCTTTTTTCGTCAGATACAAATCACCACCCTTTATGGTTATATATCCATTCCTTTTCAGCTTATCAATTTCTTTTGATAATGATAGTACTGTAAATCCCTGGCTTAACAGATAGGCAGAATTACCATTGACTCTAATTATCTGTAAGAGTAAAAGAATGTGTTCATCTTCGTTCATAAGGCGCAATATTCTTCTTAAGCCAGTATACCGGAAACGTATTATTGGGACACCTCTCCATGCAAATTAAAGCTTCACTCTGTCTGTATCCAAAGTGAAAATCCGGCTTTACGCTTTTTAATCGTTCTTCTATACTATTCATTATTTTGTAGCAATTACTGCGTAAAGGTAAATCCATTTCTTCTGAAATCGCTTTTCTTCTCTCTACTGCACAATATGTTCTTACGCCTATATCCTCTAATTTTTCAATTCCTTCACGCATTGCTACTATAGAGAACATGATAATATGTGAGTTGTCTTTTAATTCAGGTTTTAATTCATGTATATAATCAACCGCAGAACTTGATGTTTCTCCAGTACCGACAAAATCATCAACCATTACTATATCTGTTTTCTCTGAAATAGGATACTTTTGTAGGTTATTGATATTATCAATAACACACATGGGATTCATGTTGATATGCTGGATAATAGTTGTACCCTTTAACTGATAGAGGACAGGCATAGAACTTTTGACACTTCCAACATCATCCTTAGGAGTACATGTTATGAATAGTAAATTCTTGTCAGACTCATCTATTCTAAGTTTTTTTAGAGTAGGCAACATATATGCCAAATACTGATTTAAAGGTATATGTTCAAATCTATACGTTAGTTTAATCAAGAAATTTTGTTCGTCATTATCAAGAAGTTCAAGAGTCTTATAGAAACGTTCAAATGTTGATAAGTCATAGCTTTCATCAATAGGCCAACCTTTAATAGAGAACAATGCTCTGAGTCTCTCAAATTGCCTCATCGAGACCTTTGGAACTCCTTGTTTTTTCTTAAAAATTGAATGTCTCATCAATTTAGCAATTTCGCCACCCGCAAATGGAAATCAAAATGATATAAAACTTACTGCTAAACAACAAGTTTTAAAGTATTTCGATAATACTATGATATGTTCTTATTTTCTCATTAAATTTTTCCACACTTTGAATGAAGTCCTTAATAGGTATTTTATGGTTTAGATGTTGTGCAGAAAAGAAATCGAGATGTTCCGGCAAATCAGCAAAAACATCTATACTAATAGGTTTTGGCACGTTTGAATTTATTTGCTGGATATGCAAAGATGAAGTATCTTCTACTTGTTCTACATCAGGATAAAAAATCATTCTAGATTTCGTGCGGACACTCTTAGTATATAACTCATCAAAATTCTTTAAATCTAAGTTTGTGCATATTTTTATGTTATGAACATCTACATGTCCTATTTCTTTTATAGCACTTACTATGGCTTCATCCAAGTCATCTGATGGGAATTTGGTATCTATTTTACCTGTTGAAACTGCATTCGCCCATTTGACATAGTCATCTTTTGAGCTTAATGGTGCTTGCTGTATACAATAATTTCTTGTTATATCACGCATGTATAAGTAATATGCTAAGTAATTAATACCTGAATAGTCTTTTGCTCTTATATCAATTACTTTAGCTATAAAACCAGGGCAATCTCCTAAAGCAATTGATACACCTGTTGAAGCACTTAATCGATAGTTTAATAGAGCTATCGTTTTGGCATTAAGATTATGCAGAATAGGGTAATTATATATTTTGGCATAATTAAAATGCCATTCTGAAAGGACTCCTACGCTAACTTGATTATAACCATTAACAACAGCTATTACAACAGGAAAGTATTTCACATCTGGCTTTAAAGATTCGTTTTCTAAATTCTGAATAAACTCAGTATATTCTACACTCTGAGGGAATAGATTATCAAAGACCTTTACGAAATAATTGTAAGGAACGTTATGGCATTTAGCATTCACGTAAATATCGAATAAAGAATCATTAATTATTTGACTTTGTGTGAATTCGATAATGTTTATCAAACTGTTCACAAGTTCAATTTTACTTATGTATGATTTCATGTTTTTTTATTAATGGATTATTATTTAACATTTCCCTCAACTTTCCAATAAATATTGTTTACGGAAATCTATCAAAATTTGCTTTTAGATTTTCTCAATATTAGCAATTCTCGCCTCAATGTCTGCTACTAAATCTATACTAGACTTTGGACCAATAAAGTTCCAAACGTCAGATTTTGCAGAAATTGCCTTTATGAGCTCTTGTAGCTTTATTAGTGCGGACAATGTTTCATCCTTGCCGACAACTTTAGCAGCTGTTTCATCTGCAAAAACCTCTTCATCTTCTGAATTTCCGGTTAATCCTCTTATTTTGAAAATTATATGTCCGAATTCATGGGCTATAAGGGAATACTGTTCATTTTCCGTCAATCCCATATTATTACATAATTCTTTGTTTCTATAAATAATAAAAGAGTTGTTTTGAGCTTTTACGGGTGATACCATAAAAGGAGAGTCATCCTGTGTAAGACCTCCATTTTGTGGAATTTCCTCTGAACCAGAAAGTACAACATTTGATAGCATAGGCTCTTCTTTTTCAAGTCTATCACCATAAATATCTAGAAAACTTGAAAGGTAAGGGAACGTCTTTGAAACTTTCATAAAATTAGGCAGCTCTATTGTATTAGTGATATATTTTGACCAAAAACTTGAATATTCGTACTTTTCAAACGCATGGCAACCAAATGGCAACTTATCACCATTCTTTCTAAATAACAGGGATGGAAAGATTTCAAATGCGAATGTGGAAGCTACCTTTTCGTCAGGTAATTTTGGGTTTACATGGCCTGAGCCTGCTGCATAGTTACTGAAAATGTAATCTTCGTTAGTTCACTTAAATAAGAAATATAAGGTATTTTTAACGCCTAATGCTTTAAAAGGAACTTTTATAAATCTTAGCCATTTAATAAAAGATGGTATTGAAGCATATTTATAGTCTGTTTTCCAAATACCATATTCTTTCTTAAGAGTCATGAAAGGCAAGTACTTAGGTATGTTAAGAACTGAAAGACAATACCCTATCTTGCGTAAAGACAAACCGCCATTACCAACACCATTAAATACTTATATATAATGTTCACCTTCGTCTGGACTTACAAAGAACGGCGACCCTACATAGTCATATCCCTTATCGCACCAGTCTTGCAGTTCATCACGAAATACCCAAGCATCGAGCTGGTAAATGAGCATGTAAACATACCTGTCAGCAAAACGCTGATAGAAACCTTTACTGAGACATTAAGCATTATAACCTTTGATGCCTTCAAAGAATTTCTTATCAAATAGTTCTATGTTATATGACTTCCCACACATTTGCGAAATATCTTCAAACTTAGACAAGTCAACATCGCTATTTGTAACTATGATAATGTCGTAATTTTTTAGTATCTGCAAACACTGCTTAAAGGAGCATTGCTCCATCATAGTCGGTACTCTATATACTGGTATGACAACGACGCAGTTATTCTTTACTTGTGTTTCCATATTATTTGTGTGATATTCCAAGTTTGTCGAAGAATGCTGCATTGCGCTCTTTTGCACCGTTTAAAAGCTGGGCGAAAGAAATGACCTCAAAATATATGTGATAAATTGACTTGTAACCAAAGTAGCCTAAGTTATCATAAGTCCTTATAAAGTCATTGTCTTTACATATTTTTTCAAGGGAAGAGGTCAGATCGCTTATTATATAGCAATATGCCGGAATTTGCTCGTTAATTCTTATAATTCGACCTCGTTTGTCTTTAACTTTCGATTCCCTAATCAAATTGACATAGTCCATGCATTGTTTTATTGGATCCTTGCCTTTTTCGTTACCTTCGAAATCATCACGCATAGGCCGCTTGAACTCGATTATGCTGAATGATGCAAATGGGGGATTTTCGCCTTCAGCTACCACCAGCGGATTGTCATAAACAAACTCTGATATTATGTCCGGTCTTTCTTTTGAGTCGCAATCCGTTATCTTCATGGATTTGAATGACTTGTCGGAAGCCAAATAATGGTGGAATACCAAACGATCATTAATGAGCCAGAGATTATTGTTGTCAGAATCAACATCGTCGCTGGTCATATGCATTGGCATAATAATCTGATGCACTCTGTTCTCACGTGAATATTTTCCATCGTCCTTTCTTCTGAGACTGTCTTCCAAGAACTCTAGGATTATCTTTCTGTGAATGACATATCTTACAAGATCTGATGATTTAAGGTTCTGAGCCCTGTCAAAGTAGTCTTTTACCCTTTCCTTATATTGTTCGTCTGTCTCGTGTTCTCTAACATCTAAAACATCATGACCTTCTTCTATAAGCCTGTGTTCTTGCTCATAAAGTTTTGTATGAAGATACGAATCAATTGACTTATCTGTAGAATTCGGATTAAGGCTCTTATCCTTGTCAGATAGGCTGCCTAACAGAGGCTTATAGTAGGGAGCCTTTGTGTCAACATAGTTGGCAACTCTTATTAATCCCTGTTCTATATTTTCAGTCAGATAAGGTTGCAAGAACTCTTCTATCTTGGCATTCACGCTCTCCATTATATCATCAAAAACTAAGTCGCCTTCAAACTTCAGTTCCTGTTGGTTTTTGTCCTTGCTTTCATTAATCATAAAGGAATATCTGTCTGAAGAAACATTATCGTCAAGATATTTAGATGTTACATAGCACTGATAGTAGAAATTCTGTTCACCATCTTTTAGTGGTGATTCGTAGAGTCCTGTGATATTAAGTTTTTCAATTCTTACTACACGGTTCCCTGCACAATAGAACACGCGGTTCTTGTCTTCCGTCTTTTTCACCTTCACGTGCAGCAAATTGAATGTGTGGCCATCAATATCTATTGATGTTTGATTGTCGGACTTCATGGCATATTCTTCGTACAGATTGTCCATGTCAACTTCATCCTTGCCATCAATAAGTTTTATTCGAGGGCAGCCACCTTTGCGTATATAAAACCACAACAGATGCTCAAATAATGCTTTGGACATATTATCCAAAGATTGTTTGTTGTACAAGTCAATATATAGTTTTCTTGGGGAACTCAATATAATCTCTGTATGTGGTTCATCTCCTTCCACGTCATCTACTTTCTCATTTTCAATACCTTCATTAGAGAATTTGAATGAACGCTTATGTAATTTTCCTGCTCCTTTGTAAACGCTTGAAACATTAACAACCACAAATTCCTTGAGCCATAGCAGACGGCCTATGCCTCTGCACCCTTTTGATGCGTGGTACATGGAATCCAACGTGCAGAAAGACTTATAGTTGTCATCCGTAAAACCTATGCCGTTGTCTGAGATTACTATTCTTTCTAAGTAGCCTTTATCCTTTTCATTTAGAGATGTTTGACTGTCTCTAATGAATTTGACTTCGATATAGCCGGAATCTGGTGAGAAAGTCTTATCCTTCTCTATTCTGTCGTCAATACCATATATAGAATTGACTACAGCTTCGAACAATGGAAACAAAAACCTCTTCTGAGGAAGGCTAGTGTTCCTTAATCTGCCGTTTAAGCTTGCGCTGAGTTGTGTCATTTACATTCCGTTATTAGTTTACAAAATCACCTACCAAATACTTCTTTAAGTGATGAATAATGTTTTTCTCCAATTATATTCTTAATGATTTTTTTTAATAGGTAAATTGGTATTAGGCGTTGAAATAATAAATGATGATGCTCTTTCAACATATCCTTATAAAGAACATATCGAATAGCTTTCGAAAAACCATATTTCTTGTATTTCTTCTTGAATTCAGGGTTACGCGTATCTTGTTTAAACGGTTCCATCAGAGAAGGACGATAAGCCAAACGCTCTTCGTAATTCCTTTCTATTATTTTGAACTCATCATTTCCTTCAGCAACTTTCATCAGAAATTCATACCCTTTTTGTGTATTAGTTGTAATTGACGATACATTGGCTTTGGAATAAGGGAATGGTTCTTTGCTTCCTAAACCAATAAAGTCACCTATTGTTAAATCCGAAATTCGTTCAGGTCTTGCATAATTGCAAGAATAGCAATTTTCACGTAGAGATACACCTTTCAAAAATCCCTTTAGATAACAATCTTCCAAAAAATCTTCATCGAAGATTTTTTGACGATAATTGTTCCTTGGGAATAATTTTCGTCTGTCTTTATTCCATAAAGTCAGACGAAAATTATTCCCATCATTACCCCTAAAACGTATATCTGATATATCATGAAGCTTGAATTTGCTAGAAAGATATTGAACTTCCTCTTTCAGATATGTAGAAGGAGAAACACCATGACAGATTAAGTCAACAGTGATTAGATTTTCATATGATTTCTTTAGGAACCCGTAAAGACCTGCTATTTGACATGGAGTTCCTATGTATAGGACTTTCTTCCCCTGTGAAAGGAATTCTTTCACTTGTTGAAATGTGTGATTTCCAACTTCCGATTGGACATACCTTGACCCCTTAAACTTTTCAAGATCTGCTATTTGGTCCGTCCATGTAATAATGGGATTCAAATTTTCATCATACCTTGAACCAAAAATCACACCACCGTGATTAATAACGTATTCAGAGAACTCGGTACCTATTCCACCTGAGGCACAAATTTTTCTTTTATTCGCGTCTGTTATCCAAGCTGCATAACAATGCTCTGGATAGTTGAAAGACAGATTTCGATTATTAGGACAAGTTTTTTGGCACAGCTTACAATCTATACACAACTGTGTATCAACAACGGGGTGTATTTCGCCATAACTGTCTTTGTCTAAAGTTATACACTTTTTGGGGCACACGTTCGCACATGCATAACATCCAGTACACTTATAATAATTGCAGATGTCTTTACCTTGCATTTTTGATTTCTTTTAAAGTGAGTTGCTTAAAAGCAAAAATCATGACTACATAAGGGATAAACCAGCATATTGCTTTGATTCCAAGCATAGTCAAATAGTAGAATCTGTTATTGTGCCAAAATGAAATTTTATCAAATGGGATTAAATAACATATTAGCAGTGAGGCCGTTGCAATGAGTGTAGGGACAAAGAAGTCCATAAACAACTTCATTCTACTTAGCCCCAAAAGCTTCTTATAGAATGATACATAATACAACCCTATAATAATTAATACATAGAAAGAATATGCAACAATCGCAGATCCAACTCCCAAATATCTACTTAATGCACAATTAAGGGCTATTGAGATAATACAATCGACAGCAGTCACTATCACAAGCAACTTAGTTTTTCCATATGAGAGTACAAGAGCATTGCCTGGTGTTGTGTGCATTTGCCATAGAACGGTCAAAATCCAAATAATCATCCACACAGAAAGATCCTTGTACTGGGGTCCAACATAAGCAGCTAAGGCATCACTTGCACCTATAATAAAAGGGAAACAAAGTACATTTACGACTATAGTTGTTAGCCGTGTCCACTTATACGCAAAATTCTCTATAGCCTTTCTATCATTTTTTGCTACCATTTCAGCAGCTTTCGGCAGAAAGATTCCACTGAAAACGCCACTAAGCATAATAACAAAAGAGGGGAACACTTCAACAATTCTAAACTCTGCAACCGTTCCTGCACCATCATTTGAAAACATACTCAAAATGATTGGCCTTGACTGGGTAGCTGTCGCTTGAAATACGCCTAATGCAAATAATGCAAGACTGAACGAGATGACTACTTTGAAATCCTTCCAATAAGTCTTTGGCTTAAGGTCAAGAATCAACTTGTCATGTCTACATTTATACGCATAGGGAAGCAGTAGGATCGCAACGATACCTGTAAGGAAGAAGAAGTATACGGTCAAACGTAGCTTAAAGTACACAGTTAGCAGAACCAATATTAATTGCAGGAGTTTACCAAACGTTTGCATCTTCATCGTGAAAGCTATCTGCTTATCAGCCTGTAGTAGTTGTTGGAAAGGGGTAGTCTCCCAACTAAATACGTTGAACACAGCTAATATCAACAAGCATTCCCGAAGGGTGATAAATTGCTCATGTGTAATATTAAACAATGGCTCTCCGAAGGCTGCTAGTAGGACAAGTAATAGTATATTGATGGCAGATATGATCAGATAGAATGTCATGTTCGTACCTGATACTCTGTGAATCAAGTCTATCTTTCCTTCTGCTTTCCACTGTGAGAAGAATTTAACGGAGCCAGTATTCATGCCAAGGTCAAGCAACTGCATATAGCCGTTACATGATGTAGCAAGTGCCAATATTCCATACTCTGCCTTTCCATAGAGCCCTAACAACAATGGAACTGTGAAAAATCCCACTATTGCTGAAAGCACCCTTGAAACAGTACTCCAGAAGAAGGAACTTACGTAATAATTATTTCTTAATGAAGCCATAAATGACTTTAGTATATTTTATATAGTCTTACTTTCTATGCTTCAATTGCGTTTATCAGCCAATCAGTTGAATCCGTCCTAAGATGATTCAATATTTCATGAGATTCTTTATAGTCTATTGGCTTAGACCACATTTCTTGCATCTCATTATACAATCTATTCTGTAGCTTGAATGTATCTAACACGTCATAGATTCTACTATTTTGTGAGCCTTTATCAGAGTCCTTGAATCTAAGGAATTCGGTAAAATTCTTGCCGAAATTGATACTCAATGCTGTTGCATGGAAGCTATCCGTACAGACCCAGGTCGCATCCTTTAATAACTTGACAAATTCTGCAACAGCAGCATCACGGTAAACGATAGAGCCTTGTATTTCAAAGTTCGGATTCTCAACAGCCGGTATAATGATGACGTTTTCTATCCCGGTTTTCTCCTGCAATTCACGTACTTGTTTAGGATAATTATCATTGTTACCAATGAGATAAACAAGCATGTAGTTCTTTGGTACTGATATCTCTATCTGAGACTGTTTGGCAACAGAGCTCCAATCTTCAGCAGTTAACAAGAAAGTCGGATCCAGTACCGTTTTGATGTCATTTCTACCTGTTAATCTCGAAACAGCCTCTCTACCTGTCGTTTCTCTTAGAGATATATGGGCGAATTTCAGAAGTAGATTCTTAATAGTCTCTTTGTATTTTTCGGGAAAGTCTTTTGTCCCCATACTAGAAGCATAAGAGATTCGTTTTACATTCCCTGCAAAGTCAAGAAAGTTGAATGGTGAAAAATTGAAATAAGCATTCCATACTTGATCGCTACCAACACAGAAGACATCTGTACTACGGAGCAGCTTCTTATATTGCCAAGGATTGCTTACTGCTTCCTGCCTTATATTATTTTCGAAGAATTCACTCAGTTTCATGAGCTTCCTTGAATCTGCTGCTTCTCTGATTTTCCTTCTCTCGCGAATCTTCATGATGCCCACAGCGGAAAGAATCATCTTCAAATAGCCTTTAAGGCTGAAATGTTTGTAATTGAAAGAACTTAATATGCTGCAATTATAGCCTTTTATACTTAGAAAATGGTATAATGCATAAGACTGTAAAGAGGTCCCAAAGTTACCATTACCAAGCCATGTGACTATTTGTATTCGTTTTTTCATCTAAAGTCTATTAATTAAATATTTTTCCACTTAGAAATAGAAGTATGCTTATGTTATACATACTGTTACATAGTAAACTTCCAATTGTTGCCTTAAGCCTTTAAACAGAGTTCTTCGAGTATCCCGTTTTCTGCTAGGCTGAGAAAATAATAAGTAGAGGAGTAAAGTAACGATATTAGGGCTTTATGCAATATGTCATTTTTGGACGTATGTCGATTTATTTAGAGTGACCTATCATCTTTATATTTATATCATTCTCTATAATGAAAAGAAGTATTCTTATCAATCAGGTTATCATTTATGAAAATCTCCTGAGAGCAAATTGATGTAGGATTCTTTTTGGTTTTCATCCACTCTATCAGAGGGGATCCTACCTGTATAAGAAATATAGTGTATCATCAATTGTTCAATAAAAGGAGATTTCATCTTACCTAATATTTCAAATTGAGATTCTTCTCTATACTCTAAAGAACGGATTTGTTGAAAATCTGCTACAAGAAGACCTGCTTTGATAACAGGATCTGTATCAAAAAAATAATACCGGATGATATTCTTATTGCAGATTATATCATCTAAGTATTTCGATAAACTCTTCCATTGTTTACTTGTTAATGTGTGGTCTTGTTGAGCATTCTGAACAAGACCTTTAAATTCTTTAGTTTCTCGAATTACGCTTTCGGCTGGCTCTAAAGCCAGAACATTCACATATCCACATTTGCCATGTTCAAAATCACATGCATTCGTTATCACAATACTCAAAGGGTTGTCATCTCCCATTCCCCAATCAACACCATCGATTATGCATCCTTGGGTTATCTTCTCCGAATAACTATCTAGCCACTCCATATTAATTCTCTACTGAAATAACATCACCTATAGATTTATTGTGATATACCCTCTTGAAAGTGGCAGACTGGCTAATTCTTTTGTATCTTTCCCTATAGTTCTTTTTTTCAGGGATAGAAATAACGTCCACTATATTTTGATTTTCAATGCCTCTGATATTATCGGACCTTGTATCCGGATAAATAGCCTGAGAAGCTTCCGTGTCAAAAAAAGTGTAATTATCATTTGAAGCACCAATATTTGATGAAAACATAGCCATAGCCACTGTCAATGTTGCCATACATATTGTATTTCTCATTGGCACATTACTATTGCTATTCGTATCAACAATTTGTCCCATAACGATCTTACATTAAGTTATTAAAGAAATCTTTTTCTACACATTGGTAGGAAGTGTCTATTATATCTTTTATCTCATCCGTAGAAGGTAACCCTTTAGTTTCTATCTGATGATGATGATTAATAGAGAAGAATAAGCCGTTTGCACCATTTCTTGGCTCAATATCAATATTGAGAAGTTCTGATTCGTTAAGGCCATAACTTAATTTTATACCTGAACAAACATGAAAATCATTAGGAGTTGAAATTGACTCTTTTATGAACTTTTCCCAAAGCCATTTCTTGGGATCCTCCTTCATATTTATTGTTTCATATTCATAATTAATACCATAGGCAATGAACTTATAGTCTTTGAATAAAAGAGAAAGTTTCGAAATGTATTCTGTTAGCTTATCTATACTCTCAGCCTTAATGATTAACTTTAGGGGATTAATAACTACAAGAGGGAATGGTCTACTTCCAATCCTGATAACATACCCTTCTGGAGTCATTCCGTTTACTGTATCATAGGGCTGACCAAAGAGATCTCGGCAAAATTTATTGTCGAGTTCAAAGGTAAGATTCTCTTTGGATGGAGAAAGTACTCCAACGTAAGCTATACTAATTCTACTTTTTTCCATATTGCAAATGTAGCATTTCTATTGTTATAACCAAAGTTTTTAATGTACATTTAAGATAAATTCACTATACTTATATATCAAGTAACTATTCGGCGATAGTCCCTTGAGTCCCCAGAGCCCGCCGCATAATAATGTTTTTGGCGAGCTCGTCCATATTGATTCCCTTATCAAAATCTATGTTTCCTCGTCGTAGTTATCGATGAT
>OMXX01000172.1 GCA_900315105.1 uncultured Prevotellaceae bacterium | reverse complement strand
GACTTTATGTTTCAACTAACAAAAGAGGAATGGGATTCTCTAAGATTCCAAATTGGAATTTTAGAAGTTGGAAGGGGTAAATATACAAAGTTTCTTCCCTACGCCTTGCTTGCCGGACCAACCGGGGCTATCCATCTGAAGCGGAGTTTAAAAGTGCTTCTATATTGATAGGTCACTTGCCGATTCAAACGGGGCTCCTACCCTATATAGGTTCCTTTCACGCTGCAAAGATAGGAATTTTTCAGTTATCTTCCAACTTTTCTCCATTTATTTCAGTTTTCACTCCAAAGAGCGTTTCTTTTCAGACTTTTTTGTTCCCAATAGGGACTGGCCCCAGAGGTTATCATTTAGGACTTTCGGAAAGAAAACAGCATTTTTCTTTGGTGATTTCATGGAATTAGCTTACCTTTGCAAACGATCATCGGTATGATGTTCAAGTGTGAACGCCGGTGTGACTTTTGTGGGTAAAAAAGAAATAAGCGTTTGCTGTTTATTCAATAACGTTCGGGAAACTTGGCGGTGGAAAGAACAAGAATACAGAGTAACAGTAGATGCTCACGTAATGTGGGCACTACTACATCTGTATTCTTAGGTTTCCGCCAAGTACCTCCGAACGAGATGTGGTTCAAGGTGTCCACTTTTCGTTTCTACAGGTGCTTGGCGGAAACTGTTGTTATTTGAATCTTATTCGGCTTGCTTGACTTTGATGATGCCCCCATCATTAAACAGTTAAGGCTATGGCGGTAATTAATGACCTGATTGACAGAATCAGTGACCCTGAGCTGCGTCGTCGTATCAATGACGAGGTAGCGCGTTTACAACAACAGAAGAAGTTTGGACTGGTGTTTGAAGAACATCTGCCCGAAGCAACCCCATTATACGAAGTGCCCATCAAGGTGAAGTCGTTAGTGGCTCGTAAAGATGGTTACTTCAAAGAGTTTTTCCGTGTAAAACGGATAGAGGGTGAAACGCTGCTTTGTGAAAGAGAAGATGACAGTCATGAGCAGGTGGAGTTAAACAAGAATGAAGCTGTAGCCGTTGCTCTCTTTGGAGATCCCATCTATCCATACTTGAAGCCAATGGATGCCGTAAAGAATGCACCAGACAGCGACTTATGGCACACATTGATAGAGGCAGACAACTATCATGCCCTGCAATTATTGGTTTATCTCTATAGTGGCATGGTCGATTGCATCTACATTGATCCGCCTTACAATACAGGCGATAAGAGTTGGAAGTACAACAACGATTATGTTGATAGCTCTGACAGCTACCGTCATAGCAAATGGTTGAGCATGATGAAGAAGCGCCTGATACTAGCTAAAAAATTGCTTAATCCCCAGGATTCCGTATTAATAGTCACAATAGATGAAAAAGAATATCTGAGATTGGGATGCCTGCTGGAAGAATTATTCCCAGATGCTACAATTCAGATGGTTACTAGTATTATAAACAGAAAAGGAGTATCCCACAAAGGTAAAAGGGGAGAAACAAATAGAGAGCAGAAGGTACAATTCTCTCGTGTTTCTGAATTTATATTCTTTGTTATGAATGGTAGTTTTTCTATAGCCAAAACTGATTGCAATATGTTGGAAGGCCAGATTGCTTCATCAAATAATGGTGGCGGAAAAGTACAATGGCTTTCTATGCTTCGTCGAGGATCTGCCGCAAAACGAGAAGAAAAAGAGAAACACTTTTATCCCATTTATGTAAATCCACAAACAAAAGATATAGTAGAAGTTGGAGAATACTTACCTCTTGGTTTATCAAGAGAAACTGTTAATGTCCCCGAAGGGTTAGTCGCAGTATGGCCTTTAAGGACAAATGGGGATGAAGGAAGGTGGCAGTGTAAAAGTGATACGTTTAAAAAGTATCTTGAACGTGGATGGGCTAAACTTGGCAGTTATAACAAGAAAAAAGATAGATGGGCCATCAATTATTTAAATGAAGGCTTGTTGGAAGAAATTGAAAAGGGAACGATAGAAGTTATAGGTAAGGACGAAAAAGGTTCTCTCATATTAAATCGTGTTGGAAATAAATACGTAGAGCCAAAATCTGTTTGGAATCAGGTTACTCATAACGCAAGTGAATATGGAACATCTTTGTTACAATCAATCATTGGTCCTGATCGTTTTGATTATCCAAAATCACTTTATGCTGTCAAAGATACCTTATATTTGTGTTTGAAAAATAAACCTAATGCTTTAATCATAGACTTCTTCGCTGGTAGTGGCACAACACTTCATGCAGTTAATCTATTAAATGCAGAGGATAATGGCAAACGCCGCTGTATTATGGTAACAAATAACGAGGTTTCTGCTGAGGAAGAATCTAGACTGAAGAATGCAGGATTACAACCGGGCCAAGAAGAATGGGATAAATGGGGTATTGCAAGATACGTAAATTGGCCTCGTACCAAGTGTAGCATTCTAGGAGTGGATGTTTATAACAACCCTATCAATGGTACATACCAAACCTATCTCAAGCAAGAAAAAGAGAAGGAAAGAACTATCAAGCAAATTACATTGATAGATAATCCGTCTTCTATGAAAATTGCTCAAAAGAAAGAATTGGTAGCATTTTGTTGTCAGGGCAAGTTGCCTCAGAGTCTTGTTAAAGCTGATTCTAAGTTTATTGTATCGGAGAACTATCCTTGCACAATTCTGTTTGACATCAACTATATAGATGAATGGTTGGAAGCATTAGAGGATCAAGGCCATTTGATGGATATATATATTGTAACCAGAAACAATGAAGCGTTTAAAAAGGCTAAGGCTGATATAATTGAGTTGTTGGGCAATATCACAGAAGAAGAGTCTGTGTTAAGCCCTATGCAGGACGGCTTTAAGGCCAACGCGAAATTCTTCAAATTAGGCTTCCTTGACAAGAACTCCGTAGCAGCTTATCGCCAGTTCCGTGAATTACTGCCATTGTTCTGGATGAAGGCTGGTGCTATCGGCGAGTGCCCATCATTGGAAGGGAAAGGTATTCCGTCGTTCATGATTTTGGATGAGAATAAAATGGCCATCATGACAGAAGAAAGCAACTACGCCGTATTCTTAGATCAGATGAAAGATAGGAAGGATATTAAGACGATCTTCTTAGTTGTGGACTCTGAGATTGGTTTCCGCGAGATGGCAGCACCATTTAAGTGGGCTAAAACCTATCAGCTTTATAAAGACTATTTAGAGAACTTCACGATTAACTACCAGAAATAATATGGCTATAGCATCAGAACTTTTTCCTTTTCAGATAGAGGCATTAGATAAACTTCGTTCGTTCTGCAAGAAAGCAAAACGTGACTATGAGGATGATGGTGAAAATACCATCATTACACTGGCAGCTCCAACAGGTGCCGGCAAGACCATCATCATGTCGGGATTGATAGAGAAAATACTCTGTGGTGATGAAAACAACAAAAGTGAAAGAGACTCTATCTTTATCTGGCTGTCGGATGACCCAGAACTGAATGAACAGTCCATGCACAAGGTGGAACGTGAAACAAGATTCCAGTTGCCAATCAATAGTCTGGAAATAATCCGTGAAGACTCTTTCGACAAGGCTGAATTGCAAGATGGAAAGATATACTTCTTGAATATTCAGAAGTTGAGTAAGTCGAGTAATCTAACCAAGAAAGGTGACGGACGAGATTATACAATCTGGCAGACGCTTCAAAATACTATCGAGAATAAAGGTCATCGGCTGTATTTCATTATTGATGAAGCGCATCGTGGTACATCAAAAGCCAGCGAAACGAAACAGGCAAATAGTATCATGCAGAAGTTTATCTTTGGAAGTCCTGACGATGAACTAAACAGAATGCCCATTGTGATAGGCATGAGTGCCACCGTAGATCGTTTTACAGAACTCATTAAAGACTCTGGTTCCACTACTCGGTCTTGGACTATTGATGCAGAAAAGGTAAAAGACTCAGGACTACTGAAAGACGAAATAGAAATCAGTTATCCTGGCGATAACCAGATGCAGCGCGGCATGGCCATCTTGAAATATGCCACTCGTGAATGGATGGAGAAATGCAAGCATTGGGAAGACTATTGCAAAAGGGAGCATGAGCCAATAGTATATCCAGTCATGGTGATACAGGTCGAAAACGGTCAAGGGGATAAGATTTCGGAAACGAATCTCGATGAATGTCTGAAAACTGTAGAAGAAGAACTTGGCAGAAGTCTGTATGAAGCTGAAGTGGCTCATTCGTTTGGTGAACCTAAGACTGATATTAATATAAATGGTCTGAGAGTTCCTTATGTGGAACCTTCAAGAATCGACGAAAGTCAAAAGGTAAGGATTGTATTTTTCAAGGAGAGTCTTTCTACAGGTTGGGATTGTCCAAGAGCAGAGACTATGATGTCGTTCAGAACTGCTAACGACTACACTTATATCGCTCAGTTGATGGGCCGTATGGTGCGCACACCATTGCATCGCAGAATTGAAGGTGATGAATCGTTGAACAATGTACATCTATTTTTGCCTAACTACAACAATGAGAATGTTCAAAGAGTCATTGATGCCCTAAGTAGTAAGGATGGTGAAGGAATACCTTCAAATATCAAGAAGAATGCAGTAGGTAGCTCCGATGAACAAGAACTACATGTGGCAGAGAATAAAAAAGATGTCTTTGAATGGTTGAATAATCTACAGTTGAAGACATATGTTCTGAATAGGTTCAAGGTGAACAATTATCTGACCTCATTGTTTAATCTTGCCTATCTTGCAGCCAATACACAAGGTTGTGACCCTGATGCTGCTGTCAGAGTATCTAAGCAGATTGGTATGATGATATCGGACTACATAGAAAAACTGAAGGCAGCGGGCGACTATAATAATAAGGTACGCGATATCAAGCAATTCATTTTAATGGAAAGCAAGATGGAGTATTTGACAGAAAACAAATTGAAAGATGCTTCGAACTTAGTCTTGGAATTGACTGATTATGACATTGAGCGTGAGTTTCTCAGGGCTGATTCTAAACTAAAGAATGCAGGACTTCGTTATGTTCGTGAAAACTATGACGAAGAAGACCCCATAAAGTCCAAAGTAGAGGTGATACTGTTTGTGCAGTCAGAAGAATGCATGGCAGAACTCGACAAATATGCCAAGGATACATTCTATCAATATAAGCATAACTACAGGAAGTATCTTTCGAAATATAGTGAGAACGTAAAGAGTAAATACGACAAATACACACGAGAAGGCGAAGAAGTAAGTGAGCATTCATGGATACTGCCTAATACCATTTATCTGCCTAAAGGCGAAGAACAATGGGAGGATCGAAAACATCTATTTGTTGATCAGGAAGGAAAGGCATTATTCCCATTGAATAATTGGGAGAAGGAGGTTATTATCGAAGCAGAAAAAGATCCTGACTTTGTCTGTTGGTTACGTAATCAGGATCGAAAGCCATGGGCTTTATGTATTCCATATATGATGAATGAAAAGGTGCATCCATTCTACCCTGATTTTATCATTGTCAGGAAAGACGGGCATGGCGGCTATCTCCTGGATATCTTTGAACCGCATAAGAAAGATGAAGATAACATCCCCAAGGCTAAGGCGATGGCTAAGTATGCACAAGAAGCAGAAGGAAACGTTGAGCGGTTTGAAATGACAAGGAAATATGGTGATAGGATGCTAAGGCTTGACTTCGCCAATTCTGCTATCAGCCATCGACTGACTGACGCAACCAAATATAGTGATAATTATTTGGATGATTTATTTAAGGAGTGTGGAATAATAAGATAATTATTTGTATCTTTGCCATCGTAAACAAGAATATCCAATAGCAAAACGTCTATGAAGTCAGAAGATAAAGAGGTCGATATCAACGAGGTGGCTATTGCCTTAGAGGTGGATAGTGATGTAATAGACAAGGTGCGCAGTGGTGAGGTAACGCACATCGTCTTACAAATTAATGAGCAACGAGGTGGCTATTGCCTTAGAGGTGGATAGTGATGTAATAGACAAGGTGCGCAGTGGTGAGGTAACGCACATCGTCTTACAAATTAATGAGCAGAACCAGAATATGATATTAGAAAGCATTGATGGTAACCTGGTTTTGGTTATCGACGATATGCCAACAACCTATCATGGTTGCTATCTTTATAATGGTGGTGTGTTTCCATACGCCATAAAGAGCTCATTAAGCTTCTTAATACTTAATGGCGGTGAAGACGACTGTCTTACACGCATTATCAGCGTTGATACTGAACCTGGTACACGTTTCAGTTATCAGAGTGCTGACAAACCCATCGTGGAAGACCCCAACGGCGACAGTTGTATAT
>OMXX01000103.1 GCA_900315105.1 uncultured Prevotellaceae bacterium | reverse complement strand
AGTCAAAATATGCCGAGAAATCCCCGAAGCAGATGCGATGGCAGAGGACACATTCATTGATGACCGTAACAATTTCCGTTGGAAGGATGTGCTAAGCACAGGTCTGAGAGTATTCATCGCCGGAATAGATGGCGCGACTGGCGTAGCCCAGGTGTCAGGCGGTGGCGGCACATCAAACGATATGCCTTGGCGAGATAAAGATGAAGACCTGCTTGATTGGGCTCGACGTGCCATGCACTATGCCCATGCCAAGCATTACCCTGGTAGTAGACATAGAAGGACACAGAGCAGATAGGCATATTTATACGGGAATAATGAGTGGGAACTCCAAATAGCCCCCACTCGTTTTAAATTTCTATTTTCCGGTTCCAAGATAAAATGGTGTAGATGTTAATAAATCATCTAACATGTCTTGGCCAATAATTTGGGTTGCAGTACTTGCAGACAAAGCAAAATCATCAATTAAATCTTCTGCCTTATCTATAGTAAAGCCTTTCCACTCTCGTTTGAAAACTTCTTCCCAATCAGGTGTAATATCACCATTCACATAGTCTATTATGGGTTTAAATTCATAATCATGAGCAATTACTAAATCATTAAGTATTTGTAGATTGGGAGCAACAACAATCAAATGCTCTTTAGGGAACTCACTAAAATCAAACTCACAGCCTTTTATTCGCCACTCTCGCAGATATTCAAAATCATATGCATCGACATTCAATCTTAATGCCCTCCATTTCAAATCTTCTGGTATCAATCCACTTTCGGTGTCATCATAGTAAATAACATTTCTTGCGCCAAAATCGCGAACTAAAACATCCCGAGAGAACCCTATACCAAATGGTTGATACATTGGCTTTCCCGTTCTATTCACTTTTGTTTCAAAAAATCTTCCAATAGAAGTCAATGGGGATGCAGAAAAACATATATAATCGTTCTCACTTTTCAATTTCAATTCTTTCAGTATTTTATACATTGTTCCCTTCGGGTCATTATCATCGCCATTAACAAAATGGAAGAGATACGGGCTATAATCTCTTCTCGCTTTTCTAAATTTATCATTATAAACGGACATAATTCAACTAATTTATTGTTTATATGTTATTTATCAGTTCATTGAGATCAATCTATAGATAATATAAGTCGAGCTATTTGCCCGAACTTACGAAATTTTTCGGATATTGTCGGACAAATGTTCTTGTATTTCAGTCTTTAGGATCTTCTTCAAAAGGAAGAGCATCCATATATCTGTCAAAATCGCTTTGGAACAGTCGGTCTTGTATGATGCGGTATTTTTCAAATTCCGTTTCAGCATGTTCTTTTGCTTGTTCGGCAGTCACTTGCCCAGCCGTTTGTAGAACTTCGTTACCACCAGCAGCCAAAATGGTGTCTATCTGTTTCGCCCAATCCTCCATTGTCATTGGAATATGACGTTTGGCCATTCTTTCCGCCAATTCAAGCACACCATTCACCAATTGTCCCATATCGGCCAGTTCTGCTTCTTTGAGATAGTTTTTGGCAATCACTACATCCGTTTTTACAATTTTACCATTTGGTGCATTTTCCCACGAAGTAAGTCCCATATGTACCTGCTCTGCGTTGGCTCGTTCAACAATCAGTTCTGCAGCAGTTCGTCCGTGAACAGCAAAATGCATCTTGTTCTGCATCATCTTGAAGAATAATCGAGTAGTCGGTGCATCCCGATTATAGTCAACGGCTGTAGCGTAGATATCTGTCAGTTTCTGATAGAATCGTCGCTCAGAGAGACGAATCTCTCGTATTTCGGCTAACAGATGTTCAAAATAATCTTCGCCAAGGAACGAGCCGTTTTCCATTCTCTTCTTATCCAAAACATATCCACGTATAGCGAACTCTCTCAATACGCTCGTTGCCCATTGACGGAACTGAGTAGCACGAATACTATTCACACGATAACCTACGCTGATGACGGCATCGAGATTGTAGAACTGCGTCATATAGTTTTTACCATCAGAAGCAGTTGCCGAGATTTTCTCGGTAACTGAATCTTTATTCAATTCTCCTGATGTAAAAATATTTTTCAGATGAAGTCCGATGTTGTCCGTTGAGCAGTCAAATAGCATACTCATAGCTTTTTGTGTGCACCAGACAGTCTTATCCTTATAATAGACCTCTACACCTCGCTCCTTTCCTTCTATCTGAAAGATTAGGAACTCTGCTGTACTATTTCGTATTTCTTTACGCTTTGCCATAAATTGTTTCTTTATCTATTATTATATGAATGCAACAAGACACAAAACAGCAATTTTCAATTTATATAAGCTTGTCTTTCTGCTTTAACTTCGGTGTTTGGGAATCTGGAGCCCTTTTGGGAGCATCGATTTTTATCGTTAATGGCATTGGAAAATCAACTCCAACAAGAAGAGCTTCCCCTTCTCCAAGAATCGGCAAAAATGAAAGACTATTTCTATTCGCAGCCGAAGCAGCATTCTCGACAGCCTTTTTATCTTGTTCATTTATCAATCTATGAACAACAAATGTGCCCATTTGGCTCAGTGTACCTAATGGAATATCTCGTGGCATTTGTGTAGCTATACACAAAAAAAGTCCATACTTACGTGCTTCTTTTGAAATCTGCTCAAATGCATCAAGAGGTTTCGCAGAAAAATATTCGTCTGCAATACTTTTATTTAAAAACTGATGAGCTTCGTCTATGAAAACAATTATCGGACTATCTTTATAAAGTCCTTTTCTTGCTTCACTCAACAAATGGTTTCCTATTGCATTTACCAATATTTCTCTTACTTGATAATCAAAACTTACTTTTGAAAAATCTAATCGAAGAATACTATGGTTCTTATCTTGAATAAAGTTATGTATGCCTTCTCGCAAATCTTTCGCATTTGGAATGGTATCTTTTCTAAAACCAAAAATCTTATTATATTCGGATGTCGACATCACATTATTTATGCGAGATATTAAGCTGATACAATTGGAAACATCTGTTTCGTTTCTGTCTCCCCACAATGAAGAATTATTTCTATCAGAATCCCAAATACATTCATTTGTAATCTGCGCTGCAAGAAGATTAAAATCGAAATTACATGATTTGTCTTCTATATCCACAATATGATTGTAATAAAAGACTTCAAATGGTCGCTTTGCTTTTTTTGATTTGTAGATATTACCTACAATAGAATTTCCTTGTAAATCTTGTTTATAATATGAAGCCAATTCTGAATTTGTGTCAAGTTTTGACATTTTTAAAGATCTTATAGCTTCCATCAGTTTTGGCACTTGTGTTTTTGAAGATGGATGTAGCAAATAGTACAATTCATCGATAGACAGATTTGTATAATCAAAAATGTAGTCTCCTGTTCCTAATTCTATGTTTTGTATATTATTAATATTACAGTATTCTCCCGTAGCATCAATCAGAATACACTTGTTTTCTGTATATTCTGATGCAAGTTCTATAAGTTTTGCGACAGTCCAACTTTTTCCACCTCCAGTCGTTCCCAATACAGCACAATGGCGACCAAAAAGAGAATTAAGAGAAATATTGCATAAAGCGTTGTTGGATGTTAATTTCCCGAAGGGAGCAAAAGGAACATCCTTTTCGTCTTTTTTTACACCGAAAGCAGAAATATATGCACCAATTTGTTCGTCTGAACACGAAAAGGCTTTTGAACCTACTGATGGATAACGAGAAACAGTTTTGGTTATAGTCTCAGGTTTGTATATATCAAAAAGAGCAAGCAATTCTATCTTTGCAATAGGATGGAACTGCGTTTCTTCTTCATTTATACTTTTGTCCGTTATTTCTGTTCTTTCACCTTGTGGAAGATTCAACTCAAACACTCTTCCTAAGAAGCCATATTCTTGTCCTTCTATAACCACAAAACTTCCAACAGAACCACCTAAGAAAATTTCTCCATTAAAATAGAATGTACGCAAAAGCTTTGCAGAAGGAATCTGCAAACGAACATATTGTGGGGTGACTTCACAAACATATCCAACAAACTTGTTATGATCAAATGGCTTCATTGTTATTCTGATTATCTATTTCATAAGAGCTATTGTATGGATAATTCTCAACAAAGGTTTTGAACTTTGAAAAAAGAACTGTTACATTTTGAGCCACATTTCCATCTTCAGAAATGAAGTCTGGAACTAATTCATGTGTAATACCACTATCATCCCATTTCGCTGCTTCTCCATTTTCTGAGAAATTCTTCTTTCCATAACATACAACAAGTAAGTGGAAATTCGGATTTTGAAGTACTGCTTCTTTGATTACATTTTGGATATGCTTATCTTGAAATCCAAAACCAGCTACTATCAACAGAGTTCCTTCTTTTCTAAGGGTACTCTGTAAATGTGCCATCATTTCAAAATATGGTTGTTCATAACTGCTTTCATATTTCTCACTTGCTGGGTATATAATACATGGATGGTCTGTCGTTTCTTTCTGATAAATTTTACCATCAAGTTTTTCCCAATCGATACTCCCATGCAGCTTGAAAAGTTGTATAACATTAGGAACGAAACTTTCTTCGTTTTTTATTCTTGTACGTTCTCTATATACAACATCATGATCAAAGTTAATTCCATTAAATATACGTGGATAAGAGAATGAAAAACCATCATTCATTCTTTGGGCTGCTTGCTCAAACAATGTGTCATAATTCGTTGTATATAGCTGAACACGTGGTTCTGTAGGCTTACGTGCTGTTAGCTTTCTAATAAAATCTTGATGATGTCTATTATTCTCGTCTAATGTCAATCTACAAGCATCAGCTATTTTTTTTTCTAATTTACATCTTAAAGAATTGTCTTCCGCATCCTTAATTTCCCCATTTAACTTCTCATACAAAATTGTGAATGATAAAAATTCTTCAATATTTTTAGATTCAACTATTGACAGACATTTTTCTTTTAAAGTACCATCATTATTAGTTAATACGGAGCTAATTGCATTTATTTCTTCTTCATAACTTTCCCATAATTCAGTACGAGTTTTACCACGATGCTCTCCATTCTCCATAGAAGTGCCAGCCGCTGTTAGAACTGCGACATTTTTAAAATGACAAGTATATTTACTAATATCACTAGCAATTAAACGATATGCCTCAGAAACAGCATACTCCTTAAACTGGGAAATGCCATCCCCGTCATTTTGTTGTTGAGGAATATTGTCAATATACCAATGCTCCTCATCGTAGGCAACTGATTTGTTTGCAGTTTTATATAAGTATATTTTATCCATTTAAATATAAGATTTCATTTACACTCTATCAACAACATTCTCCAAGCTATTCAACTTGACAAGCATAAATGCCATGCGTTCATTGCCCCAATACTTATTGGAGATGTCTTTTACATTGAATTGCAACTTTTGCAAGTCAGCATCAGTATCACTTGGCTTTCTTATTCGAATCATGAAGTAGGCTGAATGACTGGGAGCATCAGGATAGTTCCCTTCTACCAACTTTTCCTTTGTCCATACATCATGCTTTGTACGGACAATCTTACAGAGATTGCCCACGAATTTCTCTCCTTTTACATACAAGAGAAGATACTTCGCTTGGTTCCATGGAGAATCGGCAATTTTTTCCAAAGGTATGTTATACCAAAGATTGTCAAATGTCCATTGACGTTTCTCTTCGCTGCCGGCAACAGCAACCATTACCAAATCATCAGGCAACATTCCTGCCTTTTCTTCTTCAGTAACGTATGCCAATGTGCGTTGTGGCTTGGCTTTAGCTACATGAGTATCTGCAGCCGTATATTTCATCAAGATATCATCCAAATGCGCTCTCAGTAAGGAGTCACTATTTGGCAGCAAAGGGAATGCTCCGATATTCACACTCTCTACACTCGCACTATAGTAACGTTTTTTGACGTATTCGTCGCTACCACGACCAGGGAAAAGAATGTAGCCACCAATTATTTCCTTAGAGCGATATGGTTCATGCTCTTTACTATAATAAATAGCATCACGGTAGCGGTGCATCTGATTGATTGCATCCGTTGGCGGATAATCTCCTCCTGGCAAATCTGCAATTTCGACAATATCTTGTTCCTCAAAGTCTTTGTCAAGCTTCTTGTCGTTGATGACACGATACTTCGCATCATACAGATAGGTCAAGACAACTTCGCCCGATGCCTTGCGAATATTAAGTACAATGTCTGGACGTTGCTCTGTTGTTGCAGTATTGATGCCCATGCCATACTCTTCTTTACCACTTGTGCGGTTAAACGTATGCTGGTAATGAAGGGTAACCACGTCACCCTCATGTGCAGCAAGTTGTGCCTTGCGTTCTTCCGTATCATCATCCTCTGCTACTGGATAACGATATTCTACAATATGTTCCAACGAAGAATTTGTAAATGGATTGAGTAGCGTTCCTTTTGGCTCTGTTATCAGTTGTTCATGCGAAGGCTTATTATGATCAATGCCCATAGCATCGGCCACAAGCTTCTTCATCTTGATAAAACACCAAAGCTCATAGATTTCCCATATCTGTAGGGTACCAATGTTCGCAGCTCCATTATACAAGTCAATCCCTCGTTTCAGTTTCAACCAGTCCTTATATATTTGCTGATACCCCAGTCGATTTTGCAGCACAAGGCTTTCTTGTTTCATTCCATCGAAGCGACCTACTGTTTTGAAAAAGGGGTGTTTTGACAGTCTTCTCAAAGAATCTTGATAGTCTGTCCACATCTTGCGATGACGTTCTGAGAGTTCTTCTTGTGATGAGCTGAGTACGGTGGTTATTACAGAAGAAAGTCGTCGTCCAATGCTTTGAAGAGTATATTTCACGAAACGGTTCTCCATCGTGTCGTGAGTAGAACGCACTTCATTATAGCCAAAGTAATACTCTTCTAGTTTCCCTTCCTTCTCCACTTCGCCATAGCGTTCTTCCATGGCAGGAGTCCAGAACTTGATTTGTTCTGCTTTTCGTGATGTACGGAAGTTCACAATCTGTGAATGTGGATTCTGAATTACACGGTTAACGTTCTTCACGTAATCATCAACAACGCTTTGGAATGCAGCCATCCATGTAGCATCGGTATTGATTCGTCCTCTACTGAATTGCTGAAGAGTGATGCTCAGATAGCGATATATTACGTTTTCATACTCCTCGTTAACCTCTCGCAATAGCGACTTATAATCGTTCTTTGTGTCGAGTTTGGGCGATACCACATCAAACGTAACATAGCTGTCTTTACGGACACCATTCTTCTGATAGGAGAAATCTAGTTTGAACACTCCTGGCTCATTCAAGAAGTCTAACTCTCCCGTGAGGGATTTTTCTTCCCTTCCATTCAACTCTTCATCAACAAAGAAGCTATCCTCTATGTCTTTTCGTACATGTCGGATTTCTGGGACGGAGTCCTTATCAACACCATGGAATAGTAAACGGACTTGATATTTGCAGGTTTCAAAGATGACAGGCCACACGTTATCCCACACCTTGCCTGCATCAAGTCTTGTTTCCTCTTCCTCATCGGTTTTCTTCCCTATTATAGGACTGTATAGGCAAAGTTCACATTCATCTTTTGAGGTGTAACGACAATAAGCCTCTGGCGCATCAATATTAGGATTGTCTCTCCTTGAATAATTGATGCGTCCCTTGAAGCGTTCCCACGAATAGCTAATGTCTTGCGTGCGGACAATCACCTCATAGTCGGGATGAATGAATCTTAAAACCTCTGTCTGCATATATCCTTTCTATACAATTATGGCCAGAAACGAGTGAACTCCTGATTATTCAGTCGGTCAATCATTTCTTGTATCTTATCTTTTGCAGTAGGTTGGTGCTCTTTGACAGCTTCTGCCTTTTCTTCTGTATCGTTATTATCAGATTCAGCATCAGTCAATGGTTCCTTGATGTCTGGCGCAATATTTTTCAACCATTCCAATCGGTTATCATACGTTACACCAACTTTTGTCTTGTATTCTCTTGACAATGCAAACATTTCTGCATCGCCCTCAATGCGTGGTAGAATCTTCATCAACAGAATGTTATTTACAGATTGTGCGATGGCATCATCTAAATCCATACCTTCATCGAGCATCACACCAACCATAATAGTCAGTTCGTTCAGCACGCGATAACTAACCTCAAAAGGAGTTCCTTTCAACGCCTTGTTGATTTCCTCCAACTGTGCAGGAAGTTTTTCTACTAATTCTTTTGCAACATCTGAATGTGCCTCCAGAACCTCGTCAGCTGTTACATATCTACGAATAAATGCATTTTGCCATTCCTTTTGCTTTTCATCAGGAAGATACTCCAAGTTCTTGCTGCCACCGAACATTGTGCGCAGATTGCCTCCATTCATTTCTATAGTCATGGCACGGTCAATCACCTTACGGGAGAACTGATGCGTGGTATCATCCATATTGACTGTACCAATGATTACAACATTGTCAGGAAGGGTTAGACCTTCTGTTTTTAGGTCAGTACGTTTGCCTACCGCTTCATCGATATCACTTTCTGTATCTATGTCGTACAGTTTCATGTAGATGTCACGATCTGTAAAGTTCGGTGCAAAACCACCTATCTTCCCGAGAGCCTTAAAATGTTCTGCATCGATGATGGCTTCTGTCTTTATGGTCTTGTTGCCATCTTCTCCTATTACCACTTTACGTGTTTCTAATATACTTAGAATCTCAGCAAAGTATTGTTCCACAGGAGCCAAATTCATTTCATCCAAACAAACAAAGAATGGCACATCAGGGTACATCTTAGCCTTCACCAAGAATTTAACGAACTTCGTAAACTGATAACCGGGTTTATTTCCGAGACGGCTATAGTAGCCCAACAATTCGGTTGAGTCATGCCAATTCGGTTTCACCTCTATCATGCAGTAGTTACCTGGAGTTGTACCGTCCTTATCTTGCAAATATTCTGGGCATGACTTGAATGCAAATTCTCGTACTATGCGGCTCTTACCTGTACCAGAAATACCTGCAAGAAGCAAGAACGGCTTCGACTTGATTGCGGCAGTAAAGAATGCATAACAATTGTCTTCAAGCTTACTCTCAAAGTTATTCTTTTTGCTATTTAATAAAGTATTGAACACAACATTATCAAATTGCACAACATTGTATTCGCTCTTGGGAAGCATCGCAAGAGAAGAGGAGCCTCCAAGTGTCAAATAATAAGTTCCATTTGCAAGAGGTTGCCCATCTATTTGTGCAGTATAGAAATCTGTTGTATTGGGAGAATCCGATCTCTTTTTTCTTGACTCCCTAAATGAAATCTTAAGAATGTTTTGTTTTCCCCTATCAGAAACATTAATTTGGTATATCCCATTATCAAGATTGTAGCTATTTAATCGGTCAATATTTACAATTTCCGTACCGTTGGAATTCACCAACAAAACTACACGTTGATATTGTATGACATTTACGCAAAGATCTGATGTGTTCTCATTCTCGATTTTAGTAATAACAATTTCATCTCCCGGATGAACATTATAATCACGATACAAATCTCCCATCTGGTTTACACGAAATTCTCTTCCATCAGAAGATTTTAAGGAGTAATGCTTGCCAGATACTGCATCTCTCACCTTCACTTCTATTGAAGGTGGAAAGATTCCAGACAAATCAGTATTTGTATTAATAAGCATGTATGTTTCATGCGTATTTCCCATACCCAATTCTGTCATATTAGGACGGTGAGTGTACTGAATTAATTTCGTGTTACTCATAATTATATGTATTTCTTGATTATTGACGCTATTCCTTTGGCCATAATACATGGAACCGCATTGCCAATTTGCATATACGTTTTCAAATAAGCACCTAAGAACATGTAATCATCTGGAAAAGACTGGCAACGTGCAGCCTCACGTGGGGTTAATGCTCTTATCTGGAATGGATGTATATGAGAATGGCAATCCATGCGTAAATGAGCAGTGATTGTTCTTGACGGATAATCTGCCCTTAATTTATAGTATTTATCTTTAAAACAATGGAGGCGATTGGTGTATGGCATAATATCAGCAATCTTAGGATCTGATGCATCATCACCTTGATTTAAAAGTCGATAAATATCGTAATTGATGTCATTTACAAAGCGAGCTTTGTGGTTATAGAGGAAAGGTATTTCTCTATTTCCATTAATTAACTTGAGATAGTCATTTTCATTACCTAAGTAATTATTGACATCTATCTTCTTTCCCGTCTTTTCGTCATCAACCTCGTTCATGTTTTTTACGCGTGGAGCATCGAGAGGCTTTATATAGTCTAAAGCATCTTTTAAAACATAAGTTTTCTTCCCTTTGTTTGCCTCTTCTATCTGTTCAAAAATGCCCTCTGGTGTGATATTTTTTGACTCAGAAACATCAGTCCTAATTGCGATATATATAAGCCGTTCTCGGCTTTGAGCAACTGAAAAATCAGCAGAATTCAACAGTTTGTATGCTACATTGTAACTGTAGGTAGTACCATTTCGCTCAACTTTGATATTATTGTAATCCTCAACGACTTGCCCTGCAACAGAAAGCATTCCTTTAACATTCTCCATGACTACAAATTTGGGGAGAAGCTGCTTAATGGCTTTGATAAAATACTTATACAACTCATTTCTAGGATCATCAATAATACGTTGCTGATTAGCCGAACTAAAACCTTGGCATGGTGGTCCACCAACCACCATATCAATAGGCTCAGTTACGTAATCCCTAATATTATCAACAATCTGGCGTATATCACCTTTCAATACCTTATTGGCGGGTAGCTCTGGGTGATTGAATCGATATGTGCGTACACATACATCTTCAAAGTCGTTGGCAAATACAACCTTAAAACCAGCTTGGACAAATCCACAGCTTAGACCGCCTGCTCCTGCAAAGAAATCGACAAAAGTTGGCTTTGAGTTTTGTTTTTCTTTCTCTTGTAATTTCCTTCTTTTTTCATTACTTAGCTTATCCAACAGCGTGCCCATTTCTTTTTTATGACATAAATAGAAATGTACACAATCGATAAATCGAGAATAATCCTTCTTCAGAACCTTATTAAGTTCATTGATTTCTTCAGATTTGCCAATTACGCCAATATTGATCAACTCTTTTTCAAGAGCCGAGTTCAATACAATATTTGTAGGGATAACAAACTTATTACGTTCAGCAAAAACCTCAACTAAACGTATGTAAATGAGTATTTTTTCAAGAAACTCATCCTTGCTCGTTATATTATTAACAGATTCAAATATCATTTTTTAAATCATCTAAATTTTTCTTTAGGGACTTTGCCAAAGCTTCTGCAAACAAAACAGGAACGGCATTACCAATCTGTTTATACTTCTCTCCCCGAGAACCCTCGAAGACAAAATCATCAGGGAAGGACTGTATTCTTGCGGCCTCTCTTACAGTGAAGGAGCGTAGTTGCGCTCCATCAGGGTGGATAAATTGAAATCCATCTTTATGAATATGTGCAAGAATTGTCTTTGATGGGAGGTTCCACCATTGAACAACATAGCTGTTATCAAAAACTCTTGCATGTTCGTGCTCCAAGTCTGGTCTTGCTTTACGCATCTCTCCAAATGACCAGTTATTGTCTATCATAACCTTAAAACGCTCTCTGTCTTTAGCATTATGATTGCGAGCAATGTGATCCATCAATGGATGTACGCCTGCAGAACCTATTCTTCTGAGAAATTCATTATCGCAAGGGTAGTTGAAGCTTATAGTCGAGCCATCTTGCCCTGGGGCAACTGGGGGCAAATCGCCAATTGCTTCTTTTACATCAACAAAGCGTTTTAATCCTTTACGCACCTCTTTGGGCATATCTGGATCATAATTCGTTTTTTTAACGTCTTTGTACAAATCAATAGCATCTTTATCCTCTATATCTTTACGGACTCCCATGATAATGATTCTTTTTCTAATTTGAGGAACTCCATAATTTGCAGTGTTATGAAGAAGTATATTAGGATCATCAACCAACTTGTATTCTCGTCCCAACGCTTTAAGAACTTGGGGAAAAATTAGCTTTCCATTGACCTTGGCAGACAAAATGCCTGTTACATTTTCAAAAACGAAGAATTTGGGACGATAATGATCAAGAATGCGCACGTAACTTTCAAAAAGAAAATTACGAGGGTCTTGCGACATGCCTTTACCATCACGTACTCTTCCTGCTGTTGAATATGCTTGGCATGGAGGACCGCCAATAATGATGTCAGGAGAGGTGCCACTGGTTGCTTGTTCAATTCTATCTATGATATCATCCGCAGTAATGTCGTGTTCAATAACACCTTTATCAATGTTGGAGTATCCATAATAACGCATACGAGTACGCAACGTCTCACATGCCCAATGGTTTATCTCAACATGGGCAAGCGCCTTGAATCCTACTCGATAGAAACCTTCAGAGAGCCCACCACATCCTGCAAATAAATCTATAAATGTATATTTTTTCTTTGGCATATTATTATTTTGCCGTTATATTATTCAACTTCATTTCTATTTTCTCAAAGGCAGGAATGATGTCTGCCATTATTGGTTATCAACAATCTCCCAATGCCCCGTTTTATTACTGCCCACATACCGAATGAGATTCATGTCACGAAGGACATAGAGGTCTCGTTTGATGGTTATGACACTTGTGCCTAAAGCTTCAGATAACACTTTGGCATTTATCGTATCATTTATCGTATCATTTATCGTACCATTTATCGTACCATTTATCGTACCATTCTTTATTGTATCATAGATTCTACGCTGTCTATCAGATAGTTTCGTGATATTTACTTGATGATTTATCGTATCATCATTCTTGGGCGGTACTTGGACGGTACTTGAACGGTCAAACTCTTTTTCGGATGTCCACTCTGCCATCAATGTTGCCTTCAGGATGAATGCATCGACATGGAATGATGGGATAGCACAACCTTTTGTTTCCAACTCGCTACAGATACGGTCAATACCCTCGCCAAACTCCTTGACATACTTGTATGCCTTTAGGTATTGGGCGATCTTGGGATTACGAGAAAAGTGGGTATGACGTATGTTGTCTGGTCTCACTAGCCCAGGCAAATCTCCTGGAGTCTCAAAGACAAGGCGATCATCGAACATTTTTATCTGTATCTCGGTGCCTTTGATGTTGTAGGCTCTGTGACAGCAACTATTGACAACCATCTCTTGTATGGCGTACTTTGAGTAGTTGCGACGAGTAACGAAAACACCATGCTCTCCGAGGAATGAGTGTTCACTGACTTGCGTTTCCAAATAGCTGATAGTGCTTCGAACCTGCTGAAGTATCGCACCCTCGAATGTCACATCCTTGATAACATTCATGTCTCTGCCCACTTTCTCCTCTTTTCCTTCATAACGGATGAAGCGAGTGCGGGCACGAGGGAAGAAACGCTGTGGATTCTTGCCAAAGAGAAGGATGCATGCAGTACTTACTTTCTGCTGCCCATCTGCCTCTATAACGAAATCATTATTCTCTCGCAGATACTCCATGCCAGACTTCCCATAGCCGATGACACTAATATAATCATTGACAAGAGTCATGTCAATATCATCGATGGTAGCACCATAAACATCCTTGTCTTCGTAATATCGTTCGCCCTTATCATAGAGGAGTTGCATGCGTTCGTCAAAGTTGAGTTTCTTGCTCTTGTCGCCAACACGCATGAAACATTCGTCCGCCTGATTGGTATGAAGTTGTCCGCTTGCAGGAATGTGCATCAGAAGAATGCGATTCTCCTTACCACTATAATCCGTACAAGGAAAATACTCGCACCTAACTTTTACAGACGGATTGCAGAAATCAAAAGGGACGCGAAGCAACTCATTGAGCCGTTCCTCGTTTCCATTAATCCCTTCTATTCTGCGAGTCTTGTCAGAAACGCCAATGGCAAGCACACCACCATCGGCATTAGCCATAGCCACAATAGGTATTGCTAATGCCTTGGGGTCAATCTGAATGCTCTTACAATCGAATGTCTGGCATTCTTTGCGAGCCTGTATTTCTTCTATTGTCATCGTTTTGGCTTATTTCTCTTGATTGAATTCTTCTTGTCTCACCAACTCCTGTACAGGCACTTCAAGCGCATTGGCTATTGCTATAAGTGCTTCAAGGCTTGGCTGGGTGGTATTGGTGACCCATTTGGAAATAGTTGCCTGATCCTTTCCAAGCTTATCCGCCAACCATTTGTTGTTCAGGTCGTGTTCTGCTAGAACGATTCTTATCCGATTTAATTTTGCCATGATAGATTTCTCTTATTTGAGGGCAAAGATACAAAAAATTATTCATAATTCGGTAGAATACACTTATTTTTTATTGTTTATGGTGAAAATTTGATGATTTCATCAAGTATTTGGCGTCGTTACTTGCACAAATAAGTCATTTTGACAACGTAATCACATTCCTCTTCGAGCATAATTTAATTTGCTGGTAATTTGCTGGCAACTTGCTGAAACAATCAAAATACGGATACAAACATGTCTAATGTGCTGATAATCAGTGATAATTATAAACAAGTTTAATTTGCTTGTAATTTGCCAAAGAAAGAGACAATGGAGCTCTTTTACAGGTATTCCTGAATAAGAAAGTGCCAATAGTGACAGATATTTAATGCGACCAAGACAAGCCTCACGACTAAAAGTTGCCAGTATTGGCATATTTTAGTAATGACAGGAGCATTTCCGCATTCCATAATCAATCCAAATCAAGAAAATGTAGCAAGAATGTTAACATGTTGATTATCAATGGTTATTTCCGTTTTTGCGACATGTGTGCAACATCCGGTGCTAACGCATTGATAGTCAGTTAAAGTCGTTTTCGAGGAGGAAATATAGTATGCCATTGGGGAAATGTCGAAAGACATGGGGGTAAACGTCGAAAGATATTTTGAGTATAGCCCATTTCTTCATACCTTTGCATCAGAAATCAGAAACAAAATATTGTATAACCATTTAAAAAAGGAAAAAGATATGAAAAAGATTGTTTTCGCCATCGTGGTAATGTTTGCAATGACAATGAATGTAAATGCAAAGAGTAATGACTCATCAGTGTTCTTCAAGAGAATAAGTTGCTATCTGGAACTGGACAAGAACCAGATGGAGACAGTCAAGGTTTCAATGGCAGAGTTTAACGATGCAATGGAAAACCTTTCTCAACAGAGAGGCAGAGGTATGGGATTCAGATCTGCTCACAAAATCGTGGATCGCCACAAGAAGCAGATGAAACAGATTCTAAGCGATAAGCAATACAAGAAATTCGAAGAGATTTTCGACCTCACGGCCCGCAACAAAATGATTATTAATATGGATCGCATAGTTTCAGCAAGGAAGAATCATACCGCTATGATGAGTACAAAATCATAACACAACATCAATTCGATGAAAATATTCGAGTTTAAGTTAAGTTAGCGTGCCTAAAAGATGAATCCTCCATAGTCGTTATGGAGGATTCATTTTTTTATACACCTAAACAGAATGTCACGCCGAGGGTAGTCGCTATGGCTATTAGCACAGCTGCAGACGTCTGAAGAATGAATTTCCAAGTTTCCTTTTTCATACGAATAATTGACATTCCTTTCGCACAAATTGCTATCGCTTTTTTACAGACAACAAAGTGCGTCCTTTTTTTCGTCGAACTCACGTTAAATATGATTCCCAAGCAACTCCCTTCTTCCTCCCTTGTAAGTCCTATGTAAGTCCCATTTTTCGCCCATTCCCAGGAACGGACTTGGAACGGACCTGAAACGGACTTGGAACGGAGCTACAACGAAGGCAGAACGAAGGATGTTATAAGGGTCTTTCGGAATTGGTGTAATATCTCTTGAAAAGAAAAAAACAAAAAGTTTTTAGAGGGGCATTACACCTTTTGCTGTTATGTGTAATATTTTTATTGATTATCAGCGTGTTAGATGCGGTGTAATACCATTGAAAGTATTACACTTTTCGGGCGATTTGATGTAATACTGGTGAATACTTTTGAGGGTATTACACCAAAGCAAACAGATTGATATACAATTGTTTAGAGCGCTAAAACGCCAAAGGTGTAATACTTGGCGTTGAAAACTTTTTTCAAAAAGTATTACACCGACTATTACACCAAAGAAGCTTTCGTCTTTTTGTCTTGGAATGTACAAACTAAGTGTATATTAACTTCGCTTCTGTTTTTAGGTCAAATAGTCAAACATTTCTTACACACACACTATGGGGGGATGAAGGGGATTAGAATATTATTGTACCTTTTCACTGATTTTGACGAAAAAATACAGAAAATTGACGAAAAATTACATAAGAGTGTATGAAAAATGCATTACCTTTGCATCGCATTTGACTACTCGAAAAAGTACAAACATCTTATATAACTTAATAAAAACTGTTTTATGAAGAAAAATGCATTAATCGTATGCGCTTTCATGGTTGGATTGTTCGCTTCTTGTTCAAGTGAGGATATCCAGCAGGAGTCTGTTGCTACAACTCAGCAGACAGTTGTTTCACACGAGTTCTCTGTAATTGATGAGAATGAGGTTTCAGAAGAGCAGTTCTTCAATGATGCCGTTATAGGTATTGCTGACAAGGCTGACGCTTCTCAGCTCTCTGAGCTTAACGCCTCTTTCAAGGAGTCGTTTGCCAAGCTTGAGAATGTGAATACTACACGTGGTCTTGTGCCAGCTATCTACAAGACTGTTCATGTGACCTACCAGACTCTCGACGAGGCTAACAAGCCTGTTACTGCCTCTGCACTCATCGTTTACCCTCTCTTCAAGAAGATCAAGAATGTGATGCTTATCAACCACGGCACTCAGATTGGTGCTATGATGATTCCTTCTAACTATACTTCTGTTGAGTCTGTGATGGCGGCTACTGGTTCTCTGTGTATTCTTCCTGATTACATCGGTCTTGGTTCTTCTTCTAACCATCCTGACCTCTACCTTAATTCTGAGGTTCATGGCCGTACAAGTGTGGATGCTCTTCTCACTCTTCTTGACTATGCTAAGCAGAAGAAGCTGTCTCTTGACAGCAACTACAAGACCTATATCCTTGGTTATTCACAGGGTGGTGCCGTTTCATTGGCTTCCCTGAGAAGGGTTCAGCAGCTTGATGCCTATACCCAGAGTCGCTTGCACTTGCAGAAGGTGTATTGCGGTGACGGTCCTTACGATCTTCGTCTTACCTTCGAGACATATCTCAGCGACCTTGAAAATGGTAAGGACATGGCACTGGGTTCTGTTATCCCTACTGTTATCAACAGTATGTTCAACAGCTATCCTGCTGACATGGCAGGTATCAACTATGAGGATTTCTTCACAGCATGGGCTTTGAAGACTGGTGTGCCACAGGCTATCCGTCAGAATAAGGAGAATGTTGCCGATATGATTATAAAGTGGAATGGTGCTTCTCTTGACCAGATTCTTAACTTCAACTATCTCAACGCACATCCAGAACACCTTGACCGTCTGCTTATGGTTATGGATCGTCAGAATCTCTGCAAGGGCTGGATGCCTAAATATCGTCTGAAGCTCATCCACTCTAACCCTGACGGCGTAGTGCCATTCGCTAACTTCGAGGAGGCTTACGCAAACCTCAGAAACAGCTACGTGGAAGAGCCTACAATCATCACTCCTAAGACAAAGAACGCTCTCCTCCAGCATATCAATGGTATGCTCGTGATGATTGAGGAGGTGTTTAAGGAGATATAAGGAGCCCCCCTACAGCCTAACCCGTCCTTCCCCAAGGGAAGGCTCCACCCCCCTCACCCCCTCCAGGGGGAGTAGTTACACTTTTCTGCGAAAGGCGTTTTCGTTTGAAACAATATAGCGAACAATAAAAATAAACTCCCTTCCCCCGAGCGGGGAGGGGAGTTTATATATCAAAGCTATCCTTTGAGGCTTAGTACTATCTAAGAACTCTCCCCCTCGGGGGAAGTCCGATGTTGATAACATCGGAGTATGTGTCAGTTGGAGGGGGGCCGTAGGTTATGGTTCAAAGTCTATATACGGCTTTAACCTCTCAACCTCTTTATCGGTAAATGAAGGCAGGCGGCGAAGGTCGTCTGCTTTTTTTATTGGACCGCGAAGACGGCGATGATTCATAATCTCCTTCGCCTGTATGTATCTGATGTAAGGGTGGCGGGAGAGGGCGTTTACATCCAGATGGTTGATTCTGATTCGGGTGATGGGCGGTAGGTTTCGGTTATTGGCGGATTCACCTACGCTCATATATTTCAGCGATGATTCTGGGAAACCCTGTATCTCCAACAGTTGGTGTACGTTGGCTATTCCGCCTAATCGCTGTCGGAATGAAACGATTCGCCTTGCATAGTATGAGCCTATGCCGGGTATTCGCTTAAGTTCGTTAGTATCTGCGATGTTTATATTGATATGCTCTCCTTCACTTATCTTGACAGGATAGGCAATAAGAGTTGTATCTTTCTTTATCGGCTTTTCATCGTCAGATTTTTTATACACATCAGCTGCCATTACCTCTTTCTCTATCTTGATATAAGGCTCCAAGCGCTTGTATTGCTTCAGGGTAAGACCATAGAGACGTGCAAAGTCGGTTGGTTTGTTATATCGGCCACCTGCTGCGCGGTATTTGTATATGTTGCGCACCTGCCAGGGCTGCAAGCCGAGACGGAGTAATTCGGTGCTGTCAGCGGTATTTGGGTCGAAATTGAAGAGTTCGTATTGCTTTTCCGGAACTTTATAGTATGGCTGCTGTTTGCGTGTGTATTGTCTTGGCTTATTGGCATACTCCGACTTGTCAGGAGACTTCACTTTGTCTTCCGAACTCCTTAATAACGGTAATGCCGCCAAACAAATGATGATGACGACAAGCAGTATGATTATGGCATCTTTGTCGGATTTACTGAATCGAGACATCGTTTTATATTTACTATTTACAGATTTACTATTTACTATTTATGTACTATTTTTCTATTAAATATTTACTATTTATTATTCTGCTATGTGGGGAAGAAAATAGTACATCATCCAATAGTAAATAAATAGTAAATAGTCAATAGTCAAATAGTAAATTAGATCACCCCAAATTGATTCAGGAAAATAATCACTATTCCTACAGGGCAGATAATTCGTATTGTCCAGATGAACAGGGGGAAGAGGTTGGTACAAACCGTGTCATAATTCGTGAATTCATCGCGGATAACGTTCACCGGAACTATCCAACCTACAATCATTGCAGTAAGGAATCCACCTATAGGAAGCATTATCTGTCCGGTAAGGAAGTCGAAGCAGTCGAAGAGGCTCTTTCCTGCCACGGCTAACTCTGGCATAGCACCGAGTGACCATGAGCAGAGAACACCGAAGATACTGCATAGGATGGTGATTGCTATTGAGCCTTGCTTACGTGTCATGCGCACCTCTTCAGAAAGGAATGCCGTACCAATCTCGTGCATGGAGATTGTGGATGTGAGGGCAGCAAGGGCAAGGAGTGCATAGAAGAGAATTCCGATGATGTAACCCACTATCGGCATGCTCCCGAATGCCTGTTGAAACACATTCGGCAAGGTGATGAAAATGAGAGAAGGACCGCTATCAGGATTGACACCAACAGAGAAAGCTGCCGGGAATATCATCAGACCTGAGAGTACGGCAATGAATATATCAATAAATGCTATCTGTGCAGCAGAGCTTACGAGATTTGTCTGACGTGTGAAGTAGCTTGCATAGGTGCAGAGACAAGCTGTTCCGAGACTCAGGGAGAAGAATGCCTGTCCCATAGCATCGAGCACCACCCTACTTGTCACCTTCGAGAAATCGGGCTTCAGAAGAAACTCCACACCCTTCATTGCTCCGGGTAGTGTGCAGCTTGCAATGACGAGGATGATGAGCAGCACGAAGAGCATCGGCATGAGTATATTGGCTGCCTTCTCTATTCCCCCTTTCACTCCACGTACCACCACAAGATGCGTTAGAACGATGAATACAACCGACATAATTGCCGGTTTCATCGGGTCGGAGCATAGGTTTGTGAAGAAATCGCTAACATACTGTGCATCGCCAAGCACTTGTCCTGCTATGCTTGCAAAGAGGTAATACACACACCATCCCGCAACGACGGAATAGAAGCCGAGAATCATGGAAGAGCACAGCACACCCATTGCCCCTACGAAGCCCCACCACTTCAGGCCTGTGATGTGCGAGTAGGCACGAAGGGCATTGGAAGCACCATGACGACCAACTATGAACTCTGCTATCATACCCGGTATGCCGAGCATCAGGGTGCATACGAGATAAAGGATTATGAAAGCAGAACCACCATCCTGTCCCGCCATAGTTGGGAATCGCCAAATATTACCTAATCCCACAGCAGACCCTGCTGTTGCGAGAATGATACCGATTTTACTACCGAAGCCGACTCTTTGCATGGTTTTAATTAACAATTAAAAAATTAACATGGAGTGTGTATGGGCTTAAAGCTCAGAGTTTGCCGTCAACACCCCAAAGTCACCCTATGCAGGGGGATTTAGAGGGTTGCTCTAACCTCTAAACACTAAACTCTAACCGCTAATTGCTTGCAAAGTTAAAAAAAATTGTTTACTTTTGCATCAGATTTAGGTAAAAGATTATGTTCATAGCAAAAAAAATAAAGAATTATCCTCTCTCATCACTATTAATTGTGGCTATTTGGGTGGTGTGTCTTATTCCAATTCCTGAGACTCCGCTCAGCGATGTGAACCTTATTGATAAGTGGACTCATTTCGTGATGTATGGCTCGCTCACCTCTGTGATTTGGTTTGAGTATATCAGGAGGCATAAACAGCCCCTCACCCGTCACTATGTGACACCCTCTCCCCAGGGGGCGAGGGGGGAAGTTAGTAATGAAACCTCAAAGGAAGCTTATGCGCAAGAAATAGTAACTCCTTCCTCGCCCCTTGGGGAGAGGATGCCCGAAGGGCAGGTGAGGGGCCGGATGGGGCATGCCTTGCTTATCGGCGGTGTCCTATGTCCTATTATTATGGGCGGTCTCATCGAGCTTGCGCAGGCTTATCTCACCACCTGCCGCTCTGGAGATATTTATGACTTCTTTTGCAACTCCCTTGGAGTGCTTTTAGGCTGCATTATCGGACTTATCTTGCGAGCCATACTTCGGGGTTAAGCTTGTCGCGCTCCTTACGCAACTGGAACTGAAGAATATTGTCACGCCCGACTACTCCGAGAGATTGGCGTGTAGAAACCTTCTGTCCCTTTGACACACTTACGCTCTTCAGGTTACAATATACTGAGATATACGCACCGTGGCGCACAAGTACGCCCATTGTGCCTCCTGCATCGAATACCGCAGAAACCTCTCCGTCATAGATAGCACGTGCAGCACATCCCTGTGAGCCGAGTATGTTGATACCCTTATTATCGAGCACCACGCCCGGAAGTCCTTCCACGCCGTGCTGTCCGAAATGGCTCACAATCCTACCACCTGCAACTGGTGAAGGCAGACGTCCCTTGTTTGCTTCGAAGCCACCGCTAACAAGTCGGTCGGCACTACTCAGGCGCACAGCCTCCTCCGACTCCTTCTTAGCCCTTGCAACCTCCATATTGGCACGCTCCTTGTCAACAACAGCCTTACGCTCGGCAGCAACACGTGCAGCCTCTGCCTCTCGCGCTCGTTGTTCAGCAAGTGCTCTTGCCCTTGCATTACGTGCTGCAATGGCATCAGCCTTTGCTTTCTGTTCGGCAGCCTTTGCCTCCTCAATCCTGCGTTGGTTCTCACGTTCGGCAGCCTCAGCCTCCGCCTTCTTGCGGGCAAGGGCCTCTGCTTTCTTACGTGCAGCCTCTGCCTCCTCAGCTTTCTTCTTTGCCTCTGCAATGGCACGCTGACGCGCACGCTCTACTTCCTCTGCAACCAACTGGTCAATCTTAGCATTAAGGGCGGCATCCTTCTTCTTCTGCTCGTCAATAATGTTCTGTATGGTCTTCTGCTGCTTTTGAAGCGAGGTAACAACTTTTTGCTGTTCCTCTTTCTGACCTGCGAGAGCAGCATGTTCTTTCTTGCCTTTCCAAAGAAGATTTGACTTTACGCCACGTGCAGCCTTCAGTTGCTCGTTTTTCTCATTTACACGTTGCTGCTGTTCCTGAACAGCCTTACCCTGAGTGCGCTGATATGCAGCATACTCACGCATGAAACGCATACGGCGGTATATCTGACTAAAGTCATTGCCTGAGAATATGAACATCATCTGACTCTGAATGCCACGGCGCTTTGCCATATAGCGCATGGATTTGATATATTGAGCCTTACGTGCCTCAAGTTGTGCGTTGAGGGTATTAAGCTGTGCGTTGAGAATGTTGATGTCATCGTCAAGAAGGTGTATGTCGTGATTGATGGAATCAATGCTATGACGACGGCGATCCATCTCACCGTTTATAGCCATGAGGTCCTTGAGTTTCTTCTCCACCTGAGCCTTATTGGCACGAAGAGCCTTCTCCTGCTTTGCAATGTTCTTCTTTATCTCATCACGCTGCTTCTTCAGACTGTTGATGCTATTGCCTTCAGCATTCTTTTTGGTGGAAGTCTTCTTGGCAGTAGCAGTCTTTCCGCTTTTAGCTTTTCCTGCTGTCTTGCCTGAACTCTTGCTTGCAGTACTCTTTCCCGTTGACTTCTTCTTCGTAGTCACCGTTGTCTTCTGCACAGATTTCTTCTGCTTCGACTGAGAGTAAACCGAAGGGGAGAAGAGAAGGAGAGAGAGGAAAAGGAGAAGGACCACAAACAACGGCCTCTCCCCCCGCCCTCCCCCGTAGGGAGGGAGCCGGAATGCTTCCAAGAGAATATTGAATATTTTATTCATTATTACAATTAACCACCTTTTCTCCTTATTGACATAAGATAAAAGGCGAAACAATTATTCTTTATTTATTAGTTACTCTTTTATAAGTAAGCCTTTCGCACTCCGGCTCCCTCTCTACGGAGGGAAGTCCGATGTTAATAACATCGGAGTATGTGCAAAGCGGGGGGAGAGGCCTTAGAATTGCATTATTTTCTTCAACGCTTCCTCCGCACTTACCTTTGTGTATTTGTCGGACACAGAGGAATGTGTTTCCCAGTTGGAGTCAGTAGTGAGTTTCTTCATCCTGATATCCACTTTTATCGTGGAGTTCGTCTTCCCGGTCTTTCCTGTGAATGACACGGATTGTCGGGCAGGGAATGTCTTTGAGCCCAAGGCAGAGAACGTGTCGTATTTCCAAGAGGCACTTGAAGCGTTGGCAGCACCTGTGCCGTAAGTCACGTTAGCGGCATCAATACGTCCGGAGGCAACCGTCGTGTCCCATTCAAAATTGAGACTGCCCGATTTCGTCCTCACCTTTCTCTGTGTTCCTGCTGCCAAATCAGAATCAAACTTATCCAGCATATTGTCGGTGAGACGGTTTGTGCCGGGGAGGAAAAGCTCGTTCCAGAAAAGTGCCTGAAGGGAATAGAAGTTCAGTCCGTTGTTCTTCAGGAAGGAAAGGTCGTTATATGTAGCCTTCACATACTGCTTGTGCATACGGTCAACCACGAGCACATATTCGGGAGTGAACTCCACACGCCCCACTTCCATAATGCCGAAAGGTGCAAGAACCACGCGGATAACCTCATCCTTACGCATATATATCCTGCCGTCAACAGAGATATTCTTTCCCTTTGCGTCGATTGTGAAGTCAATCTTTGAAACTATGTTCTTGGCATTTGTGGCATTGTTATATACCTTGCGCACATATTCCGTGTTCCTTAGTGCCGTATTGTCAATGCTCTTCGTGCCTGATGATTCGATATTCTTCTTTGTTCCGCAGGAAACGAAGAGGATGGAGCATAAAATAAAGGAAAGGAAAGCGGCCTCTCCCCCCGCCCTCCCCCGTAGGGAGGGAGCCGGAGTGCCCAATAAGTTCCCCTTTGATGGGTATTTGAATAGTATTGAATGGGATAATTTGAATATCCCCAAAAGAATATGGAATAGTTTATTCATTATCAGAGTATTTGGTATTCCAGTAATTGATACCTTTTCGCATTCCGGCCCCCTCTCTACGGGAGAGGGCGGGGGGAGAGGCCATCCTTACTTCTTTGTCCTTGCAATCTTCTTTTTTATCTCAGTAGCATTATCTGATCCTGAATCAATGGCTTTCTGCCAGTAGTTATTGGCATCCGACTTCAATCCCAGTCGTATGTAAATATCGCCGGCATGTTCAAATATCACGCTTGATGTCTGTGTAGAGTCGTTTTTCAGAGCCTGATCAATATAGATACGAGCCTCCTCATAACGCTTCTGCATATACAGTATCCAAGCGTAGGTATCGAGATAAGATACGTTCTCCGGTTCTGCCTTGATGGTCTTATAGCTCATCTGCTCCGCACGTTTCAGGTCGCGGTTCTCCTCCGAGAGATAGTACGCATAGTTGTTAAGGCACGAAATCTCGTCAGGATTGATGTTCAGACAACTGTCGTATGCAGCGTATGCCTCTTCTGGAAGGTTCATGGAATGGAGTATGTCACCCGAAATCATGTATATCCTTGAGGAAATCTCCATAGGAGTGTCTTCCTTGATGGTCGTAGCACCCTTGCGCAAAGCCTTCAAGGCACCGGCATCGTCCTTGTTCAGATATTTCGCAAGTCCGAGATAGTAGTATAGTGCCGTTTCCTCTGGAGTATAGTCAATGGCTTTCTCACATTCGGCAATTACCTTCTCGTCAATGGTGTCTCTCCACATTATGTCGAGCCTCTGGAGGCGTGCCCCTATATTCTCAGGATTGATGGCAAGCACACGGTTCAAGCCTGACAGGATAGAGTCGGTCGGCATGTGCTTGAAATTCATATATGCCACGTGCATCTCCGCCATGTCGCTCGTCTGCTGTGGAAGGGAGAGAATGCGTGAGAAGATATTGAGTATGCGGGTAGAGTCGCCTCCGCCCTGCTCGTTGTCTGCCACCACCTGACGCATCAGACTTATGCGTGTCTGTGCCTCTGTCTCCGGGTTCTCAAGTATCTGATACAGCAGGGTGTCTGCTTCCTCATCATTTCCCGTGGCGCGATAGTAGTCCATCAGCGACATCTGAGCCTCCGGATTCCCCGGCTCTTCCTTCAGCACAGCCTTGTAAGCCTTCAGAGCCTCGTCCTTCCTCGAGTTGGCAAGAAGCCAGTTACCCATCATCACCTTGTAGTTAAGGTCGTTAGGATGCCTCTTCACCAGTCGCAACAGTTCCTCGTACGCCCCTTTCTCGTCACCCATGTTTGAATATACCTGCATCTTACTGAGGGTGAGGTTCTCACTCTCTCCTTCCACCACCTCAATGCGGTTGAGCGTCTCAAGCATCTTCGGATAGTCCTTCTTGTACTGGTATATGCGTGTCAGGATGTCGAGGAAGTCTGAACGGTCGTGATACATATCCGCAAGCCGTTCATACACACGAGTTCCCTCTTCAATCTTGTTCTGCGAAAGATAGTATTGTCCGAGACGTTCGGCAAACTCGTCATTCTCAGGCTCAAGGCTGTTGGCTTTCTTCAGATGGTAAAGCGCAAGCGTGTCCTTGTTGATCTGCGAATAAAACCCGGAGATGGCAAAATGCGCCTCTGATGCGAGTGAGTCAATCTCGAGGCAATGGCGGTAAAGCTCAAAGGCTTCCGTAAAGTTACCCAATCCCTCCTGACGTATAGCCTCAAGATAGAAATACTGGTATCGGCGCAAGTCATTATCATTCAGACGCTGTTCCTGCTTTGGGATCACCGCCTGACGTTTCTTCTCCTTCTTCTTTCCGTAGGTTGGAAGAAGAGCACAAATTATAAGTGATATTAAGAGTAGTCTTTTCATTTATTAAGGTGCAAAAATAAGAAAAAAAAGCGGAAAAGCCAAGAAAATGCCTCAAAAAGGCAAAAATTCGTCCTAAAAGGCACTAATTACAACTTTTTAACTTCATTTTCCACTATTTTTTTGAGTAAAAACATCAAAGTATGCGAAAGCATAAATCCTCTCAATAGCAAGGACGAAGGGTGTGTGTAAAAAATATGTTACCATGTTACCATGATACCAAAAGATACATCACAGCGAAAAAAAGAGCCAGACATTTGTCTGACTCCATTTATTGTTATAGCAAAATTCTGTTTTTAGTCTTCATCCTCATCGAAATAGAATGAGCCAAAACCTTTTGAAAGTTCCTCATCATTTTCACCTTGCTTAGATTCTTCCTGGCTACTGCCTGCAAGCATTGATGCATTTGACCTTAATTGATGAAACCTAACCTCTGGAGTGTAATAATTCTTTTTCATTTGTTTGTATTATAATTACGTCTTTATGCCTTCATTTTTTTACCTTTCCCTTGCCCTTACGGGAACGTCGAAGATATCGACGACCCGAAGGGAAGAGAAAGAAAAATTGAATATTAGGAGACTTACTTTTTATACATTTTCTTGCCATTGACAATATAGATACCACTTGGGAGAGTTTCAAAATCTGTTACCTGACGGCCGTCTAAGGTGTAGATTTTATCATTCTGCTTTGCAGAAGCCTTATCCTCAAGAGCAACTATACCTGTTGTCTCATCCTCACCGTCAATCAGTATTTCGATTGGACGAGCATAGTCCTCATTCTCTTCTCCCCTTGCCATACGGTCTCTAACTGACATATACCAACGGTAAGAACCGAGATTAGTGTCTTGGGTATAGTAACTGAAATTACCTTTGGCACTCATTGTGTAATATCCCTTGATATTCGTTGGTTCATAAACACCAGTCAAAGAATACTCTTTCTGCATAGTAGAACAAGATACCGTCACATTTTCCGCTGCATAAAGAGTTGTATTCTTCGCAGTTACAGTAAGGGTACTTGCAGCTTTTGGCTTGATATAGTATGGCATATTTGCGTGCATAACCTGACCTGCTGGTATCTTGTTAAGGAGCATTACCAATGGCTCATTATCTTCTATCTCACCATTGCCATTCTCATCCTTCTGGCTAACCATATAAAGCTTATAGAATGTATAGTCTTCCAAAAGCTCATCTGTCACCTCTACATCAAATGGGATATAGAAACACTGCAAATGATTTGCATACTTCTCTGCATAAGTGCGAGTATATGTAATCTTCTCTGCATTGAAATCCCTGGTATTCCTATAGACGTTGCCATCCGTAAGCGCTGCCTCTCGTGGAGTTACAGTAATAGGGAAATCATAAACATCAGCATTATCCAACTTGGCACGAATGGAAACTCCTTTGTAAGGATCTGCCGTGGTTCCGCTATATACATAATTAAGAGCCGTTACCACACCGTTGCTTACGGTTGCTACAGAGGAATTAGATGTAGTCCAAGAGAATGCTTTTAGTGAAGATGATATACTTTGATTCAAATTCTTACTTGCGAGAACTTTCAGGTATGAAGTATTCTGTTTGTAATAGTTACCATTTATAATGTTGAAATTCTTCCAGACTGATGCCGACTTATAAACGCTATAATATCCATACATCACCTTAAGGGTAACATTGCTTGGATTATCTACTATACTATTAGTTGCAGAAGGTGGTGTAAGAGCCGGACATACAATACGCTCAAGGTTAGGACAATTGCTAAACGCTCCACTTCCAACTGAGGTGAGAGCAGTAGGCAGGGTTATCTCCTTAAGGTATTTGTTCCCTGCAAAATCATTATCGGGGATTGTCTTTATAGTTGACGGAAGCTTTATCTTTGTCACATTCTTGAAAGAGCGGAAAAACCTGCCGTGACTTGCATATACTTTTTCT
>OMXX01000100.1 GCA_900315105.1 uncultured Prevotellaceae bacterium | reverse complement strand
ATCGAGATGCGGTCTTCTTTCTTGTAAAAGGTTCGTTGTTTCATTTTTTATACTTTAATTGGTTTGAGAAAAGTGTAAACCAATTTCAGTATAAGACATAGTGGCTTACCGTAGAAACAGCATATCCGAAGTTCTGTGTTTCAAGTACTTCGGACATGCTTTGTGTCGTTTGCCGGACACCAATAATTTCTAATTCCAAAGGAATACAAAAAATCCCTCAAGCAGTTTTGCCTGAGGGATTTTTATTATATTATTCTTTTCAAAAGAGGCATGGCTTAGGCTCTACTTGCCTTCTTTCTATCGTTGTGGTCGAGAATAATCTTACGGATACGCATTGACTGCGGAGTAACCTCAACCATCTCGTCTTCCTTGATATACTCAAGACATTCCTCAAGAGAAAGAACCGTACGAGGGATGATGCGTGCCTTATCGTCAGTACCAGAAGCACGCACATTAGTAAGCTGCTTTGCCTTTGTCACATTGATTACAAGGTCGATTTCGTGAATATGCTCACCTACTACCTGACCAGCATAAACTTCCTCACCCGGATCAATGAAGAACTTACCACGATCCTGAAGTTTGTCTATAGAGTATGCATAAGCTGTGCCAGTCTCAAGCGCAATCATACTACCATTGACACGACGGACAATCTCGCCCTTGAACGGCTGATACTCCTTGAAACGGTGAGCCATAATGGCCTCACCCTGTGAAGCTGTGAGAACGTTAGTACGAAGTCCCATAATACCACGTGAAGGTATTTCGAACTCAATGTTCACGCGATCACCCTGACTCTCCATTGATGTCATCTCACCCTTACGGCGAGTAACCATATCAATCATCTTGCTTGAGAACTCCTCTGGCACGTTAATGGTGAGTTCCTCAATAGGCTCACACTTCACACCGTCTATCTCCTTATAGATAACGGTTGGCTGACCAACCTGAAGTTCATAGCCCTCACGACGCATAGTTTCGATGAGCACAGAGAGATGAAGCACACCACGACCGCTTACAACCCACTTATCTGTTGAGTTCTCAAAAGGCTGAACACGAAGGGCGAGGTTCTTCTCCAATTCTTTCTGCAAACGGTCATTGATATGACGAGAGGTGACAAACTTACCCTCCTTACCGAAGAATGGCGAGTCGTTGATGGTGAACATCATAGACATGGTTGGTTCGTCGATGGCGATTGGCGTCATTGCCTCCGGATTCTCGAAGTCGCAGATAGTATCACCTATCTCAAATCTCTCAAGACCAATAATAGCACAGATATCACCACTCTGAACGCTCTCCACCTTTGCGTGGCCCATACCGTCGAATACATGAAGTTCCTTTATCTTTGTCTTCTCGAATGTGCCGTCACGATGTGCTATGGTCACGTTCATGCCTTCCTTAAGCTCACCACGATGAACGCGGCCAACGGCTATACGACCTGTATAGTTTGAATAGTCGAGCGATGTGATAAGCATCTGAGGAGTACCCTCAAGGTGCTCAGGTGCAGGAATTACCTCCACAATCTTGTCAAGCAGGTAGTCGATGTTATCTGTAGGAACATTATAATCCTCAGCCATCCAACCGTTCTTTGCAGAACCATAGACAACAGGGAAGTCAAGCTGGTCCTCTGTTGCATTCAACGAGAACATCAGGTCGAATACCATCTCATAAACCTCCTCAGGGCGGCAGTTAGGTTTGTCAACCTTATTGACAACTACGATAGGCTTCAAGCCCATCTGCAAGGCTTTCTGAAGCACGAAACGAGTCTGAGGCATAGGACCCTCAAAGGCATCCACGAGCAACAGACAACCATCAGCCATATTCAGCACGCGCTCCACCTCACCACCGAAGTCAGAGTGTCCCGGTGTATCAAGAATATTGATTTTTGTCCCCTTCCAATTGATTGATACGTTCTTTGAAAGAATCGTAATTCCACGCTCTCTCTCAAGGTCATTTGCGTCAAGTACCTGGTCAGAATTATTCTGTCCCTCACGGAACAGCTTTCCTGCCAACATCATTTTATCAACCAGTGTAGTCTTTCCGTGGTCAACATGCGCAATAACCGCAATATTTCTTATATCCTGCATAATTTGTATTTTTTCAGTGTTTTCTCGAAAACGGGTGCAAAATTACTCATTTTCTGCGAGATGGGCAAATATTTGAGTAAAAAATTGTGTATTATACAACTTTTTATTAATAAAGGCAGAATGTCAAATCGCTCCATGCAATAAAAATTTCGCCCAAAGATATGATTTTTTCGAATTTTATTAGTACCTTTGCATATCATTTTCAACAATGACAAATGTAAAATAAAAGGTAAAAGTATATAAGACAAAGGAAACTGTTCAATATATCAACAACCAATTTCCTTTACCCATAATTAACCATTACGCAAAAATGAACACAAGAAAAGTTATTGGCTTTGTCTCCATGGACGATCCGTTCCACAATAGGGTGGCTTGGAGCGGTACAGTTTACAAACTTAGAGAAGCAATAGAAATGGCAGGCTTTGAAGTAAGATGGATACCCTATAATGCCAGTTTGAAAAACAGAATGCTGGATTATTCCATAAGAATCCAAAACCGTATTTTCCGCAAAAGGATATGGCTGACAAAATATCATTTTCGCCCAGTTGTAAAACTGTGGGCAAAAGAGATTGACGCCTGCCCTGCAATAAAAGAATGCGACTATCTCTTTTTCCCTCTTGGAGCCCAAATTGCATTGTTCTCCAAGAGCGGGAAACCATATATCAATGTTTCTGGCCACACTATTGTTGACATGCTTAACTATTACTTCTACAACGTAACCGAGAAGTCTAAGGCAATGGCAATTGAAATGGATGCTGCGGCTGCACAGAAAGCATTCATCAACATTCGTTCATCAAAGTGGGCGAATGACGGTTTGATAAATTACTATCATTGCGACAGCAAAAAGTGTCATATCCTGGAATTCGGTCCAAACATCGACACCAAAGACATCAGGAAAGGACAGACATACAAAGGCGGACAACTCAAAATATTATTCTCAGGAATTGATTGGGGACGCAAAGGCGGTAAAATAGCCGTAGAAACTGTAGAGATTCTGAGGAGTAAGGGAATTGATGCAAAATTGATTGTGGCAGGCCCCAAGCATTGCCCTGACATATGCAATGGAAAAGACTACATAGACTTCGTCGGTTATCTCAACAAAAACAATGCAGTAGATTACGACAAATACCTTAGTCTGTACGAAAATGCCCACATACTATTATTGCCAACAAAGGCAGAATGCGGTGCTATTGTATATTCGGAGGCTGCTGCGGCCGGCATTCCATGCTATACATACCTTACCGGAGGAGCTAGCAATTCTGTAGTGAATGGTGTAAACGGCTATACTATACCATTAGGTTCGCCAGCTAGTGCTTTTGCTGACCAGATTTTAGATGACATAAAAACGGCTCGTATGCCATTATTGCATGAAGGGGCTCTAAATATCTTCAAGGAAAAACTGAGCTGGGAAGCATGGGCTAGAGGGTTTAGTAAGATTATGCAAGAAGCAGGAGCATAAAGATTTTCTTCTCTATCTTTAAAATATAATATAAATACAAAGAACCTACCTCGTATATACTCGAGATAGGTTCTTTGCTATATACTATCAAGAAGACTTATGCTTCCTTCTTTTTTCTATATGTCAGGAACAATGACACGGCAATTGCAATTACCAAGGCCACGAGACTGCCGTAGGCAATAGCCTCGGTAGTATCAATAGTCTTAGGACGGAACTCAAGCACCACCTTGTGACTACCGCCTTTGATATTTATGGCACGAAGCACATAGTTCACACGTCCAACCTCAACCGGTTGTCCGTCAACGGTTGCTGTCCATCCTGGATAATACACCTCAGAGAACACTACCACTCCACCATTCTTTGAGCTTACATCATATCTCAGCTCATTTGGTGCGTATGAAGTTATCTTCACGCTTGATGTGGAATCCTGTACCACGCTCTTTCCAAGCACGTTCTCGAATTTCTTGTCGGCAACAGCAATGTCGTGAAGGTTGATTTTGCCAATAGCATCTATCTCCTCGTTGGCATTGTCAACATACTTCACCTCGCTCACCATCCAAGCAGCACCCATAGCATGTGGGTTCTTGACTGGAGTTGTAGCACCACCTTGGAGCGGCATGATAAAGTACTTGGCATTGAGCATATTCAAAATAGGATATACGGAATCGCCATTTACCTTCTGCATATCGCCCTGAGCCTCGACAACAGCACCCATAGCCTTCTGCATCTCTGGAGAGATATATTGCTCCACGAGTTCCTGATAGCGGCGGAGCTTGGCAGCATGATAACCACCTATGCTCTTATGGAAGTATGAGGTCTCGTTCTCGTTGAACGTGTTGCTCGCAAAATTGAGCACACGGTAGTCCAAATCTTTATCCTCAAGAATCTGTTTGTCGGTCTCGGTCATCTCCTGCGGAGCAGTACGGATGGTGTTGCTTACGAACATATCATCGTTGAGGTATCGCTTATTCACCTGCCACATATCCACGAGACAGAGTACCGTGATGATTGTCACCATAACCGTGACAGACATCTTCTTCATCTTATATACGAAAAGAGCAGTGAAGCCGATGAGTATGATGAATACGCTGCGCCAGCAGTCTGCCTGGAAAATAGCCACGCGTATATCACGGAGGTTAGCAAGGAGCGGATTGAGCTGATCGGCAGGGAATTGTGACAGAGCACTCATCTCCGAAGGACTCACAAACTCGTCGAAGAACAGCGTAGGCATCAAGGCAAAGAGCAATGCGATACCACCTGTTAGAGCCAATGAAAGATACAGAAAGTTGAGTTTAGGGAAACGCTTGCACTTCACGCAATCCGGATCCTCAATGAACTTCTTCAGAGCAAGCATAGCAAGGAACGGAATTGTAAACTCCGCTATCACGAGGATTGAAGCCACTGTACGGAACTTTGCATACATCGGCACATAGTCGATGAAGAAATCCGTAAACGGCATGAAGTTTCTACCCCATGAGAGAAGAATTGACAATATGGTAGCAGCAAGCAAAGCCCATTTTATGCTACCCTTCACTATGAACAAACCGAGAATAAAGAGCAGAAGCACGAATGCACCTACATACACAGGACCGCTGGTACCAGGCTGAGTACCCCAATACTGACCTATCTGCTGATAGATCTGTATATACATAGGGTTAGCCTTCTCCTGTGCAATCTCGTTGGCATAGAGAGAAACGGATGCGCCGCCCTTAGTGTTAGGCACAAGCAGAGTCCATGTCTCGCTCAATCCATAACTCCACTGGGTGATATAGTCGCGCTCCAATCCTGATGATGTCTGATTGCCAGTATCAGCCTTCACAAGTTCGCTCTTTCCGCGCATACTCTCCTTCTGATACTCCCAAGTGTGGTATAGGTTTGATATATTGGCACCAATACCAAGCACAGCACCTATGGCACATACGGCAGTAGCCTTTACGAAGTGCATATACTTCTTCTGACGTATAGCATCAACAAGGAAACCGATGATAAGGAACGCGATGATGAAGAGGTAGTAATACGTCATCTGCACGTGGTTGGCATTCACCTCAAAGGCAGAGAAGATACCCGTCACGATGAGTCCTTGCAGATACTTCCCCTTATATGCCAATAGCACACCCGCAATCATAGGAGGCAGATATGCCAAAGCCATAACCTTCCATATATGTCCTGCAGCTATGATGATGAAGAAATAACTTGAGAACGCCCATATCACGGCACCGAGCGATGCCAAGTACCATCGGAAGTCGAATGCACGTAGGAGTATGTAGAAGCCGAGGAGATATGCGAAAACATACCACACATTCTCAGGCAGCCACAGATGATAGGCATTCATCACGCTGTTCAAAGTTGTTGAAGACTCGTATGAAGGCGCACTCTGATAGGTTGGCATTCCACAGAACGCAGAGCCTGTCCAGCGAGATTTCTCACCAGTCCTCTGATAATACTCTGATGTCTCCTGACCAAGTCCACGACCAGCGGAAGAGTCATGACGGAAAAGGATCCTGCCCTCAGTATCGGCAGGGAAGAAATAGGCGAACGAGATGATTGCGAAAAGCACAACCACCAGAGCGTCCGGCCAGAAACGCATAAAAAATGATTTACAATTTACCATTTACGATATACAATTTTAGGCTAAAGGCTAATGGCTAAAGACTGTTGACCTTAGACTTTTGACTTTAGACCTTTGACTTTAGACCTTTGACTTTAGACCTTTGACTTTTGCGGATGCAAAGATAATAATATTTTTTGTAAAAAACAAATGTTTACCACACCGATTTAAATTTCGACAAAAAAGCAACAAACAAAAATCCCCAAGGCATGAATCTGTCTTGGGGAAATATTATGCGAACTAAGACTATTCCTTAGCATCCTCTTCTTTCTGTTCCTCAGCTTTCTGCTCCTCAGCTTTCTTGCCGAGATAGGTAGGAAGAGCCATACCTGCCTGATCGAAGAGATCCTGCAATGGAGGAACAGCCTTCATCAATCCGCTAACAAAGTTTGCTGTAGAACCTTTGCCATCTGTACTTGCGCCAGAGTCCCAAACAGTAACCTTATCGATATTGATACCCTTGACAGCCTCAACCTGAGTCTTCACAAGGTCAGGGAGTTTCTCTAACAAGAGAAGTGTATAAGCCTTTGTAGCATCACCGCCGGCAGCCTGAATCATCTTGTCGTAACCCTGTGCCTGCTTATTCAGTATCTCGAACAAACCGCGAGCCTCAGCCTCCATCTTCGCGAACTGAGCATCAGCTTCACCTCGTGCATTTACACGAACCTTCTCAGCCTCTGCCTCTGCCTCGATAATCTTACGCTGCTTCTCAATCTCCTGAGAGACAAGTACGTTAGCCGACTGTGTAGCACGCTCTCTTTCAGCACGAGCCTCCTCGGCTTTCTGCTCTGCAGAGTATGCTTCCTCAAGAGCCTTAGCCTGAGCCACCTTCTCAGCAGCAACAGCCTTACGCTGAGCCTCAGCCTCACGCTCACGACGCTCCGCATCAGAGTTGGCAATCTCAACCTTTGCCTCATTCTCACCCTTAACAGCCTGAGCATTAGCCTCGGCAGTACGAATACGGGTTTCTCTATTTGCATCAGCCTTACCAATCTCACCAATCTTCTCCTGCTCAGCCACACGAACCTTAGCCTCGTTGATAGCCTTTGCTGCAGCCTCCTGACCAAGAGCCTCGATATATCCAGACTCATCATTGATATCGGTTACGTTTACGTTGATGAGACGAAGACCGATCTTCTTCAACTCAACCTCCACGTTACCTGAAATAGCCTCAAGGAACTTATCACGGTCAGAGTTCAATTCCTCGATACTCATCGTAGCGATAACCAGACGCAACTGACCAAAGAGGATATCACGAGCAAGTTCCTGAATCTGCTGTGCAGAAAGTCCAAGCAGACGCTCGGCAGCGGCAGTCATACATTCATCATCAGTAGAGATACCAACGGTGAATCGGCAAGGCACATCCACACGAATATTCTGACGAGACAGAGCGTTTGTCAGATTAGCATCAATACTGATAGGAGTCAGCGACAGATATGCATAGTCCTCGATGATAGGCCACACAAACGCACCGCCACCATGAACACATTTTGCCGATTTCTTACTTCCGCTGCCACCATAGATAACGAGAATCTTATCTGATGGACAACGACGATAACGATTAATCACAGCTGCAAATAGTACTACAAGTACTACGATTCCAACAATAGGTAATGCCATTTCCATTTTTTGTTTAGTTTTTCCTTATATTATTAATTATTTGTTTCTTCAGAAATTGCCACCTTCAGCACATTTCCTTCCACAGCCACCACCTTAACTCTTTTACCTGTAGCGATAGCCTCACCTGTGCTTACGGCATCAAACTCGTGGATGCTTCCGTTCAAGCTTATCTGTACCTTGCCCCTACCCTCGCCAGCAGCAGGAATGCGGAGATATACATCACAAGACTTGCCAACACAATCGGCAATCTTATATGCTCCGTTATGCTCCAGTTTCTTCATCTTCCTGATAAGGAAGACAGTAGCATAGGAGAACAGACAACCCACACAGATAGCCACGATGTAAAGCAGAGCCTTACTGCTTATATCGTTGTAGAAACTGACACCTGCCCAACCGAATCCCACGAAGAAATTCACGAGCGAACGGATAGAGAACAGACTTACAGCCCCACCCGTGTCCATAGTGTCACCGTCAAAGTCGCCAACCTCAAAGTCCATATCATGATCCATGCCTATCATCGTAAGGATAGCCTGCACCAAGAATATAGTGGACGAAACAATAGCGCAGCCCCAGAAAACCTGCGCAGCGGGCTCAAGCCCTTGAAACCATGTTAATAAATCATTCATAGTAGATAGGACCCCTTTCTGTCCTGCGGACATCCTTCCCCATAAAGGGGCAGGAGACTGGCGCAGAACGGATTGCCAGAGTCTTGGTTTTAATTATATAGATTAATATTTTTTAGGCTAATGGCTGATGGCTAAAGACCTTTGACTTTTGACTTTTGCCTTTCGACTTTTGCCTCTTATCTTCTGCCTCTTGCATTTACCGATGCATCCCTGCGATGATACCTGTCAGGTTCCTTCTCAAAATCATCCAGATTCCTCATCGACTCTAACCTGTTCTCAATACCATCAGGCAATTCGCTGAAGAAGTCGAGCCTCGTCATCTTCTCAATCTGGTCGATGCTCCTCACAGCCTTTCTCATCGACTGGCTGACATCCGTATTGTCATAGTAGAAGGCTATTCCCTTCTCCTTGCCTTTCTGAAGGCATAACACCACCTTGAAGAATCCGTCAGGAACAGCCACACGATGATCAACACCAATATACTCAGGCACTTTCTTCCAATACACAGGACCGCATACTATATAAATACTGCCCATCTTCTTTGCCCAACGTCTGCAAGCCGACTCAAGGCGCTCCCAAGAAACATGGTTGAGTTCACGAACCTGCGGACATACATTCGACATATAGAAGCAGTCGCGCATAGCAGCCGCGCTCCATTTCATATCACCTGCCGGACACATGTGCCCTCTGTCATATTTCGTGCCCTTATAGTCATAGAAGGCAACACGATTTGCCCGTGGCAAAGCATTATCAGGAACAAATTCATAGCCATTGCGGTCAAGCCTGCCATAAGCCTCTGCCGAAGTAAGCTCCCACGCCACCCAGTCAGGGTTATTTCTTTCATAGTTGAAATACGTCACATAACCCGTCTTCATAAGCAGCTGGCCATTCTTCCTGCCTCTCACAGCATTCTTGAGAGTAACCAAAGGTCTCATGTCACCAACCCTTGCATTTCCAGGAATTGCCATTGCAGCCGCCATCTTCTTTCCCCCCTCGGGGGCAAGGGGGGGCTCAGCGAGCATTCCCTTGAGATACTGCAAGGCACTTGTCTGAGTCACCACGAGAGTGGCAACCACCAACGCAAGGGCAAGTGAACAATTCACAAAGCCGAAGCCCAACCTTTTGTTTCTTCTTCTCATAAGTCGGGGTGAGCAGACTCGAACTGCCGACCACACGCCCCCCAGACGCGTACGCTAACCAACTGCGCCACACCCCGATGATATTTACTATTTAGCTATTTACTATTTACTATTTGTCAGCAAAAGGCTAAAGGACTAAGGTCTAAGGTCATTCAACCTTTGCCTTTTGACTTTTGCCTTTTGCCTTAACAAAAATCTGAGTGCAAAGATATAATTTTAATTTGAATCTTGCAAACATTTTCCTGATATTTTTTCATACCATAAAAACAATATTATCAACATCTGAAAAATTGCAAAAGACGGCCAGAATAAAAATCCCTTCTTCCTCCCTTGATCCTCCTATGATCCTTCGCTCTTCCTCCTATGATCCTATAGTTCCTGAAGCGAAGGAAGAGCGAAGGCATAGCGAATGATCAGCGGAGGCATAAAAGGCCACGAGCTTAACACTTGTGCAAGTCCAATATAGAATACCTACGCGCATGAAGCTATTATTTTTTTCATCATATAAAAAAATGCCAAAAATTTAAATCTATTTTTCAAGTTTTGCGTCTATTTAAATAAAGGCATATAAACCTATACTTTATCCCCATATAATAAAGGTTAAGGGTAAGTCCGTTGTAAGTCCGCTCGCTATAGTGGACATCCAAAGGTCTATCTGATTACTATCGAATATGCCGAGTAAACGGAGATTGCCGAAAATCTGAAACAAAGAGTAGGCGCATAAAACCAAAACTTGAAATAAATGAGGCAAAGTCTTATTACATTTTTCATTTGTTTATCTGTGTCTCTGGGAGCCTTAGCACAACCTGAAGGTGTAAAGATCAAGGAGAGGCAGAGGATTCCCATTGACCCTATTATTGTGGAAGGTGAGGTTACTGGTATTCCTGACGGGACTCTTGTTGAGTTCAATTACCGAATAGGGAAAGCCAAAAGATATAGTCAAGCTAATTGGGTATTGGGTGATACAGGCAGAAGAAACGAGATGGTTCCTGATTATCCCCCCTTACACGAGTTCTCTTAGTAGCTTGATTGTTCTTCTCCTGTCGTACCAAATGCGATTACGTCTTCAACACATGAGCCTCCGCAGAAGTAAACACTCATGAGTGAACGGAATTGTTACATAATTGAAAAAAAATTGCCTAAAAGTATGATTTTCTCAAATTTTATTGCTACCTTTGCCTCTGTCATATCAGAGTTTTTCTTGTTTTTATTTGCTAAACTAAGGTTGTAAAATTCACCACACGACCAAATCACAAGACAACTTTTTGACACTTAAATATTTACAAAATAACAAGATTTAAATCTAAACAAAACAAAGATGAAACAAGCTATTATTACATTGTGTTTACTTCTAACCGCCGTATGTGGTTGGGCACAGACGGTATGGACTAATCTGTCTTCATACTGTGACAACGATCGATTAAGCCTAACGCCTGTCGAAGTGGAATTCAAGCAGGATGAAACAATCCTTCACCTGCGCGTTCAGAATTGGCCTGGAGGCAGTGTAGGCTTCCAAGGCATGAAACTCAAGGACGAGAACGGCAAGATGTATGCCATCAAAAGCGGTGATCCAACACGTGCCAATGAAACTAAATGCCTTTTGGGGCAACCTAATGAGGTTCCCTTACACGGCATCCTTGACTACTCACTCCATTTCGAACCTGTTACCAACCCAACAACGCGTCTCCACGCCTATACCGGCTATGGCTATTACGACTTTAAGATATGGAACATCCATCAGGTAAAGCCAATGGAAGTGTCACTCTTCAACTCCAACTGGCGTGATGAGAAGGGCGATTGGGTGCTTGGTCTCTATGAGTCTGGTGCTGTTTACGATAGCAAGGTATATTCATACGAAGAAAAGAGTGACAAGAAGGTTGTGCTCACCAATGGCAACGAGAAACTGACTATCGCCATCGGCAAAGAGAAGAACGGCAAGCGCCAGTTCAAAATCAATAATCAAAAGCTCGACCTTGAATGCTTCGGTGCAGAAGTTCCTGCCTATCCTACTGAGGACAACACAGCTTTCAGCACAGATTACACCAGTGGAGAGGCAGAAATATCTGGCTGGATAAAGGATTTCCCAAAAGAGATACCTGAGTCAGAAGAGGCTTTCGGCATCTCTGTCAAGGTTCAGAACATGTTTACTGGCGAACTTGAGGATTACAACAAGGCCACTATCGATAAGGACGGAAAGTTCACAATCAAGGTGAAGGTCAAGGGCACTCAGAGCGTTATCTTCAACGAGTTTTCAAACAAGGTCAACGTGTATGAGGCAAAGATGATCCTCCAGCCTGGCAAGAAATACTTCATGGTTCACAACTGGGAGACAGCAAAGTGCATGTTCATGGGTGAGGATGCACGCCTTCAGAATGAGCTTCAGGCTTTCCCATGTAAGTATGAGTGGAAGATGACTGTATATGCCGACTTGAAGGAGAAATCTATCGATAGCACACTTACACGCCTTGCCGACAACATCGCCAAATATCCAACACTCAGTAAGCGTTATCGCGACTTCATTGAGCAGGAGGCACGAGTGAGAGTTGCCGCCAATTTCGTGTCAGCACCACATGCAAACGGTACTGACAAGTTGTCTGACAAGTATTTTGCCTTCAATCCATCACTCCCAATCTCACTTTGTCCTGTCCTTTTTGAGTACACAGGAATGAAATGTAGGATCGAAAATTCCGAGGTTCATGAAAGGTACAGTCGTACTCCAGAGCTTATCCGTTCCTTTGAGCAAAAAGGATTGATCAAGTTAAGCGACAGCGATAACGAACTCCTGAAGAAATGGCAGCAAAGGACAGAGATGATAAATAAATTACGAGAATGCAAGACTAGGGAGGAATATGAAGCTGGATATAAAAAAGTTGAGGAATTTCTCCCTCATGAAGAGTTATATGCATTCTGGGACAGAGAAGATATTGCCAAGGCTTATTCCGGATGGGCTCCAAGCGATAACAAGATCATATCTGGTGTCATCGACTCTCTATATACCGAACAGATAATGCGCGACTATGCTCGTTCTGCTTTAGTTGGTGAAGCCCTTACAACAGAAAAGTCACTCTCTAAGATGTCTTCTTATTTATATAAAGATATAAAGAATGAGGATTTCAAGCAGCAGATCAACGAACTCAAAGACTACTATGCTGAGCAACAGAGACAAAACGAAGAAAAGGTGAAGAGCGTCATCGCACCAAATTCCAATGTCGCAGGACTCACCGACGGCAAGGCTATCGTTGAGAAGATGATTGAGCCATACAAGGGCAAAATCATTTACATGGATGTATGGGGTACATGGTGTCAGCCTTGTGTTCAAGCAATTAAGGCATCACCTACATTGAAGGATGCTGTGAAGGACTATGACGTTGTGTATCTTTATTTCGAATATGGTTCTCCAGAATCCGCATGGAAAAGTGCCATTGCAGACCTTAATCTGATAAAGCCAAACTACGTACACTACCAACTGCCATCCGAACAGCAGGAAGCCGTAATTAAATATCTAAAGGTAGATGGATTCCCATCATATTTCCTCTTCGACAAGAATGGAAATATGGAGTCTCTCGACCGCAGTCACACAGGTGACATCGAAGGCTTCAAGAAGAAGATTGAGGAACTTAGCAAGAAATAGCAAAACAAAAGCACTCGGACTTATTATGGTTCGGGTGTTTTTTTAGCAAGTACAAAGATGACGTGGGGGCAATCTGTCTTATACTGAAATTGGTTTACACTTTTCTCAAACCAATTAAAGTATAAAAAATGAAACAACGAACCTTTTACAAGAAAGAAGACCGCATCTCGAT
>OMXX01000002.1 GCA_900315105.1 uncultured Prevotellaceae bacterium | reverse complement strand
GTAGTTGGTTGTTGCGATATTTGCCATAATCTTGAAGTTTTTATTTCCCTACTGTAGATTTCTCTACTTTCGGGAGTGATTAGAAATTATGTTGCTTCACAAGGTGTCGTGACCATAAGCACAAGGTTATGGCTCCAAATACAACCCGTTCGGTGTGGAGATTTTGAGACATACCAACGGATCACCTTGGGTATATGTAGGCACGATAATTACCTTTGCAACCTAATTTCATCAACTCTCGAAAGTAGAAACGGCTGGCATTATCCTTAATCGAAGTACAACACAATAGCAAAACTATTCCTTGCGAAAAGAAAAAAGACTATTGTTCGATGGTTTGGTTTAGTTTTGTCCATTGTGATTATATACACAAATGATTTTGGACAAAAAAATGTTCGTTTGTTTACTCCAATCTTCTGTACTATATAAACAGAGCAAACCAAACAAATATATAGACTGAATTTGTCTTTTTCTTTTGGACAGAAAAATCCCACCAGACTTTTTTCATGTCTGATGGGACTATCAAGTAAAATGCAGAAATCCAGACTATAGAACAGCTATACTTTACCAAAATTGCTAAATGCATTCAGCTGGTCTGCAACACGCATAACGTCCTGCTCTATCTTCTTATTGGTAATTCGGGCGTATATTTGCGTGGTTTTGATGTTGGTGTGCCCAAGAAGCTTTGAAACAGTTTCCATTGGTACTCCTTTGGAAAGCAGCAGGGTGGCATAAGTATGTCTGGCCATGTGATAGGAGAGCCGTTTCTTTATGCCGCACAAATCGGCTATTTCCTTCAGATATGCATTCATCTTCTGATTTGAGAGTATTGGCAGCAGATGACCGTTTCTATCTGCTGATGAATGGTATTTGTTTATAATCTCCCTTGCCACATCGAGTATCGGAACATTCTCCGTGATACTCGTTTTTTGTCTTTTGGTCATAATCCAGTCCGTTCCTCCGAGGGTAACAATATTCTCTTCAGTAAGATTGGAAACATCTATATATGCAAGACCTGTGAAGCATGAAAATACAAATATGTCACGAACATGTTCAAGACGCTTAACGTCGAACTGTTTTGACATCAGGACTTCTATCTCTTCTTCAGTAAGAAATCCTCTGTCAACAGGTTTGAGATGGAATCTTAAATTGATAAAGGGGTCGTGATCCAAAAATCCTACCTTCTGAGCTTGAATCGTAACGGTTTTCAATGTCTTTAGAGTTTTGGTTGCTGTGTTTTCCTGCATACCACCAACTGTACGAAGATAGATGCCAAAATCTGAGATTAAGGCAGGAGTCATATCAAAAGGAGAAACTGAAGTCCAGCCATGCTTGCTCTTCAAGAAACCTAGGAAATGCTTCTTCGTGGTTTTGTATTTCTGTGCAGTAGCGGCAGATTTTCCATGACCAACCTGCTGCTCAACACTCTCAATGAAATCCTCAAAGAACTCGACGAAGTTAGTTATAGTCTTGTCCTTGCCAGCATAGAGGCTATAGAGCTTTTCTATAGTAAAGCTGCTATCTCCTTCACGAGACCTGGCTATGTCACGGATCTTAAGCTCTATCTCATTAAGAGCCATGTTGATGGTTCGCGCACTGGGAGTACGACCTATAACACGGTCGGCATTATTGTCCCACATATTCCGGTTTACGAAGAATCCTGTAGAACCGAAATATCTTTTCTCACCATTCAAGAATACCCTTATGTTAATGGGGGATTCTCCTAGTCTGTTAAAGTAGTTCGCTCTCAGATAGAACGAGATTTTCAATTTTACCTTCATACGATAAATCCTTTTTTATGCAGTTATTCGTGCCCCAATGGATTCCTTGTGTTACAGAACACGCTTAAAATCAAACCACTTTCGCATGCCCGAAACAAACCGCAAAGTTAAACATAAATATTTAACGCTCAAAGATTTAGCGAAGTCAATATCGTAGTCATTTTGTAGTCTTGTGTTACATTTTTCTGTAGCACAAAAAGTGTAACACTACGTGTAACACAAGACTGACTAACAGATGACTATTTGACCCCATGTCAGGTAGTCAGAAGATGGTCACGCCATCATTCAAGAGTAGAGAAGGGGACTTTTAAGGCAAAATAAAAGCGTTGTAAATCAAAGACTTACAACGCTTTTCTGTTTTTTGGCAACTTAATGAACTGTTCGGGTTGAACTTTGATTGACTACCCTAAAAGTCATCAAATTTGCTCTTCGCGGAGAGAGAGGGATTCGAACCCCCGGTACCTCTCAGTACGTCGGTTTTCAAGACCGATGCAATCGACCACTCTGCCATCTCTCCAAAACTTCTTTCGAAGTGCATCAGTTGAGTGATTTCTGAATTGCGATGCAAAGGTAGTAACTTTTCGTGAAACTACCAAATTTTTTCTTGTTTTTTTAAGAAAAACTTTCGAAAAAAGCTTTTTTCTGCTTAAAAGTGCGAACTTTTTGCGTATAATGCATATCTGTTAATGGCGGGTTCTGAAAATTGCCTCATAATCTGGCAAAACATATTTCAGAATCCGCCATAAGCGTTTTGCCTACAGGGCGAAATTGACAAACTTCAATGTACCTAGGGCGATGCCCTAGGCTATTAGCTTGTTAGCCTTGCAGGCTGTTTCAGCAATTTGGTCGAACTGACGTTATTATAGATGTAATGAGGATTTGAGGTCGTCGGCATCGAAAGTGGTGAAGACATGACCGAAGAGACCGACTGATACGGTTTTTGGCTTGTCGTCGATATCTATCTTGCCCACGCTGAATACGAAATAATTGTCAACTGTCACAACCGTCTCGAAAGCTGCACCAAGTACTGTAGAGGTCAGTTTGGATGTGATTTTTGAAATACTCTTTTCTAAATCCGAGTCGCCTAATCCCACCTTGTCCTTGATAGCGGTATCGATAGCGCCGTTCATTTCTGCCATGACAGCATCCTGATGTGCCTGTTTGTCAGGGCAAGTGACTATTGCAACCAAAACGACTGCAATAATGATTACTAATGATAAAATCTTTTTCATACTTTTGGTTTTATAGGATTAACAATTTCTTATTATATGCTTTTGCCTGATAGGCAGCCTGAAAGGCTAGCAAGCCAATAGCATAGGGCATCGCCCTATGTATATTGATGTTGGTAATTTCGCCCTGTAAGGGCAAAAGAATTGTTCGTGTTAGGGCTTTTGCCCTTGCAGGGCGTTAGTTATCCCCTCCATTTTACCCCCAGGGCGTTGCCCTGGGCTAATTGCTTTTGCCCTTTCGGGGCGTTATCGGCTGCCGACCTTTTCGACGTTCGGGGCTTTTCGTAGAACTCACGTTATCTTTCTTTTTTCGGCAGCAGAATAGAACTGAGGTTTGCCCCGTTGATGAAGTTGTCGAGATCAACGTATGTCCAGATGCCTTGTACGTGACCTCTTTCCGAGCGTTGCCAGATGATAGGGCGTATTTCGGGATGGTCGGGTTCGTGGGAATAATGGGCAATCCAGAGCGGGTAGTCGTTGAAAGTGGGGGCGAGGTGTTTCTTGTAATATCCCTGATTGCTGTAGATGATAGGCTTTGCACCTATTTCTTCCTCAATAAGTTGGGCGAGTCGCAGTACGCTGTCCTTGAGGTGGACAATATTATATGGGGTGGTGCTTAGCGACTCTACATCGATTACCGGGCGCAAATCCTGCAATGGCATATCAACTATTTCAAGAAAGTCGTTGAACTGGCTTTGTACTGACAGGGCCATTGTGAAGAATATATATGTGCCCACGGGAATGTGGTACTTGCGGCTCATCTCTATGTTGTAGTGGTAGGTCTGATCGCGTCGGGAATCCTTGCCGAAAGCCCTTACGAAAATGAACCTTGGCTTATGCTTCGCCATGCTGAGTGAGTCCCAGAAGATTCTGCCTTGGTGCTCGGAAATATCAATACCGTCGAAGAACTGAGAGAATTCCGTATTTGCAAGCATATCTTCCTTTGGCCATTCGGGCACAACGTGTCGAGGCTTGTCCTTCAGATATGGAGGCACCACCTCTCTTGTCATTTCCCAAATGACAAGAACACCTGCTATCGTGAGGATAAGGATAATGAATATTGTGTTGAGGTATACTACCTTTTTAATAGTCATAGGATGGTTTGAGTTTTATGCTTTTCAGCATCACTAACGGGTTGCAAAGATAAACAAAAAATATGAAAACGCAAATCATTTTTGGGATTATTAACGTCAATTCAATTTTTATCTACTATGAGATTTACCATTAATGTTTTTTCAGAACGCAGAGACGCGAAGGCGCAAAGATTTTGGTTTTGAACACAGAAAGCACGAAAGGAACGGAATTCGCACCTTGCGGTGCTTGAACTGACAATAATTACCAATCTTACCAATCTTTATCCAATAAAATTTTAACTGATGGTAAAAGATTGCGCAGATTGGTAATTATTGTCAGTTAAAAAGCAACTTGTTGCTTGTCTTTATCAATTCCGTTTATTCTGTGGATTTCGTGTTCAAAAAATCATGGTATTATGAAATGGAAAAAAGACGATATTCGATGTGAATACCGCCCTTTTTATGTTTCTAAGCTTTTTACTTTTATCTTTATTCTTTATTCTTTATTCGCAAGCTCATCAGCTTCGCAGTTTCTTCTAAAATCAGAGATATCGCTTTCTGTTTGGAAGCACATAATCCATGCCAGCTTCGAGAACATCGGCTACCTGATTGATTTCGAGGAATGAAGTATGTGTGCCTTGTTTTCCACCGCTGAGGTATGCCACCATGTCGGTTGGCTGAAGAACACCGTCGTCAAGAAGCTTGCGGAGGGCTGCGAAATAGTATGCCTGTCCGTTAGCCTTCTCAGGCATGAAGATAGCCTCTACACCATAAGAGAGGGCGAGATGGCGCATTGTCTTCTCCTTGTAGCAGATGGCGAGAACAGGATATTTGCCACGGAAAGCGGCAAGGTTGCGTGCCGTGCGACCAGAGAAACTATCGGTGATGATAGCCTTGATAGGAAGCGCGAATGTTGCCTTTACCGCCTGCTTTGCAAGGTATGACGTTACGGTTGGATTCTCCTCAAGTGGGATGCGGATATCGTTATCGACGAGCTTGTCCTCCTCTGCCTGTGCCGCAACGGTTGTCATTGTCTGAACAGCTTCTACAGGGTATTTGCCGTATGCCGTCTCGCCAGAGAGCATGATAGCGTCGGTGCGATAGTAGATAGCGTTGGCGATATCTGTGATCTCTGCACGTGTTGGACGTGGATGCTTGATCATGGTGTGGAGCATCTGGGTAGCAACGATGACAGGTTTCTTGGCAAGTACGCATTTCTTGATGAGGATGCGCTGAATTCCTGGGATGCGCTGCTGTGGAACCTCTATTCCGAGGTCACCACGAGCCACCATTATACCGTCGGCAACGGTGAGGATGTCGTCGATGTTGTCAACGCCTTCCTGATTCTCAATCTTTGCTATGATCTGGATATCAGAGCCGTATTCGTCAAGAATTTCGCGGATGTCGAGAACGTCCTGCTTGGTGCGGACGAATGAGTGTGCGATGAAGTCAATGTCGCGCTCAATGGCATATTTGATATTCTCCTTGTCGCGTTCGGTAAGTGAAGGGAGGTTGATGCGAACGCCTGGCACGTTTACGCTCTTGCGTGAACCGAGAGTAGATTCGTTCTGCACCTCGCAGAGAAGGTATTCGTCGGTCTTCTCAATAACCTTGAGCTCCATCTCACCATCGTCGATGAGGATGTCGTCGCCGTTATTGAGGTCGGTCACGAATTTCGGGTAGCTGACGGCAATCTGCTCGCGTGTGGTGAGAATATCTGGATTTCCCACGATGCGAACCTTGTCGCCTATGTGATATTCAATCTGGTCAGCATCCTGAATCTTTGTGGTTCTGACCTCTGGTCCCTTGGTATCGATAAGAATGGCTATACGGTTGCTAACCTCTCGCACATTGTTTATCAACTTGTCCATACCCTCGCGTGTGCCGTGAGCGGTGTTCATACGAACCACGTTCATTCCAGCTTCGAAGAGGGAGCGGATAAAATCGACTTCGCATCGTAAATCGGAAATCGATGCAACGATTTTTGTCTTTTTTAGCATCATAACCTTTATTCCTTATTAAAGTTGTTTCTGTTTGTGTTGGGATTTGTTATTCTAAAGTTCATCTTGCGGGTGCAAACTATAGGTTCGCACGAAAGAAAAAGTGCGTGTCAGCCCCCAAGGCTGGCGCACGGTCTTCGATTTTCGAGTGCAAAGTTTAGTTCGCACGAAAGAAAAAGTGCGTGTCAGCCCTCAAGGCTGGCGCACGGTCTTCGATTTTCTGAGTGCAAAGTTACGAAAAAAATCTGAAACAAGCGCAAATCGCCTCTTTCTTGTGATATTTTCTTCTGAAAATGCCTTTTTTCTTGAGATTGGATAATTGTTTTTGGCAGAAATGTTGTCAGTTAAAAGCAACTTGTTGCTAATCTTCATCAATTCATCGGATTCGCGTTAAATACAGTCAAAGGGGAAGGTTTTTACAGATGAAATTTGCTATGTAAAATGTCAAAATTGTGTTTTTTTTTTGCGCATTTTCTTTGCAGTTTGTTTTTTTTTGATTAATTTTGCACGAGTTATCTGTAAAGATTATAGTTCTAACTAAAAGAAACAACATCAAGAATGAAGAAGAAACTGTTATCCTTGGGCATTCTGTTGCAGACCCTGAGCCTGCAAGCAGCTACCGTGCCTAATGATGCCATCTATGTTTGGACCTCACCCACGACATACGACTGCTATCTCGTGAGCGGTACCCCGACGATTGACTATGACGACAACAGTCTGGTCATTCAGGTGGATGGCGTAGAGGCAAAGCGAATCAACCTGTCGAGTGTGGAAAACGTGGAAGTGACCTACGGCATCAAGTATCCGCTCGTAACCCTCAACTCCAAGGGCTATGCCACCCTGTCGTTCAAGGCAGACATGGTGCTCTCAAGCAACTTCATGAAAGCCTACACAGCCAAGGTTGATGATGACAAAATCATCCTCTCGGAGATAGCCGACGGAGTAATCCCTGCGGGCAATGGCGTTATCCTCTACGGCACGCCTTCAAAGTCAGCCCAGTTGGTAGCATCTGACGAGGCTGCAACTCTGACCGGCAACGACCTCCTTGCCACGACAAAGGCAGACGGTACGCTTGCCGAGATACCGACGAGTGGATATAACTTCGTGCTCAACGGCGATAAGTTCCTGCAATACACAGGCACGTCCTTTGCACCTGACAAGGCTTATTTCAATCTCAACTATAATCCTGTGACTACAAATGGGGCTAAACTCAGTATTGTCTTTAGCAAGGATGAGAAGACCACAGGCATAGCAGAGGTGGGAAAGTCTGAGACCACGACAACCTATTACGACCTGCAAGGACGTAAGGTAGAGCATCCTACGAGTGGTATCTACATAGTAAACGGCAAGAAGACGGTAATAAAGTAGCGATATGAAGAAGAAAAAATACATCAAGCCACTTCTTGAAGTAGAGGAGATGAATTTCCAGTCCATCGTGGCATTGAGTTTCGGTGATGGTAATACCGACACGATGGAAGGGAAGTCCACCTGTTTCGACTACGAGGAAGAGGAAGATAATAATGAATGATAATGCAATCCGCATTTTACAGAACGGCGTTGGGAATAAATCAACGAATAACAAACAGAACAGATATGAAAAGAATTTATTTCACATTAATTGCACTCATGGCAACATTAGTTGTAAGTGCACAGACCATAGAGGTCTATGAATACAATACCGACGGCAGCTTGAAGAGCGTGCCGGCATACACATCGTCAGAGAAGGTAAAGGTTATTTTCAAGGAGAAGGCAGGCCATGAGTATGTTGACCTCGGCTTGCCAAGCGGAACGCTCTGGGCAACCTGTAACGTTGGTGCGGACAAGCCAGAGGACTTCGGCGACTACTTCGCTTGGGGCGAGACCACCCCGAAGGACACGTATGACGAGGAAAGCTACAAGTGGATGAACGATGGTATGGACACATGGACACAGATAAACAAGTACACCGTCCCCGATGGTCAGACTGCAGGCCGCTGGTATTTCGGAGGCACCTTCATAGGCGACAACAAGAGCGAACTCCTTCCAGAGGACGATGCCGCTACTGCCAACTGGGGTAGTGACTGGCGTATGCCGACTCATGCTCAGCAGATGGAACTTTTAAAGTCAGCCTACACCGAAACGGAGTGGACAACCGTGAATGGTGTCAATGGCTATAAGATAACGAGTAAGACGAACGGCAAGTCAATCTTTCTCCCTGTTGCCGGTTATTTTTACTATGGTTCAATCTACAATGATTCCTACGGTGGCTACTGGTCTCGCGAGGTCCATCCGAACCGCACGGACCTCGCATGGCGAATCCAATTAGGTTCGGACTACATCGGTGCGAACGACCACGCCATGCGTTTCTATGGGCTATCTGTCCGCCCTGTGCGTAAATAATACTATCACAAAAGAAATGCAATTTAGTTACAGATAAAGTTTCCATTCAGATTAGGAGGGCATCTCGCGAGAGGTGCCCTCTTGTTGTTATGTAAAGCTCACTTATGTGACTCTTATGTGACTCTTATGTAGCTCTTATGCTGCTCTTATGCAACTCTTATTCTTAATGGGAGTTGAGAGGGTATCATAAACGGCTTGCCAAGAACCTTTTTTCCCCATCGAGCTCACGTTAATTTAGATTGGCTCTAAGACATTAGGGGGGAATTAGAATGGGAAAATGATGGTTGTGATAAAGATATTGGCGAAGAGGATGATGAAGTTCATTATGAGACCTACTTTCATGAAGTCGCTGAATTTATATCCTCCAGGCACATAGACGAGAGTGTGGGTTGAAACCACAGCGTCGTTGTGAATTGAGAAGAATTATCTACCCAAAGTATCTTTTACCGCTTGAAAATAGATGTTTAAAGACTATTTGGGGGAATATTTATATGAAATATTGGCGTTTGTGCAACTTTTAACAAAAAAATATCGCTTTTCTGTGGAAATTTATTAACTTTAAACCCGAAATTAACTTTTTTACTAAATTTACAATAACTATCAATAAATAGCTATATATACAATGAAAAGATACATTAAAAATTTTATTCCACAATTTCGCTGTCAGAGAGGTCATGATTGCAGTTTTGAACTAACAGATTTTGGTCGAAAAGAATTCATATGCCCTGTAGGAAACGAATCTGGTATTTACATCATATCAGCAACAAACTCTTTTAAATTTAGATATGCCAATGGGAAGGAAAGTCCAATAATCTATATTGGGAAATCTGACAATCTTCTCAGAAGACTTAGAGATGAACACTATACGAAGCACTTAAAGGTCTTGCTAGAAAATCCTGACTATGGAATCGTAGAAAACATACAAATGGCCTCAAAATATCAGTATATGTACTACAACGGGTGTCATGTAGATATTTATAAATGCCGAGGAAAACAAGAGTCAAAGGAATTGGAGTCCATGTTTCTCAATGCCTTCTATCAGTATTATCGTAGCATCCCGGTTGGAAATGCTGTTCGTTCCTTTTGGGGCTAATAGTTAATTTTATTTTCGAAATTGACAACAAGGAAATCAATATGACAAGTTGGATATACCCTTGCAATCCAAAGATGTATGATGGTAAGTGAAAGTGGTAAGGTAAAACTATACTTCCGTTCTTGATAAAAGCATTAAATACTGCACATAATTTGGGATAAATCTTGTAAGTCCCAATATTTTCTTTGTTTTCCTTGGTGGTGTGGGATTTTTCTTTTCTCTCTTTCTTGATTTTTCACCCCAAGAACATAGGGCTTTCCAAGTAAGAAACTACGCTGTTTCTCCCTTATTCCTCCGTAGATACTCCATCGATACTCCATCGATACTCCATCGATGGTCCATCGTTTCGATGGAGGATCGATGGAGGACTGATGGACTAACGATGGAGTAACCTTGGAGGTTAAAGGAAGAATTTATCTGTGTATGTCTCAAGCACGGCTATAGTAAACTCCTTTGAGTTGATGTTAGAGTTTAGTAACAGCTTTGCGGCATTTCTTCCTGTCTTTTTCCGATAGCTGAGGATGCATTACAGTACCTCCACGCTCTATGGTCGTAACGATTTTGAAACCGGAATAATGGCATATCTCACGCAAGGCACGAATGGCACCATGTGACTGATTGAACCAGATATTCCAAGGCCAAGGAGTAGTGCAGGTGCTGAGGAGAATACATTTCTTGCCCTTCATAAGAGGCTCGGGGAATCGTGGGGTATCGCGCATCATGCCATAGACGAGACGGTCGAAGAGCAACTTCATCTGTCCCGGGATATTTCCCCAATAGCATGGCGCTCCTATGATGATGGCATCCGCCTCCTGCATCATCTTCAAAACCCGTTGGGAATCATCCTCGCCCAATACACATTTCTCTTTCGTGCGGCAAGCCATACATCCGATGCAAGGCTTGATGTTCAGGTCGTTTGTGCGGATAATCTGCACGTTGTCGCCTCTCTTTTCCGCTTCCTCGCGCATGATGTCGAGCATCTGCGAAACCAAACCTTTCTTTCGAGGGCTTCCAGATAAAATCAAGATGTTCATTATTTTTTTTCTTCCAACATTTTTTTCAGATGATTTATATTATCTTTAATGAGTTCATCGTCAGGATTAAAGCTGAGGGCTTTTTCCATAAGTTCAAGAGCGCCTTGAATGTCATCTTTGTCAAGTTTTAGAACTGCTTTGTCATTCCAGAACATGGCATTCTTTGGAGAAAAACGTAATCCAAGATCTGCAAATTTCTCCGCATATTCCTTATGGGCTGTTGAATAATAGCAATTTGTGAAATAGTCCTGCATGGAATCTTCTATAACAGGATTTCTTTCAATAGTATTATCCGAAGTCCATGTGAGTTGGGTGTTTGGATTCTTTAGCATCCAGTCAATGGTCTGTTCCATAATTGAATACATCTTTTCTGCATCGTCAAGCATTCTGTAGAGCGTGGAATAGCCCATGCGCAGGTCAAGTCGCTGTGGGAACTTTTCTATGCCTTTCTTTATCCATGTAATGGCAGAATCAAGTTGTTCTGGTTTCTCTACGGAAATATTGGGACGTATAAAGCCTGCCTCATTGCCCAACGAGTCTTTTACTGTCATACACTCATCTGGGTTGGCATATAGAGGCATGTATTTATCTATTGCGATAATATGCTGCAAGGCTTGGTTTTGGTGGATATTGAAATGCGCAGCATAGTAATCTCCATCCTTAGGCCCTTTTAAATCCCATTCAGCAAGAATTTCTTTTGCCATAGGGAAAGAGTCTTTTAATGCTGTGTTGAATCGAGAGTTGTAATCGTTGTCTGCCTTTACACTAAATGATGTTAGTATGGTAAGGACTAAAAGAAATAGTTGTTTCATAATTTTAGTAATTTTCAAGTAATGCCTTGCACCCTTTGAGAAGATCCCGATAGGTGGTTTCGAAATCGCCTGTGTACCAAGGATCTGCAACGTCGTGAGGATTGTTGGTGAGGTCGAGAAGTCGGATGACCTTATGCTGTGTGTCCTCGCCTATGGTATAGCGTAGGTTACGGATGTTGTGCTGATCCATGCAGATAATAAGGTCGTAGTAGGCATATTCGCTTCGGGTTATTTGATGAGCCTCATGCCCTTTGCAATTTATGCCGTGCTCAGCAAGTTTCCTGCGAGCTGGGGGATAGACAGGCTCTCCGATTTCCTCGGTACTTGTGGCCGCTGACGATATTTCAAATTCGTCTGCACGACCAGCCTCTTCCACCATACTGCGGAACATATACTCTGCCATCGGACTTCTGCAAATATTTCCGTGGCATACGAACATTATCTTCTTACACATACATATTTGGCTTGCGCCAATGTTTTTTATAGAAAGTAAATTGGGAGTAAATTAAACCAGTAAATTATAATCAGTAAATTTAATTTTTTGAGAAGAATAATTTCCAATAAAATAATTTACTGAATTAATTTACCCCTAATTTACTTTCCAAAGAAAAGCCCCACGCAAGTGGAGCCTTTCCTTCGCATTTATTCATACTCCTGCCAAGACTTGATCTGCAGGTCGTTCTCGCTCATAGAGCAGAATGCCTCGATGAATGCAGAAGCAAGACGGGCGTTGGTGATCAATGGGATGTTATGGTCGATAGCACCACGACGAATCTTATAGCCATTGGTCAACTCGCGCTTGGTGTGGTTCTTAGGGATGTTTACGATAAGGTCGAACTTATGATCGTGTATCATATCCATCACGTTAGGAACATGGCTTCCTGACTCGTCAGGCCATCCTACAGCTATTGCCTTCGCACCATTCTCGTTGAGATACTTGGCTGTGCCTTCTGAAGCATAAACCGTGTAGCCTGCCTTTACGAGAGCAAGAGCAGGGTCGAGTAGGGCAGCCTTTTCCTTCGCACCACCACTTGAGAGCATGATGCCCTTGTCCTTTGAAGGAATCTTGTAGCCGGTAGCGATGAGTGAGTTGAGAAGAGCCTCCTCGAAGGTATCGCCCATACATCCAACCTCACCCGTAGAGCTCATATCCACGCCGAGGATTGGGTCGGCATTCTGTAAGCGAGCGAATGAGAACTGTGAAGCCTTAACGCCCATGCGGTCGATGTCGAACACGAGCTTGTCTGGCTTTGCGTATGGAGCATCGAGCATGATCTTTGTGGCTGTCTCGATGAAGTTGCGCTTCAATACCTTGCTGACGAATGGGAATGAGCGAGAAGCACGGAGGTTACACTCGATAACCTTGATGTCGCTGCCCTTGGCAAGATACTGGATATTGAAAGGACCTGAGATGTTGAGTTCCTTGGCAATAGCGCGAGAGATCTTCTTGATCTGACGAGCCTGAGCGAATGTGATATTCTGTGCAGGGAATACCATAGTAGCATCGCCTGAGTGAACACCAGCATACTCAACGTGCTCTGAGATACCGTATTCTACAACCTCACCATTCTGTGCAACAGCATCAAACTCGATCTCGTTTGTCTCTGTCATGAACTGAGAGATAACGACTGGGTACTCCTTGCTGACCTCAGAAGCCATCTGAAGGAAGCGCACAAGCTCCTCGTTGTTGTAGCATACGTTCATGGCTGCGCCTGAGAGTACGTATGATGGGCGAACAAGTACAGGGAAACCAACGCGCTCAACGAATGCGTTTACGTCTTCCATAGATGTGAGGGCGCTCCATTGTGGCTGGTCGATGCCGAGCTTGTCGAGCATAGCTGAGAACTTACCACGGTTCTCGGCACGGTCGATAGAAACAGGACTTGTTCCGAGGATAGGCACAGACTGACGATGCAGCTTCATAGCGAGGTTGTTAGGAATCTGACCACCAACAGAAACAATCACGCCACGTGGGTTCTCAAGGTCGATGACATCAAGCACACGCTCGAATGAGAGCTCATCGAAATAGAGACGGTCACACATATCATAATCGGTAGAAACCGTCTCTGGGTTATAGTTGATCATGATACTCTTGTAACCGAGCTTACGAGCGGTATTGATAGCATTTACCGAACACCAGTCGAACTCAACAGAAGAACCGATGCGGTAAGCACCAGAACCGAGTACGATGACTGATTTCTCATTATTATAATAGTTGATGTCGTGTCCCTCAACTGCGTATGTCATGTAGAGGTAGTTGGTGAGGTCTGGATGTTCACTTGCAACTGTTGGGATACGCTTTACGGCAGGAAGAATGCCGAGCTTCTTACGCTGAGCGCGAACAGCAAGGTTCTCCTTCTCCATGTTGCCTTCTTTCACCTTGAGCACGAAACGCGCAATCTGGAAGTCGGAGAAACCGAGCACCTTTGCCTGACGAATCACATCAGCAGGAAGTTCCTCAAGTGAGTTGTAGCCTTCGAGCTTATGCTTGTAGTCAACGATATTCTTCATGCGCTCAATGAACCAAGGATCAATCTTGGTGAGGTCGAAGAGTCGCTCTATGGTGTAGCCTTGTTCAAGAGCCTGAGCAATGGCGAAGATACGGAGGTCGGTTGGGTTGGCAAGTTCCTCGTCGAGGTTATCGAATTTGATATGATCGTTGCCTACGAATCCGTGCATTCCCTGACCAATCATACGGAGACCCTTCTGAAGCATTTCCTCAAAAGAGCGGCCGATAGACATAATCTCGCCTACAGACTTCATAGAAGAACCGATCTTACGGCTCACGCCTGTGAACTTGGTGAGGTCCCAACGTGGAATCTTACAGATGAGATAGTCGAGTGAAGGAGCTACGTATGCTGAGTTTGTTGTGCCCATCTCGCCGATCTGGTCGAGGGTATAGCCGAGGGCAATCTTTGCTGCAACGAATGCGAGAGGATAGCCGGTAGCCTTTGAAGCGAGGGCAGAAGAACGGCTCAAACGAGCGTTGATCTCGATGATACGGTAGTCGTTTGTATCTGCGTTGAAAGCGTACTGAATGTTACACTCACCCACGATGTTGAGGTGGCGAACGCACTTAACTGCGAGTTCCTGAAGCATCTTCACCTGATCTTCACGAAGAGAGCAGGTAGGAGCTACAACGATTGACTCACCCGTGTGAATGCCGAGTGGGTCGAAATTCTCCATTGAAGCAACAGTAAAGCAATGGTCGTTGGCATCACGGATAACCTCGAACTCAATCTCCTTCCAACCCTTCAGAGACTCCTCAACGAGTACCTGTGGAGCGAAGGTGAAGGCTGACTCCGCAATCTCGATGAAGGTTTTCTCATCAGGACAAACACCTGAGCCTAGACCGCCGAGAGCGTATGCAGAGCGAATCATGATAGGGTAGCCGATTTTGCGGGCAGCAGCAACAGCCTCTTCCATGTTCTCGCAAGCCTGTGATACTGGCACCTTGAGGTCAACCTTGTTCAGCTCCTTTACGAAGAGGTCGCGGTCCTCGGTGTTCATGATAGCCTCTACGCTTGTGCCGAGCACCTCAACGCCATATTCCTTGAGCACGCCGCTCTGATAGAGGGCTGTACCTACGTTGAGACCTGTCTGACCACCCCAAGCCAGCATAATGCCGTCAGGACGCTCCTTCTTGATTATCTCCGTGATAAAGTGTGGTGTGATAGGCAGGAAATACACCTTGTCAGCAATACCCTCACTTGTCTGGATGGTTGCAACGTTAGGGTTTACGAGTACTGACTTGATGCCTTCCTCACGCAAAGCCTTGAGTGCCTGACTACCAGAGTAGTCGAACTCACCGGCCTGTCCGATCTTTAGTGCGCCGGAACCTAATACCAGCACCTTCTTCAACTGTTTCTTCATTAGTTTCTATATTTTGTAGAATAAATTGGTTGTTTATGATTGAAAATTTCGGCACAAAATTAGGAAAAAAATGTGAGATTCAAGAATGATTTACGTTAAACTATCATAACGAATCTACAACAAAAAACTAATCTTTTCAACTGATGTGGGGTAGGGGAAACTCCAATCTCCCTCCTTTGTGCCTCCGTACCAAACTCGATGATCCTCCGCTATTGGATAGTATCTTCACCGACTTTGCACCGACTTTGCACCGACTTTGGTACGGAGGCACAAGGGAGGAACATGGGAGGAAAAACAGACCTAAAGCATAGAAAAATTCCCTTCTCTCAGCACGAAAGACAAAGCGTTCGAAAGGCAAAGAGAAAGGGAGGTTAGAGGGTACAAAAGACAAAATAACGTGAGTTCGACGACTTGCTTCGGCTTGGTGAGCTTTGCGAACAATTCAAGACTGCGAGGACTGAAAGTCCGACACCTAGCGGATTACCCTTTTAGGAGTCGCTCCTTCAGGACTCTTTCAACTGTGTGATATCCAATAATATACGAGTAAATAAATTCGTCGAACTAACGTTAAATAGACTTCTGTGTTATAGATGGTCTAAAATCCTAACTTATCCCCAATACTTGCTCTAAAAAGTATTTCTTCATTTGAGTACTCTTTATATTCATCTTAATAATGGGAGGTTGTCCTTTATTAGCTGTCGGTCAAGAATATCCGGGTAGAGTAGATTTTTCACACCATATAAAAAAATGATTATTCGTCCATTCCTTTTAAAACATCCGTCGGAGGGAAGTAACTCACGTTGGATTTACGCATCGCCATATTTGAAAGAAAAATGAAAGATACGGATAAGAATTTTATTCTGTTTATGAAAATGCTACTTGATAAAGCACAAAATTGCAAAGCGTAGTTTGCAAAACAGCCGTTTTGTACAGAAAAAAAGAGTAATAAGTAAAAAAAACAAATGTTTTTCTTGCAATATCGAACTATTTTATTAACTTTGTATCAATAAAAAACCTTATTAACACCATACAACTATGACATTTAAAAAATACTTTTACACTTTATTTTGGTTTCTACTAATCAGTGCACCAATTATTGCTCAGCAGAAAAACAATGCTGATCAAATGACGAAAAGAGCCAAAAACTATGTCTTCCAGCAGAAAGATAAAATAGGTAAAATGGATAAGACCTTGAATCTGAAGCTGACGAAGATGTATGCAAGTGACAGAACAATCAAAATTGTTTACACCAAGAGAAACACAGATTATGCGTCTCTTTTCCCTGAGATGACCGAGGGCAAGTTCAAAACCGAGGCTCAGGAAAACCGATATGTGGCACGTACGTACTGCATTTGGAGAGTTGCGACCGATGCTCTTGCTTCTCAGTCTCTTTCAAGCATCATCCGAGGCGATGTTTATACATGGCTTGTTGAAGTTGTCGGACCAGAAGGCGGTGAGCCTTTGTATTCATTCGACTTCAAGACGCAGGCTGTTCGTAATGCCATTATGCTATGCGGCGGTAAGATGCCGACCGACTTCAAGGCTTATCTCAGCAAGACGCTTGTCGAGCGTGCGTTGCAGTCTTTGCTGAAGGATGTGTATCTTCCTCACGACAGCGCAGGCTTCTGCAATGTTCAGTTAAAGAACCAGAAGCTCTCTGTTGAAATGCTCACGACTCACAGATGCTATCCTCTTCTGAAGGAAAACAACGGTGAGGCTGCTCGTACAGCGTGGCTCGGTTCATTCATGAGGCTGAGTAAGTCAAAGAGATACTTCAACGACCTTTGCGACATCATCAAGGTGCGTCAGGTGGCTGTGGAAATCAAGCTCCGTGACATCAATAACAGGGCTGACAGTACGATGTTCATGATCTACCCACAGGAGATTCTTGACTATGCAAAGAAGCCTGTTGTTTCTGAGGCTCAGATAGAGGCCTACCTCATCGGTAAGCTCGGCGGTAAGAAGCAGGAGCGTGAGAACCGTGGTTGGTTCATCTCAAAGTATGGACCTAACAAGACCACTCTCACAGCCGCAGTTGCTCCAAGTAAATCAAACAAGGTTTATGAGGTTGTAGAGGAAATGCCTTCATACCCTGGAGGAAAGCCTGCTATTGCAGCCTATATTGCAAAGACTGTCAAGTATCCTGGTCCATGCTTGGATAAGAAGATCGAAGGACGTGTTGTCTGCCGATTCACGGTAACGAGGGACGGAACCGTCAAGGATATCGTGGTGACAAAGTCTGTTGACCCGCTTCTTGACAAGGAGGCTGTCCGAGTTATCTCTCTTATGCCGAAATGGATTCCTGGAAAACATAACGGTGCACGTGTTGACGCGAAATATACTCTTCCGGTAACATTCCGTCTGACACCGAGTGTTGAAGATAATTAATCCTCATCGAAATCAGATGATTGGGTGAAACTTTTGCGGGGCATCTATGACATTAAGTCGTGGATGTCCCGATTTTTTGTCTCATTCGCATAGCTCCAAACAACATTAGCTGAAGAATACATGTTAAGCTATCAGAAAAAATTACTACGAAAACTAAATTTAATGCAATAGTTTTTGTAAAATGAAAATATTTGCGTATATTTGTACTCGAATTTCGGAAAAGCAAATATTGATAATGATAAACAGACAGTTGATTAATCCTGCCAGCATCGTTGTGATTGGTGGTTCGAATAATACTCTGAAGCCTGGAGGGGCTTTGGTGAGGAATTTGATACAAGGGAATTATCAGGGAGAGTTATATGTGGTGAATCCGCATGAGGATATCGTTCAGGGTGTAAAGTCGTATCGTGACGTGAAGGATATCCCGGAAGCAGAACTTGCAATTATTGCCGTTGTCTCAAAGTTTTGTCCGTCTTATGTGGAATACCTTGCATCCGAGAAGGGTGTCAAGGCTTTTATCGTCATTTCTTCTGGTTTCAGCGAACTCTCTCTCGATGGTGCGGTTCTTGAGGCTAAGATGCATGCTGTTTGCAATAAATACGGATGCTCGTTCATAGGTCCTAACTGCATAGGCTTGATTACTTCCAACTATTGCGGAGCTTTCACCTCGCCTAATCCTATTATCAATAAGGAAGGTGTGGATTTGATCTCCAACTCAGGCGGTATCGCCCTCTATACCATAGAGATGGCTAAGGTGACAGGTCTCAGATTCAATTCCGTATGGAGTATCGGAAACGCTCGCTATACTGGTGTTGAGGATATTCTTCAATACATGGATGAGACATTTGACGCAGAGAAGGATGTGCGCGGAAAGATTCTGTATATCGAGAGCATAAGAGACCCGGAGCGTCTGCTTCGTCATGCCAAGTCGCTCATTGCTAAGGGATGCCGCATTGCAGCTATCAAGTCGGGCAGTACCCAGAGCGGTGCCCGTGCCACAAGTCATCATACCGGCTCTGCTGCCTTTGATGATAAGCGTGCCGATGAACTATTTCGTGAGGCTGGTATCGTAAGATGCTATTCACGTCAGGAACTCGTGGCTATGGGCTGTCTTTTCTCCCTGCCAAGGATTGAGGGCAACCGCTTCGCCATCATCACTCAGGCAGGTGGCTTGGGCGTTCTCACCGCCGATGCGCTCAGCAAGGGCGGAATGCTCGTGCCAGAACTCAAGGGCGAAGTTGCCGATGAGCTCCTTACCCATCTCCATAAGGGTGCGTCAGTATCAAATCCTATCGATGTGCTCGCTACAGGAACGGTAGAGCAACTTGAAACCGTCATCGACTATTGCGACAATCGTTTTGATGAGATAGATGCCATAATCCTATCGTATGGTTCCGCAGGTCTTGAGCCTATGGATGGGTGTTTCGATGCTATTCACCGTAAGTTAAGCGAGTGCCGTAAGCCTGTCATAACAATTTGTCCGAGCATCTTCACCGAGGCTGGAAACCTTGAGAAATTCCTTGCCAAAGGTCATGTCAATTTGCTCGATGAGGAATTGGCGGTGCGCTGTATAGTGCGAGTGGCCGGTGCCGTTAACGGATCGTCTGGCCATGAATGTTTTGGATAACGGCGACGCAGTTCCTTACGCACCTCGAAATATGTTTCCTGCCAGAAACTGCGCAGGTCTTTCGTCAGTTGCACAGGCTTGAAACCTGGCGAGAGAAGTTCCATGAGCAAAGGCTGCTTGCCATCGTTTACGGTAGGTGTATCGGTCAAGCCGAAACACTCCTGAAGCCTTACGCTCACAACAGGAGCCTCGGCACCCTGACGGTAATCGATACGGATGCGAGAACCTGTCGGTACGGTGATATGAGTTGGTGCGAGACGGTCAAGTGAAAGTTGTTGCTCGTAAGTGAGCATGCCAAGTATAATTGCGCTTAGGTCGAGTGACCTGAGCGTTTTTTTGTCTATCGTTCCCGATATTTGTTCAAGGTAGAAGGGGAGCCATTCATCGGCCGTAGCGAGAAGATGCTCCGTACTCGTGTCGGGAAACGAAAGTTCTGGATGCCAATTTTTTACAGTCTCTATCCTGCGCTGTAAGGCAGTTACGGAATCAGAGAAATCAAGGAGTGAAACTCCACTCTTAGCCACCGCTTTGCATACCGCTTCTATTATCTGTTTACGGTCAGGCGACTGAATATCCTGCGAGTTAATCACGAGGTTTCCTATGCGCTTCTGACGCTGAGCAATGATACGCTCGTTCTTCACGTCCCATTGCACAGTCTCGTGGTCATAGGCGAGCGGAAGAAGTGCCTCCTTGCTTATTGGCGAGGCAAGGAATATGCGTCCGGATGCTGCGTTGAGCGATGCTACGGCAATCCACTTGCTTGCTGAGAGAGTATCATTAATATCCACCTGTGCATTATCGCCACTCGACAATCGGAAGTGCCCGGGAGTGCTCAGAGCCATACCCACACGTTCGGGATATGCGAGGGCGAGAAGAGTGCCAATCTCGTCCTGAGAAGGAACGAAGTTATCCTCCTTGCAATGCGCCATACGGCAGTATTCGGAGGCGATACGAGCGATGCGTGACCAATGCCCGAGATTGCCATTAGCCCTTGCCTGTCGAAGATGCGTGATGCGAGTGAAGATATCACTATCGTCCGTGAGGTGAGATAGCGGGTCTTTCTCTTCAAGCAGGGCGGCAATGTCACAGGCAAGTGATTTTAGGTTGTCATCAGCCACAAGGATTCTTGAAATGCGAGGGTGACAAGGAATGCGCGACATACGATTACCAAGTTCCGTTATACTGCCGTTTCTGATAGCTCCCAACGATTCGAGCAATGCCTGTGCCTGATACACGTTGCCTCGTGGCGGGAGGGTGAGCCAAGGCAGGGCCTCGATGTCATTAGCACCCCATGCCGTGATGTCGAGAACGAGCGATGAGAGGTCTGCATCAAGAATCTCAGGACGGCGACATTCCTGCATTCCATGCTCTGCTGACTGTGCCCACATACGATAGCAAACGCCTTCCGACAATCGTCCAGCACGTCCCATCCTCTGTGTCGCCATATCGCGAGAGATACGCACGGTTTCAAGATGCGACATTCCGTTTCGCTTGTCAAAAACCATCGTGCGACAAAGTCCTGAGTCAATAACGACCCTTATGCCCTCGATGGTGAGCGATGTCTCGGCAATGGAAGTGGCGAGCACCGTCTTTCGCTTTCCGTCGGGCGATGGTGCTATGGCTGCTCGCTGTTCAGAAGGCGAGAGGCGAGAGTAAAGGGGCATGATGGTGGAGTCGTTGGGTAGTGCCTCTGCCACGCGCCTTATCTCGGCTTCGCCTGGGAGGAATACGAGTATGTCGCCATCCTGCTCACGCTGCGCACGGATGATGAGTCGGGCAACCTCATCGGTGGTGGGAATATCATGTTCGGGTGCTATGTAGATAGGTGTTACGGGGAACATCCGCCCTTCGCTCTCTATCAGTTTTGCACCAAGGACGGTGCAGATGCTGCTTGCGTCGATGGTTGCCGACATGATTATTATCTTCAGGTCGGGACGTATCAGATTCTGCGCCTCACGCACAAGGGCGAGGGCTGTGTCAGAGGCAAGGCTTCGCTCATGAAACTCATCGAAGATAACGAAGTCAACGCCGTCAAGTGTCGGGTCGCTCACGAGCATTCGGGTTAGTATTCCCTCGGTTATCACCTCCAATCGGGTGCGAGGCGAAACCTTTGTCTCAAAGCGCATACGATATCCCACCGTCTCGCCAACGCTCTCGTCAAGGAGCGATGCCATGCGCTCGGCAATCTGTCGGGCGGCAAGGCGGCGCGGCTCAAGAACGATGCCTTTGCCCTTCATGCCTTCAAGGATTGTGAGAGGCAGAACGGTTGATTTTCCAGCCCCTGGAGGCGCGGTAATGACAACGGAAGAGTGATTGCCGAGAACCTTGTTTACTTCCTCGGCAATGGAATACGCAGGTAGGTGTGATATCTTCTCTGTATGTAGCATTTGCTTTATTTTGATTGCAAAATTACTATTTTTTTGAGTGAAAACTCCTTTTTCTTGGCAGATTTATCGTATATGTTAAGGAAATTTACTAATTTTGCAACTCAAATTTATAACAAAAAGACAAAATAGATATGAATATTCTTCTTTGTGGTGGTGCCGGCTACATCGGCTCACATACCGCCATCGAACTTGATAAGGCTGGTCACTCAGTCGTTGTGGTTGACAATCTCGTGAACTCAAACCCTGAGTCACTCCGCCGTGTTGCCAAGATTATCGGCAAGGAGATTCCTTTCTATGAGGCTGACGTGCGCGATGCTGAGGCTCTCGACAAGATTTTCAAGGAGAACAAGATTGATGCCGTTATCCATTTCGCTGGCCTCAAGGCTGTGGGCGAGTCGGTTGAGAAGCCTTTGGAGTACTACCATAACAACATGACGGGCACTTTCATCCTCATGGACGTGATGCGCAAGAATGGCGTGAAGAACATCATCTTCTCTTCTTCCGCTACCGTGTATGGCGACCCAGCTATCATTCCTATCACTGAGGAGTGCCCAAAGGGACAATGCACAAACCCTTACGGACAGACGAAGTCAATGCTTGAGCAGGTGATGATTGACGTGCAGAAGGCTGATCCTGAGTGGAACGTGGTGCTGCTTCGTTATTTCAACCCAATAGGTGCACATCAGTCAGGCACTATCGGTGAGAACCCAAACGGCATACCAAACAACCTCATGCCTTATATCACACAGACAGCCGTTGGCAAGCGCAAGGAACTGGGCGTGTTTGGTAATGATTATGATACTCCAGACGGAACAGGCGTGCGCGACTATATCCACGTTTGCGACCTTGCTTCCGGTCATGTGGCAGCCCTCAAGGCTATCAACCGTAAGTGCGGTTTGGCTATCTACAATCTCGGCACAGGTCACGGATATTCCGTTCTCGATGTGGTGAAGGCATTCATCAAGGTGAACGGCGTTGATGTTCCTTACGTTATCAAACCACGCCGTGCAGGCGACATCGCTACCTGCTACTGCGACCCTGCAAAGGCAAAGGCAGAGCTTGGCTGGGAGGCTAAGTACGGCATAGAGGATATGTGCCGCGATTCATGGAACTGGCAGAAGAACAATCCTGACGGATATTAATTCTTGTTACTTATGGCACGAGGAAAGAGAACTTGTAGGATATTAAAAGAGATTCGTCGGCAGATAGCTGAGGCGAATGACATTGAGTATGTCGTTGAGGAATGTCAATACAAAGGTGATTGCAAGGGTACTTGTCCTAAGTGCGAGGCTGAGGTGCGCTATCTTGAAGAACAACTTCATCAGCGTCAAATACTTGGCAAGGCAGTAATGGTAGCAGGATTGTCATTGGGAGTTGTCTCAAATGCGATGGCTCAGGATGTTTCTATTGTGGAGACACCATCGGACTCTATCGTTTCAGTTACGACAAAGGAGGTGACAGGAAAGTACATCATTCGAGGCAAAGTCATTGAGAAACCTTCTAATGATGTTGTCATTGCGGCTGCGGTGATTTTGAATCATTTACCCTCGAAGAATCATTGTATAACGGATAGGAAAGGAGAGTTTGCGATTGGTGTGGATTCGCTTCCTGTTGATATTACTGTAAAATATGTTGGCTTGAAGGATTTGACCTTTCATGTTACGGAGGAAAACTACAATCAGTATTTTCTGGCTACATTAGTAGAAAGTGAATCTACATTGGGTATGATTGAAGTTAATTCTGATGACGAGAAGGTTATAAAGAAAACGATAAAAGCTATGGAAAAAGAACATAGGAAGAGGATGAAGAAAGTCAGGAAGGAAAAAAGTTATGTGACTATTCTCCCATCTACGGAATAATAATTATTGATGTCTGGTAAACAACATAAAACATATCCGAAGTGCTTTAAACACAGCATTTCGGATATTCTGTTTCTTCTGTAAACCCTCTATTTCATAATCTATGTCTGAGATGAGGTACGCTAACACAAAAATCCTTATTGTTACCCGTTACCTGTAACTGACACGTTTTCAGGAATTCTTTTGGGCGATTATGGGACTTTTATATCTCCGATATTGGGAACGGACTTACAACGGACTTGGAACGGATATGAAACGGAGGTGTAACGGACCAGAAATCTGAGGTGGTCAGATTATTTACCCTATATGCTTGCTTACGATGCTGGTGAGGCGGTCGAGGTTCTCCTTCGTGTTGGCTGCGAGTACACCTGAAGGTGTGATGCAGGTGAGGTCATTGCCTTGGAGGTCGCTGAGACTGCCTCCTGCTTCTGTCAGGATAAGGGATGCTGCGGCATAGTCCCATGGGGAGAGGAGGTATTCGAAATAGAGTTCGCAGCGTCCCATAGCGAGATAGCAAAGTTCTGGGGCTGCTGCTCCGAAGCGGCGTATGTCGTTGCATTGCATGAAGGTGTCGCAGATGATGTCGGAGCATACCTTCGCGTATTCTTTGTGATAAACGGCGAGTGCGGTACACATGATGCCGTTTTGGAAAGGACGGTCGGAAACGTGTATCGGCTTGCCGTTGAGGAATGCGCCCTTGCCGCGCTCAGCATGGAAGAGTTCGTTGGTACGAGGGAGATAGACAACACTCATCTCCATGTGGTCGTTGTGCCTGAGTCCTACGCAGATAGCGCATTGTCCTATGCCGCGGGAATAGTTTGCCGTGCCGTCGATAGGGTCGATAATCCATGTGTATTCGTGGGATGCATCGTTGATGTCCTCTTCCTCGCAGATGAAGCCGGAAGAGGGTAGGAGAGTGGCAAGTTGCTTGCAGAGAAATTCCTGTACGGCTATGTCTGAAGACGTTACGATGTTTGAGAATCCGTCCTTCTGTGAGATTTCAAAGTCGTTGAGCATCAGTTTGGATGCTTCCCTGACAATATCTATGAGTGAATTGATGTTCATAAAAATGTATAAGTGTAAAAAATGCAGAGCCATAAGGTTCTAATGACTTTATGACTCTGCGTTATGTCTTGTCAAAATATTACTCTTGTGCTAACAGCCAAGGGAACTCGATGTTTCCGATGAGGTATCTGCGCCACATTCTGCGTGGCTCGATGATGAAGCGGTAGAGCCATTCGAGTGAATGCTCCTGCCACCAGAGAGGTGCACGCTTTGCTGTTCCTGCGAAGAAATCGAATACTGCACCGATTGTGCCTACGTGGCAATGGATGTTGAGCTTCTTCCAGTGCTTGTAAGTCCATTTCTCCTGCTTTGGAGCTGTCATGCCGATCCAGAGAAGATCAGGATTAGCCTCGTTGATGGCGTTGATGATAGCCTCGTTGTCCTCGTCAGAGAACTCAGGCTTGTATGGTGGGGAGTATGTCACGACCTCAAGGTTACTGTACTCGATGGCAGCGCGAAGACGGATGAGCGTGAGTACCTTCTCTGAAGAACCCATGAACATGACCTTGAGACGAGGCTGTCCATTCTCCACGTTCTTGGCGCTCTTTGCGTTGAGACGCTTCATCTCGAAAGTGAAGAGATCCCATCCGGCAATGCGCTCTACAGGCTGGTACTTTGCATTCTTCATTTGGCAAGCCTTTACAATGCCTGCCCCATCAGGAATGAGATAGTCACCCTCGCGGAGAGCCTCTGCAAAGAAGCTGTCCTTCTGTGCATTGTTGTAACTGTAGGCGTTGATAGTGTTTATCAACTTCTTACCCTCAGGTATCTGCGCTAATTCCTGGCGCGATAGAACGAGTTTGATTTCCTTGAGTTTGAGCATTTGACAATTACCTTTCTTAATCTTAACTGTTAATAATGTTGATGCATACCGTTTGGCGATTATACCAGACATGCATCCAACTCAGTTTTGATAAGTTTCTTGTCAAGATGCTGTCCGATAAAGACAAGCTTTTGCATACGGTCTCCGTAAACGTCGTCCCAGTCGCGAAGTACGTCTGGATTCTGTTCAACGAATTGTTGGAACTCATCTGCCGGCATTGTGGCATACCACTGTCCTGCATTTCGCAGGTTCACCTGCTTTCCAGCCTGTTCGAACACGTAGCAGATATTCTGCTCGTCTGCGAAGTAGCACATACCCTTTGCGCGGATGATGCACTTAGGCCAGCGTCGAGCTACGAACTCGTCAAAGCGTGCGATGTCCATTGGACGTCGAGCTACATAGACGTATGTTCCGATGCCGTATTCCTCAGCCTCACCTGTCTCCTCGTTGTGATGATGGTGATGATGGCCGCAGGTACACTCGCCACCATGATGGTGCTCGCAGTGTTCATCGTGCTCGTGCTCATGCTCGTGATGATGATGATGATGTTCACAATGTGTGTGATCGTGATCATGCTCGTGATCGTGATCGCCGTCGTCTTCTAATTCTTCTTCTACTTCCTCTTCCTCCTCTTTCATTTCATCAAGATGTTTCTCTACCTCTGTAACCCATGTAGCGGCAGTAACCGTCTTGTCGAAGTCAAACATATTGGTGTTGAGAATCTTAGAGAGTTCCACGTCGCCGTAGTTGCACTCAATGATCTCCGCCTTAGGTTGTAGGGCCTTTATTATCTCACGCAGACGTCCAAGTTCCTCAGGTGACACCTCAGCTGCCTTGTTGAGCAACACGATGTTACAGAACTCAATCTGCTGGATAACGAGGTTTTCAATATCGTCTTCATCTATATTCTGACGGAGTAGGTCAAGACCACCGCCAAATTCATCTCGCATTCTGAGTGCGTCAACAACACTCACGATGCAGTCGAGGCGTGCTAAGCCGTTCTTCCAGTATTTCTCCTCCATCTGAGGGATGGAACAGATAGTCTGTGCGATTGGCTGAGGCTCACAGATACCACTTGCCTCGATTACGAGGTAGTCGAACTTCTGCATAGCAGTTATATCTGAAATCTGCTGAACGAGGTCCATCTTCAGAGTGCAACAAATGCAACCATTCTGGAGTGCCACGAGAGAATCATCCTGTTGTCCTACTACGCCCCCCTTCTGAATTAGATCAGCATCAATATTCACTTCACCGATATCGTTAACGATTACAGCAAATTTGATACCGCGCTCATTTGAGAGTATTCTATTAAGAAGAGTTGTTTTACCACTACCAAGATATCCAGTTAACAATAGAACTGGAAGTTCGCTATTCATAATCATTTTCTATTTCCTTTGCAAAAATACAATATTTTCCTGATTTAACAAAATTTTTCACAGAAAAAAGTAAAAAAAAACATTATTTCATCAAAAATGGGAGAATTATTCCGAAAAACGTATGATTTCTTGATTGAAATCAGTTAGTGAAACTTGATATAAATCAGTTTACGACGTTTTGGGGAGTTCCGCTGGCGAATGCCTTGATGTTGTCAATAAGGATGGTGACAAGTCGCTGTCGCGCCGCCCCTGTCGCCCATGCGATATGAGGGGTGATGAAGCATCGTGGAGCCGTTGTGAGCGGTGAACCGTTGCGTGGCGGCTCTTGTGCCAGAACGTCGGCGCAGAATGCCTCAATCCTGTTTTCGCGTAGGGCTTCGGCTACTGCATCCTCATCAACGAGCGGTCCGCGCCCTGTATTGATGATGATGGCGTTCTTCTTCATCTTACGGATATTCTCCTTATTAATTATGTGCTCTGTGTCGGGAGTCAAAGGGCAATGCAATGAGATGACGTCGCTGTTCGCCATAAGGTCGTCGATGTCCTTTGCCTTTGTGATGCCTTCAGGGAGTTTTTCCTGCGCCTTCGATGTGAGGGCGAGGACTTTCATTCCGAGGGCAAGGACAGCCTTTGCTGTTGCGAGTCCTGTATTGCCGAGTCCGACGATACCGAATGTCTCTCCTGCAAGTTCGCGCTGAGGTGTAAGCCAATAGCAGAAATCCTTGCTCGATTGCCATTTGCCCTCGCGGACACTATCGGCGTGAAGAGCCACGCGGTTGGTGACGTTGAGCAGGTGGGCAACCGCCATCTGAGCTACGGATGCGGTGCTATAAGCCGGGATGTTGGTGACTATGATGCCACGCTCGCTGGCATACTTCAGATCTACCACGTTATACCCGGTAGCAGCAACGCCTACGTATCTGAGCTTAGGCAACTGCTCCATTACCTCTTTGGATATGATGACCTTATTGGTCACTATAACCTCAGCATCGGCTGCACGGGAGACGGTTTCCGAGGGTGGGGTGCGGTCGTAGATAACTACCTCACCGATTTCTTCCAGAGGTTTCCATGAAAGGTCGCCCGGATTGGCTGTGTAGCCGTCAAGAATGACTATTTTCATAAGCATTTTTTTAAAAAGGAGTACAAGGAGTACAAGAAGTGACGCTTCTGCGAAGCTTAAGGAGTACAAGACGAATGTCTTATATGCGGAATAGGGTTTGGTGGATTAAGGAATAAGGTTTGATAGTAACATATCCTCATCACTTCCACTTTCAACGATAAATACTATCGTCTTGTACTCCTTGTTACTCCTTGAACTCCTTATTACTCCTTGTAATTGTAAGTGGCTTCTGCCTCCAAGAGTCTTCGTTTCTTCTCAATCATCTCGCCTTCACGCTTGCCTGCGAATCCGCAGAGAGAGCCGTCGGCAGCTACAACACGGTGGCAGGGTACGTCGGGAGCAAAGGGATTACGCCTCAATGCCTGTCCGATTGCCTGTGCGCTTCGGCATCCTATGCGTTTGCCCAGTTCTCCGTAAGAAATGGTCTCTCCTCGCGGAACATTCAGAAGCTCCAGATAAACCTTGCGCTGGAATTCCGTAATATCCTGTGAGGAGAGAACAAGTTGACGTATCTTAGATGTACAATTTACCATTTACAATGTACAATATGTTTCATGTACAATGTACCATTTACAAAGTACAATATATTTCATGTACAATTTACCATTTACAAAGTACAATATGTTTCATGTACCATCTACCATGTACAATGTACAATTTTCATTTTGCAATTTTACCACCTTGTCATGTACAATTTATTCGCTGAAGCTCATCAAGCTAAAGCAAGTTCCCATTTACAAAGTACAATTTGTAGGGCACGCAGAATGCTGGTATTACACAATGAAGCTTGTACATTGTAAATGGTAAATTGTACATGCCATTAGTCTTCCATCAGCTTGCGGTATCTTGGACGCTTGATTTCGTCGGTACCGAGACGTGCCGCCTTGTTGATTTCGTATTCTGTGTAAGAACCTTCGAAGAAGAATACCTTTCCGTCGCCCTCGAAGGCGAGGATATGGGTACAGATACGGTCAAGGAACCAGCGGTCGTGAGAGATAACAACGGCACATCCGGCAAACTCCTCAAGACCTTCCTCAAGGGCACGTAGGGTGTTTACGTCAATATCGTTGGTTGGCTCGTCGAGGAGAAGTACGTTACCCTCTTCCTTCAAAGCCATAGCGAGATGCAGACGGTTACGCTCACCACCAGAGAGCACGCCACATTTCTTCTCCTGATCAGCGCCTGAGAAATTGAAGCGTGAGAGGTAGGCACGTACGTTGACGTCTTTGCCGCCCATGCGGATTGTCTCGTTGCCGCCGCTAACTACGTCATACACGCTCTTGTCGGCAACGATATCCTTATGCTGCTGGTCAACGTATGCCATCTTAACGGTCTCACCGCGCTCGAAGGTGCCAGAATCGGCTGTTTCGAGTCCCATGATGATGCGGAAGAGGGTTGTCTTACCTGCACCGTTAGGACCTATGATGCCCACGATGCCGTTAGGCGGGAGCATGAAGTTAAGGTTCTCGAAGAGTACCTTGTCACCGAATTTCTTGCAAACATCCTTAGCCTCCAGAACCTTGTTTCCGAGACGAGGACCGTTAGGAATGAAGATCTCAAGTTTCTGCTCACGCTCTTTCTGCTCCTGATTAAGCATTGCGTCGTAGGAGTTAAGACGAGCCTTACCCTTTGCCTGACGAGCCTTTGGAGCCATACGAACCCACTCAAGCTCACGTTCGAGAGTCTTGCGGCGCTTGCTTGCCACCTTCTCTTCCATCTCCATACGCTTGGTCTTCTGCTCAAGCCAAGAAGAGTAGTTGCCCTTCCAAGGAATACCCTCGCCACGGTCGAGCTCAAGTATCCATTCTGATACATCGTCGAGGAAGTAACGGTCGTGGGTAACGGCGATAACAGTACCCTCATACTGCTGTAAGTGCTGTTCCAACCAGTCGATTGACTCTGCGTCAAGATGGTTGGTAGGCTCGTCGAGAAGCAGTACATCAGGCTTCTGGAGAAGCAGACGACAGAGAGCCACACGACGACGCTCACCACCAGAGAGGGTGTCAACCTTCCAATCGCCTGGAGGACAATGCAATGCGTCCATAGCGCGGTCAAGCTTAGAGTCGATGTTCCAAGCGTCGGTAGAATCGATGATATCCTGCACCTCACTCTGACGCTGGAAGAGCTTGTCCATCTTGTCCTGATCCTCGTAGTATTCAGGCAATCCGAACTTCTCGTTTATCTCGTTATACTCGTTTATAGCATCATAGATATGCTGAACGCCCTCCATCACATTCTCCTTGACGGTCTTGTTAGGGTCGAGCTTAGGATCCTGCTCAAGATACCCTACGGAATATCCCGGGCTCCATACCACCTCGCCCTGGAACTTATCGTCGATACCGGCAATAATCTTCATGAGGGTGGACTTACCGGCACCGTTAAGACCTATGATACCGATCTTTGCGCCATAGAAGAAACTCAGGTAGATATTCTTCAGTATCTGCTTCTGATTCTGTGGGATGACCTTCGACACACCCACCATGGAGAAAATGATTTTCTTGTCGTCAACTGTTGCCATTTTTATTGTTTGTTGTTTTTGTTCAAGTCTTGCAAGTTCTATAAAGACGGCCTGAAAGGCCAAAAGACCAAAGCCCAGGGCAACACCCTGGGGCGTAATACCGCCAATAGACACGCCCTGAAAGGGCAAAAGCAATAGTCGGCAGAAAGGCTTTTGCCCTTTCAGGGCGAATTTACCAACTTCCGTATACCTAGGGTGATGCCCTAGGCTAAGTGCTATTTGGCCTTTCAGGCCGTTTCTACGCTGGGTTTCTTTACTTGCGAAACTTGTATTTTTAATTATTGCTTGCAAAGATAATAAAAAGAAATGAGAATACCAAATTCCGCAGAACAAATAATCGATGAAGGCAAATGCAATTTTATGCTATGCGCTCTGTGAATTTATTCCAAATATAATGTTCTTGCACAAAAATAGAACAAATAGTAAGAAAAAAGCACAAAAAAGCTGACATTTCAACATCTTTATGTGGTAATTGACGAAATTTTTGCTACAAAGATAGTGTTTTTTCACGGAAAATTATTATTTTTGCAGAATATTTTGTAAAATAACTGAAGTTTCGCAAGCTCCACTTCATTAGGTTAGGGGTTAGAGGTTAGAAGGTTAGAGGTCAGCATTGCTAATTAGCAGGTTCGACCTTAAAACCTGCAACTTGAGTTTTGCGAAAAGTTGAATAATTAACAATTAAAGATAAGATGAGAATAGGATTTGATAACGACAAGTATTGTACTATCCAGTCGCAGCATATTCGTGAGCGTATAGCTCAGTTTGATGGCAAGCTCTATCTCGAGCTTGGCGGTAAGCTCTTTGACGACCACCACGCAAGTCGTGTGTTGCCGGGTTTCCAACCCGACTCCAAACTGCGCATGTTCTCGCAACTGGCTGACAGCATAGAGATTGTAATCGTTATCAGCGCTGAGGATATTGAGCGCAACAAGGTTCGTGCCGACCTCGGTATCACATACGACGAGGACGTGCTCCGTCTGCGTGGCGAGTTCATGGAGTGTGGCTTCTATGTGGGCTCTGTCGTAATCACCCACTATAACGGTCAGCCGTCGGCAAAGGCTTACAGCGAGCGACTTGCCAACATGGGCATCAAGTCGTATTTCCACTATCTCATCGACGGCTATCCGCACAATGTGGCTCTCATCGCTTCTGACGGGGGCTTCGGAAAGAACGACTATGTGGAGACCTCGCGCGAGCTTGTCATAGTGACCGCCCCGGGTCCCGGTTCCGGCAAGATGGCTGTCTGCCTCTCACAGTTATATAATGAGAACAAGCGCGGGGTGCGTGCCGGATATGCCAAGTTCGAGACATTCCCAGTATGGAATCTCCCTCTCAAGCACCCTGTCAACATCGCCTACGAGGCAGCTACCGCCGACCTCAACGATGTGAATATGATTGACCCGTTCCATTTCGACGCTTACGGCAAGGTGGCTATCAACTATAACCGTGATATCGAGATATATCCTGTTCTCAACGCTCTCTTCGAGGGTATCTATGGTGAGAACCCGTACAAGAGTCCTACGGATATGGGCGTGAACATGGTTGGCTACTGCATCTGCGACGATGAGGTTTGCTGTCAGGCTTCCAAGGAGGAGATTGTGCGCCGTTACTATGAGGCAACCAACAAGCAGGTGGAGGGTGCAAGTAATCAGGCAGAGATAAACAAGATTCTCCTTCTCTTCAATCAGGCGAAGATAACGACCGACACGCGCCGCTGCACCGTTGCGGCCAAGGAGCGCCAGAAGGAAAGCGGACATACCGCTGCTGCCATCGAACTTAGCGACGGCACTATAATCTGCTCTAACTCATCAGAGCTTCTCGGCTGTTCTGCCGCCCTCATCCTCAACGCCACAAAATATCTTGCAGGCATCGACCATGATGTGAAACTCATCCCGCAGAGCATGATAGAGCCTATCCAGAAGACTAAGATAGAATATCTCGGAGGCAAGAACCCACGACTTCATACCGATGAGGTTCTCGTTGCCCTCAGCGTTCTCAGCGATACCGACGAAACCTGCAAGAAGGCTCTCGAACAGCTTCCTAACCTCCGCGGATGTCAGGTTCACTCTACGGTCATGCTCTCAGAGGTTGACCGTAAGATATTCAAGAAACTCGGCATAGGCGTATCTTGTGAGCCGGTGAAGAAAAAGTAAAAGCCTAACCAAGCCTTCCCAAAGGGAAGGATGTTATATAGTAATGCCGCTTATGGTAGTTCGTAATGAACAATTCCATAAGCGGCATTCACATTATTTGCCTTTTAGACTTATATACTATAACACATCCTTCCCTTTGGGAAGGCTTGGTTAGGCTTTACGGCCTCATTATCACCTCAGCATGATTTCCACTCTTGAGAATCACATTCTTGATATAAGAAGAAATGTCCTCTGGTTTTACGTTCTCGATAAGCTTCTTATAGTTGGTGTAGTTGTCCTTGCCATAGAGCTTCCAATCAACGATAGCGCTAACCCAGAAATTATTGTTCTTGAATGAGATTTCAGCCTCCTTGAGCATGTTCTCTTTTACCTTTGTAACCTTGTCTGGGTCCACCTTCTCTGCTGCATCATTAATGATTTTCTTCATAAGTCCGGCAGCCAGGTCAATCTTTGAAGGCTCAGAGATAGGAGCAGAGATGTTGAGAGTTACTAATGGTGTAGAACCAGTGAGATTGATTCCGCAAGTAGCATAACAACCATAGGTTGCAGAAGCATCCTCACGAATCTGCTTCATCAACTCCATGGTAAGTACCTCGCTTGTGTATCTCATAAGAACGTCATTCTTGCATGTATTCTCTGCAGGGGCATAGTACATGTTTGCAACCAGTGGCTTTGGACTTTCCATCTTGCGATTGAAGTCGAGCTTCTTATTGCCCTTGAAGAATGTGCTAACATCCTTTAGAGCCACATTGTCGGCCTTCTTTGCAGGAAGAGAGGCAATATACTGCTCGATAAGAGGGAGTAGGGTAGCCTCGTCATAGTTGCCTACGAATACGAATGTGTAGTTGGCTGCATTGGCTGTGCGCTCCTTGATGATCTCAAGACAGCGGTCGTATGATATCTTGTTGATATCTGACTCGCCCAGAATCTTATAGCGTGGATTTCCGCTGTAAATAACAGTGCTGAGAGAGTCCTCGAAGGCATACGCTGGGTCAAGTCCCTGATTTGGCAGGATGAGCTTCAGCTGTCCCATTAATGACTCAAACGACAGGGAATCCTTTGCCACAGAGGTGAAGTTGAGATATACCAGCTGCAAGAATGTCTCGATATCCTTTGGAGTAGTCTGTCCCATAACGTTAGTACGGGTAACATTCAAATCAAAATTTACGCTACACTGTTTTCCGGCAAGAACTTTTCCAAGCTCGTTGTTGCTGAAGTTGCCGAGTCCTGAGAGGCTGCCCATATATCTCATAACCTTCAGGTTAGAATAGTCCTTCTCTCCATAGAGGCAAGAACCACCCTTTGAGAATGCTGTAAGCCGAATCTCGTCGGCCTTGTAGTCGGTCTTCTTCAGGATAACGGTAGCACCATTGCTAAGTGTGAGTTCCTTATAGCCAAGGGTTGCGTTCTCCGTAGTGTTCTTTATGCTGCCCTTCTTTGGAAGTTCTGCGATAAGAGGTTCGTTCTTTGTGTTGTCAACCCAAGGCTCAAGCTTCTCGGCACGTGCAGCCTCGTATGTCTTGCGAAGCTCATCGGCTGTAGGAATGAAACGTCCCTCCTTATCCTGAGCATACTCATACACAACAAGGTTTGTATCGCTTACGCTGATAACCTGATTAGCATACTGGTTCATAATCTCAGGTGTCACCATCTGTGAAACCATGTTCCATATTTGATGCTCGTCATCGATGCTTGGAATAGGTGTATTGTTGATGAAATGAGAGCTATACGTACTGCCGAACATGTCATTGTCACGCTTGTCGCGATTGAGATATTCCTTCTCTATCCATGACATGAAGCCTTCTCTTGAGCGTATAAGCTCTGAAGCGGTGAAACCATGCTGCTTTACACGCATTATCTCACGCACGGCATCACGAAGGGCTTCAAGGTCCTTGTTCTCCTTTGGAATGACTGAAAGCAGGAAAGCATCCTTGGTGTCGGAAGTAATATATCCGCCTACACTGGCATACGCTGCCACGAAGTTACATTCAGGTTTCTGTGCCAGTTCGTTGAAACGTGCCTCAAGCATACCTCTTAGTTGCATCTTTATATAGTGGTTAATGTAATATGCCATTGTGCCCTTCAAACTGTCAGGCATAGCGTCAATCTTCATATTGACACTAATCTGATTGTTACTCATCTCCTTGTCCTTATCTACAAAATAGATAGGCTCGTAGTTGTCAGGCACAGGATATTTCTCCACCTTTGCGGCATTAGGATCAAGAGGAATAGAGCTGAAGAGTTCCTTGATAACTTTCTCCGTATGGTCAACGTCCACGTCGCCTATTACGATGACAGCCTGATTGTCTGGACGATACCATTTCTTGTAGTACTTGCGCAATGCGTCGTATTTGAAGTTATCTACCACGCTCATAAGTCCGAGAGGATGTCGAATGCCCCATTTAGAACCGGGGAAGAGCCTTGGATAGTTTGACACAGTCAATCGCAAATGAGCACCGTTGTTTCTTGTCCATTCGCCGTGTATCACACCACGCTCCTTGTCTATCTCCTTATCCTCAAGCAACAGTCCGTTACTCCAGTCCTTGATGATAATAAGGCAGGAATCAAGGGCTGACTGGCGTGTGGTAGGCACGTTGTTCACGTTATACACGGTCATGTTGTAACCTGTCATCGCATTGAGGTCACGGCCGAAAGACACACCGAGTGAACTGCAATACTGCAAGATGCCATCACCCTTGAAGTGTTCAGTACCATTGAATGCCATGTGCTCAAGGAAATGGGCAAGACCGCGCTGGTCTTCTTCTTCCTGAAGAGAACCAACACGCTGAGCGATGTAGAAATTAGCCATATGTTCAGGCCATTCATTGTGACGGATGTAATAGGTAAGGCCGTTAGGTAACTTGCCAATGCGAACTGCCGGATCAACAGGCACAGGCGGCATCTGCTGGGCATTCGCAACTGCTGTAAGCGCAAAGGCTAACAGCGAAAAGAGTTTTCTTAGTTTCATTTGTTTTTGTTCTTAGTTATAATTTTGGTTTAAGATTTTTCGTTCCTTATATATAATTAAGGACGCAAAGGTAATAAAATAGATTTAAAAAATCTCATTTTTAACCTCTTTTATTACATTGCGTCCGTATGAAAGACATTGTATTCATGCTATTATAGCAATACAAACTTAAATTCTTCACTCTTCACTTTTCACTCTTAATTTGAAGTGGAGCTTGCGAAACTTCACTTCACCCCCTCAACCTTGAATCCTGCTTTTCTAAGAAGGTTGATAACGCCTTTCTCGCCACCGAGATGACCTGCACCTACAACGAAGAGGGTAGGGCTGTCCTTGACGATTGCAGGAATCTTTCTTGCCCAGTCGCTGTTGCGGTTGAAAATCAAGCCATTCATATATTCCTCTGTCATATCGCAGCTATTGCCCATCTTCATCATGCCGATTTCCAAGAGCTTCTCGATGTCCTGTTCATGATAGGCATCCCATTGCTCCATTGTCTGCTTTTCGAAGAACTCGCTGTTGTCAACGGTACACATCAGTTCTTCTACCATTTCATTCATAGGCCTGCCGAGCGTGAGTCTTGTCTGGAAATCCATTGTCTCAAGACCGCCGGTATTCTTGCCTTTCTCCATTGCAATACGCGGAAGATAGAAGTCGATGGCATTGTTCTGGTCAAAATGAAATTGCTTCTTTTTCATAAGACTTATGACGCTGAGAGACAGGTTCAAGGCTAAGGGATTCTGCTTGCCCATCTGCTGAAAGACCATAGGATTGCTGAGAGGTGCGCCCAACACGGATTCCACGTATTTGTCAAGTCTTTCGAATTGTTCTGTGGTGAGAATGTCCTTGATAGTCTTGCCCTCGGGAAGTATCGATGCTTTTTGGGTGATGGCGACAGAATCAGGATTTGTCATAGTCTTGATGTCCATCTCGCCATACACTTGATCCACCTCATCTACAGCAGCCCATACTCCGGGAATCTTATCCAGAAAACTCTCGGTCTCCAAGTGGAATGTGCCAATGATATACGAAGGCTTCTGCTGAGAGTCAGAAGTGATACGATATAGAAGCTGCGCATTGGCAGACACGAATGTTGTAGCTACAAGTGCTACTATTGTTATGATTTTTTTCATTGTCACTAAGCCTGATAAGCTACAGGCATGTTAATTATTAATTGTTAATTGATTTATTCCACACCTCCACGATTTCCTCGATACTTATACCGAGCATTCTCGCCTGTCGGAACAATTCAGGCAGTTGTTGGCGTTTAAAGTCCTCTTTCTGCCCTTTGAGCAGTTTCTTCTTAGCGTCGGCACATACGAAATAGCCTATGCCACGCTTCTGATATACGATTTCCTCGCGTTGCAATACTTCCATAGCTCTTAATACTGTGTTATAGTTAATCTCGTAGGTAACAGCCAGTTCCCTGACACTCGGAATGCGGTCTTCTCCCTGGTAGTTGCCCTTTAGAATCTCTTCGCAAAGTTGATATGCCACCTTGCCGAAGATTGTTTTTTCGTTAGCTGTAATCATATCATTAAAAATCCGCTATTAGCAGGCTGCCAGCGCTTGTATGTCTGGTAGCTCGCTATGAGAAATACAATGGATAAAACTCCGAACACATAGAAGAGGGTATGGGGAATCTCTATTAACTGCAATAAGATGATTGTCACCCAGAAGATTCCGCTCATGAACATGTTTATGCCCAAGTGCAAGTTCTTGTTCTTTATCAATGTTGAAATAAACATCTCAAATGTTGTCAGGAATGCCAAGATTGAAAACCCACCTGTCTCTTCTGATATATATCTGATATATCCGCCAATGGCAAAACTTGATGCCTGTGGAGAGCCGACTGTCAGCAATGAACCGATATATTCCACTACCATAGAGAATATCATACAGGAAATAATGACGATGAGGATTGTGACAGATGCTGTTGCATATTTCCGTATCAATGATTCTGGAAACTGATAGTTAGGCATTGTTCGTAATTCCATAATGATATAGGAAACTGCAAATCCTATTATCATACATAATATGTAGAGGTCGATACATGCGCCCATGTTACTGTTGTTTACTTCAGATGTACCAGCCAAGGCAATATTAAACAGATTGACTATTCCAAAGAACTGTGAAGCCAAACATACCAACAGCAACCACCAGCGATATGTAATAATAATATTCTTTATTGTATTCATAATTCTACTTTGATTTTTATATTTTTGTCCGCTCTTCCTCCGTAGATACTCCATCGATACTCCATCGATACTCCATCGATGGTCCATCGTTTCGATGGAGTATCGATGGACAAACGATGGACAAGCGATGGAGGAACATAGAAGGAATGAGGTTTCTACATCAGATCATCAGAAGTCCGTTATTTGCTATTTGCCAGCGTTTAAAAAGCTGATAGTTTAATATCAGAAAGACTATTGTTACAAATAAGCAGATTATGCTTTCTGTCATTGATACACACATCGGCTTGCCGTATGCAAAATAGAAACTGTTCAGGAATGGGATTGCTATTATTGCAACAAAAAATCCAATGTTTTTTCTGAATAATACGCCACAAAATACGCCCACACTCATTTCCGCTAATACAAGTGGGAATATTCCGTTATGGGCTAAGAATCTCACAACTCCTCCTATTTCTATTTGCCTGTCAGGAGTATATATAGCAGTCAACATGCTGCCTATCATTTCCACTGGTAGGCTTATAAGGATCAAAGAGAAGCACAAGAATAAAACTGTCAGCAAGATAATCACGTATTTCTGGAATAGCGACATTGGCAATAGCGACAACATGTAATTTCCACGTGGGCTTGTCACCTGAGGATTGCACATCATCTTAGGTGCCATTACGCTGGCACCTGTTAAGGCTGCGCAAATCATCATAGCCATACTGCTATACGCACTTGTGATAAAAATGTTTGGATTGTCAACGAATACGAACATTAAATATATTCCGCTTATAAATATGACACCAAATATCACAACTATTTTTAGCCACTCCTTTATGAGTTCGAAAAACAACCTGTTCTTGTTCATAGCCTTGCTTCTTTAGCGTTTAACTTATACTCTGAAAATACCATCGTTTGCTGGTTGCCAATGCTTGAATAGCTGATAGCTTGCTGCAATCAACACGACAGAGCTTGCCAGACAACCTATTATAGCATTTGTTGACAATGCGCGAGGAGACAGAAGGTAATCATAAAACACAGGTGTAAATAAGAATGTTGCCATAATTAATGGCCCTAATATTAATCCTATTACTAGGTTGTTTCGCACAAGTGAATGGACAAAGGTGCTTGCGCAAGCAATTACTATAGCTATGAATATCATCGAGTTGTTTTTGAAGCTGTACTTCAGAAAACCTCCTGTGGCAACCTGTAGTTCCGACACATTATCTATTGTGAATATGTGAGCTATAGCCTCGATAGGAATTGTAAGAAGACAGATGGCGACTAAGGTGAGAAATACAATACCCAATGGCATGAAGAATTTTGTCCTCTTTGATGTTGGGAGCAGATACAATAGCTTCTTTTCATACATCTTATAGTATACATTATTCAACAGAGAGAACAAGAAAAACCACACCATCCATATAATGTTGTACAATCTGGCAACAAAGTCTGCTGTCGGCATGGTTGCACGTAATATTGTCAGGACTATGAAAAACCCCAACGGCATTAATACCATATACAGCGAAGACTTGTATGTATTCAGGAATATCTTGAATGTGTCCATAGACTTATTTCTTAAAAGCGTTAGGATTTGCGTTTACTGCCTCGAAGAGAAGTTCAAGGCTTACAGGAGTCTCTTCTTCCGACTCTGTACGGCGAGCCACACAGAGATCTCCCTCAAGGCTCTTCTCTGAATATATCACCTCACCCTTTGGCATTGTGCCGAAAGTGTATTTCTGGCTAAGTCCTTCTGTCGTATCGTTTACGAGAAGATCCTTTTCTCCAACGATGACTATGTGGTCAACCATCTTCTCTACATCGTGAACCTGATGGGTAGAGATGAGGATTGTGCGGTTCTCGGTCATGTGGCTGTTTATGAGCTTGCGGAAGATGCGCTTTGAAGGAATGTCAAGTCCGTTGGTAGGCTCATCCATAAGCAGATAAGGCACGTTGGTAGCTATTGCGAAGCATATCATCATCTTCTTCTTAGTACCCATAGAGAGCTTGTTGAGGCTCTTCTTTTCTGATTTGAGGTCGAACTCGCGCATACACTCGTCCATTACCTCCTGACTATAATCCTTGTAGAAAGGACTATACAGCTTGATGAAGTTCTCAAGAGAGAGGTTTGGCACTATAAGTTCCTCTGGGATGAAATATAGTTTCTCAAGAATTGACTTGCTCTTGGTCTTTACGTTTTCGTCATCGATGGTAATCACGCCTTCCTTAGCAAAAAGCTGTCCGGTGATAAGGTTAAGAAGCGTTGTCTTACCAGTACCGTTCTTGCCGAGCAGTCCTACTATGGAACCTGGGTTTAACTGAAGGTTCACGTTCTCAAGTACATTCTCCTTTGAGCTTTTGTAGCCGAAAGTCAGGTTTTGAATCTGTATCATATCTGTTCTGTTTTTGAAGTTTTTTGTATTGTTTGTTGATATACTTACATGGTGTCATAGTGAAGTATGACAGTGCAAAGATAGATTGTTATTTTGAACTGACCAAATTTTCAATACGAATTTAACTTCTATTAACTAAAAATTGCCCGTTTTACTATGAAAAAGCCCTCGAAATTGATGTTTCCCTGCTTTTTTCTGCTATGATATACATGAAATTGAAGACAATGCTTGGTGGTTTGCCCTAAAAACATTACTTTTGTATCCGAATAAATAAAAACTCATATCCTATGAAACGATATCTTTTCTTCTTGTTTTCTGTGGTCTTGGCTGCTTGGGGCGGTCAGAGGTTTGCTGTTGCTCAATCGGCTGTAGGTTCCGTAGAGCCTAAAGACTCGCTGGCAATGGTGGAAGAAGAGAACAAGTTGCTTGAGACGCTTATTCCTGACCTCTGTTCGCGTAAATTCCCTACGGCTGAGGAGATGAAGATGTGGAATCTTATAGTAGAGGAAGAAAAAGATCGGGAGGAACTGCCAGTTCTTGCCCGTGCCTTGGTTAGGGCTTATTTCGGAAATCAGTTCTGGGGCTTGGATGGTGATTCTGAGCTCATAGCTGATTCTTCCGCTTTAGTTCCTGCTTATGGCGATTTCTATGGCACAGGTGATCTTGACTGGTATGGTCTTTGGCCTGATTCTGTATATGCATCATCCGTATCTTATAATGAGGGAAGGAAAGATGATGTGAAGGAGGTTGTAGGAGGTGGGGTATATAAGCCGTGGTGCTCGGCTGTAGGCGAAGCAGAGGGAGCGAGCGTGACTTGTGTCTTCAGATTAGGTAAGCGTCCGATTAACGGCATTAGTGTTATTAACGGCTATTGCCATACGGAGAAGCAATGGAAGAATCATGGTCGTGTAGCCAAGATGCAGTTGATTGTTGACGGACAGCCTTATAAGACATTCGACTTGGAAGATACCCCTTATGTGCCATTTTTTTTTGATGTTGTTGCTTCTATCTCACCAAAGGCGCAGGGAGAGCCTGTAGAACTGACTTTCAAGATTCTCAAGGTATATCCGGGTGATAAATATAATGATGTCAGCATCGGCCACCTTTCTTTCAGTAGCGAACAAGGAGCAGATGCAGAGGATGAAATTCTTGACGATTCAGAAAAATAAAGGTAGGATTATTTGGCTATTCATTGAAAAAAGTGTATCTTTGCGCGGTAATTCGTGTAAACGTATAAAAATGTATTTGTAATTAAGATTTATGAAGACAAAGGCTTTATTGGTAGCAGCGATGATGCTGTGTGGTGTTTCAGTTGCTAATGCCCAGTATGTGGCAGGTTATGGCGGAAAGCACAATAGTGTGAAGGCTGACTTTAACTGTGGATGGTTCATCTCTAAGTTTGAGGACAGATATGGAGATAGTCATCGTGGTATTTTCGGTACAGGTTTCTCAGTTAGTTATGAGCATGTGTTCAAACCAGGAGTAGGCTTCGGATTGAATTACATAATGGAGAACGGAAATGAGGATGATATAAAGACACAATTCATAGGTCCTTCTGCTGTATATGCAGGATCATTCGGAAGTTGGACATTCAGCTATTCCGTAGGTCTCGGATTGGGCAAGATCAATTATGATTCATATCGTATGGGCCATTATGATGATAACGGCTTTGGCTATTATGCTCAGGTTGAGGCTCAGAAGCGTTTCTCAGATCACTTCGGCATAGCAGCGGGAATTCGTGTGTTGGATATCACAACATCAGTATCAGATGATGGTGATATGACAGGTACTGGATCATTTAGATTCACTATCGGTCCTCGATTCTATTTCTAAAAATAGGATTATGAATAGAAAATTCTTGTTGAGCGTAGCGTTGGTGTTAGGCAGTTTCTCTATGTCTAATGCTCAGACGGAAGATTCTGAGGAAAAGGATTTTGTTTCTGTACCACATGAATCTTATGACGATAATTTCGGTTTCGGCGGTAAACACAGTTGTGTGAAGACCGATTTCAATTGTGGATGGTACCGTCATAATTTTCCTGCTGGTGGTTTCGGTCCTGGCTACTCTCTTAGTTATGAGTACGTTTTCAAGCCTGGAGTAGGTGTCGGTTTGGAGTATATGGCGGAGTGTGGAAATAAGGATAATTTTCGTACGCATTTCTTAGGGCCTTCTTTTGTCTATGCAAAATCATACGATAGTTGGACATTGAATTTTTCCTCTGGTCTTGGAGCCGGATGGATAAAGTATGATTCGGCTCGCATGGGGAAGAATACTGTAGATAACTTGATGGGCATATTTGCACAGGGGGAGGTTCAGAAACGCTTCTCTAAGCACTTTGGAATAGCTGCAGGTGTACGTGTTATTTGTATTTTTCTTTTTGCTATGGATAAATGGGAAGAGGAGGATGCAGAACCTGTTACTGATGGTTCTGCCTCAATTAGATTCACTATCGGTCCAAGATTCTATTTCTAAAAAGACCTAACCAACCCTTCCCCAATGGAAGGATGTTAAATACTAATGCCGCTTATGGTAGTTCGTAAAAGAGCAATACCATAAGCGGCATTCATATTATTTGCCTTTTGAACTTATTGGCGTTTGGGTATGAGTAACGGGTAACAGGTAACAATAAGAAAAATAGTGTAAGCAGCTGCCTATATTTATTATTTATATATATAATAAGGTATATAAACTCCTTAGAATAATTCTGTAAAATTTTGGCATGCACTAAAATCCTTATTGTTACCTGTTATCTGTTACTGGTCGTGATTTTGCTTGCTTGTTGAGCGAGGCTATATTATAGTTCTGAACTACCCAAGATAAAGATAATGAGGCTGTTATGTGTAAGTTGTAAAGCTGAGTATAGGCGGCTGATAGTCTCAATAGCATAACAACAAGCATTGATTTCTGGCTGATTCGCCCTACTCTGTATGCTTGAAAAACGATGTAAAACGTGAAAAACATTCCTAAACCATCCCCCAAACTTAATACAGGCTTCAATGAGATTCTTTGGAAACTTTCTGCTTCCTCCAATGTAGGTCCGTTGTAGTTCCGTTGTAAGTCCGTTGTAAGTCCGTTGATACTCCATCGATTGGAGCGAAGGCAGAGCGAAGGCATAACGAAGGCAGAGCGAAGGCACAACAGCACTTCTAACCTTGCAGTAACAGGTAACAGGTAACAATAAGGAATATAGTGTTAGCGTACCTCATCTTAGGCATAGTCCCCCCCCCATCTGGATATGCTCTATTGGGAGGGACTATGAATAATCCTGTTTAGGCTTTATTTCCTTGTCGAAGCAATCATCTCCTTTACATTCTCGTTGAACTCGGTTGCTTGTATGAGCTGTTCGAGGGTGAGGTGCATGCGATAGCGCCAGTAGTGCCTTGGATTGGCTGGGATGTTGATGCGCTCGGCATTGGCATCGGCAAGGCGCAAATCGGCATCGGTTGCGAGCCAATCCTGAAGCGTGAGGATGCAGAGCATGGAAGGACAGGCGAGGTGGTTGCTGACTATCTCCGTGGCAATATCCGGTGTGAGCGGGTGGGGGGCTTTGCCCTCATGCCCAAGTGACCACTCCCAATAGTTCTGTGTGCGTTCCTCGTCCTCATCCCACCACATTCGCAGGGTGGCGGTGTCGTGACTGGAGATGGTGCAGACGGATAGGAATGGGTTACGGTCGAGTATTCCGAATGGGACTTGCGGGTCCTTCGGCATTGACTGGATTTCGAGCGAGAGGATGTTTAGCTGGTTGATTACCCATGCCACACATTCAGGCACCATACCGAGGTCTTCGGCACATACGAGCATCTTTGTCGCATCCACAAGTCGTGGGAGTTTCTTCATCGCCTCCTCATACCAGAACTGATTGTTGCGACGATAGAAATAATCGTTATACAGACGGTTGAAGTTGTATTTGTCGTGCTCCCATAGCGTCTCGTAACAGGTATCCAACTGTGCTGAGATGCGTGGGTGTACGAGGTCGGGATTCTTGTGGTCAACAAGGAATAGCACGTTGCTCTGGAGGGAGTAGATGCCCCCCTCCATCTCCCCCGAGTGGGAGGGATTATTGGATTGTATTATTGTATCTAAAGACTCCCTCCCTCGGGAGGGCTGGGGAGGGGCCGTGTGTGTCTTGAAGTATGCCTCCACCTCCCTCTGCGTCTTGAATCCCTCGCGGAAACGGTATGTGTCATCGTGCCAGGGCTCAAGGAAGGTGTTCTTTACATATTCGGCATTTTCACCGAACAGACGCTCTAATACCCAGTCGGTTATGAATGGGTTGAGGAAGAAATCCTCCTGCCATTCAAGTCCGTATTGCTCTACCTCCTGTCGTGTCATTCCGAGCGATGGCTGGAACTGTCCGAGAAGTCCGTGGACGCTATGGATTGGTATCTCCCAGATACGGAAGAAACCGAGCACATGGTCGATGCGGTAGGCATCGAAGTATTTTGCCATGTTCTGGAAACGGCGAATCCACCACTGGCAGTCGTCCTTCAGCATCTCGTCCCAGTTATAGGTAGGGAATCCCCAGTTCTGTCCGTTTACTGAGAAGTCATCTGGCGGTGCGCCTGTCTGTCCGTTGAGGTTGAAATAGCGTGGCTCCATCCACACATCACAGCCGTAGCGGTTTACGCCGATAGGGATATCGCCTTTCAATGCCACCTTGTGAGCCTGCGCATATTTATGGGCGGAAATCATCTGCTGCGCAAGGATGAACTGGATATAATAATAATAGGATGCCGCCTTGTATGCCTTGCTGCGAGGGTTGGTAAGCGATTTACGGTCAGCCTCGTTCCATGTGTTATGGTCGCGCCATTCAGAGAAGTTGGCTGTGCCGTAGGTGTCACGCAGAACGCTGTATTGAGCGTAGGGCACGAGCCATTGCTCTTCTTCCTTGAACCATTGCTTGTATTCCTCGGATGCGAGTACCGTCTTGCCTTCCTGCTCGAAAAGGAGATGCAGATACTCGTTCTTGGCATTGTTCACGCGCTCGTAGTCGATTTGCGGAAGGGCGTTGAGCTCTTTTCTGAGTTTTTCAAACTCTGTGGCTTTCTTCCAGTCTTTCAGAGGAGGAAGCTGTCGGAAATCAGCATATTGCGGATGAAGGGCGAAGATGCTGATAGCGGAATAGGGATATGAGTCTGTCCAGGTGTGTGTGATGGTGGTGTCGTTGATTGGTAGCACCTGAAGGATGCGCTGCCCTGTGAGCGATACCCAATCCACCATTTTCTTCAGGTCGCCGAAGTCGCCTACTCCGAAGCTGCCTTCAGAACGGAGAGAGAAAACGGGAATGGCTGTGCCTGCTATGCGGTCGGCTGGGATAGGGAAGTGTGCCATTTCCAAGTTCAAGGTCTCGGTCTGTCCGCTCTCTATCTCAGGGATATACAGAACACGGTTCATACGCGCTTCCCATATAACAGGCACGCTCTCGTCATCGTCAACGACGATAAACTTCATCTCAATGCTCTTGCCAGTGAGATTGGTGGCATCGATTACGGCGGTCCACTCGTTATCGTCTGTGTATAGGCACTTGAGGGCTTCGCGCTCCTGCCAGTTGCCGAGTTCTTCAACGCCTCCGCTTAGTGCAAGACGCTGGTTGGGACGAAGCTGTGGAGCCTGTACCCTGATGATGAGAGTCTTATCGAATGTGCTCTTTTCGAGAGCCTGTATTTCGTGTCGGTGTATGCATTCGGTGAATGCTGTGCTATAGAAGTAATTCATTAAAGATGTTGATTTGTTATTTCCTCTTGTTCCGTCTGCAAAAATACACATAATATCCTAAGATACGCAAATTTGCTGTCCGTTATGCATGATATCTCATTGCTAACGTTTGCGAATACGGAATCGTTTTTTATACAGAATCCTGTTTCCGGATTCTTTGTCTTTATTCCTCGCAAAATTACTAATTTCAATCTGAATACTGAAATTTTTGAAGGAAAAATTTTCTGCAATCGTGAAAAATAACACGTTCAAAATGTTATATTGTGCTTTTCTTGCCTTTGCGCAACCGATTTCATTCAGTATCTTATAGATTTTATGCAAAAAATTTCTTCATTTGAGAAAAATTTCATATATTTGCACACGAAAGCAATAATATTCATATAAAATGTTCATAAAAATATCACTTATTAACCCTATATAAACTATGCCACATTCACAGATAACAATGAAGGATATTGCCAAGGCACTGGGAGTGTCGGTGGCAACTGTCTCACGAGCATTGGCTGATAATCCAAGTATTAGTGAGAAAAGAAGGAAAATGGTGCAGGAGTATGCAAAGGAGCATAATTTTGTGTCAAACGTTCTTGCTGAGTCTTTGCGTCATTCCAAGGCAAGGTCACAGAAAATCATAGGTGTCATTGTGCCTGAGATAGTGCATTATTTCTTCTCTACCGTTATTTCGGGTATCGAGGAGGAAGCATCAAATCGTGGGTACTCTATCATCGTTGCACAGAGTAAGGAGCAGTTTGATCGTGAAGTGAAGATTTGCGACAACTTTATCAGGTCAAGAGTTTGCGGTGTAATCGTTTCACAATCAAAGAACACGAAGCAATACGATCACTTTATCCGTATTATAAACAATGAGATGCCTCTTGTGTTCTTTGACCGTATCTGTACCGGTGTGAATGCCTCCAGAGTGGTTATCGACGACTATCACGGAGCTTTCACGGCAACAAAGTATCTCATCGACACAGGTTGCAAACGAATTGCCTTTTGCGGAAGTTCGTTGCATCTTGAGATCGTGAAGAACAGGATGAATGGCTATAAGGATGCTCTTCGTCTTCACGATATGGAGATAAACAACGATTACATTTTGGAATGTGATTCACGTGAACTCGCAGAGCAGATGATTCCTGGGATGATGCAGAGAGAGGATAGGCCTGATGCGTTCTTCTGTATCAATGATGATACCGCCATTGGAGTTATCCATGTAGTAAAGCGTCTCGGATTCAAGATTCCTGACGATGTAAGCGTTTGCGGATTCACCAATGGAGAGCGTGCTTTGGCATGTGATCCTATGCTCACTACCATGGATCAGCGAGGAAATGAAATAGGTCATCAGGCAGCAAATATCCTTATCAATAAGGTTGAGGGTATTACTCCGCTAAACCGCGTTGAGAAGCAGGTGGTAAGAAGCAACCTCGTTGTGCGCGGCACTACGAAGGAGCCGATGCCTTAGAAGTTTAGGATTCAAGTGAAGAGTGAAGAACTGGGAATGAAGAACTTGAGTTTGTATTGCCGTTTAGGGTGGTCATAGCCTTTTTTCGTGATAAAATGTAACTTAAATAACGTGAGTTCGACGACAAGGGAAAGCCAAAGCCCGACACCTAATAGGGCAGTCCGTAAGGGCTGTTATTCGGTATATGTGTGATTAAAGGAGCGCTGTAAGTGCGACACCTAAAACATAGATAAATACAATAGGTGTCGGTCCTACAGACCTCATCCCCCATATATCGGCAAATATAACAGCCCTAACGGACTGCCCTTTTAGGTATCGCTCCTTCAGAGCTCTTTCAACTACATGATATTCAATAATATACATGTAGACAAATTCATCGAACTCACGTTAAATAGGCTTTATTAGCAATGCTCACCAAGCTTCGCAAGTCCCTTTGGCCACCGAGCTAAACTTTCTTCATTCTTCGCTTTTTCGTTTATTTCTGGCTTTCATAGCAAATGCTAACAGCATAATTCTTTTCAGGGAAGTCCTTGGTGATTATTTGCCAAGGGCTTTTTCCTTTATAGTAGTCGTCGAGTAGCGGACGGAGCTGTTCCTTGCCCGTTATTCCCCTGCCTGTGAGTTTCACCACGGCTTCCTTCATCGTCCATAGGCGGGTGAATTTCAGTGGGGTGAGGTCTTCAAGTTCGCTGTCGCTAAGCACATAGCGGGCAAGTTCGTCTTTCACTTTCTCCTGAATCCTTTCTACGTCAATGCCGACAGGCTTGTTGCTTATTGCACATGCAACTGCGTATTTGCAATGCGACATGTTGAAATGGATATCCTCATGTCCGACGATGACTGGTTTGCCGTTCTCCAACTCGCGGAAAACGGGCGGCTCCGTGATTCCGTATTCTTCCTTTAGCAATCGCTGGAGAAGCATATAGGCTTTTAGGCTCTGTTCTCTTCCTGCCTGGAATCTATACTTCAGAACCTTCTCACGGCGTTGCTCGCTGACCCTTGAGAGGCAGTCGTTGAACTGCTCCTCGGTCATCGGAGTCATATTATCGTCGATAAGGAACTTCAATTTACTATTTAATGTGATATTTACAACGTATAAATTCAGCCTTACGTTTTAATAAACGTACTTTTATCGCATTTTATTTCAATAAAAATCGGAGTTCTTTCTTTTTTCTGCAAAAAAATCATTACTTTTGCACTTGGATACTATTAATCATCATTTATGAAGAAAATCCTTGCCTTAATATCTTTTGCATCTGTTCTTTCTGCTTCTGCCCAAAACAAGATAGATCTTTCGGGAACTTGGGAGTTTCAGATTCAGCGTAGCGAGAATACCGTTACGCCAATATCGGTTTATGATGATACTATCCAACTGCCAGGCTCTATGGTTACGAGAGGCAAGGGCGATATCGTTTCCGTGAAAACACAATGGACAGGCTCTTTGTATGATTCCTCTTTCTATTTCAATCCCTATATGGAGAAATACCGCGTTGAGGGACAGATGAAATTCCCGTTTTTCCTTACTCCTGAACGCCACTACGTTGGCAATGCTTGGTATCGCCGTAAGGTGCTTGTGCCAAAGGAGTGGAGGAAACAGCGTATCATTCTTACTCTTGAACGTCCTCATATAGAGACAACCGTATATGTTAATGGCAAGGAAATCGGGCATCAGATTGGACTTTCCGCTCCACATGTATATGATGTTACTAACCATATCAAAATCGGTAAGGAAAACACGATAGCAATCAAGGTATATAATGGTATAGAGAACGTTTGCGTTGGAAAGGATTCACATTCCGTTACCGACCATACGCAAGGCAACTGGAACGGTATAGCAGGGGATATATCGCTTTCCGCACGTCCGATGAATACTATTGAGCATATTGACGTTTATCCTGATGTATCTGTCAAATCCATCCGTATTGTGCTCAGAGGCAATACCAAAGGGCATTCTTTCTTCATTGACGGAAAAGAGAGTAAGGCTGTGGCTATATCTGATAGTTCGTATGTCATTCGTATGGGCGATGATATCAGGCTTTGGGATGAGTTCCACCCGAATCTTTATACCCTTGAGGTGAAGGATGCAAATGGATATTCTGTTACAACGACCTTCGGAATGAGGGAGGTGAAGGTGAACGGAATGGATATTGTTCTCAACGGAAAACCGATATATGTTCGTGGAACCGTGGGCAATTGCTGTTTCCCCGAAACGGGCTATCCTCCAACCGATGAGGCTTCATGGGAAAGGATTATACGGAAGTGTAAGGAATATGGCTTGAACACAATGCGATTTCATTCCTATTGCCCTCCAGAGGCAGCATTCCGTGTGGCTGACCGTCTCGGTTTCTATCTTCAGCCAGAAGGACCTTCATGGCCGAATCATGGCGTAAGGCTTGGTCGCGGAATGGCTATCGACCAGTATCTCATGGATGAGACAAAGCGTATGGTTGAGGCTTACGGCAATCATCCGTCGTTCCTTATGATGAGTGCCGGAAATGAGCCGGCTGGCGACTGGGTGACGTGGTGTAATGCGTGGGTGGATTATTGGAAGAACACCGACTCACGTCGTATCTATTGCGGGGCTAACGTTGGAGGCGGATGGGCTTGGGATAATGGCTCTCAGTACCATGTGAAGGCAGGAGGACGCGGTCTTGACTGGAACCGTAACGCGCCTAATTCTAACGATGACTACAGCAAGGATCTCCTGTTCCCGCGTAATTACAAGGATAGCGTTCCGAATAATTCACCTATTATCAGTCATGAGCAGGGGCAATGGTGCGCCTTTCCCGACCTGAAGGAACGCTCACAATACACAGGAGTATATAAGGCGAAGAATTTTGATATCTTTGAGGACTTGCTTCGTGATAACGGAATGGCATCACAAGCAGAGAAATTCCTTATGTCAAGCGGTAGGTTACAGACCCTTGCATATAAATATGAGATAGAGCGCAATCTACGTACAAAGGGATATACAGGCTTCGTACTCCTTGGTTTGAATGACTATAGCGGTCAGGGAACAGCCATTGTCGGACCTCTCAACGTGCATTGGAAGGAGAAGGGATATGTGGATGCATCGGAGTGGACGGAGTTCTGTAATGATGTAGTGCCGCTGGCTAAGTTCCCTAAGTTCGTCTATTCTGCTTCTGATACCCTCAAAATCCCTATAGAGGTATATAATGCCTCTGCAAGTGAAATTGAGGATGCTAAGGTGGAGTATAGCATAACAGAGAGTGTAAAGGATAAGACTGGAATGATAAATGGGCAGGAAGGATTAGAGTATTCTTCAACGTTAGCCATTCCTCCATTAACTATTCCACTTGGTAAGAACCAGTACTTAGGAACAGTTACATATCCTCTTGGCTATGTTGTTGATCCAAGTAAGATAACCCTCACCGTCACCATATCGTCTGGAGATAAGAAATGGAAGAACCATTGGGACTTTTGGGTGATGCCGTCGGTTCAGGGCGAGACGGAAAGCGTAACGGCGAAGGTGGAACTTAGGAAGGGATTTGTTGACGGCGTGTATATTTCTGATACCCTCGACGACTTGGCTATACAGACATTGAAGCGAGGGCATAAGGTGCTTCTTACGGCTGCCGGAAAGGTGCGTTATGGCAATGATATAAAGCAGAACTATCTCCCTGTGTTCTGGAACTCCTCATGGTTCAAGATGCGTCCTCCACATACCACGGGCGCATATATCGATATCACTCACCCTGTATATTGTGATTTCCCTACTGACGACTGGACAAACCTTCTTTGGTGGGAGCTCGTGAATCGTGCTCAAGTGATGAATCTCTCGGAGTTTCCTGCTGACTATCAGCCACCTATGCAGCCTATTGATACTTGGCATGTAAGTCGTAAGTGCGGTATGATAATCGAGGCAAACGTGCTTGGCGGTAAATTGCTCATGACCACTATTGATATCACCTCAAATCTCAGGTCCCGACTCGTTGCCCGTCAGCTTCGCAAGAGTATCATAAACTATATGAAGAGCAATGATTTCAAGCCTTCTATCATCCTTGACGAGAGTGTGATACGCCATCTCTATGAGAACGAGGCTCGTCAGGTCAATATGTTCACCAATGATTCCCCTGACGAACTGAAGCCCAAGATTAAGTAAGGGTAGCTCCCTTCCTGCACCAATTCAGGGAACGGACTTACAACGGATTTGGAACGGTATTACAACGGACCTGAAACGAAGGTTAGAGTTTAGGGGTTAGTGGTTAGAGTTTGAGGACATCCCGCCATCATCCTATCACCCAACATCTAACACCCATCACCTATCACCTGATTCCCGAGTAACAACGTGCGCTGCACCTCGCACGCAGTCAAAAGTGCGTGTCAGACCAAAGGCTTGCGCACGTCCTTCGGTTTGACGAGTGACCACGTGCTTTGCACCTCGCACGCTGTCAAAAGTGCATGTCAGCCCAAAGGCTGGTGCACGTCCTTCGGTTTGACGAGTGCAAAGTTACAACAAATTTCCTCGTGACAGAAAGAAATGCGAAGAAAAAACATGTTAGTTCCGAGAAAAGTTTGTTTTGTGCTTGTAAAGTATTGATACACAGGTTTATATTTTCGGAAGGATATTAAAATAACCCCAATCTAACATATATCCGTTAGAAAAAACACACACAGGGGGACTGTGGGTGATCTATAGCCATAATATAATATATAATATATATTATATATTATATTATGAAGTTAGAAAGGGGGAGTGGGTGTCCCTGTTTTTTCTAACGGATATATGTTAGATTGCCATTCTGAGCCTTCTGTTGGGGGTACATCTAACATATCTTGTAATATGATGGTTTACGATTGGCTATAAATACGCCTTTTTTACTTGATTTTACTAACAAGTAATGCACGGACGAAACGGAATTTCCTAATTTTTTCAAAGTTTTCTGTATTCATTTTCTTGATGACGCTGTGGTTTCAACCCACACCGTCTCATGCAAATACGCATTTTCTCGATTTAAAGTGTCAAAAGGGGTGTCCGATTTAGCCCCCCCTTTGCCAATTTGCATGCCCTTTTGTCTGTTTGGGGATGTATCTAACATATAACTGTTAGAAAAACAGGGAGAGGCTGGGGATATTAAAATGTTAAATATTAGCATATAAGTTGATTTTTGTGGGCAAAAATTTGTACAAATCAACTTTTATGTTTATTTTTGCAGTCGAAATGATAATGCCTATGGAAAAGAATCTATTGATAGAACTGCTTGAAACTGGTGAGAAGGTTAGTCTTTACTCTCCTCGATTTGAGGGCGAGGAATATACTGAATTTGAGAAATTCTTGCTTAAATACAAGGATTCTCATCCACTTGATGTGCAAATTCTCATCAGACGTATTGATATTATCAAACAGAATGGTGCTGAAGATAGGTATTTCAGATATGAAGGTACAATGCGTGATAGGGTAATGGCACTTCCTTCACATCTTGATACAAGCAATCTTAGGTTGTATTGTCTCAATATCAGTCACAAAGTATTGATACTTGGTCATGGTGGGATAAAGTCCACGCAAACCTATCAAGAAGATGAGCATTTACATAAGGCTGTGCAGACATTGCAGAAAATAGATATAGAGATAAAGCGGCAACAGAATCGTGAGATTGTTACCATACAGGGAACGAATCTTAACGGTCCTTTAATATTTACTATTAATGAAGATTCTGAGGAGGAATAGATATGAAAAAGACAAACGCATTAATGGAGTCAATCCGTAGGACAACGCCGCCAGAGGTGAACAAACAAGTTGACCTGAGCGTTGCGATAGCCAATAGGGTATATGCTCTGTTGGAAGAAAAAGGCATGAATCAGCGTGACTTTGCAAAGGCTCTCGGAAAGACAGAGACGGAAGTGAGCCGTTGGTTAAGCGGCACTCATAATCTCACCATTGCGACTATAGCAAAGATGGCGGTCGTTTTGGGTGACGATATAATCACAACGACGAGCAAGAATCCTCTCTATTCATTGCCAGAGGATAATGTGGCTTTGGTTGCAGAGCCTTTTCTTAATTAGCCACTTATGTATCTAACATATAACTGTTAGAAAAAACAGGGAGAGGGTGTCATAAGGTAATGAGAATTATGGACTGGGTGAACGAATCGTTCACCCCTTTTTATGTGATTATAGAAACGGATTTATCTGATTTTTCTGATAGCTGGCAAATTTGTGTTTAGGTGTTCAATGGACGTCAGCGCAAATTTGCGCCCTCGTACTTTTTATCTCTGAGCTATGGCTGATTGATGTTTTACGTCAGCTGAAATTTCAGCCCTCGTAATTTTCACCTTGGAGCTATGGCTGGTTGAATATCATGAAATACGTGGGTCGAAATTTCGGCTGTCGTCATTCCCAATTTGGGAATCTGCTTCATGTAAAACCACCGCCCTGATTCAGGGTACTGGTTTTTATTGATGACTCCATGAAATACGGACTCATATAATATGTATCTAACATATAACTGTTAGGAAAAACAGGGAGAGGGGGAGGGATATTATGAGAGAATTCTAGATTCTTTCATAGGTACCATTTATCTAAGATGACTTTTAATAGCGTCTGAGCATATTCTGCCGCTTCAGCTTCGTCTATTTCTGTTCTTTCGTCATATCCCCAATCATTTATGAACTCCATTCCTACAACAAATGAGGCTTCATCTTTTTCAAAACTTTTTGCCCATTTGTTGAATTCAGGAGAATTCTCTGCCTCAAGGTTGTGTACCGTGTCAGTTATGTAATCAACTAACCAATCCTCTAATTCATTTTTGATGTTAATTTTCTTCATAATGACTTAACTATATTATTAAAATAACGATTAAAAATACATTTCAAAGTATTCTCCCATTCTTCCTCTGTTTTATAGTCTAATTTTAGATTGATAAAAGAGCTATTGAAATCCTTAAATTTCCAAATATGATACTCTAAACCAATTTCTGCATTTGTGAATCTGTCGATTTTTGCAGCTTTAGATAAAACACACCCGTCTTTATTTACTAAAAAATCGCCGACAGAAAATGCTATAAAAAGAGTGCAGTTTTCGTATGGGGTTATATAATATTCTGGTATAGGTGTTGTTTTAGGAATATCCAATGGACGACCTAAGAAAATTGTTGGTTCTACACCAAGTTTTTCCAGAACATTAGGGACAACCTCAACAAATTGTGAGACTGCCATTTTGTTTCTAATCTCTTGCAAAGCATTCTCGTCTTCTAGTCCTGACAATATTGGATTTTCTGCAATATCCATAAAGAAATTATGGTCTAAAACTTTTGATATACGTCCAAGAAGTGCTGTGTCGAGATAGGTTTTATCGTATATTTTGTATACGTTAGCTCTCTTATAACAAATTTTTTCGGCAAATTCTTTTACCGAGAGTCCTTTACGTTCAACTTCTTCTTTTATAAGTTGACCTATTTTTTTATTGTTAATTTTTTTCATGCTGCAAAGATAGTTTAATTTATTTTTATGCAAAAATATTTTTGTCTCCAATATGGATACAAACTATTTTTTCGGGATTTTTCTGTATTTTCAATGCTTTGTTTTCTTGCGAAAAATTAAGAATAATACAAAAAATCGGTTCATTTGTGAGCCAATAAAAGGTAAAAATCGCCCTTTTTAGAGCCGATTTTTGTATTTCGTGCATGGAAATCTTTAATTTTTTGATGTAATTTTCTTCCCAATTTACTTTCTAAATTCCGTCGTGAATAGTATTTTCGCTATAGGCATAAAGTAAAAAAGCGCTTCCTCTCGGGAGCGCCTTTTCTTGTTAGTATAGTAATTGCTTATTTAGCTTTAGGGTTTGCTGATTTCTTTGGAGCCTTTTTGGTCGTTGGCTTCGCTGCCTTTGCCTCCTCTGTCTTTGGAGCAGCCTTAGCTGGGGTTTTCTTGGCAGGAGTCTTCTTGGCAGGAGTTTTCTTTTCTGACTCGCGGACGGCGTTGTCAGGATCAAGCTTTGAGAGCTTTGCCTGAAGGCGCTGTATCTCCTTGTCCTTCATCTCTATCTCCTTACCCTGATTGGTGATGGTGGTGAGCATCTGCTCAAGCTCGTCGTTGTCGATACCGCCGTAAAGGGCACGCACACGACTGATGAAGTCGCCGAGGATGTTCATATAGTTGGTGAAGGCGTCGAAAGGTCCGTCATAGATACCACGGTCAATGTTGCAGTTGCTTGGTTTCGTGGTCATGAAACGGAAGTTGTTTGATGCCTGGAGATAGTCCCAGTCCTGAAGTAGGGCAGGGTCATTGGCGATGTGCAGACGGTCAGCAACAGAGTAGAGTTTGTTGAAAGCCTCACGCTGCATCTGGTTTCCGAGCCATGTGGAGGTGTCGCGCTCCTCGTCAACCCATGAGAGGGAATCAGGAACGTCGAGGTCGCCTACGCTTTCGAACTTGTCGCATACCTCGCTTGGGGTGGCGAATTCGAGTCCTGCCTGCTTAGCGCATGTAGGGAGTGCCTTGAGGAACTCAAGGATATTGCTTGAGAGAGGCTGGGCAATGCCGAGGGCTGTAAGTTCCATGAAGATATTGACAACCTGCTCTGACTCAGGGCACTTTGCTATCTCTGCGATGTATGTGTCGGCAAAGAGAGGATAGCGCTCCCATGATGAGTTGTTGAAGCGGAGCGAGATATCGTCGGATGCGTTCACATCGCGAAGCAAAAGCTTGAGGTTAGGAGCAAGGTTGCAGTTATATACATAATGTGGTGACTTCCAGCCGAGTACATGCTTTGCACCCTCAGTAAGCATACCCTTATAACCGAGGGAAGCAACCTGTTCGCCGATGTCGTTTGTGTAGATGAGTGAAGAGTTGCGCATCACGGTTGGACGCTTGCCGAAGTACTCCTCAATCTTCTTTGACATCTTCTCTATATCGCGCTTGAAACTCTCCTCGTTGATGAGGCCTGCAAGACCGTGAGAATAAGGCTCGGTGAGAAACTCCACCTGACCTGTCTCGTTGAGTTCCTGAAGCTTTGTGAGCACCTGTGGGGCATGAAGCTCAAGTTGCTCCATACCTACTCCTGAGAGAGAGAAGGCAACCTTGAAGTAGCCAGGGTGCTCCTTTATCATTTCCTGCATAGCTGTGAGAGCCGGCATATAAGAGTGCTCTGCAATATATGTGATGCTACGCTCGTTGGCATAGTCGTCATAGTAATAGTGATCAGTACCGATGTCGAAGAAACGGTAACGCTTGAGATGTGTTATCTGGTGTATCTCAAAGTAAAGGCATATTGTTTTCATTATTCTGTCTTATTTAGTAGGTTTTACTTTATGAAGTTCGCGAGATATTCCTCGTTATTGAACCAGCCCTTGTCAAGCAACTGGTCATAGCATTGGCGAATGCGAAGTCCAACCTTCTCCCATGTGATGCCGGCAACCTCCTTGATGCCTTCTTCGGCGATGTAGTCGTGGAGGCTCTCGTTCATACAGAGGGAGTAGATGGCATCCGCCATTGCGTGGATATCCCAGTAATCAACCTTGATGACATTGGTAAGGATCTCACCGCAGCCCGACTGCTTGGAAATGATACTTGGGCAACCACATTGCATAGCCTCAAGCGGAGCGATACCGAACGGCTCAGAAACCGATGGCATAACGAAGACATCTGAATTCTTATAGCACTCATATACCTGCTTACCTCTTTGGAAACCAGGGAAATGGCATTTGTCGGCAATGCCGTATGCGGCTGCAAGTTCAATCATCGCGTTCATCATATCACCTGAACCGGCGAAGCAGAAACGTATCTTGTCAGTACGCTGAAGCACGAGCTTTGCAGCCTCGATGAAGTACTCAGGACCTTTCTGCATGGTGATACGACCGAGATACGTAACAACCTTCTCGTTTGGCTTCTTGTGAGGCACGATGTCGAGATACTCCTGTGAAAGAGGATAAACGGCATTGTGCATAGCTACACACTTGCGTGGGTCCTGATGATACTGGTTGATAACGGTCTGACGTGTCAGTTCTGATACGCACATTATGCAGTCGGCATTATCCATTCCGTTCTTCTCGATGGAATATACCGTTGGATTCACATTACCGCGTGAACGGTCGAAATCCGTTGCGTGTACGTGGATGCAGAGAGGTTTTCCGCTTACTATCTTAGCGTGAACTCCGGCAGGGTAGGTGAGCCAGTCGTGAGCATGGATGATATCAAACTGCTCAGAGCGAGCCAGAACACCTGCGATGATAGAGAAGTTGTTTATCTCGTCGTGCAGGTTGCCGGGATAGCCACCTGCAAAGCCCATGCAGCCAAGGTCATCTAATCCCTGCATGTAGTTGAAATCTGCATAGATATGGTCGCGGAAACGATAGTAGTCTTCTGCCGTATGACCTACGATGCGGTCCTTGATATTATCATACTGAACATTGCGCCAAACGATTGGCACCTGACTCATGTTCACTATCTTGAGGAATTTCTCCTCTTCGCCCGTAGGCTTCGGCATACAGAAGGTGGTTTCAATGTCGCCCTGAAGACTGAGACCCTTGGTTATACCATAGGAGGCAACAGCAAGTCCACCGTATATCTTTGGAGGGAATTCCCATCCGAACATTAATACTTTCATTCTTGTTTGTCCTCCTTAATTAGTTAAACTGGTCTATTAATCTCCATGTGCGAAGAATCTCGGCAACGTTCATTGCGAATGATGATGCTCCACGTCCGTTGAACGGTGGGTTTCCGTCGAACAGCTCAGATATAGAGCCTAATACGTGATACTGCATCTCGTCCTCATAGCCAATCATCTGTCGCTGTACGAAACTGAGGCGTGAACGCTTGTAGAGCTTCAGGTATGCCTCCATATAGAAACCGCCGAGCCAAGGCCATGCCGTACCTGAGTGGTAGGCGTAGTCGCGCTTTGTCTGCGGACCTACGTACATAGGGTTATAGCCACCTGACTTTGGAGACAAGGTGCGGAGTCCTTTTGGTGTGAGGAGCTCTCGTGTGCAGAAGTCGAGAACCGATTTCTTCTGTTCCGGCTCAAGTGGAGAATAGTCGAATGCCACTGGGAATATCATATTCGGACGAACGCTCAAATCCTCTATTCCTTCCTCTACATAGTCGTAGAGATAGCCGCTATCGGTAATGAACATCTTCTGGAATGCCTCCTTTGCAATATCAGCACGTGCCTCAAGCTCTGCAGCTATCTTCTTGTCCTTGTTTGATTCTGCCATTTCTGCGCAGAACTTCAGGGCATTATACCAGAGAGCGTTGATTTCGACAACATAACCGGTACGCGGAACTACTGGGCGTCCGTTGGCTATGCTGTTCATCCAAGTCATCGGCTGTTCGCGTCCCTCGATGTGGAGGAGTCCGTTCTCCCTGAGTTCAAGGTTAGGATGCTTGTTGCTCTCTATGAATTTGAGAATGTCGATAAGCAGCTTTCCATATTTCTTGTAGGTTTGGGCATTGCCTACCTCGTGTGCATACTGCTGAATAGCCCATATTGCCCAGAGAAGCACGTCCGGCTGCTCTATCTCGTGGATAAGGCTTTTGAGTGGCTTGCCCGTCATGAAGTCCCTGATGCTCTTTGCTGCCGTATCCATCACGAGTTCGAAGTAGTCGTTCTCCTGAATGGCAAGCGTGAGACCTGGGAGGGCAATGAACGTATCGCGTGCACGAACCTTGAACCAAGGATAGCCGGCAAGCAGATAGCGCTCGGTGTCGCTTACACGTACATGGAACTGATGAGCGGCATTAACGAGAGCGTGGTAGAAGCTGTCGATAGGCAGGCGAAGTCCTACTTCCTCATTGAAGAGTTTCTTCAGCGATTCAGGCTTTATCTCGTCGATGCCGGCAGAGATGACAATCTCGTCGCCTTTCTTTGCTTGAATCTCGAAATATCCCGGAACATAGAGGTCTTCCACTCCGTGATATCCTCTTTCCTGTTCTTTCTCATATACGAGGCTCTTGTTCCAATGTGGGTCAAAGACGAATTTGTTCTTCTTTGAAATCTGGATGTAGAGGTTTGGATAGTTAGGATAGAGCTGAGTCTTGATCCCTCCGTCAATCTCCGTGTAATCCCTGTTGATGTTAGGGTTCTCAACCATACAGTTCTTCACGCTACGGAAAGCCAGGAAAGGCCTCAGTTGCAGAGTAGTGGCGCTGTGGCAGTCGAGTAGGGTATAACGGATAAGGACACGGGTGGAATACACTTGGAATATGATTTCCTTCTTGAGAATCACGCCACCTACGCGATAGATAGTCGTAGGGACATTTTCAAGAGAAAATTCGCGAATGTATTTGTGGCCGTTAGGGCTGAACACTCCGCTTTCGTATTTATGCACTCCGAGGTTGAACTGGGCACCATGCTGTATCACCGAACAGTCGAGTGAAGAAAGCAATACATGGTTCTCTCCGTCAATCTCAGGTACGGGTACGACAAGCAACCCGTGATATTTGCGGGTGTTGCAGTCAACAACGGTACTGCATGAGTAAGCCCCCGAGCGATTCGTACACAACAATTCGCGTCGCAGGGACTCCTGCAAGTTGGTCATCTGAGCTTTTTCAAATTTGAGATAACTCATAGTTGCTATATTAAGGTTTAAATATTTGTTTAACTTCAGGTTGTGATTTAGGGGGAATTTCCATTTCTGATAGTGTCATAGGCACACATGATTTGGAAATTTTCTACAAAAGTAAGCAAAATAATCTGCTTTTCAAAATAAATGACAGATTATTTTCCAAAAACCAACAAAATTCCACTATGTTTGAAACATGTTTGTAACTTTTTCATGTTTCAAGTGTCCGAAGAATATAATGTGCTTGTGTCTTCTCTTGATTATAATTGATAGGGAAAAGGGTATGCCTTTCATTACATCCTTTCCCGAATTTGTCATTTCATTTTTCTTTCCTTCTTCTTTCGTTCTTCCTTCGTTCATCCTATAGTCGCAGGAACGGATTTACAGCGGATTTACAACGGAACTACAACGGACTTACTTGGGTTTATTATATTGAGTCTTTCTGAATGCCAATAGTATATTTATAGTACTTTTCAAATTTTGTACCATCAGGAGTGCAATATTTCCATTTGCCGACCTCGTCTCCATCAACTTCACGGCTTTCGAAGAAAGTTAAATATCCTTCTTCGCATATATTACCGTTTTTATAAAATACTTTTACATATGCGATAGAATCAGGAACTTTTACATAACCAAATCTAGATGGAACTATTTTCTTCGTGTTTTTTGATACGTTATAATACTTGGGAATAGGATTTTCATAATAAAATTGTTCTTGTATTATCTTTATCATACTATCCTCTGGCGTTAGTTTAGGCCATTCTGCATGCGAATCACGTTTGAATTGATCATTAACGATTTGAGTTATGATGCTATCATCATAACTCAGTTCTTGGTTAGAAACATGGTTATGTGTACATGAAGAAATGATTAGTATTATGATTGGCAAGAATATAAATTTTCTCATATATAAATTTTAAGTGATATTGTTATTTGAACATTGTCACTCATCGATAAGTTTATATTTTTTTAGTATGCAAATGACTAAAAGCGACAAATGACTTGTAACCCAAAGATAAATTTTCGTTGTTTCATTTCCGTGAATTTATTCTTTGATGTGGATTGTCTTACTCTAACGAATTCACTTCTCGATTATGAAATTTATAGCTTCTTGCTCCACGATTATCTTCATAGGGTCGGTAGATGTGTCGATATCAGAGAATGAATGGCCGTCGATACTTACGGGTGTGTTCTTAGGGACTTTTATCGTGATATCGTGGCATCTGTATGGAAGAATCATCTTGTGGTTGAGGATTTTTCCACGCAGGAAGAGGGCTATGGCTGAGAAAATCTGCGTAAAGGCAGAGTTTCGCATCACGGTTATGTCTATCATTCCGTTGTATGGAACGGCATTAGGAGTCTGTCCGAAGCCCAACGCGCTACCTATGCACATGGTCATAACCCTATGCTGCTCAGTTTCATAATTGATAGTATATTCCATCTTCCAGAACATGCGTTGGAAGAGTAGGAGAACGAGTGAAATGACGTATGAAACCTTCCTTGACCAGAATATCTTTCTTGTCTCTGTCCTAAGGCGTTGAATACCAGCAACAAGTCCGATGTTAATGCAGTTGAGGAAGTATCGATTTCGTTTTTCACCGTCTTTGTCGGTATAGATTAGGCAACCGGCATCTACCTTCTTTATGCGCCTTGTCGCAATCGATTCCACCGCAAGCTTTATGTCATTCTCCGTAAGTCCCCAGAAGGCTGCAAAATCGTTCATCAGGCCATTAGGGATAACAGACAATACCACGCGCTCACGTACTTCCTTTTCTTCTCTCATCAGACAGTTCACGGCATCGCACAATGCGGCATCTCCACCACAGATGATGATGTCGTCATATCCGTTGTGGATAAGCATTGAGACGAGTCTTTCCACGCTTTGGGCATTCTCGCTCTGCACGAGATCGTATGTGATCCCATGACTTTCGAGACATTCAGCTATCTTCTTCCACCGTTTCTCAGGTGATTTGAATCCCTCGCGTTTCGGACAATATATTAATCCTGTTTTCATATAAAAGCCTAATTAAAGCCTAACCAAGCCTTCCCAAAGGGAAGGATGTTTTATAGTATTAATCCCTATGAGAGAAGGATTTTTTTATTTACTTATGATTAGAAATACTATCTACTCCCCCTTGAGGGGGGAGGAACCCTCCCTTTGGGAGGGACTGGGTGGGCTGATAGTTTCTCTAATCGCTTTTACTTTCTCCTCCATCGGAAGCATAGCGTCAATCCAGTTTATCTTGCATCCACGCCTCTCCATACCACGGAACCAAGTCATCTGACGCTTAGCAAACTGGTGTATGGCGATTTCCAGTTCCTTGAGCATGTTGTCGTATGAACGCTTACCGATGACGTATTCGGTAACGTACTTGTATTCAAGTCCGTAGTAAATCAAATCCTCGGCACTTACCCCAGAGTCAAGGATGCGTTTTATCTCGTCAACCATTCCCTCGTCCACACGGTTCTTCAGTCGGGTGGAAATCTTCCTCCTGCGCTCATCACGGGGGATGTCAACGCCTATTATCGTCGTCTCGATAGGAGGGAAGTAGCGGTCTTCTGTCTTGTGCTCAAGGTTATAAGCCTCAATCTCAATGGCACGTATGGCACGCTGCGGAGAATCCACATCCGTCTTGTTGTGCATATCGGAATTGTTCTTCTCCTTCAGATCCATGAGAATAGCCGTGAGTTCTTCCATCGACTTGTGGCTTAGTTCCTCGCGTAATTCCTCGTTCTTCGGAACAGGTGAGAGGTGATATTCTCGGATAACGGATTCCACATACAAGCCAGAACCGCCGCAAAGTATTGGTAATGCGCCACGTGAAGTGATATCCTCGTATGCCTTGAGGAAATCCTGCTGAAACTCAAAGATGTTGTATTTCTCGCCCGGATCACAGATGTCTATAAGGTGGTAGGGGATTTTCAGGGTGGTAGGTGTTGGGTGTTGGGTGTTGGCTGGAAGTGTGACTTCGTAGTCGCACAGATCCTTACCCGTACCTATATCCATACCACGATACACCTGACGTGAATCTCCAGAGATGATTTCAGCCGGCTGTCCTTCAACAATAAAGGAAGCTGCAAGATGGGCAGCGAGAGTTGTCTTTCCCGATGCCGTAGGGCCTATTATGGTTATCATCTTCTGTTTCATTGGGTGCTTCTTCGTGCGAAAGAAAAAGTGCGTGTCAGCCCATTAGGCTGGCGCACGGTCTTTGATTTTCTGAGTGCAAAGATAATAAAAATAAATGAAAGATGGAAAAAAGTGCAGATAAAAGTGTGTAACTTGAAAAAAGTTTATGCATGTTTCACAAGTGAAGAGCGCCAAGTACAGAACGGCCTGAAAGGCCAACGAGCACTTAGCTCAGGGCATCGCCCTGAGTATAAGAAAGTTGATACAATCGCCCTGAAAGGGCAAAAGCTTATATGTCGCTTTATTGCTTTTGCCCTTTCAGGGCGTAGATTATACATCACGCTTACTCAGAGCGATGCTCTGGGCTATAGGCTTTCTGGTCTTTCAGACCGTCTTTAACGCATCTCCGATGCTGAATTGACAATAATTACCAATCTGCGCAATCTTTTTCAATAAATATCCATTTTTATTGGTTGAAGATTGCTAAGATTGGGAACTTGCTTTAGCTTGTTGAGCCTTGCGAAAAATTATTGTCAGTTAAAAAAAACAGCTTGCTGTTGCCGTATAGACAATTATTCGCAAAGCTCACCAAGCTTCACAAGTCGTCAAATATATAATGTTGATAAACAAAAAAAAGAGAGCATACCCGAAGATATGCTCTCATATATTGGTTGGATTTCTCCAATCAAGCCTATTTGAAATCGGTTTAGATCTCAGAGAAGTACTTGATTGTACGAACCATCTGAGAAGTATAAGAGTTCTCATTGTCGTACCAAGAAACAACCTGAACCTGATATGTGTCGTCGTCGATCTTGCTAACCATTGTCTGAGTAGCGTCGAAGAGTGAACCGTACTTCATACCGATGATATCAGAAGAAACGATCTGATCCTCTGTGTAACCGAAAGACTCAGTACCAGCAGCCTTCATTGCAGCGTTGATACCCTCTACAGTTACGTCCTTACCCTTAACAACAGCAACGAGGATAGTTGTAGAACCTGTTGGAGTTGGAACGCGCTGAGCAGAACCGATGAGCTTACCGTTGAGCTCTGGGATAACGAGACCGATAGCCTTAGCAGCACCAGTTGAGTTAGGAACGATGTTGCAAGCACCTGCACGTGAACGACGGAGGTCACCCTTACGCTGAGGACCGTCAAGAATCATCTGGTCACCTGTGTAAGCGTGGATTGTAGACATGATACCTGACTGGATAGCAGCGTACTTGTTAAGTGCGTCAGCCATTGGAGCGAGACAGTTTGTTGTGCAAGAAGCAGCAGAGATGATCTTGTCGTTAGCTGTCAGAGTCTTGTGGTTTGTGTTGAATACGATTGTTGGGAGATCGTTACCAGCAGGAGCTGAGATAACAACCTTCTTTGCACCAGCTGTGAGGTGAGCAGAAGCCTTCTCCTTAGATGTATAGAAACCTGTGCACTCGAGAACTACGTCTACGTCGTTTGCCTTCCATGGGCAGTTAGCAGCATCCTTCTCAGCAGAGATCTTGATCTCCTTACCATCAACGATGATAGAATCCTCTGTTGCCTCTACAGTGTGCTTACCCTCACCGAACTTGCCAGCGAAACCACCCTGAGCTGTATCATACTTGAGAAGGTGAGCGAGCATCTTTGGAGATGTCAAATCGTTGATTGCAACAACCTCGTAACCCTCAGCTTCGAACATCTGACGGAATGCGAGACGACCAATACGGCCAAAACCGTTAATAGCTACTTTTGTCATTTTTGTTTAACTTTTTATTATTAAATAAAGGTGAATATAATCTTTTTGAATATATCTCTTTCTAAAAACACTGCAAAAGTACTAAAAAAATTGGAAAACGCGGAAAAAATGCGAAATATTTTTGAGAATATACGAATTATTTCTAAAAGTTTTGTATTTTTGCAGCAGAATTGCTATTTACACATTTCAATTTTTTTTAATATTATGGGAAAATTCATTGAAGAATTCAAGGCATTCGCCGTTAAGGGCAATGCAGTTGACATGGCTGTCGGTGTAATCATCGGCGGTGCATTTGGTAAGATCGTTAGTTCAATCGTTGATGACATCATCATGCCTCCAATTGGATATCTCATCGGCGGTGTAAACTTCTCAGATCTAAAGGTAGTGCTTCCTGCCATCATTGAGGGACAGGAGTCTGCTACAATCAACTATGGTAACTTCATTCAGACTCTCATCGACTTCCTGATCATCGCATTCTGTGTGTTCATGCTTGTCAAGGGTATCAACAAACTCAAGAAGAAGGAAGATGAGAAGCCTGCTGCTCCTGCACCTGCTCCAGAACCATCTGCTGAGGAGAAGCTCCTTACTGAAATCAGAGACCTGCTGAAGAATAAGTAAGACCCTCCCAAACCCTCCCCAATGGGGGTAGTCCGATGTTGATAACATCGGAGTATGTGACTTGGGTTATATAGTAATGCCGCTCATAGGTTTTCCGTTATGGATTCCTATGAGCGGCAATCTTTATAATATAATAAAAAGGTGTAGCCTGTGTTTATAAGGAAAGGACTACCCATTTGGTGCGGCTTATGCTTTCAGTACGGATGAAATGTTCTGTTCCCTATGCGTAATCCTAACCTCCACCCCGAATTTCTTGTGGATATGCTCTGCAAGATGCTGGGCACTATACACGGAGCGGTGCTGACCGCCTGTGCATCCGAATGAGAACATAAGACTGGTGAAGCCTCGCTGGATATATCGTGCCACGTGGGCATCGGCAAGCTTGTAAACGGAATCGAGGAAGGTGAGGATTTCTCCGTCATCTTCAAGGAAACGGATTACAGGCTCATCCAAGCCTGTGAGCTTCTTGTAAGGCTCGTAACGTCCCGGGTTGTGAGTGCTTCGGCAATCGAACACATATCCGCCGCCGTTACCGCTATCGTCCTCTGGAATGCCTTTATGGAAAGAGAAACTGAACACCTTTACAACCAAAGGACCCTTGCCGTCGTATTTAGAGAATGTGGCAGGACCATCCTGCGGATTTGCCTCATACACGTTCTTGTCGGTGGTCTTGTAGCCGTCGGCACGAACGGAAACCTCTTCCTTTGCAGGGGCAAACTGTGGCAGTTCTGTCAGTTTTGTCAGAATCTCAAGCAGGTAAGGGTAGGGGAATGCCTCCGGATGCTTTAGCAGCGAACGGAGGTTATCCATTGCCGGAGGAATGCTGTCGATGAAATGCTGCTTCCTCTCGAAATATCCTCTGAAACCGTAAGCTCCAAGCACCTGAAGCGTGCGGAAGAGCACGAACAGACTCAGGCGGTTGACGAAGTGTCGCTCATTAGGAACCTCGGTATAGTTCTTCAGAGAGTTGTAATACTCATAGATCAACTGACGACGCAACTTGTCAGGATATTTTGCCGATGCCTGCCAAAGGAACGATGCAAGGTCGTAGTAGAAAGGACCGCGACGGCCTCCCTGGAAGTCGATGAAATAAGGATTTCCCTCTTCATCGAGCATTATGTTACGAGCCTGGAAGTCGCGATAGAGGAAACAGCATGAAGATGACTCAGGTATGTTGCCGTCCTCATTGTCATAGACAAGATCGTTGGCAAAGCGACGGAACACAGCCTCAAGTTTCAGCTCATGGAAGTCAAGTCCTGTGGCCTTCAGAAAGCAATACTTGAAGTAGTTGAGGTCGAAGAGAACGGAATCGACATCCATCTCCGCCTGTGGATAGCATTGGGAGAAATCCAGTCCTCGTGCACCGCGGATCTGCATGTTAGGCAACTCGCGGATAGCCTTCATGAGCAGTTCCTTCTCCTGAAGGTTATATCGGCCGCCAGCCTCACGACCGCCCTTTATGGCATCATAGAGGGATGTATTGCCCAAATCCGACTGTAGATAGCGCATCTCGTCGTCGCTAACTGCGTGGATATGAGGAACAGGCAACTGCCTCTTCTCGAAATGACGCGCGAGATAGATAAAAGCGTGGTTCTCCTCCCTTGAAGTGCCTATAACGCCAATCACGGACACCCCCTGGGCATCCGTGAAACGGTAGTATATCCTATTGCTTCCAGCACCTGGAAGCTGTTCGATATGGGCAGGCTCAGCACCTGCCCATGTCTTGTATAGTTCTTTTAGAAGATGCATATAGTCTTACATCATGCCGCCCATACCTGGAGCACCGCCCATTGGCATTGCTGGTTCTGGAGCTGGCTTGTCAACGATAAGGCACTCTGTTGTGAGGAAGAGACCTGCGATAGAAGCAGCATTCTCGAGAGCTACGCGAGAAACCTTTGCTGGGTCGATGATACCTGCTGCGCGGAGATCCTCGAACTCATCCTTACGGGCATTGTAACCGAAGTCACCCTTGCCCTCACGTACCTTCTGAACGACAACGGCACCCTCGCCACCAGCGTTGAATACAATCTGACGGAGAGGCTCCTCGATTGCACGCTTAACGATGTTGATACCAGTCTGCTCGTCGGCATTGTCGCCCTTCAGACCCTCAAGAGCCTCAAGTGCTCGGATGTATGTTGTACCGCCACCGGCAACAACACCTTCCTCGATAGCTGCACGTGTAGCGCAGAGAGCATCGTCAACACGATCCTTCTTCTCCTTCATCTCTACCTCAGAGTTTGCACCTACGTAGAGAACAGCTACGCCACCAGCCAACTTAGCCAGACGCTCCTGAAGCTTCTCCTTGTCGTAAGAAGATGTGGTGTTCTCAATCTCCTTCTTGATAGCGAGTACGCGGTCAGCGATGAGATCCTTGCTGCCAGCACCACCAGCGATGATAGTGTTGTCCTTAGAAACTGTTACCTTGTCGGCAGAACCGCACATCTCAAGTGTAGCCTGCTCGAGCTTCAAGCCCTTCTCCTCAGAGATAACAACGCCACCTGTAAGGATTGCGATGTCCTCAAGCATAGCCTTACGACGGTCGCCGAAGCCTGGAGCCTTAACAGCACAGATCTTCAGACCACCACGCAGACGGTTAACTACGAGTGTTGTGAGAGCCTCAGAATCTACGTCCTCAGCAATGATCATGATAGGACGACCGCTCTCTGCTGCTGGCTGCAGGATAGGGAGAATCTCCTTGAGGTTGCTGATCTTCTTGTCGTAGATAAGGATGTATGGGTTCTCCATTACGCACTCAAGCTTCTCAGTATCAGTTACGAAGTAAGCTGAGAGATAGCCGCGGTCGAACTGCATACCCTCAACAACGCCGATGTGAGTGTCACGGCTCTTTGACTCCTCGATTGTGATAACGCCATCCTTGCTCACCTTACGGAAAGCATCTGCAAGGAGCTTACCGATCTCAGGGTCGTTGTTAGCAGAAACAGTTGCAACCTGCTCAATCTTGTCGTAGTTGTCGTTTACCTGCTCAGAATGAGCCTTGATATAGTCAACAACAGCAGCAACAGCCTTGTCGATACCGCGCTTCAGATCCATTGGATTAGCACCAGCGGTTACGTTCTTCAAGCCCTCTGTTACGATAGCCTGTGTGAGGATAGTAGCGGTTGTTGTTCCGTCACCTGCATCATCACCAGTCTTGCTTGCTACGCTCTTAACGAGCTGAGCACCAGTGTTCTCGAACTTGTCCTCAAGTTCAATCTCCTTTGCAACGGTAACACCATCCTTAGTGATCTGTGGAGCACCGAACTTCTTCTCGATAACTACGTTACGGCCCTTAGGACCAAGTGTAACCTTTACTGCATCTGCAAGCTGATCAACACCTCTCTTGAGGAGGTCGCGTGCATCAATATTGAATTTGATATCTTTTGCCATGATTGAAGCCTAACCAAGCCTTCCCAAAGGGAAGGATGTTTTATAGTATTTATCCTTCACAAGGGGCAGTTCTTGGTTTTATTTTTTAATTGTTTATATATTAAAATGTTTTTATTGTAATATTTGAAAAGCTTTTTGCCTACCAATTTCCCTTACGGGGATGGGATGTTATCTTAAAATGTATCAAACATCCTTCCCCCTTGGGAAGGCTTGGTTAGGCTAAGATCGCGATAACGTCGCTCTGACGCATTACGATAAACTTCTCGCCCTTATACTCGATCTCCTGACCGGCATACTTGCCGTAGAGTACGTTGTCACCAACCTTGAGTACCATCTCCTCGTCCTTTGTGCCGTTACCTACAGCAGCTACGGTACCCTGAAGAGGCTTCTCCTTTGCTGTGTCTGGAATGATGATACCACCGATCTTCTCTTCTGCCGGTGCTGGAGTAATCAGCACGCGGTCTGCTAATGGTTTAATGTTCATTGTCTTAATGATTTTATGTTGTTATTATTATTGTTTTAGCGTAGAGGTCTATGGAATATAGACTCGCGTTGTTATGATGCTCTTAGCGAAAAACGTGCCAAATGTCATAAATGCAAAAAATGTCAATATTTAACGACAAAAATGTCAGTCGTGAATTTCCGACTGACATTTTGGCGTTTATCTTTCTCTTTTTCTTAAGTATGGAAATATTGTAATTCCGTTGATTATCCAAATAAAACACCAAAACCTTACCATTAAATTACCTTAATAATAACGTGAGTTCGACGACTTGCTTCAGCTTGGTGAGCTTTGCGAACAATTCAAGACTGCGAGGGCTGAAAGCCCGACACCTAATAGGGCAGTCCGTAACCCCTATATCAACAAATATAACAGCCCTAACGGACTGCCCTTTTAGGTATCGCTCCTTCAGAGCTCTTTCAACTGCGTGATATTCAATAATATATGAGTGGAGCAATTCATCGAACTCACGTTAATAATACAATAGTTTATGGTATTATAATGGTATTTACATGGGAGGAAGAGCGGACTTACAACGGATTTACAACGGACTTGTAACTAATCTTTCACCTTGTCGTAAACATCATCCGTTACAGGTTCAAGCCATTCGTTTGAGGCTCCTTCCTGCACGTCCTTGTGATAGGTGAGATGCTGGAACCATGAATCCTTGGCAGCTCCGTGCCAGTGTTTTACTTCGGCAGGAACGGCGATTATTGTGCCTGGAGTCATCTCGACAGCTTCCTTGCCCCATTCCTGATACCATCCGCGACCTGAAACGCAAATCAACACCTGAACCTGCTTGTGGTGGATATGCCAGTTGTTGCGGCAGCGAGGCTCGAAGGTTACGTTAGCCATTCCGCCCTCCATCTGAGCCAGATAGCTGTTGCCTGTGAAATACTTGGCGTATGCGGTGTTAGGCTCGCCCTTAGGCCATACGGAGAAATCAACAGTTTGCACAGGCGTGTGAGTGCCGCCAAGAATTGCAGCTAAGGCACCACGCAGTCTTTCTGCCTCTGCCATACCTATATTCTTTTCGAGCAAGGCTGGCATTTCCTTGAGAGCTTCGTCGGAAACACCCATGTTTCTTGCCCCGGACACATGAGCTTGCAGTTGTGGCTCGCAGCCGGGTAGGGCAGAGATGGCACTTACCGTCACTACCTCACGGTCGGCAAAGGAAAGGTTGTTGCGGGCGAAGATATCGCCGAAGAGATGCGCCTTCAGATAGTAGTCGGTTTGAGGAGCGAAGGCGTAGGTGAACGGTTTGCCTCCGCAGAGTTTTGTCTGTACCTCAGTACCCTGTTTAAGGGCATCGTATTCCTTTGGCAGAGGGGCTGCCTCGTTACCTTCTTCTGTACGGAGTCCTGCTTCTGCACGTTCCTTTATTACCTGCTGCAATATGCCGAGAGCGTTGAGCGAGCGTGGAAAGCCTGTGTAGGCATAGAGGTGTGAAAGAGCCTCCTTTGCCTCGCTAACGGTAAGACCATTGTCTAATCCTTTGTTAAGGGATGCTCTGAGTTGTTCAAGATCACCCTTAGCCTCGTTGGCTGCTATTGCCACGAGAGCCTGCTGTTTAGTTGTTAGTGCCATATTCTGTCCTTTTGTTTGTTGCGACATCATGAATAATGCCGCAGCAAGCAGAATTGTTATTTTCTTCATATTATCTTTGTTTCTTGAATATCAGTTTCATCGTCTCAGGGTCGAGAGGCTTCATAGTTGGGAGTTTCAGACTCTTCACCATGTGGAGCGTGCCTTGCTTGTATTTCTGGAAGTGGTCGGTCTTCAGATGATTCTGATACACCTCTTCCGATGCGTAGATTTCGAGGATACGGATTTGGCATGAGTCCTCGGCACTCTGCATAGGGTATAGGCATACCACACCGGGTTCACGCTCGATGCTTAGGCGGTCCACTTCGTTGGCATATTCCAGATACTCCTTCAGATGCTGCGGATAAACCTCAATTTCAGCTATGCGTACAATCATGTTGTGAGCCGTTGTCTCAGCCTTAGGCTTTTCTTCCGTCTTACCAAACAGCCACTTGGCATTCTTCCACAAGAACATATCCTTGAAAGGCGCAAGGTCAGGTTCTTCCGACAGATACTGCTTCATCCTTGCAAGGCTCTGGGTGAGTACCTGCGGGGCAGCGTATGGATAGTCAGAGCCATAGAGCAGATGGTCGGGAGAGGTGATGGTAAGCATCATGCGGATGACCTCTGGCGAGTGTGCTCCTGCGAGGTCGTAGTAGAGGGCTCGAAGATTAGCCTCCCAGTCAATCTCGCCAACCAGTTTGTTGGCTTGCATCACGGGGGTAAGCGATTTCATGCGAGGCACAGCCAAGGGAAGGTATGCTCCGCAATGAGGCACCACCACCTTGACGTTTGGATAGCGTGCCAGGACATTACGGCTAATCATATTGCTAACGGCACGTGTGGTCTCTGAAAGATACTCCTGCATGGCGAGAGGTGTCTGAGACATCACCTTACGGTTTACTGGTTCCGGGCGATGAGGATGCAGAATGACGACAGCCTTACGCTCGTTGAGTACGGCAAAGAGTGCGTCTAACTCAGGAGAGCCAAGATATTGCCCATCAACATTTGTTGCCAGCTTTATTCCGTCTGCCCCCAGAGTATCAAGTGCATACTTCGCCTCCCGGATAGCCGCATTCACATCAGGAAGGGGTAGGGCAGCGCAGAACAGGAATCTGTCTGTGTGTTTCTTCTTTAAGCGTGCGGCTGTTTCGTTGGTCTTTCTTACCACATCGGGCGATGTAGGCTGTGGAGCTGCCAATGTCAGCACAGAGGTCTTGACACCAGCCTCGTCCATCCATTTCAGATGGTTTTCCACACCTTATTTAGGTAAGGGGAATCCCTCGTCCATCAATCGTCCTTCTTTTTCAAGGGATGACACGAACTCTTGTGGGATGATGTGACTGTGTACGTCTATCACCTCCTGTGCAAATGCTGTTGTGGCTAATACCATAGTGAAAAATGTTGCCTTGAGTCGCTTCATAGATGCTTGCTTGTTTGAGTGAAGAGTGAAGAACTAAGAGTGAAAAATTTAAGTTAGTATTGCCGTTAATGGTTGTTCATAGCCTTTCGCGATAAAATGTAATTTAAATTATTCACTCTTCACTTTTCACTCTTCACTTTTCAGGTTTTCTTTGAAGAAATCAGCCAGTTTATCCCAAGGAATCATGTTCTTAGGCTGTCCCTTGCCCTTCAGTTCCGTATAACCGCCGTCGTAGAGGTCGCAATGTGAGGCGCCTGGAATGATGAGCAAGTGCTTGTTGGCTGGGTTTGGATTAGGCTTGCCGATAAAGTTGTAGCCTTCAGCCTTGCCCTCTACCATATATTTATAAGCAGCCTCTCCGAAATAGCGAGAATGGGCTTTCTCTCCGTGCATAACGAGAACGGCAGAGCGAATCTCGTTGATGTAGTAGAGGAAACGGCTGTTTGAATAGCCTAAAGTGCCGATTGTGCGCCATCCGTCGGTAGAGTTTCCGCTACGCTCGTTGTATCCTCGTGGGGTCTTGTAATAGTCGTAGTAGTCCTTAACGAATTGCGGAGCATCATCTGGTAGGGGATCAATAACACCGCCAGCCATAGCCATAGGGTCGGAAAGGCGTTGCTTGGATAGAGATTCGCGAGTTGCGTGGCGCGTTTCCTCCTTGTCGTTGCTATCGTAGTAGCCATTACCGCTTACGCGAGTCATGTCGTACATGGTTGAGGCAACGGTAGCCTTGATGCGAGTATCGGTAGCCGCAGCATTTAGGGCTATGCCTCCCCATCCGCAGATTCCTATGATGCCAATCTTGTCAGCATCCACATTATCTTGTTTTGACAGGAAATCAACAGCAGCCATGAAATCCTCTGTGTTGATGTCGGGAGAAGCCGTGCGACGTGGTGTGCCGCTACTCTCACCGGTATATGAAGGGTCGAAAGCCAATGCTACGAAGCCTCTCTCTGCCATCTGCATGGCATAAAGACCGCTCGACTGCTCCTTGGTAGCGCCGAAAGGACCAGATACGGCTATGGCAGGCATCTTTCCGTTTTCTGCCTTGGGAGTATAGAGGTCTGCTGCCAGCGTCAGGCCATATTGTGTTTCAAACGTCACTTTGCGGTGGTTCACTTTCTCGCTCAATGGGAATACCTTGTCCCATTCCTGTGTGAGATTCAATGTTGTCATATCCTCTTCTGTTTTAGTTTGTTCTTTGTATGTGCAGCCTATGAGCATTTCGCCCAACAAAACTGCGGCTAATATTGCTTTTCTCATAATATCACCTTTTTCCCGTTTTTAATGTATATGCCATGTTGCGCGTTTGTTGTCACATTGCCATTAAGTGAATAGAATTTATCCTCTTTGACATTAGTGATTTTAGACGATTGGATGGCGGTTGTGACTGAAGATAGCGATAGCGTAACGCTGATATTGTTTTCTCCTGCCTTCAGGAATGTGCGTAGCTCGTTTTCCGAGAGTCCGTCAATCTTGCCAAGTCGGGTATAGCTCCATGAGTTGGTGTCGTAGAACAGGCAGATATTACTACCGTTATACAGTATTACATCGCCAGGCTGAGCCGTTGTCTGCTGGTCGCTTTTGGGGAGAGAGAATCCCAATGCTCCCCATATCTCGAAACCTCCACTGCTGTTGAGCGACACGTTTACCGGGGCATTCTGCAATTTCTCCACCAAAGCCTTTGTTGCGGCATTATCCATAAGAGTCACGCTCTTGGTCACTCCATCGATGGTGATATACATCTTGTTCATAGCATTTTGCTTTTTGTCGAAATTCTGCTTGTCAAGCCAGTTTCCGGTTAGCACAGAACGGTTGGCATGATTACTTGCATTTATCCATAGGGCATCACCACTCCAAGTAACGTCAGGCAGTAGTCGTTTTGCATCGTTTACCACTCCGCTTATACCGCTCGAATGACTTGAAACGATGAGTCCGACGCGCTTTCCTGCCATCTTTGAGCCGTGGTTGAACCGATATGTCTGCATAGGAGCTGCCATCTGACTCCACCAAAGAGGTGTGACGATAATGATATTCTGGTATCCGTCTGCGGAAATCGTTACAGGGTCAATGGCAGGATAGCTGCTTGCATCATTAGGATTGGCCTTTATGGCATTAAGCAACTGTGTGCCGAGGGCATATCCGTTAGCCTCATATTTCAATCCCTTTTCTGCTGGCTGAATCTCCAGCACGTCAGCCTCAATCTGAGTTGTAAGGTCGTTTACAATTTCGCGGCAGTTGCCTGTGTAGCTATAATATACCACAAGCGTCTTGCCTATTTCTTTGATAGGCGACTTCACCTCAGCCATAGCCTCGTTGTCAGAAGAGCAGCAACAGAGCAGCATAGTTGTAAGTAGTAAAAGAATATGTTTCATAACTTATAGGCTGTCTTTCAATACCTGTATTACCTCGTCACGATTCAGAATATGGTAGCCGCCCTGACAGATAGGGCAAGCATCAGCCATACCCTCGATAAGCTCTGGCTTAGCGCCACATTCGGTGATGTTCATAGCCAGTCCCAGTTCGCGCATCCACTTTTCCATAGTCTCAAGTCCTTCCATGGCTATCTTCTCGTCGGATTTGCCGTCAGGACATACGTTCCATACATTAATAGCCAAGCGTCTGAACTTCTGTACTGCATCGTGTGACTTGCTTATGAGCAGACGGTAATAGGCACCGCTTACGGCTGCAAGCGTATGGCCGTGGGTGGCATCTGTGAAAGCTGCAACTGCCTGTCCCAGCATATGAACCATCCAGTCGGTAGCCTTTCCACGGTCAATGAGGGTGTTGAGTGCCCATGTGGCAGTCCACATAATGTTAGAGCGAGCCTCATAGTCCTCTGCGTTTAACAGAGCCTTGCGTGAGCTGACGATGAGCGAGCGCATCAGTCCTTCGGCAATGTAGTCGCTTGTATTATCATCAGTACCAGAGAGATACTGCTCAAGAATATGGCTCATGATATCGTAGATACCAGCCCCCATCTGGTACTTAGGTACGGTGAACGTGAAGCGTGGGTTAAGAATGGCAAAGTCAGGATTGCGGAAGTTATAGAACATCTTGCGGTTCTCCGTATGACTGGATATTACAGAGCAACTGTCCATCTCTGAACCTGTTCCTGCCATAGTAAGTACGCATCCCACAGGAATCCAGCGGCATGTCATAGGTTGCCAGTTCTTGAAGTAATATTCCCATGGATCACCGTCATACCAAGCGCATCCAGCCACAGCCTTGCAGTAATCAACGGTAGAACCGCCACCTACACCGAGGATGAAATCCACGTTCTCCATACGAGCCGCACGAGCGCCCTCAAGTACCTTTTCTATAGTAGGGTTAGGCATAACGCCTGATATTTCAACCACCTCGCAACCTGCCTTCTTCAGCTCAGCAATCACCTGATCGTAGATGCCGTTACGCTTTATGCTGCCACCGCCATAGCAGAGCATCACCTTCTTGCCGTATTGCTTCAGTTCTTCACTCAGTTTATTCAAAGCATCCTCACCGAAATGCAACTTCGTAGGATTGTGGAATGTAAAATTGCCTAGCATAGTCTCTTTTTTTTAGTTCATAATTCATAGTGCATAGTCTTATTCAGTTCATAATTCATAGTTGATCCGTATGTGCCAACCAACTATGAACTATGCACTATGAACTAACTTATTGTTTCTGTGTGCAAAATTAGTGATAATTTTCAAAATGAGTATTACACAAATTGGCTGTAATTATACCAATTTCGCAGAAAATATCTAAAAAATACGCATTTCTTACCTTTTTTAGCGTGTTTTTCGTAACTTTGCATGAGAAAAAGTGAAAGCGTATGAAGAAGATTCTGAAAGTTGACAACCCAAACGATTATGCACGCTTTGTTGATGCTCCCGTGCTGCATCCGTTGTTAAGTATCATCCATTATGACGAGCTTGCCCCATTCCGCCACAGCCTAAACAACTATGGCGTGTATGGGCTTTTCATCCAGCGTCAGTTCCCCTGCATCCTTTCCTATGGCATGAAGACGCTACAGGTGAGCGATGCCTCTATCATAGCTGTAGAACCTGGGCAGATAGGCGGACTGGAGGATAATGGCGAGCGTATATCGCTGAGCGGATGGGTGCTTCTTTGGTCGCCCGAACTCATGCACGGCTCAGAACTGGAACGGCAGATAGACCGCTACCAGTTCTTCTCCTATTTCTTTACCGATTCCCTGCGTATGCAGCCTGACGAATGGCTATGCATAACGCAGTTGGTCACACAGATGCGCCAGGAACTGACATCGCACGACGATTCTCCCTCACTAAGAAACATCCTGCTGGGCTATCTGCATCTCGTACTGGAATACTGCAACCGCATCTATCAGCGTCAGATCTCTGAAGAAGACAAGGATGGCAACGACATACTGAAACGCTTTCACAATCTGCTGCAACAGTATTTCCGTGAGAACCGCCAGCTCTCTCTCGGTCTGCCCACCGTAACCTATTGTGCCTCTGAACTGGCTTATTCCCCACGTTATTTTGGCGATATGGTGCATAGGGAGACAGGCGGTACAGCCATAGGCTACATACACACATACGTTATCAACCAAGCCAAGAGTCTGCTGATGAACGGTCACAACATAAGCGAGACATCTCGTCTTCTCGGTTTCGACTTCCCACATCATTTCACCCGTCTCTTCAAGCGCATAACAGGCATAACGCCAAGCGAGTTCTTAGGGAAATAATCAGCCGTAGTTCTCAATTAGGTATTTCACAAACTGCGGGTCGTTGAAATTGATGGTGCCTGAGTCGTGCTGGTTCATTTTGCCTATCTGAGCCATATCATCGTCAGTCAGAGTAAAATCGAAAATGTCGATATTCTGTGCCATACGCTCCTTGTGGGTGGACTTTGGTATAGCGACTATGCCACGCTGGGTGAGCCAGCGTAAAGCCACTTGTGCGGCACTCTTATTGTATTTCGTACCAATGGCAGTTAGTTCTTCGCTCTTCACTATGCCCTCTACGCCTTGTCCGCCGAGAGGTCCCCACGCCATAATCTTCGTGTCGGTTTCAGCAAGGATAGGTTCTATGCCAACCTGCTGGATTAGCGTGTTACATTGTAGCTGATTCACCATCGGCTTCACATCTACATAGTGTGCAAAGTCGAAGAATCTTCCTGCCTGGAAATTACTCACACCTATGGCACGAACCTTGCCTGCACGATAAGCTTTCTCCATAGCTCGCCATGTGCCGAACACATCGCCGTAGGCCTGATGGATGAGTAGCAGGTCGATATACTCGGTTTGCAACTTTCGCAGACTCTCGTCAATGCTCTTAGCTGCCTTTTCTTCACCGTTGTTTGAAATCCATACCTTTGTTACAAGGAATAGATCCTCGCGCTTGATACCACTCTTTCGCCAGGCATTACCCACGCCTTCCTCATTCACGTAAGCCTGTGCCGTATCAATCAGTCGATAGCCTACCTCTAAGGCATCACTCACGCAACGCTCACACTCGTTAGGACTAACCAAAAACACACCGTAGCCTAATGTCGGCATCTCAACGCCGTTATATAATTTTATGTGTTCCATAGTTTTCTGTTCTTAATATCCAAGTCCTTTTATCCACTTCTCTACTTTGGCTTTCCCCGTGCGCACCTCATGACCGTAGATGCTGAACCCCTTCTGTACGTTTGCGCCAGGGAAGGCTTTCTTCACGTCCTCTACGCAATTGGCAAGTCCGCTACCTTCGTGTGTGGTGAATGGAATGACGGTCTTACCCTTCAAATCGTTGGTATGCTTCTTGAAGAAAGAGAACATCACCTGCGGATAGGTACCCCACCAAACGGGACCGCCAATGAACACGATATCATACTTTGACAGGTCGATGTCGCCCTCATACTCAGGCAATTCGCCTCTCGCTGTCTCTTCCTTTGCAAGTTTTATGAGCGGATTGTATGCCATACCGTCGTACTTATGGGTGACAATCTCAAATTGCTTTGCCCCTGTCAACTCTGTGATATAGTCGGCAACAATCTTGGTGTTGCCCACCTTGATATTTCCTACTGAGTAATTATCTCCTGCATGTGAGAAGAAAACTACCAATGCTTTTCCTTCTTTATTCATAACTTTTTCCTGTTTTGCGCCGCCGCTGCAAGCCGTTGAAACAAGCAATGCCATAGCGACTGTGATGATACTCTTGATATTCATAATGACTGTTTTTATCCTAATTTATATTCTCCTGTACGTATGCTCGCAATAACACCTCCATCAATGAGCAGGTCGGTACCTGTAATGAATTTGGCATGTTCACCGAGAAGAAAAGCTGAAGCTTCGGCAATCTCATCGCTGGTGCCTGTGCGCTGGGCTGCTGAGGCATATCGACATCAGCACCAGAACTTAACTGCTTGAAAATATCCATAATTGTTTTCTTTTTTTAGGTTTCTGGGTGCAAAGGTACGAAGAATTTTCAATTGTCTTGTTTTACAAAATACACCATATTTTTCACTTTTTGCCTAAATCGTGCTTTTTTATTGAAAAAATATTGTATTTTTGCACTGTTTATAAAGAAATTATGAATATAGATTTCAAATATTCCACGGATTTCTACGAGATGAACTCCCAAGAGTTGGAGCATACTTGTATGCACTTGCTATGCCTTGCAGGTGAGGGTAGCTTTGTGTTTAATGAGCGTTGTTATCACATAGTGAAGAACGACCTTGTGGTAATACCTATACCCAATCGTGTAAGTAATCTTGCTGCACATCACGATATGCAAGTGGAGTGGTTTGCTGCCGACTATAAGTTTCTGCAGAACCTTCTGCCATCCAACAATTACAGTATCGGGGGCAGTATTTCGCTGAATCAGGACCCTGTAATAAAATTGACTGATGAACAGGCAAGGCATCTGCTTGACGATTTCCATCGCTTGCGCGACCGTATGGCTGACCATCATTTGCAGTTCTACCGAGAACTGATGGGAAGTCTTTGCCTTACAATGATATACGACATCTTCGAAGCTCATGCCCAACGTGAAACAACCGATAGCCATACCGACCGTACGGCATATATCGTGAAACAGCTTATGGCTATTCTCTCTACTGGTATCTGCCGTAAGGAGCGCGATGTGAGCTACTATGCAGAGCGGCTGAACGTATCGCCCAAGTACCTTTCTGCCACTATCAAGCGCATGACGGGACATAGCGTAACCTCTTATATCGACCGCCACACCATACCAATACTGAAAGACTATCTGAATGATGAACGCCTGTCACTCACCCAGATAGCCGAACTGATGAATTTCACCTCCCTATCGTATTTCAGCCGTTACTGCACCAAGCATCTGGGACAGTCACCAAGTGAATATCGGTTGAGTCTTCAGCCGAGGTACGAGTAGTATGATGTTAAAATAACGTCAGTTCGACGACTTGCTTTAGCTTGGTGAGCCATAGCGAACAATTCAATGTAAACGCATCTACGATGCTGAACTGACAATAATTACCAATCTACGCAATCTTTTTCCATAAATATCCATTTTATTGGTTGAAGATTGGTAAGATTGGTAATTATTGTCAGTTAAAAACAGCTTGCTGTTTGTCTTAAGGGCAATTCATCGAACTCACGTTAAAATATTATAGGTGTGCGGTAAAAATAATTATGTACACCAGCTTATTGTCCCCAGCGCAAGAAAGGGTGGGGTTATTATTACCTCCACCTTCGCACTCACTCCGCTCTGAATCCGCTAATAATTCGCTTTAAACACAAGGGATTTGTGCGTTTGACGCTTTTGAAGCGGAGGCAGTGTTGAGGCATATCGGAGGTAAGACGAAGGCAATTTGGGGCGAAAACCACTACTTTTACCTATCTTCACCTACCCTAGGTTAGGTAGGCAGGTTTGACGATGCGCGCATAACTTACAGATATACAGATAGATATGTTATATATTCTTCACATACCTACCTACCCCAAGGTAGGTAAGTGTATGTAATCTCGATATGAAAAATAGCACAGTAATTGTTAGGAATATATATATATAATAATGATATAATTTTTATTATACTTCTATATACTCACATACCTACCTTGGGTAGGTAGGTATGTATAGCTGAAACAATGATAATATGGCTGGGTTTTGCTGTGTATGGTGTGTAACGAGTTTATACTCAGCATATTGAGCGAAATATATATTCTGCTCTCTCCGTGGGATACTGGCTTAAAATGATACCTACCTTACCTACCCTGAGGGTAGGTTGGGGTAGGGATGATGCTAACGAGGGGTTGTGGAATACTTGAAGGGTATGGAAGGTGATGTGAAGAAAAGCAAAAATAACCAAAAGGGCTGATACTTCATGTAAGTACCAGCCCTGAATTTATCTAAAGATTTTTTACCGGACAGCAATAATTCTGAAGAAATTTGCAAGCAATACTTTTATATCGTCTATTTTTTACTAAGTTCTTCAATCTTCTTTCTGAAGCCCTGTGGGTCGCTTACGTGAGCATTAGGGATCTTCTCCATGTTGCCATGCTTGTCGTATAGTAAGTAGGTAGGTATTCCTTCGCTCTTGATGTATCTGCCGATGGCATAGAACTGGTCACGAGGCAGATTGTAGTGTACCTCATTCTTGCCCGTAAGGTTGAACTCGGAAATGTAGAATTTCCAAGGCTCTTCGTTCTTCTCGGTGGCTATGTAGAGATATACTATGTCAAAGTCTTTAACAACAGCCTTAAGGACTGGTGAATGATGTTGCAGGCTTATCATACAACCTCCGCAACCTACGCCCCAGAGGTCAACATACACTATCTTACCCTTGTAAGGGGCTACGAGCTTATCCATGATAGCCTTGCCGTCTGTCAAGCCTTCAACATCTGATGCTGGATGAATAACGGCATTTGCACGCTTCACTTTTTCTGCCATCTCCTTCTTTGAAGCTTCCTGAAGCTCTGTCACGAGTGCCTTGAAGTTGTTGTTGTCTATCTTTGCGAGAAGGGCAAGACCTTCATCCTCGAGTGGCTTCTTCTCTCTTGTGAGTATAGTTGACAGTCCGCGTGCTTTGCTTAGGTTGCGTATGTTGTTGTCTATATAGAGTGAGTCGGAGATTCTTTCTACTTTCTTGACGTCAGAAGGTGCCCATTGGTTTTCGGCAGCTTTCATATCTTCGCGTTCAGTAAACAGGATAATAGTGTCGTAAGGTCCATATTTCTCACTAATCTTTTCCATTGCAGCACGACGCTCCTCGCGAGTTGGGAGTTTGCCAACCTCGTTCTCCTCCTTATTTCTGTCCTGCCACTTGGTGAGTAAGGCTCTATCCTCATCGCTTAGTTTGATGAGACCTTTCTTCTCGAATGAGAAATAGAGTTCAGGGGAGGTGCTGTATTTCTGGCGAATCTGCTGTGTTTCGTAAGCTTCCTTAAATTGGAGGTAGCTTGACAGGTGCTGTGTGAGAGATAGTGGTAGGGACGGGTTGATTTCCGCAGTCTTGTTGGCAGCCTCTACCACTTCAGAAGGCAGAGTATGGTTAGGGGCACCATACCATGACAGGATGATGTATTCGGCAGTCGCCTTATGGTTAAACTCTTTTATGAAGTCGCGATAACGTTTGCTGAGGGTAGGGTTCTTGGCTATTATGTCTGCCAATTTTTCGTTAGCGAGGTCAAGATTCTTTATGCATTTATTCTTGAAGGCGATGATGGCATCGTTGTTCCGTCTATCCTGTGATGTGAACGTAAAAGGCACGTAGGCATTAAAGGCGTAAAGCTCGTTCATGAGTCGGGCATTCTCACCCATGAATAGAGAGGTGTTTCTGCTCCAATCCTGAACCATGAAATATGTCTTTCCTGGCTCAACCACGAGGCTTGAGGAACTTACGGTAAGGTTGTTTACCATTGGCTCCATCAGCACCTGACTTGTTCCATAGACAGGCACCTTTACGGTGAACACGCCAGTAGAATCAATCTGTATGTCGGTGTCCTGACGGCGGTCGGTTACTATATTTCGGGAAATGAACCTCAGAGTCGTTTTCTTGTCGGCTATTTCGCGTGGGAAATCTTTTATGATACCTGTGATTGTTGCCTCGCCCTTCTTTAGCTCGGTGTTGAACGGAGTGTCATCGGCAGTAGGGTAGGTAGGAAGACTGCTATCAAACTTGCTCAGAGTGAGTTTCTTGCCATCGATAGCAAACTGGCGCGTACCGTTCTTTTCCTTTCCGATGGTGATGGTGAGTTTCTGCTGTCCGTTAGTGAGAATGACTTTTTTATCACTCTTCTCTTCGTAGCTCCACACTTTACTGTCATATACGGCATTGTTGGCATAGAGACCGAGAATCCAGTCGCCTGTTTGGGCATTTTGCCAGTTAGAGTCAAAGAGGCTTTCCTTTACCTTTGGCTTAGACTTGGAATCGGTTATATTCCATACGAGAAATCCGTTAGGGTCATAGCTCTCTATAAACTGTATGCGATTAGTGGTTTCTGGAAGTGGCTCGAAATGCAGGGAATAAACCCCATATCCGCTTGTAGGGATGGAAATCCACTTGCCAATATTGCATGCTTCCTCTCCACTACGTGTGGGCTCTCCACTCTTTAGGGCATATTTCTTGCCGTCCTGATCCTTGAGTACGGTGTAATCGGGGAAACATATCATTGACCCTGACATGTTGTCAACACGCATGTGCACGATGGTTTCCTCTTGTTTAAACTCGATTTCCTCTACTGTAAGATACAACATATAGTTGTTCTGACAGTACTGTGAAGGATTTTTCCACACTTTCTGTGCCCAACTGCAAGTAGCGATGAGCAACAGCACTAACGAAATAATAGTCTTTTTCATAAATTTGTTTGGGTTTTATGTATTTTTTTACCGTTTTAATCAACTGTCTATACTTATAAAGACGTAATACTCGAAAAATAGATTTAAATATTCCGCATTTTCTTTGGAATTTGGTATCCGTCTTTGTCTATATAGGAATACACACGAGATCAGATTTCGTTCATAAAATTTTTTATTTCATTATTTTATCATCACTTTGTGGCATGTTTTGAGAGATATTCCACACGCTCCTCTACGCTCTTAATCAATTCCTTGTTCTGTGGAGTATCTTCAAGATGATGCGAAATGTCGAGGAACTTCTTGGAGTATTTTATTTCCCTCTTCTCGTCTTTCATGCCTTTACACATCTGTGCTATGTTGTAATAGACGAGAGGATTATCTGATTTGTATTTCGTACATTCCAGAAATGCCTTTGCGGCTTTCTCGTATTGCTGTTGTTTGTAGAAAGCCTCACCTATGCTATTATATATCGAGTAATACAATTCATTATCAGGCGTGATTATCTCTATCACTTTTTCAAGATTCTCAATACCCTCCCTATATTCTCCGCAGGCGATATTTGCATTACCAAGATGAAGATAAGAGGAATATTCCTTGCCCTTTCGCTTCTCAACAGCCTTTCTGAGATATGGGCGCGCATTCCACGCGCTATCGAGTTTGAGAAGTGAAAAACCTATTATCAGGGCAGATTCATAGTTGTCAAAACCATTTACCTCAAGTTTCTTGTATGTTTTAATTGCATCCTCATAATTGCCAAGAAGATATGTGGCATATCCGTATTGTCTCATTACCCCGAGGTTCGTAGAATCCCTTTGCATATAGTCTCCACAGATAGCCAAAGCCTTGTCGGGATGCTCCGTATCGTTGAAGTATGATGCCATAGAAACAACAATCTCGCTGTCGTAAGGGTTGGTGCGAAGTATAGTGTCTGCCAATATTACCATTTGGTCTTCCTTTCCTATATTTTTGTTCGCAAAGAACATCAAGCGAAGATCGTTATACGTCATGCTGTCTGGGTGCAAATACAATAGCCGGTTCAACCATGCCTCGTTGTTTCCTGTTCGACGATATAGTTCTGCTATGTTTCTTGTTACGGAAGCATTTTGATTGATGAATTCCTCAGTCAAATTATTATAGAACTGCATAGCGTGAAAGAAATCGTAGGCTTGCACGCAACTGTCTCCTTTTGCAGCCCAGATTCTTTGCTGAGCAATAGAATTATTGTCCTCTGCCTTGATAGTGATAGGGTAGAGATACATTAGGAATAAAAATGTGAAAAACAGTTTGATCATAAGCAATTAATTGATATTTATACACACCTGTCATCACGACAGGTGTGTATGATTGTTGGATTTCATTCTACCTTTTCTCGCCATGCCAAAGCCGATGCAAGCATCGCTTTGGTCATCTGGCTTAACGAAAACGTTGGTAATATAAGAGTATTATTTTTTTCCAGAGACAATATCCTTCATTTCGTCAAATATTTGTTCTGCAAAACCAGTATATTTCTTCACTATCTTTCCTTCTGGATTTATGACGAAGAAAGTCGGATTTCCAAAAACATCGTATTTCTTTCTTATTTCTCTTGCGAGATTATGGTCGTTCCATTCATGCCAGCTTACCTCTCCATTAGGTTTCTCTTTCCACTCCGACAATTTATCGTCAGAAACGGTTATCATCTCAATTTTGTCTTTGTTCTGTTTGTACAATTTCTCAAGATGTGGTTTTGATTTCTGACACCACCCACAATGCAAATCGCTGAATACAAGAATAGTATATTTGCCCTTGCCTAAAAACTCATTAAGATGATGTGGCTTGTCATCATAGTCATATAGCTTGAAATCAGCCATCATATCTCCTTCTTTCAAAACATCTATCTTGCCGTATTTCTCCTTAGTCTTTTCAAAGTTTGCCTTGCAAATATTCCTTATCTCAACAGAATCAATCATCGGATTATCCTTAAGATTGCTAATGTCATAAGAATAAAGAGCAGGCTTTATTATATCCCCGGTCATTCCCGGATGAAGGAATAGTGTATTTCCATCACCTGATAACATGATTTCCCGATAGTAATTGTCAAGATGAATAACCTGATGTTTTATTCCGTCCCAGTCATACACCTCAACGGTATTTCCGTATCTGAACCTGTCATCCTCATTACATTTTTCTCCTTTAATATTGGTATCTCTTACAAGCAAATATATCCTTTCGCAATTCGCACAACAACCCAAACTTTCTGTAGGTCGAGTTGGAACAAATGTGTATGAATACAAATCCTTCAGTATGTTTACTTTTGTTCCTTCTACATTGAAAATGAAAGCAAACTTTGCACATTCGTTATAATACAACATTTTGTCTTTCCCATTACCTAATATGTTACCAGTCAAAAAGCGCATACAGATTTCTTCATCACTTAAATCCTTGCTTTTGGGGCAATAGTCTATAGGCGTGAGTTTTTGATTCTTAATATCAATAATAGAGTACACACGCTTAAGATCGTCTTTAAACATTCCTCGCGAGAGAATGGTTGTATCGGATAGAGCAACATAACTTCCGCCTGTAAATCCTAAAACCTTCTTCAAATCGTATGTTTCCCATTTTGTCCGATCCATAATATCGGCAATGTTGTCTGCATTCTGGACTTTTATCAGAGATTTGAAACAACCCGTGTCAAATAATCCAACCGTAGGCTTATTCCATATGAATAGTTCCCCGTTATTACCTTGTGAGAATTCTAACCTCTCCAAGTCATCGTTTACGCCAGCCCCAGATATTCTCTCAGCTTTCTGCCACTCTTTTTCGGTTATTTCCCCAGCATGAATACTATTATCATCCGACCATGCAAACATAGTTTGTCCATACAGGAATTTAGGCCATAGGTTATCATTCGCAGAGTCAAACTTTACTTCCTGTCCTCGCAAGAAGAATTCACCCTCTACATTTTGTTCTGAGCAAGCGCAGAATAAGACGGATAATAAAATCCAAAACAAATTTTTCTTCATATCTGTTTTTGTTTAGTTAACGTGAACTCGACGAAAATAAACGCTGCGCTTGGCTACATGAATTTCCATGAATTATCGCGACTTGCGTAGCTTGATGAGCCTTGCGAATAATTAATCGATAATTTTCATCCCGACTTGCTTCAGCTTGTTGAGCTTCAGCGAAAAATAATTCGAATATTCGAAAAAATCGGGACAGAGAAAAAATAATTCGTGGAAAAGAGTATTAATGGTAATTTTTCGCTGAAGCTCAACAAACTGAAGCAAGTCGTGTAGCTCCACGCAGTGGTTAAGGCAGCTTGCTGCCATTCGTAGAATTCGTCGAACTGACGTTAGTTATTAGTTTTCTTTAATTTCACAAACTCGCCAAAATAGGAACTCTGAGAGTTCCTATTGTAAACGGAAGGTGAAAGGCATGGTGTATTTCACACGTACATTCTCGCCTTTCTGCTGTCCGGGTTTCCAGTTTGGCATGCTTGTAACAACTCTTTCTGCTTCGGCTTTGAAAGCTTCCTCGCATTCTGTAGAGACTTCACCATCAGCCTTGAAATCTACAGCCTTTACATCGCTGACCTTTCCGTCCTTCTCAACGACGAAACTTATAATCACTTTTCCTGTTGCTCCGTTTTTCATAGCAATCTCAGGATATTTCATGTTGCTTTTCATGAAATTCATCATGCTTTCCATCCCACCGGGATATTCTGGCATGACTTCCACTTTGTCATACACTTCATTTGTGAAATCCGATTGGTCAGATTCGGTACATGAGATTGCGCAAAAAATGATTGCGGCTGCAGGGATGATGTACAAAACCTTTGTACGCATCCAAGAATTTGTTTTTTTCTTCATAGTGATAATTTTTAGTAAACTTTTTAAGCATTTCCCACCCTGACAAGCATAAATATGCCTGTCTAAAAGGTGATATTATAATATGTTATTTATTGTAATCGGAAAGTTATAGGCAAAGTGTATTTTACTCTTACATTTTGTCCGTTCTGTTTTCCGGGTGTCCAATTTGGCATGGAGCTAACCACACGTTCTGCTTCTTTGTCAAGAGCTGGGGTAACCCCCTTTGCTATCATGGTATTGCTGACCTTTCCGTCAGCTTCTACCACGAAAGTGCATACAACAAGTCCCTGCTCGCCTTTGGCTTCTGATTCTTCCGGATACTTTACAGTTTTTGTAAGATACTGCACCAAAGCTTGTATTCCACCTGGGAATTCTGGCATGTCATCTACCACGTCCAAGACTTTGTTTTTCTCATCTACAACGTCATAGACTTTGCTTTTCTCCCCAGAATTCAATTTTGTTGTTTGTCTTATTTTTTCGACATACTTCTTTTCACTTTCTTTCCTTTCTGCAAGAATCCTGGCTATTTCATAGGGCGGAATCCTCAGCGATTGTATATATGCAAGGGTTTTTCTAATCCGAATGATCTTCTCATTTGTTTCCATGACCTTTTCTGCGAGTACGTTAAGGTTAGGAGTAGCAAAGGCACAAAGGGTAATAGCTGACACAGGAATAAGTAACAGAGCCTTTGTGCGCTTCCAAGGATTTGACTTTTCCTTGACCATCATTGTGATACGCTTTTTCAACAGACTGTGATTGAAGCTGTTGGCAAAGGCGTAATTTGTGTTTGCAATGGCTTTCCTTATCAAGAGCGTCTGGTATTGATGAATATTCACGCCACTTGTAAGTACGGCATCATCTGCCTCATACTCATGCACGTCACGAAGTGAGGATGCGAGAATCCAAGACAGCGGATTCCACCATTGTATTGTCTGAACAATGTTTGCAAGTATGATGTCAAATGAGTGGCGATGCTCTATATGCCCCATCTCATGTCGCAATATCTCGGTAGCGTTATTGTTATAGTCGTCCTCGCTTATCACAATGGTGTTTAACCAACTGAATGGGGCTATATCCTGAGCATGACAGTAAATGGTTATTCCGTATTGCTCATCCTTCCATAGAACGCCCCTGTGAATTGTTCCATAAAGAACAGCCAGTTGAACCATCTTCCAGATGAAGGTTGCAGCCATTCCAATTATATAGATGTAGAATATAATTGCGAACCAGTTGATGTCTTCTGATATTGTGGCATTTCCACCATTCTCCATAACAGCTGTCGGGGTGCCGATGATAATCATTCCCTCTTGTATTGGGTTATTGGCAATAGAGAGGAAATGGAAATCGCACAAAGGCAGTATGAGCGACAACAGCATAATGCAAACAAGCAATATGCGGTTGAAGTGGAAGAATGATTCCTTCCTTAGTATCAGCATGTATGGAATATACATAATGCTGAGGAATATAGCTGATTTTATTGCGTAGGCGAGCATGTTGTAAACTTTTGATTAGAGATTGTATCGTTTATATTTTGAAATCTCCTCCTGTTGTAAATTCATAACGTATGGCTTGACCATTCTTTTTGGCAGGAATATGTTTTGGCATATTAGAGTAAAATTTTATTGCAGCATCCTTAAGTTCCTGCTTCCTTTCCTCTGATATTTCGTGTTTTGTATGGAATCTACTTATCTTTGCATTACTGATAGTTCCATCTTTTTCTACAACGACATCAACGAAAATAGAAACCGTAGCCTCTTTGAATGGGTCTCCAAGACTTATTAATTTCTTGTTGTTATCATAGTATTCCGAGCGGGCTTTGTCACCCCCTGGGAATTGTGGCCTTACGTCTGCTTGTGGGTCTATGTATTTCTCATGCCACGTAGCAGGATCGTTTTCATTCCACGTACACGTATCCAATGCAGATTTTGTGTTTTTTCCTGCTGTTGCTGTGAGATTCTCCTTGGCGTTTTTTGCAATTTTCTCCTTTATATTATCGGCAGAATCAATTTCCTTTTCTGAAACTTGGTCTTCGATAATAGTTTCAACCTTTTCAGCAAGAGTATCAACACGATTGTTTAACTCTGGTGTGGCAAATACGCTTATGGCGATAGTAGCCATAGGGATGATGTACAAAGCCTTTGTACGCATCCACGGATTTGATTTTGATCTTAACATCATAGTGATTCGTTTTTTTAGTAAACTGTGATTGAAACCATTGGCAAAGGCATAGGAACTGGAGCCGACGGCTTTTCTTATTAATAGAATCTGGTATTCTCTGATGTTTACGCCACTTGTACGTACCTCGTTGTCAGCCTCATACTCATGCACATCACGAAGTGAGGAGGCTATAAGCCAAGAGAACGGATTCCACCATTGTATTGTTTCAATAATATTCACAAGAAGAATGTCAAGTGAATGATAATGACGGATATGCCCTATTTCATGACATAGAATCTCATTTGCATTATTCTGATAGTCGTTCTCGCTGATTACGATAGTATTGAACCAACTGAATGGAGCTATGTCTTGTGCATGACAATATATTGTAATGCCATTCTGCTTGTCCTTCCAAAGCACCCCTTTGTGGAAGGTACGATAGAGTTGGGATATTTGAATGGTTTTCCAAAGAATTGTTGCTATTATACCTATCAAGTAAATATAGAGTACGACTGCTACCCAGTTGAAACCTTTTGCTACCGTTATGTTTGGGGTACTCTCATTCATTACTACAGGCATACTGATAGTTGTCATTCCCTCTTGTATAGGATTATTCTCAATAGATAGAGAATGGAAATCGCATAAAGGCAGAATGAGCGACAACAGCATAATGCAAACGAGCAATATGCGGTTGAAGTGGAAGAATGATTCCTTCCTGAGTATCAGCATGTACGGAATGTACATAATGCTGAGGAATATAGCTGATTTTATTGCGTAGGCGAGCATAGTTTAATGGTTTAAAAGTCCAGCCAGAGCCCCTCACTTGTCCTTCGGACGCCCTCTCCCCAAGGGGCGAGGGAAAAGTTACATTTGTCTGCTTGATAATTTAGCGATTGTAGCTGTTTATCTCACTAATATTTCCCTCGCCCCTTGGGGAGAGGGTGTCCGTAGGACGGGTGAGGGGCTGTTGGGCTTGGGGGCTACTCTTTAATCAAACTTAGTAATTCTTGTATTTCGTCATCGGGTATCTTTTCTTCTTTTGCAAAGAAGTTTACGAGTGATCTCATAGAGCCACCAAACAGGGTGTTCTTGACATCCTTCATCACAATCTTTCGGTATTCGTTCTGTGTGATGAGCGGACGGAAGAAGAATGTCTTTCCATCATCCTCACGTTTCTCAGGCTTCACAAACCCTTTCTCCGTGAGAATCTTCATATATGTGCCGAGAGTGGTATAGGCAGGCTTGGGCTCAGGGTATTCAGCAAGTAGCTGTCGCACACTAACCGAAGGCTCGTTCATAGCCCACAGGCGATTCATAATCTCCATTTCCACTCTGGTGAGCGTCTGGTTGTCTTTATCTCTTTTCATATTCAACTAATGTTTTAGTTATCTGGGTGCGAAATTACAACTAAATTTTTAATTAACGAAACTTTTAGTTGAAAAAATAAGCTATATCCGAGATTTTAACTTATGTTTTTAGTTATTTCGACGTAATTTTTAGTTATTAACATATCTTTACAGGAAAATAGCAATTTAAATTGTGTGGAAAATCCCATAGAAAGCAGCTGTCATCATAGAAAAATTTTTTGTTCAATTTTCGGCTGAAAATGTCTTCAATTCGCAAAATTTTTTGTATCTTTGTACTCAAATAACAAAAACTTAAATTTATGGCAATATTAGATAATAAAGGTAGTATTCACGGTCCGGCTGGTGGTATGGTGTTTCAGATTCAGAATGGACAGCAGATACTCAGATCAAAGCCTGTACACTATCATGACAGGAAGTCAGAGGTGCAGCTTGAGCAACGTGATAAGATGAAAACTGTTCAGATGCTATATCGCAAGTTGAAACCTGCGGTAAAGGGGTGCTTTGAGTTGTTGAAGGAAGGGCAAAGGGATTGTGACAGGTTCATGAGCCTTAATCTTTTGAGAATGAATACTGTATCGGATGGTTCTCTGCCAGTCCTCGGCTATCGAATCGTAGGTGATAAGATTGAATGTGATATAATCTCCGAGCAATGGAAAAGGGGAGACATTCTGCGATTCATCTGTCTTGTGAATGAAAAAGTGGAATTTGAGGATATTATTGTTGATGCAAAATCCCAGACAACTGTTGTTCGTGATGTGCAGCCAAATGGATTGTATGCCTTTGTGCATCTTCGCAACGGTCGGAAAGGTCGTCTCGCTTCTCCTCAACAATTGGTTTCAAACTCATAATTGCCTCCGTTCTTCCTCCTATGATCCTCCGCTCTTCCTCCGTACCAAAGTCGGTGCAAAGTCGGTGCAAAGTCGGTGGAGAAGCGAAGGATGATAGGAACTTCACCGAGTTTGGTACGGAGCATCAACGGAAAAACTGCGAAGGGAAGACGAAGTGTGATTGGTAGAATAACGTATTGATAAAAGATAAAAAATGAGAAGGAATATATCTGTTTTTTCGGTTATCTGGAAAATAGTATTGTATATTTTGTTATTTTCTGTAGTATGGATTATCATAAGATGGTTTTGGCTGTCTTATGACTGGTTTCCTATGATAAAGAGCGAGATTCCGGGAATTTGTATTCCTTTGGGGCTGTCTGGTTTGCTGATATTCTTGCTTAGGCATGAAATAAACTCTGCAAATGACAAGTGGGAAGGCATGGTCTTTTTTTTCATTATGATAGCTTCCATGCTTATATTCGTAAATGCTGAAATTATTGCAGAAGATGCTACTGCGAAAGTGGTCAGCGTAGATAAGCTTACGGATTTGTCAAGGGAAGAGATAATGGAAGCGAATTATGTGCAGGTGGAAAAGATAGAACCAGATACGAGTTCATACGACTATACTACGGATTGTTATGTTCATGCAAAATCACGTAGTTCTGATGAACTTGTGTTCTGCGTATATCAGGTATGTCCGTTGAAGGATATGGAATATGCTTTTGTCTGTTCTGAGACCAAGGGAGAACATAATTATGGATTTGGACAATCTGACGAGAAGTTGCAAAGGTGGATGTCAGACTTGGAATACCACATGAGAGGGACGATAAGATATAATGCCATGATGGCTCATTTCTTCAAGGTTATACATCAGAGCGACAATATTGAGCAGTATATGGAAGCTGCTTCTTCCTATCTGAATGGAGTTCCTGCATCTGCTAAGAAAGATGTGATATTGCTTGAAATTTCCAATGATAAAGTTGACGGATGTTGGAATAATGTGGTAATAATCTTGGTAACTCTGGCTATTCTTGTAGTGATATTGGCTCTACTCATGGGACTTACTGGAGGGGTGTCACGAAATGAATATGATGATAGCAGGAGATTCTCTAATGAAACGATGCGTGACGTTCTTTCATATTTTGCGCAAAAGGGGAATTTCTTACTGTTGTTGCCTCCGTTGCTTATGATTGGTTGGGGATTGTATATGATATTCAACGGATACACCCTTAATGGAAGTAATAATGTGCTGTTTGATGAATCAGGAGCATGTACACCAGATTCACTCCTTGTTGATGGGGAGTGGTGGAGAATCTTCACCAGTATGTTCATACATGCGGACTTTATGCACATCTTTGGCAATCTATTTGGCTATGTTTTGGGCGTTTACGCGCTAAGCCGTTATCTTTATGGTAGGGATATAGCCCTTGTGTTCCTGATAACTGGTCCCTTGTCTATTGCTTTTGCCGTTTTATACTCCCAGAATAGCGTGATAGGGGCATCGGGTGGCGTGTTTGGATTGTATGGTGCTTTCCTGTCTTTGCTTATCGGGGAATCATTATCGTTTAAGTTTGACTGGAAATCTAATTGGTGGGAGTCGTTGGTTTTTCTTGTGATATTGGTAGTCGATATTTTTGGCGGTTTCAGTAGTAACGTCAGCATAAGCAGTCATATTTCCGGATTGGTTAGCGGAGCTATTGTGGTATGGCTATTCCGGCTTATCTATTATTTCTTTGATGATTCGTACAGAGAGTTCTGTAGATAATGGAAAAAATCATAGTTCATAGTGCATAGTTCATAGTTGATATGTATGTGCCAACCAACTATGCACTATGAACTAACTTACAGTTTCCTCACCTTGCCCATAAAGAGGATTGTGCCCGACTTATGTTCGCGTATTGTGAAGAAGAACGGGCGGTTCATTGTGAAGAAGAAAGGCTTGATGGTCATCTCTTTAGTATCAAAAGGCTTTTTAGAAGAAGAAACGGCATCTGTTCCTTTCTCGCAGAACTTGAGGTTTATTATCTGCCTTATGTCGGAAACAGATGGGGAGTTATCGGCCAACCCCGAGAAATCAGCTTCTAAGGAAAAGGCGTCAGTCATTTCCATAGCCTTGAGTGGCTCATTGAAAGAGTTATCGCATTTCAGATCCATACGAGGCATGTCAAGGGCAACTTTCTGGTCGCTTGTGCGCTTTCTCATCTGCGTGTCTTGTTTCTTGCTGAAATTCCTCAGACAGTCGTCAAGGTTCTCGCCCTTGTGAGGCAGATAGATCTCCATATAGAAATTGCCTTTCAAATAAGGTATTCTGAGAAGATCCATCCTTTCACCTTCATATACTTGGTAATGATCTTCCTGTTGCATCATCATCACCTTTGATTTCGAGCCGTCAGCATTCGTGAAATCCATAGGTCGTGTAACGTCCTCTTCAAACACGTTATTCCAAGTGCCGTTGAAGCACACCAAACTGAACAACGCAATCTTGGCTTCTGAGGAAAGAGGTTGACTGAGAATATTCTTGATACTCCCCCTTGTGTTTTGTGAATACCATTGGTTGATGTTGTTCTTGGTCATGTCAGAAGCAAGGATATGATTACGTATCTCCGCTTTGAAATCGTTTCTGTTCTTGGTAGAGAATTCGTTCTTAACCTTGAATTTGTTATCTATCCAAACGGAATTAGCGGTCTTGATCCCGACCTCACGAGCATATCCCGCAAGATAGTCGTTCAGTTTTCCATACACCTCACTAACCTTTTCCGTGTTCAGGTCTTCCGTACCTAACACGCTCGCAATCTGGTCGAGAGTAATGCCCTTGGCGCCATTGGCAAGAATGGTCAGAGCATCAGCCAGGCATAGAGGCGAGATAACTACATTCTCATTCTTGTCATGTTGTTTATCCACTTGCTCAAAGAGCGAGTAAGCCATACTCGTCTCACCTTTATATATAGCCTTAGCCGTTGAGTCGATAGGGCATGCTACTGAATTAGCCTGTCGTGTCTGTGCCATGCAATTAGTAGATGTGAGGAAAGCAACCGGCATCAACAGGACTGATATTATGAATTTGCTTCTGATCATAGAGTTATTATGAATGGTATAGGGTTTTATAATCGTTTGCGAAATTACAAAATAATTGAATAATAACAAAATATTATGGCACTTTTTTTGTATCTTTGTATCTGAATTGAAAATCACGCTCAGAAAATAGCGAACGTCAGCCCTTAAAGGCTGGTGCGCGTTTCTGATTTTCTGAGCGCTAAATCCTTAAAATTAGATTTATATGGCAACAATAGACAAGAAAGGCATTCACGGACGCATTGGCGGGTTCGTGTATCAGGTACAAAAAGGCAGTAGACAAAGAGGGCTATGCCTAAGAGCTATAATGACAAAATGTCGGATGAACAACTGTCACAACGTGATAAGATGAAGGCTGTGCAGGAACTCTATCGCAAGTTGAAACCTGCTGTGAAGGGATGTTTTGAACATTCCAGGGCAGGACAAAGGGATTGCGATAGTTTCATGAGCCTTAATCTCCTGAAAATGAATACTGTTTCGGGCGGTTCTCTGCCAACGCTCAACTATCGTATAGTTGATGATAGGGTAGAATGTGATATGATTGCGGAGGACTGGAATAAGAGAGATATCCTTCGTTTTATCTGTCTGACAGGTGAAAGGGTAGAGTTTGAGGATATTGTGATTGAGACTCCAGAATCCAGAACAGTAGTTCGAGAGGCTGAGAATGGCGGTCAATATGCCTTTGTGCATCTTCGTGACAGCCGAAAAGGTCGCCTTGTTTCAAGTCTGCGGTTGGTTTCTGAATAAGCAATAACTCCGATGTTCTTCCCTTGATCCTCCTATGATCTTCCGAATCAAACTCGGTGAACCTCCGTTCCAGGAGCGGACATAGAACGGACCTTCACCGAGTTTGGCTCCTTTTCATGACGGAGGATGAACGGCGGAATAACGGTCGAACATCTATAGTTTCCTTACCTTACCCATGAAAAGGATTGTTCCTGTTATCTTCTCGCGGATAAGATACACGAATGGGCGATCCATATAGAATTCAAGTACCTTTGGCTTGGGCTCATCTGCATCCTTTGCCTTAATGATTTCATGTGTTACGGCAGTAGCTTCTGTTCCTTCTTCATTTACCTTTATGGAAGTTTTCTGTTTGATGGCCGAAACATAGAGATCATCTGATATCTTTGAGAGATTTGCATTTTTTACAGAGAAAGCATCGGTCATGCCCAAAGCCATTAGGGTGCTATTGAAATCTGTCTCATCTTTTAATTCCAACTGAGGCATATGGACACTAACATAGTAGAAATCAGAGTTGCTATCTATTTTATTAACTTGCTTGCTACTGAGATTCTTTAGGCAAATATCAATATTCTGGCCTTTATGTGGAAGGATAACTACCATGCTGAAATCGCGTTTTCCATAAGGGAACTCTACAATATCAAATTTATCACAAACGGATGCTCTCATAAATTCGAATTTATACATCATATTAACCTTTGACTTTGAACCGTCATGGTTCTTGAAGAATTCCTCCTTGGTATTTTCCTTGGAGAAAGGATCAGACCATTTACCGTTAAAGTATAAGGCGTTCATGAGCAGCATCCTTGAATCTGGTGAAGGTATATTGTTAAGCACATCTTTTATATGTCCGTTTGTCTGCCTGTTGCACCATGAATTGATGTCGTTCATGGTCTTTTCTGTAGCCAGAGCCCTATTGTAAACTTCGGCATTGAATATTTCCTTGTTCTTCTTGAGGAAGTCGGCTTTGACCTTGAATTTATCGTCAATCCATATTGAACTGGCATTGGCGAAAGAAGTCTCTGTGTCTATTGACTTGAGATAGACATTCAAATCCCTATATTTCTTGCAAATCTTATCAATACTCATGTCTTTAGCACCTAATACATCCGTGATTTGCTTAAGGGTATTGCCGTCTGCGCCATAGGCAAGCATGGCAAGTGCATTTGCCAAACAGAGTGGGGAGATCATGAAGTTCTCGTTGCGCTTTTGCTTATCCACTTGCTTAAAGAGTGAAAAAGCCATTTCGTTTGCCGATTTGAAGTCATGCCTTATCACGGAATCAAGTGGAGATATTTCCGGTTGTGTGATTTCTTGTTTTACCTCAGCCTTTGGTAATTGCTGTTTCTTTTTTACACAACTTGTTAATGCCAGTAGAAATGCTGACATGAGCAGAGGCATTACTTTGAATATATTTCTTTTCATTCGTTTTTGTTCTTAGGTTTTGTCCTTATAACGCAGAATATTTGATAATATTGCGAAATGTTCAAGGAATACCCCTAACGCCTAACTGCAGGTCGAACATGGTTTTGTGCTCGGTGTAGTAGGTCTTGTATCTGGTAGAGCCTGGGATATTGTACTGAAGGGTTGGCTCTGCGTAGATGTTGAGGCTCTTGAAGAGGTTCACCTGAACGCCTGCGGCTGCCTTAAGTGAATAGTTTACAGGCAGATGAGAGAGCTTGCTCTCGTGATTCGTCTTTCCGCTAACCCCGAAGTCGGCTCGTCCTCCAGCACCGAGATAGATATTGCAATGGCGGTTGTTGTATAGCTGGTAGTTCATCTGCACAGGGATGCCGATGAAATGCAGTTTCTGGTCGATATGGGTAAAGATAAGACCTGTGTTGTCTTTTATTTCACTATGCAGATAGGTGTATGTAAGACCAGTAACGACTGACCAATCCTTGGCTACAGGAATACCGACCTGAAGTCCGAAGGAAATAGGACGATGATGCGTCTCTTCGTGATATGGAATCGCGTCCATATTTTTTATAGGGTTGTTTGCTACGTTGTAGGGGTCGTTTACCACGTTGTAAGGGTCGTTATATCCCATCGTATAGTCTGTAGTTGTCATGTCTCTAGAGAAACTTATTCCAGAGGCATTCATTGCAAGATAGAGACGGTTTTCCGGCTGTTTCTTGTTGATAGTGAAGTCATCTTCCCCATAGTTGTTAATCGGCTCTTCATGAGTGCCTTCTGGGGCTGCAGATGGAGTGGAGGCTTTTTCCTCTGTTTGCTTGGTGATAGGTGAATCATGCTTTACTTCTTCCGCTTTATGCCTTTGCTCTTCAATGGCAGAATTCGAACTGTTGTCGATTGGGGCTTCTGCTATTGTCGTCTTTTGAATTGTCGCCTTTGCAATATGCTTTGCAGAAGGCGTGGAAAGGGTAGGGGAAGCTTCTGTGTCATTTGGCGTTTTGGCCTTTGATGAAGAAATCTCATGTAAAGGAGCATTCTTTTCTAATTCAGCTACAGCTATTTCATTTTCCTTGTTGCGAAGCAGATACAAAGATGTTGGAATAGCCAAAAGCAGGAGAATAGCGGCACTGGCCTTTCGCCAGTAGCGTGTGATGGGTGTTAAGTGTTGGGTGTTGATGGTTTGTCCTTTTGCTTTGCCACAATCACCTATCACCAAATGCTTGTCATCATTCTCAAGGGCAGCATCAATGTCTTCCCACAATCCCTCTGGAATCGTAGGAACCTCAAAACCGTTCATCTTCTGCTGAAGATCTTTAGTCCATTGTTCTTTCATTGTCTGCCTCCTTCCTGCTTTAATAGTATTTTGCGAAGCATGTTCTTCGCTCTGTGTAACTGGGATGCTGATGAAGCCTCCTTAATGCCTAATAGTTGGGCTATTTCCTTGTGTGATTTGTCCTCAAAGGCATAGAGGTTGAGAACTACGCGATAGCCTGTTGGTAATTGCTGTATGGCGTTGTGTAGCTGCTCTGCCGAGAATCTTGAAACCTCCAGATCCTCCTCACGGTCAGGTAGTTCCTTTGATGTTTCAATAAAGGCATCCTTGTGCTTCCTTCGCAAAAGCATAAGCGATTCGTTTATGGCTATCCTTGTCATCCACGACACGATAGAACTTCCATTCTCCAGCTTGAAATCTCCTATGTTCCTATAAGTCTTGATGTAGGTTTCCTGAAGGATGTCGCGAACATCTTCTTCGTTGACAACATATCTCTGACAGACGGCAAAGAGATAGCGAACCGTAAGGCCATACAGTTCTTGCATAGCCTTACGGTCGTTTCGTAACAGTCGTTCTGTCAGTTCGTTGTCTATCTCCATTATAGCTTTCTCACCTTACCCATGAATAGGATTGTGCCTGTTGTCTTCTCGCGGATGATGTATGCAAACGGACGGTTCATGAAGAATGTCGATGTCCGCATTGGCATAATATCATTTTTCATAGTCGCTATTGTTACGGCTGCCGCTTCCGTGCCCTCTTCATCCACGTTTACAAAGGTGGCTTGTATCACGTCTGAGATATAGGTCTTTTCATTAGAGATGCCAGAGAAGTCAGCATCGTCAGAAAAGGCATCAGTCATACCCATAGCCTTGAGTGGCTTTACGAGCGAGGTCTTGTAATTCAATTTCATTCTTGGCATTTCAACCAAAATCTCTCCCGTACCTGCTTTTTTGAGATACTCTTCAAAAGTCTTCTGGTCGAAATCCTTCATGCACTCGTCAAGTTTCTTGTCCTCGTGAGGAAGAAAGACATCCATGCAATAGTTTTCGTTACCGTATGGGAATTCCACAAAATCCATGTCTAATCCTTCATAGCCAAGAAACATACTAGATTGGAACATCATCTGGACTTTTGACCTAGAACCGTCGGAGTTAGTGAACTCTTTTTCCTTGGTGTCATCCTTGCTGAACTTGTTTTTCCACATACCCTTGAAATAGAGGGCGTTGGCAAGTACCATTCTGCAATAGTCGTCAAGAGGCTCTGTCAGAATATCCTTAATGCAACCACTAGTTTTAATGTCGCACCAGTGGTTGATGTCGTCCATTGTCTTTATAGTGGAAAGTTTTTGGTTGAAAGTCTCACCAATGAGCTTCTTGTCGCTGAGGAATTCTGGCTTTACCTTGAAACCTTCATCAATCCATACGGAATTAGCAGTTGTGAATGTTGTCTTGCTGTCAACCCTTGCAAGGTACTCGTTAAGGCCGTTGAATGCCTCGTTTAAGCTTTCCTTGCTTATATTATCATTAGCACCTATGATAGAGTTTATCTGCTTGCGAGTTTCGCCGTTAGCTCCGTTTGATGCCATTACAAGCATTTCCGACAGACTTAGAGGCGAGATTGTGAAGTTCTCATTAGCTTTTGTTGCTGCATCAACCGCAGCGAACAGAGGGAAAGCCTTGTTTATTGAGGCTTCAAGTATGCTTGTTGTTGTCTGGTCGGTTGGACAAACTACTGGACCTGTGGTTTCTGTATCGTCAGAACTGTCGCAACTTGTTATGGAGACTAGGGCTGCAAGCATCAGAAGTCCTATTGAATGGATTTTAGATTTTTTCATTTTATGTATCATTTAAGTGATTCTTTCTGTATATATAATGCTGAAAATTTGAAAACCTTGCATCGGTAAGGGTATTTTTTTATAATTTCCTTACCTTACCAATGAACAGGATAGTGCCTGTTGTCTTTTCGCGGATGATATAGGCAAACGGACGGTTCATGATGAACGGCATAGGAACTTGTTCCGGGGTTAAAGATGTTGAGGTAAAGCCTGTAAATGTTACGGCGGCTGCCTCAGTACCTTCTTCATCAACATTCACATAGGTGATCTGAATGACATCTGAAAGAACGGTTCTCTCATCGGAAATGCCTGAGAAGTCGGCTCTCATCTCAGAGAAAGCATCAGTCATGCCCATTGCCATTAGTGGACTTGTGAGAATGGTTTGGCCTTCCAGTTTCATGCGAGGCATACCGACAGAAACCAATCTCGCACGAGTGTTATGGATATACTCGTCGAAGGTCTTTGCGTTAAAGCCTTTCAGACAGTCGTCGAGTTTCTTGCCCTCATGCGGAAGGATAACGTCCATGCAATAACTGTCATTTCCGTAAGGTAATTCCACCATATCCATATCGTCTCCTACATATGCAAGGAAGTTGTTCGTCTGGTGCATCATCTTGACCTTTGTCTTTGAGCCGTTGGAGTTCATGAAATCCTCATCTATGGTATTGTCCTTTTGGAACTTCTGCCTCCACATTCCCTTGAAATAGAGGGCGTTGATGACCATCATCCTATAACTGCTAGGAAGAGGCTCATCCAGAATCTTCTTTATGCAACCGCGAGTGTTTTTGTCGCACCAGCCATTGATGTCATTCTTCGTTTTATCTGTGGAAAGTTCCTGATTGAATGTCTCGCCAACAAGTTTCTTTTTAAGGAACTCGGGCTTTACATTGAAGTCTTCATCAATCCAAACGGAGTTAGCCGTTGCAAATGTCGTCATGTCGTCAACTTTCTCCAGATACTCGTTTAGGCTCATGTATCTCCCGTTCACTTCTTCCTCGCTTGCATCACCCGACTTGATGATTGAGTTAATCTGTTTGAGAGTTTCGCCCCTTGCTCCGTTGGAGACAACGGCAAGCATTTCCGCCAGACTTAGAGGTGAGATAGTGAATGTCTTGTCTTTTTCTGTAATTGCATCAACCTCAGAGAACAGTTGGAAAGTCCTCTCTTGCGATGCCTTGAGGGCGTTGAGGGTTGTTTGGTCCATTGGGGCAATTTTTGTACCGGTTGCAGGCTCTGGAGTTTCTGAATCATCAGAACTGTCGCAACTTGTGGCGAATGACAGGGAGGTCAATGCCAGTAGTCCCATTGCATAGAATCTAGATTTATCCATTTTTCTTATTTTTTTAGGGTTTCTAACTGCCCGTATAATGCAGAGGGAATTAAAACCTTGCATGGGAAATGATATTTTTTTGTTGATAGGTAAATTTTCTTGCTTTTTATGTCCGTTGTTCCTTCGATTGCAGGGAACGGACTTGAAACGGACTTGAAACGGTTTTGAAACGGAGGTGGAACGGAATAAGAACCCTTTGTGGGCTGCCCTCCCTTGCCCCTTACGGGGAAAGGGGTCGCTCTTTCTGATTTCCAAGTGCAAAGTTACAACATCTTTCTCGCAATTGCAAATTGTTACACATTCTTTTCGCTTAGAAAAATGCGACAACGTTATAACTTATTGAAAAACAGAATGATGTACAGAATTTTGAGGTGATTTTTCGAAAAACGTTACATAGTTACGTAACGTTTATAAACACACCCTCACACTTTCGAAAAATATGGGACTTCAACCTCAATAATAATATAATATATTATATATTATATTATTATTGAACCAAAAAGTAGGAGGAAGCATTACATACCCCCTCTGTGTTAAAACGTTACGTAACTATGTAACAATGTAACGTTTTGTTCGTAGGAAATCATGGGAAGTCACGCTGTTTAATGCCCGAAAACGCATGATTAACAGACTTTTGTATTTCTTTTACAATGATTTAACCTTTTTTTATGACTGATAATATGGTAGTTTCAATTATTTTTCGTACCTTTGCCCCAAATTTGTATATAATGGGTGCCTACCGACTGGATGTCGAATAAGGCACTTACTATAAATGCGCATAAAGATTGTAACGAGAGTAAAGATCTAAGCAATTTAAAAAGAGAAAAAAAGTTATAGGTAAATAACATCAAAACAATTTAACAGGAAAAATGAATCTGGATATTTTGACTGCCATCTCGCCTATTGATGGCCGCTACAGAGGAAAGACGGAAAGCCTTGCAGAGTATTTCTCAGAATATGCACTTATCCGTTATCGTGTTCGTGTGGAGATTGAGTATTTCATTACCCTTTGTGAGCTCCCATTGCCTCAGCTTGCTGAGTTCGACAAGACTCTCTTCCCGCAGCTTCGTGGCATCTACGAGAACTTCTCGGAGCAGGATGCACAGCGCGTAAAGGACATTGAAAAGGTAACTAACCATGATGTGAAAGCAGTAGAGTATTTCATCAAGGAGAAACTTGACGAAATGGAGAAGAACGGTCTCGGTGAAGGCTACTTCGAGAAGAGCCGCGAGTTCATCCACTTCGGACTTACTTCACAGGATATCAACAATACAAGCGTACCTCTTTCTGTCAAGGAGGCTCTCGCTGAGGTCTTCATCCCACAGGTTGAGGAGCTCATACAGCAGCTTTCAGACTATGCAGAAGAGTGGAAGAACGTTCCAATGCTCGCAAAAACACATGGACAGCCAGCATCTCCAACACGTCTCGGCAAGGAGGTAATGGTGTTCGTATATCGTCTTCAGGAGCAGCTCAACAGCCTCAAGGCTTGTAAGTTCACAGCCAAGTTCGGTGGTGCTACTGGCAACTACAACGCACATCGTGTGGCTTATCCACAATATGACTGGAAGGCATTCGGCAATAAGTTCGTGAGCGAGAAACTCGGACTTGAGCGCGAGCAGTTCACTACACAGATTTCTAACTACGACCACCTTGGCTCTGTATTTGATGCCATCCGTCGTATCAATACAATCATCATAGACCTTGACCGCGACTTCTGGATGTATATCTCTATGGAGTACTTCAAGCAGAAGATCAAGGCTGGTGAGGTAGGATCAAGCGCTATGCCTCACAAGGTCAACCCAATCGACTTCGAGAACTCAGAGGGTAACCTCGGTATCGCTAACGCAATACTCCAGTTCCTTGCTCAGAAACTGCCGGTAAGCCGCTTGCAGCGTGACCTTACCGACTCTACCGTGCTCCGTAACATCGGTGTGCCTCTCGGTCATGGCGTTATCGCTATCCAGAGCACATTGAAGGGACTCCGCAAGCTTATCCTCAATCAGGAGGCTTTGCAGCGCGACCTCGACAATACTTGGGCTGTTGTGGCTGAGGCTATCCAGACAATCCTCCGTCGTGAGGCTTATCCACATCCGTACGAGGCTCTCAAGGCGCTCACACGTACCAACAAGCACATGGATGAGGAGACAATCCACGAGTTCATCAAGACTCTTGATGTCAGCGATGCTGTCAAGGCTGAGCTTATGGCAATAACTCCAAGCAACTATACAGGTATTTAAAAAAATGATATGCCGACGGCCGTGAGGCTGAGGCTATAAAATAAGAAAATAAAATAAGTAATAACAAAGTAATAAACAAATCCAAATGATGGAAACAGAAAACGACAAGCTTCAGAGTCTGCAGAATTCTGTATCAGAAGACTCTTCTGCCCGTGAGGGCGGTTTTCAGGAGGGTAGCTTCAATGCACGTCCTCGTCAGCGCGCTCGTATCGGTCAGCGTGCAGCTTATTCTTCAGACCGTGGTTCAGCACGTCCGGGCTATCGCCCACAGCGTTCAACAGAAGACGATGGCGAATTCCGTCCAGAGGGATTCGGCGCTAACCTGACAAGCAGCCGTCCACAGCGTGAGGAAGGCGGTTATCAGTCTCGTGGCTATCAGCCTCGTGGTGGCTATCAGCAGCAGCCTCGTGGCGGTTATCAGCAGGGCGGCTATCAGCAGCGTCCTCAGTATCGCCCACAATATAATGGCGAGGGAGAGAATCCAGAAGAGAACATGGGTGGTTATCAGCAGCGTGGCGGTTATCAGCAGCGTGGTGGCTATGGTCAGCAGCAGCGTGGCGGTTATCAGCAGCGTGGTGGCTACGGTCAGCAGCAGCGTGGCGGTTACGGTCAGCAGCAGCGTGGCGGTTACGGTCCACAGCGTGGCGGTTATGGTCCACAGCGTGGTGGCGGTTATGGTCCACAGCGTGGCGGCGGTTACGGTCCACAGCGTGGTGGCGGTTATGGCCCACAGCGTGGTCCACAGCGTCAGCACACACCTGGCTACAATCCAAATGCTAAGTACTCAATGAAGAAGCGTATTGAATACGCTGAGAACAATATCGATCCAACACAGCCACTTCGTCTTAACAAGTTCCTTGCTAACGCAGGTGTTTGCTCACGTCGTGAGGCTGATGACTTCATCGAGGCTGGAGTAGTAACCGTAAACGGACAGGTGGTAACAGAGCTCGGAACAAAGGTACTCCGCACAGATACCATCATGTTCCACGATCAGCCTGTAACTCTCGAAAAGAAGGTTTACGTGCTCCTCAACAAGCCAAAGGACTATGTTACAACTACCGACGACCCACAGCAGCGTAAGGTTGTTATGGATCTCGTTAAGGACGCATGTCCAGAGCGTATCTATCCTGTAGGTCGTCTTGACCGTAACACAACAGGTGTGCTCCTTCTCACTAACGACGGTGACCTCGCTTCTAAGCTCACTCACCCTAAGTTCCTGAAGAAGAAGGTATATCACGTATATCTTGACAAGCCTGTAACAGCTTACGACATGGGTCAGATCCTCAATGGTATCACCCTCGATGACGGCGATATCAAGGCTGATGCTATCGAGTATGCTTCTCCAACCGACAAGAAACAGGTAGGTATTGAGATTCACTCTGGTAAGAACCGTATCGTGCGCCGTATCTTCGAGAGCCTTGGCTATCACGTAACCAAGCTCGACCGCGTACAGTTCGCTGGTCTTACCAAGAAGAACCTCCGTCGTGGCGACTGGCGCTTCCTCACCGAGAAGGAAGTGGAGATGCTCAGAATGGGTGCTTTCGAGTAAGAGACCCCTCCTAACCTCCCCCTAGGGGAGGAACTTTATATAGTATATTCGTTTAATAATCAATAATTACCCAAGTCTTCCCTGAGAGAGGTATGTATAGAACATCCTTCCCTTTGGGAAGGCTTGGTTAGGCTTATGAAAAGAACAAAAATAGTTGACGCTCTTCGTTCAACTGCTTTCGGTGAAGCTATCGACGTAAAGGGATGGGTTCGCAGCCACCGCTCAAGCAAGGCTGTTGACTTCATTGCTCTTAACGACGGCTCTACCATAAAGAATATTCAGATTGTAGCAGACACGGATAAATTTGACGATGAGATTCTTAGGCAGATTACCACAGGCGCTTGTATCCACGTTGAGGGTACTCTCGTAGAGAGCCAGGGTAAGGGACAGACCTCTGAAATCCTCGCAACTGCAATCGAGATCTATGGCCTCTGCGGTAACGACTACCCAATGCAGAAGAAAGGCCAGAGCTTCGAGTATATGAGAAAGTACGCGCACATGCGTCTGCGTACAAATACATTCGGTGCTGTGATGCGCATCCGTCATAATATGGCGATTGCCATCCACACATACTTCCACCAGCATGGTTATTTCTATTTCCACACACCTCTCATCACAGCTTCTGACTGTGAGGGCGCAGGTCAGATGTTCCAGGTAACAACCAAGAACCTCTACGACCTCAAGAAGGGTGAGGACGGTAAGATTGACTACTCTGACGATTTCTTCGGCAAGCAGACATCGCTCACCGTATCAGGCCAGCTTGAGGGTGAGCTCGGAGCTACGGCTCTCGGAGCTATCTACACCTTCGGTCCAACCTTCCGTGCTGAGAACTCAAACACACCACGTCACCTTGCCGAGTTCTGGATGATTGAGCCAGAGGTTTGCTTTATCGACATGGACGAGCTCATGGATCTTGAAGAGGATTTCATCAAGTTCTGCGTAAAGTGGGCTCTCGACAACTGTAAGGACGATCTCGAGTTCCTTAACCAGATGATAGACAAGGGACTCATCGCTCGTCTTGAGGGTGTGCTGAAGGAAGAATTCGTCCGTCTGCCTTACACCAAGGGTATCGAGATTCTTCAGGAGGCTGTGAAGAAGGGTAAGAAGTTCGAGTTCCCATGCAACTGGGGCGACGACCTCGCTTCTGAGCACGAGCGCTTCCTCGTTGAGGAATACTTCAAGAAGCCGGTCATCATGACCAACTATCCAAAGGCTATCAAGGCTTTCTATATGAAGATAGACGAGAAGAATCCTGTGCTTGACGGTAAGGAGATGGCTCCAACCGTACAGGGTACTGACGTTCTCTTCCCACAGATTGGTGAGATTATCGGTGGTTCTGTTCGTGAGGAGAGCTATGACAAGCTTCTGAACGAAATCAAGGAACGTAACATTCCAATGAAGGATATGGAGTGGTATCTTGACACCCGCCGTTTCGGTAGCTGTCCACATGCTGGCTTCGGTCTCGGTTTCGAGCGTCTCATCCTCTTCGTAACAGGTATGCAGAACATTCGCGACGTGATACCTTTCCCACGTACTCCGAATAACGCTGAGTTCTAAAAAAATCCCATACCTTATCAAAGGATGGGATGTGATTATAGCAATGCCGCTTATGGTAGTAATTCTAACTATCCGTAAGCGGTATTTTTTTGTTGTTGAAATTTAAGATCTATTGTAAATGCCTATTTCACAATCCCAGAAAACGTATTAATAACAGGTAACAAGTAACAATAAGAAAAATAGTGTAAGCTGCTGCCTATATTTATTATTTCTATATATAATAAGGTATATAAACTCCTTAGAAAGATTCCGTAAAATTTTTAGCCATACACTAAAATCCTTATTGTTACTTGTTACTTGTTACTGGTCGTGGCTTGGCTCGCTTGCTGTGGTGGTCTAAGGTGAAGAGAATGAGGCTGTTAGCGTGAATTGGAGAGTTGGGTATAGGCGGCCGATAGTCTCAATAACATAACAACAAGCATTAATTTGGGGCAGATTCACCTTGTCTTTTCCTGATTTTGGTTTACAGTTTTTAGTCGTTATTATACTGCATTCGTTGACATAATACTTGAAATGTTGTCATTTTCCTGGAAAGGTTTACACAATCCTGATTTCGTTGACATCATACTGAATTCGTTTACTCCGCATGGAAAACGATGTAAAGACGCAAAAAATGCTCTGGTACACCCTCCGATGCAGTTCCGTTCTACCTCCGTTGTAAATCCGTTGTAAGTCCGTTGATGCTCCATCGATGGGAGCGAACCTGAAGCGAAGGCAGAACGAAGGCATAGCGAAGGCACAACAACGTTTCTAACCCTTGCGGTAACAAGTAACAGGTAACAATAAGAAAATTAGTGTTAGCGTATCTCATTTCAGACTTAGTTCCCCCCATCTGGATATGCTCTGCTGAGGGAGGAATGATACTAAGGAGGTGTTGCGTATCTCTTTTTTGTTTCCCCAAAAGAAATTCCCTCCCTTTTTCGTGTTATTCAGAAAATATTTGTATATTTGCACCAGTAATCAACAAACGAAAAAAATGAAGAAATCCTTTCTCTACCTCATCGTCGCTCTGGGTTTTATCCAACTCAGCTATTCATGCACTCCAGAGAGCAAGATACCATTCCTTGCAAAGATGAATATCTATGCCGATTCATTGATTGATGAGCCATTCCCCGATTCGCTGAACTATACAAACCGAGGATTAAAACTGACCAAAGAGCAATGTTATGCGTTGTGTTCTGACTCCTTATGGCAGACTATAGTATCTATAAAGAAAATAAATGACAAATATCTCATATTCTTTAACGAATACCAAACCGATGTTCGTTGCGCCCTATTCAACGAGCAAGGCAAAATCATTGACTGGTGTGATTTCTGCGGAGCTATTGCCCCCTCCTACTGTTACCCCAAAGAAAAAGGTATAATAAGGATAGAACGTCATATAGAAGCTGATTCATTAGACTACGAGCAAACCATCTGGAACATCAAATACATAGATAATAACAAGTTTGAAACAACAGTCATTATCAACGATTCCATAACAGTCACAAGATTGTACTCTGTTTCAGACAAGATAACACTTTTGAGTAAGACCGAATCTGGACATATCGACACTCCAGCATATGACATCATTACAACTCCCATTTCTCAGGCAAAAGATATTTGCGACAAGCTCACCACATACAAAGAGCTAAGAAAGAAATCCGATTATGGTTGCACAGTATTGAGAAGATTATTCGAAGGAAATGTCATGATTAATCTCCTTAAATACAATGCCAAGGATGCCCTACAATGGATTTACGATCATCGTACCAACAAGCGAATGGAGTTCTATGTAAAAGATGCATGCTCCCACTATCCTGGCCACTACGACAGAAGTCTATCCATCAACTTCCTCAAATCCCAGATTCTCCAACTCAAGGATAAGCAGGCACAAGAATATCTACTGAAAATGCCTGTCTTCATGGATAATGACGACAACACGTTGGTATATATAAACCGCAACTAAGCCACATGGTGTCAAAGAGTCGTCCCTTATACCTCCCATGCAAGTCCCAAGTAATTCCCTTGTAAATCCCATTTCCCTCCCAATTATAGGAACGGATTAGAAGCGAAGGCACAACAGCGTTTCTACCCTTGCGGTAACAAGTAACAGGTAACAATAAGGATTTCTGTGTAAGCGTATCTCATTTCAGACATAGTCCCCCCGTCTGGATATGCTCTGTTGGGTGGGGATGATGCTAACGAGGTGTTGTGGCATACTTGAAGGTATGGAAAGCGATATATAGAAAAAGCAAAGATAATCAAAAGGGCTGATACTTCATGTAAGTACCAGCCCTAAATTTATCTAATCAAAAAATTTTTACCGGACAGCAATATCTTGAAATATGTAGTCTATTGCCAACTTACATTCTCCCATTTCAGCTTGTCCTCGTTCTGAGGCTTACGCTCATCAGCCTTATGGCCAATGCCGATGATGCAGAGGCATGAGAGGTTCTCTGGAAGGGAGAGAATTTTCTGGATGGAAACATCGGCAGGAGTACCGTCCTTGAGGCCGCGAGCACGCATCTGTGCCCAACAAGAGCCGAGACCGAGGTCCTCTGCCTGATACTGCATTGAGATAGCTGCAATACTGCCGTCTTCTACCCAGCAGTCGTTCTCAGAGGCATCGCCAAAGACAGCGATACATACAGGGGCGCTGGCAAGGAACTGTCCGCCGAGATCCTTTGCTGTGGAAAGGGCTGCAATCTTCTCCTTGTCCTCTACCACTACGAACTGCCAGTTACGCTGCCCTTTAGATGTTGGTGACATGAGAGCTGAGCGGAGAATGAGTTTGATATCATCCTTACTTACAGCCTCTTCAGTAAACTTGCGGTGGCTACGACGCATCTGCGCCAAATCTTTGAAATCCATAGTTTGTTTATTTTTTTTCTTGTTTTTTATTTTTCAATTTGCGTGTGCAAAGATAGGCAAAAAAAACAAGAAAAACGAAAGAAAAAGCATGAAAGGCACTTTGGGCTGCATAAAAGATTGGTAAAAATTATCGTTTTATAAAAAATAATTACTATATTTGCAGTCGATAACTAAAACAAGGAGTATGAAGTACGCAGACTATATTACAAAGATAGAAATCGATTCTCTTTGGAGCGGTAAGAAACACATCGTATGGTCGCTTGACCGTAGGGTGAATATACTTAGTGGCGTTAACGGCGTGGGTAAGAGTACCATATTAAATAAGGTTGTGACACCTCTGCACCAGAAACTTGCCCCAGGCGGGGTGCTTGCTGCACTTGAGGAGAACGGTGTGCATCTTGACTTCTATCCTGCTGATTCGGAGCTTATACGCTTTGATGTGATACGCTCTTTTGACCGTCCGCTTATCAATTCGGAGATGGCGACAAAACTTGATTTCCAGATCGCCACAGAACTTGACCTTCAGCTCTTCAATCTCCAGCGAAGATACCTTGACTATCAGGTGAATCTCGGAAACAGGATGATTGCAGCCCTACAGGAAGGCAATGCCGACGAGGCTCAGAAACTGTCGAATGTGAAGGTTCATTTCCATAATGTACTCGATGAATTGTATGCTGAGACGGGCAAGAAAGTGATACGTTCTGCCAATGAGATTCGTTTCTCGCAGGTGGGTGAGGAACTGACGGCATATCAGCTTTCAAGTGGTGAGAAGCAGATGCTCGTGATTCTGCTTACTGTACTTGTGGAGGACTCACAGCCTTACGTACTATTTATGGATGAGCCGGAGGTCAGTCTGCATGTGGATTGGCAGGAACAGCTCATCGACCTTATAATGGATCTTAATCCTAATGTTCAGATTATCCTTACCACGCACTCTCCTGCCATGATATTGAATGGCTGGATAGACAGAGTGACGGAGGTGAGTGAGATAGAGATTGACAATAAAGAGGTTAAGAAATTGAGAAATTAAGGGTTGACGGATGGTAAAGTCATTAAGAATATCATCAAATTATCTGAGTGCTGCTAATGCCATTCATGGAAAGAGGGCAAGACGGCGTATCGTGGCTTATGTGGAGAGTTACGACGATGTGCTGTTCTGGCGTACCGTGCTCAGCGAATATGAGAACGAGACACGCTATTTTGAGGTCATGCTCCCAACGAGAAACACTCTGTCGAAGGGTAAGAAAAAGGCTATAATGTCTATGCTCAACGAAGGAGGTGGACGTGATATGATTGCCTGTGTGGATGCTGACTATGACTATCTGCTTCAAGGAATTACGGAAAACTCACGTGCTGTGATAGGATGCCCCTACGTGTTTCATACATACGTCTATGCCATTGAGAATTACCAGTGTTATGCCCCTTCCTTGCATAATGTCTGTGTGATGGCAACTCTCAACGATCACCACATCTTTGATTTCGTTTGGTTCATGACCCGTTATTCAGAAATAATATATCCTCTATTTGTCTGGAACATACTGCTTTATCGTCGTCATCAGTTTCATGATTTCACTATGAGCGACATGAATGTGGTGATAGAGATGGGGAAGTTCTCGCTGGCAGATCCACAGGCTGCTCTTGACAAATTACAGCGTAAGGTGGATGTAAGATTAGCGGAGGTGCGTAGGAATCATCAGGGACTCAGAAGAGAGTATGAGGCGCTTGAGAAGGAACTTGTGAGTCTTGGAGTTACTCCACAGACCACATATCTTTATGTTCAGGGGCATCATCTGTTTGATAACGTTGTTGCTCCGCTTGTAGGTCGTGTGTGTGAGAGACTTAGGGTTGAACGTGAAACGGAGATACGCCAGAAGGCGTGTCATGTCACTCAGCGTCAGAATGAGCTTTCTGCCTATCAGCATTCACAAACAGATTCTTCTCAGATGATGAAGAAGAGTACGGGATATTTCCGCTCTGCACCTTTCCGCAAGTTGCAGGATGATATAGAAGCATTTCTGTCAGGGGCAAGCTATCCTAATCTTGGATTTACAGGGTAGAGTGGGGTAGATGGAAAACTTGAATTTGTAAGAAAAAACGCTGAAAATCTAGTGATTTGTAATTTTTTTCGAAAAAGTAGGTCATTTATATTGGCGATTTTTTGCTAATGTCGTATTTTTTTATTAACTTTGTGGCGATTTTGGCTCATATCGGCAATGTCTTGGGGACATGGGCTGTGGAGCGAATCACCTAAATAGATATTAGCAATATTCACTATTCAGTAAACAATTTGGAATAAGTATGGAAAACCTCGGATTAGGTTTAACCCTGATGGCTATCGGTATGGTGACAGTTTTTGCCATATTGCTTATTGTCATCAACCTGAGCAATGTGCTCATTAAAATCGTAAACAAAGTGTGCCCTGAGGAGGAAGCTCCAAAGAAGAAGGCTGCGCCTGCTGCGGCTCCAGCCAAGATTGATGCTGCCGTAATGGACGTAATCAAGGCTACTGTAGCTCAGATTACAGGTGGAAAGGGTACAGTAACAAACGTAACAAAAGCCTAACTTTTTTTGTTATGCCAGACATAGTTCTGGTGGAAGATGTAAGGTGGAAAGATAATAACAAATCACTATAATACAATGGCAAAAGAGATAAAGTTCAGTTTGGTCTTTCGTGATATGTGGCAGAGTGCCGGAAAGTATCAGCCACGTGTTGACCAGCTTTTAAAGGTCGCTCCTGCTATCATCAAGATGGGATGTTTCGACCGTGTAGAAACCAATGGCGGTGGCTTCGAGCAGGTCAACCTCCTCTATGGCGAGAACCCAAATATCGCAGTACGCAAGTGGACAAAGCCTTTCCATGAGGCTGGCATCCAGACACACATGCTTGACCGTGCGCTCAACGCACTTCGCATGAGCCCATGTCCAAAGGACTTGCGTCGCCTCTTCTATAAGGTAAAGCACGTTCAGGGTACGGATATCACACGTATCTTCTGCGGTCTTAATGATCCACGCAACGTGATTCCTTCTATCAAGTATGCAAAGGAAGGTGGAATGATTGCTCAGGCTTCACTTTGTATCACTCACTCTCCAATCCACACAGTAGAATATTATGTAAACCTTGCAAAGCAGTTCATCGATGCAGGTGCTGATGAGATCTGTCTGAAGGATATGGCAGGTATCGGCCGTCCTGAGACTCTCGGTAAGATTACTGCCGGTATCAAGGCTTACAAGGAGGATATCATCATTCAGTATCACTCTCATGCTGGTCCTGGTTTCAACATGGCAAGCATCCTTGAGGTATGTCGCAATGGCTGTGACTATATCGATACTGCTGTAGCTCCTCTCTCTTGGGGTACAGGTCATGCTGATATCATAGCTGTTCAGGAGATGCTGAAGGATGCTGGCTTCAAGGTTAAGGAAATCAACATGGAGGCTTATATGGAGGTTCGCTCACAGATTCAGGAGATGATGGACGACTTCCTCGGCTATTACATTCCTGCACAGAACCACCTCAACAACTCTCTCCTCATCAAGCCGGGTCTTCCAGGCGGTATGATGGGTTCACTTATGACCGACCTTGAGGATAACCTCAAGTCTCTCAACAAGTGGAAGGTGAAGAACAACCAGCCAGAGCTCACCACCGACCAGCTTCTCGTGAAGCTCTTTGATGAGGTGGCTTACGTATGGCCAAAGGTTGGATACCCATGTCTCGTCACTCCATTCTCTCAGTATGTTAAGAATCTCGCTCTTATGAACGTGATGCAGATGGAGAAGGGTAAGGAGCGTTGGTCAATGATTGCCGACAACATCTGGGATATGATTCTCGGTAAGTCAGGTAAGCTTGCAGGTCCTGTTGATCCTATCTTCGTTGAGATGGCTAAGGCTGATGGTCGTGAGTTCATGACAACTGACCCACAGGAGAACTATCCTGACAATCTCGACGTATATCGTCAGAAGATGAAGGAGAACGGCTGGGATCTCGGTGAGGATGATGAGGAACTCTTCGAGTATGCTATGCACCCACAGCAGTATGAGGCATTCAAGAGCGGTAAGGCTAAGGCTGACTTCGAGGCTGACCTTGCAGAGCGTAAGGCTAAGAAGAATGCTCCTAAGGGTGACGCACAGCCTCAGACAATCACAGTTACCGTTAATGGTCAGAGCTATAAGGTTGACATCGCTTACGGTGACAAACCGGCAGCAGCTCCTGCAGCAAGTGCAGCTCCTGCAGCCGCAGCAGCACCAGCAGGCGAAGGCCTTGAGGTTCTTGCTCCACTGGAGGGTAAGGCTTATATGGTAAGCAACTCAAGTGAGACTCCAAAGAAGGTTGGCGACCACGTAGAGGAAGGTGACATTATCTGCTATATCGAGGCTATGAAGGTGTTCAACCGCATCAAGGCTGAGAAGGCAGGTACTATCACAAGTATCAACTTCACATCGGGCGACTCTGTAGAGGAGGATGATGTGCTTATGACTATTGCATAAGTAGCCTGCCCAGGCCCTCCCAAAGGGAGGGATGCGATATAGTGAGATAAACATTATTAATTAACATATAATAATAGATAGCCAAGCCTTTTTTAGTGAAAAAGATGTATAAAACATCCTTCCCTTTGGGAAGGCTTGGTTAGGCTTGAATTATGGAAATACTACAGAAAATATGGGAAATGACCGCGTTCTCGCAGACAAGCGGTGACTGGTCTTTCCTCTTGATGATTCTCATAGCATTCGTGCTCTTGTATCTGGGAATCGTAAAGAAATATGAGCCTCTGCTGCTCATCCCAATCGGATTTGGCGTACTCCTCGCCAACTTCCCTGGCGGTGGCATGGGGGTTATAACCGTTACGTCTGAGGGCTTCATCCCTGATGGCAATGGCGGTTTCCTGCTTGATGCTGCAGGCAATAAGGAAGTTATCTGGGATATGCCTCTCCATAAGATTGCGCATGACCTCGGACTCATGAACTTCATCTACTACATGTGCATCAAGACGGGTTTCATCCCACCTATTATCTTCATGGGCGTGGGTGCGCTTACCGACTTCGGTCCTATGCTCCGTAACCTCCGTCTCTCTATCTTCGGTGCAGGTGCTCAGTTCGGTATCTTCGCTGTTCTCCTTGTTTCCCTCGCTTTGGGATTCACTCCACAGCAGGCTGCATCTCTCGGTATCATTGGTGGTGCTGATGGTCCTACGGCTATCTTCACTACTATCAAACTCGCTCCAGAGCTTCTTGGCCCTATCGCCATAGCTGCTTATTCTTACATGGCTCTCGTGCCTGTTATCATCCCTCTCGTCGTTAAGCTTCTCTGCTCAAAGAAAGAGCTGATGATCAACATGAAGGAGCAGGATAAGAAGTACCCTAACAAGACCGAGATCAAGAACCTCCGCGTGCTGAAGATTCTCTTCCCAATCACCGTTACTACTGTTGTGGCTCTGCTCGTTCCAACAGCTGTGAGCCTCGTAGGTATGCTTATGTTCGGTAATCTCATCAAGGAGCTTGGTAGCATGACAAGTCGTCTGTTCGATACTGCGTCTAACGCTATCATGAACACCGCAACTATCTTCCTCGGTCTCTCTGTAGGTGCTACAATGACAGCTGATGCGTTCCTCAATCGTCAGACTGTTGGTATCGTTGTTGGTGGTTTCCTTGCATTCGCACTCTCTATCGCAGCAGGTATCTGCATGGTGAAGATCTTCAACCTCTTCACTAAGAAGAAGGTAAACCCATTGGTTGGCGCAACTGGTCTGAGTGCCGTTCCTATGGCTTCTCGTGTGGCTAATGACATCGCTACACAGTATGACCCAAAGAACCACGTGCTCAACTACTGTATGGCAAGTAACATCTCAGGCGTTATCGGTTCTGCCGTTGCAGCTGGTGTGCTTATCTCATTCCTTCAGTAATCACATAGCTGAAATATAGACAAAAATAAAACCAGTACCTCAAATCGGGGTACTGGTTTTTATTTGGGGTTTTATGCTTTTACTTTACACTATCAATTCTACTCCTTACACTTTAAACTTTACTCCTTACTCTTATTTCAGAAGTCCTGCCTTTTCGAGAATAGGGATGATATGTGAAGCAAGCATACGTTTCACTTTCTTGCCTTCCGATAGATATTCGAGATACGGTTTGCCGTCTTTAATGATGTCTTTTTCCATCATTTCTTCTATCATCTGGTCATCAATTATTCGGGTGTTTATATATCCCTTTTTGTCTGCACCAGAGGAAATCAAATAGCATACTATTTGGTCCACATGGTCAGCAGCAACAGATAGCCTACCAATAGTTCCAAGCAGAAATCCGGCAGTTGTCATTTCCTGCAGTATTTTCTTATTTACAATTTGATGTGTAAATATAAGTTCATGCTCATTGAAACGCTTTGCCTTTGTAAAAGCATTACAAATTGCTAATTTGTCATGCTTAATGTTATGGAGGTTCAGATATGCTGTGTCTGCCTGCATCACAATGAATGCTTCTTTTTTCAGGATGTTGTCTAAATCTTTGTTTCCTGTGGTCAGCTTATAGTCGTTACCTTCCCACCAGAATTTCTGATTTCTACTATTTTTTTGCAATATACAGTGTCTAATTTTTCCCAGTGGTCATCTATAAAGTCCTCGTAGGATTTACAGAATTTGCATTGCCCTTGGGCGGAAATAGTCATAAACACCATAGTTGCCACGACGAATATTCTTATATATTTCATCGTACTTTTTTCCATCATCTTTTGATGCATTTTCAGAATAATCATTATTCTTTCCACCTACTGAGCGATGAAATAGAAGTCTTTGCGTGCAACCTTCGTGGTTGTTGGGGTGAAACCGATAACATCGAATGTTACGGTGATGGAATCATTTCCTGGAACTTCAAGTTTTGTTATGTCGAAAGAGTAAGAAAATGATCCCTCGTAGGTGCTAATACTTGTCTTCTGTGTGTGACGGTTGTAAAGCAACTTGAGAGTGACGGCATTCTCTTCTGTACTTGTTGCGCAGAGATTCACACCAGGCACTACAGCACTACCGTTTACTATAGAATAGTTTGCTGTAAAGACAGATGTAAAATATCCGTTTGACAGCCAACTATCATGACCTTTAATCTCGAAAATGCTATCCATTTCCAGAATACCAGCCTTGGTAGCATCTGCAAGTGTTATTGCTTGGCGCTCAATAGAATATACACCATTTTGAAGTTCTGCATTGCGAATTATGGTAACACCATTCTCTGTAGTCGTATCCTTTGGGTGGTAGTAGGCGTATAACTGTGCGCGCTTATGATCTCCAAATCCTTTGTTGTCTGTAATATCACTGACACTGGCAACCGTAGGATATACAATCATACCGTTATCCCCGATAAGTTTGTAGTTTGGATAAGTACCTGTAATAGTGAAGTAGGCAGCGAATAACTGCTTGTTTTCATCTTCTTCATTATCAGAAAGACATGATGCGAATCCGAATAGGGTTGCGCATAATAGTGCTACTAAATAGAGTTTTTGTTTCATCATATTCTTTTTTTGTTTTTTTTGAATTATCCTATACTTTATTATATATAATGCAGGAAATGCAAAAAAATTGCATGGTAAAGAAAAAATATTGACAACTTGTGCTATTACTTCTGTCCTATTCAATTTTGCTAAGTGAAAGATTCCTGAAAATAGGGAAAAACCATCGGGCAAGTAGGGAATATCCCTTGCTCGACAAGGTGAAACCAGCTATCTTTGCAGGAAAATACTATTATACAAAAAAACTGTAATACTATGACTAAGAAAATCTTTTTGCTGATATCAGCACTACTAACCATCACATGGTCAGCATCGGCGCGTAAGGTGGGCGTTTTCTGCCAAATGGCAGCCACAGGTACACAGGTCTCTGAAGATGGCGCCATCAGGGCAAGTATTGTGATTGATTCAGAAGGGGAGGCTCTTCTGAAAATAGAGAACCTCACGGATAAAGTGGTGTTCATACATCGAAAACGGTCGTTCTCGTTGGTTAATGGTGTATCAGAACCGATGTTTATACGACAATCGAACACAGAGAGCCATACTACGCAGCATAGCGTCGTTACCGAAGAGGATAGGACATTCAAAACAAAAACGATAGATAGTGAGAGCTATACCCGTAGCCATACCATCTACGACCAGCGTGTGTTGGCCATTGCTCCTCATGGACGTTCACTGGTATATGAGTGGGATGGGCTTCCTGAAAAACTTCGTACAGACATGATTGATATAGGGGGAGGATTTTTCTCTGTAAAAGGCAAAGGACGCTTCTTGGATACAGGAGAAAAGTTCCATAAAGGCGATCACCGTGACTATAATGCTGATAATACGCCGCTTATGCTTGCAGCCGATGTAGAATATAGTTTTAACGAGAAAGGGGAGGACTCGCACCGTATGGCTGTAAAAGAATATGTGTCAAGCATTCGTATTGTGCGTTCTAAAGATGTGAAGCGTGGCTATATGCTTAATACAACCCCATACTTCGTTTTTACTAGCGGGAAATCGAATACTGCTATATTTGCACAAGTCGGGCTGGGAGCGTTGGCTGCTGCCGTTATTTACCTTCCGTTCGCGGTGTATGAAGATCATGACTTTTGATTCTAAACAACTTGTGCTGTTTGATGTACCTTGAATAATTAAGAGTAAATAATTAAGGAGTAGATAGTGTAACGCGTAATGCTTTGACTATCTACTTCTTGTTTTCCGTGTGTGTCTTTTTTATATGTGTACTATGTGGCCTTTCATGCTACTTCCTAAACATAAATTACAAAATATTTGAAAGTGTGGGATTTTTATCTTAATTTTTGGGGATCTGTTACTTGTTATTTTGGCATTATCAGGAATTTTGTGTAACTTTGCACTTAAAACATTATTAATGCATAAATCCCCTTATGAATAAAATAAAACATCTATTCGTATTATTGTTGGTTTCCGTTCTTGTTTCGGCCTTCATGCCCTTAGAGGCGGTAGCCCAATCTACAATTGTAGGTGCAGAATATAAGCCTGACAAAAACATAACAGAATACTACGTTTTCCCATACGGTGAGGTCGCGCTTCCTGGTAAATGGGAGAAATGGCAATACAACGCAAATGCCCGTCAGCAGTTTTTCATTAATGATGAATCTGTACTAATTGCTATATCTTTCGGCGCTGTGAATGATTATGATTTCAACAAGAAAGGATCGTTGAAAGGATATGATTTTGTCAAGGCATATTATGATTGGGAGTTTGAATATTTTTCTTCTTCAGGCTTCGAAAGTAAGATTATTGAGGTTGATCAGTCAAACTCGTATATTATCTGGAGAATTTGGGGTCAGAAGGCAGATACATATTTCCTGTTTGGTGAAAGGAATGGTCATGTCTGTAATTTCTCTGTTAACATAACAGATAAATGGACTGAGGAAGAGAAAGTAAAATTCCTAAAGAGCATTTACCTAAAGTGATTATCCCTCCTGAGTATGCGAATAGTTATAATAGGTGCAGGAGCGGCAGGATGCTTTGCTGCCATTGAGCTTAAGCGTAGATGCCCGGAGGCAGAGGTTACGGTGCTTGAGAAAGGCACGAAACCTTTGGCTAAGGTTGCTATTACCGGTGGCGGACGATGCAACCTCACCAACTCGTTTGCAGAGGTCAAGAGTCTTGAGCAGGTATATCCGCGCGGTTTCCGATTGATGAAGAAACTATTCCATCACTTCTCTCCAAAGGATGCCTTTGAATGGTTTGAGCGTGAGGGCATAAGGCTCGTCACTCAGGATGATGAGTGCGTCTTTCCGCAGTCGCAGGATGCTATGGAGATAGTCCTTACGCTTACTTCTCTTATGAATAAACTTGGCGTGAAAACCCTTTGTGGCTGTAAGGTAACCGAAATCGCGCCACATTCGCCATATTATGCCATAACCTATACAAAGACAGGAAACACTCACACGATAGAGGCTGATAAGGTTATCGTCACTACTGGCGGGCATCCATCGCCTTCCGGATTTGATATGCTCAAAAGTCTCGATTTGGAGATTGTCCCACCCGTTCCGAGCCTGTTCTCGCTGTGCATTGCCGATAAGAGCCTTACCTCATTGATGGGTACTGTTGTTGAACAGGCACAGGTATCACTTGCCGGCACGAAGATAAAGACCAACGGACCGCTCCTCATCACGCATTGGGGCATAAGCGGACCTGCCGTGCTGAAACTATCGTCGCATGGTGCAAGGATTCTTGCAGAGAAGAATTATCAGGCTGATGTGATAGAAAACTGGCTCTATGAGATGAGCAACGATGATGTTCACAAAATGCTCGCATCGTATGTTGATAAGCACTCTGCCAAGAAGATAACATCGGCATATCCCTCGGCTCTCAACGCAAGGCTATGGGCGCATTTGGTGCAGAGGGCGAAGCTCACGGTTGATATGCGTTGGAGCGAGCTTCAGGGCAAGGCATTCAACCGACTTCTATCTGTGCTCACCTCCGATTGCTATCACGTTACGGGAAAGAACCGCTACAAAGATGAATTCGTAACCTGTGGAGGCGTGTCGCTCAATAGTCTGAAACACGACACGCTTGAAGCAAAGAATCATCCCGGACTTTATTTCGCAGGAGAAGTAACCGATGTAGATGCCGTCACAGGTGGTTTCAATCTACAGGCAGCATGGACAATGGGATGGGTAGTAGCGGAAGCGACGGCCTCTCCCCCCGCCCTCCCCCGTAGGGAGGGAGCCGGAGTGTGAAAGGCTCGCTAATGTGTCGTTCTCTCTCCGCCCTGTATGGAACCTGTCCGAGAATGTGAACTAACTCAAATTTCAAGTAAAATAGAAATTAAATGAAAAATTGTATCTATAAAATATTGTCAGTAATTCCCATCGCCTTTCGGCTTCCTCTCTACGTTGAGAAGTCCGATGTTGATAACATCGGAGTATGTGCAAAGCGGGGGGAGAGGCCCCTTCTCATCCTCTTCCTTTCCCTTCTCTCTTTGTCCTTATCCGCCCAATCCTTCGACAAGTACTTCGAGGACGCAACCCTGCGTCTTGACTATATCTTTGCGGGAAACGACCACGAGCAGCATATATTCCTCGAGAATGTGAAGCGACAGGAGAAATGGGCAGGCAGAAGGGCGCGTCTGGCAGAGAAATTCCTTAACGGAAACGGTCAGATAACGGTCACAGATCATGCCTCGCATGAGGTGATATACGTCTGGACATTCTCCACCCTCTTTCAGGAATGGCAACTTGAGGCTGAGGCAAAATCAACCGACAGGGCATTCGAGACAAGCTATAACATACCGTTCCCGAAGAACAAGGTCGATGTCACCGTCACCTTGACGAACAACCATAACGCGGTGACTGCAAAGTTCACGCACACCATCGATCCAAAGGACATCCTCATACGTAAGGTGGGTGCCACAGGCGTGCCTTTCCGCTATATTTGGAAGGGAAACAACGCCGCGAATGCTAACATAACCGACTGCATCGACATTGCCATCCTAGCAGAAGGATATACCGAGGCTGAGATGAATAAGTTCTATGCCGACTGCGGACGTGCCGTTGAGGCTCTCTTCGCCAACGAGCCATTCAAGAGCATGAAGAACCGTTTCAATGTGGTGGCGGTGGCTGCCCCTTCACTTCAGTCTGGACCTTCCGTTCCACTCAAAGGAAAATGGACGAATACCGCCACTGACTCGCATTACAGCACGTTCTACAGCGACCGATACCTCACTACCCGCAATATGCACAAGGTCTATGACCTGCTTTCGGGGGTGCCTTTCGAGCATGTCATCATACTTGCTAATTCTGATATCTACGGCGGTGGCGGAATATATAATCAGGTCACTGTCGTGACATCCGATCACCCCACCTTCAAGGAAGTCCTCGTTCATGAGTTCGGACATTCGTTTGGCGGTCTTGGCGACGAGTATGACTATGGAACCTCTGCCGAACAGTATTACCCATCCGATACAGAGCCGTGGGAGCCTAACCTCACCACGCTCGTCAATTTCAAGAGCAAATGGGCTGACATGATGCCTGAGAATCAGCCTGTTCCTACACCAAAGAATCCTAAAGTGCCTGACTATAAGACTATTGACTTCAATGACGCGAAAGCTGTGGAGGCTCTCAATGCAGCCACGCAGGTGGTAGGCGTCTTCGAAGGCGGTGGCTATCAGGAGAAAGGCTGCTATCGTCCGGCACAGGAATGTAGGATGAAGATAAACGAGGTACGCGATTTCTGTCCGGTATGCGCAAGGGCTATCAGAAGAATAGCAGATTTCTATACGGGCAAGTCTGAAAAATAGTTAAAATACTTGCCATTTGACAGAAATACTGCTGTTATTTGTGTTGAAACTGCTGATATTTTAGTAATTTTGCATCCAATTTGTAAGAAAGTGATGATGAAATAATAAATCGGGACGATTTAACCTCAGATTTCTGAGATGTTTTGAAGTCACGAAGAAGGAATGATGCGGGCATCATGACTGATGAATGAAATTGAAACAGCCAGAAAGATGAGCCTTAACCCATAAAAATCACTTTATAAATCGTCCCAAGATAATTTTTATCATCGCAAAAAGCTTACTGTGGGTAATCAGAATATGAAGAAAATAACAAAACTGGCAGTCTTGGTTAGTGGAGGCGGTACCAACTTGGAGAATATCATCAATTACTTCAAGAACAACCCCGATGTAGAGATTTCGGTTGTAATCAGCAACAAGGCTGATGCCTACGCAGTTATACGTGCCAAGAATCATGGAATACCATGCAGCATAATCACTCGCAAGCAGTTTGAGGAGGACAGCGAACTTGTCATGAACACCGTGAAGGGATGCGATTTCATCATCCTTGCAGGCTGCCTCGTCCGAATCCCTGAATATATGATAGAAGCTTATCCAAAGCGTATCATCAACATTCACCCGGCTCTGTTGCCAAAGTACGGTGGTAAGGGCATGTACGGGCACCATGTGCATGAGGCTGTGAAGGCAGCCGGCGAGAAGGAATCAGGCATCACGATCCACTACGTGAACAACGAACTCGATGCCGGAGAGCATATCGCACAGTTCCGCGTTGCCCTCACAGAAGAAGACACTCCCGACACAATAGCTGACAAAATCCACGAACTGGAAATGGCATACTTCCCAAAAGTGATTGAGGAGTGTATTAAGAAAGGATAAAAGCCTAACCCGTCCTTCCCAAATGGGAAGGCTCCACCCCCTCACCCCCTCCAAGGGGGAGTAGATACAACTTGTACGTTAGGGGATATGTTAATAAAGTAGATAGTATAACCAGCAAGGTCATACTATCTACTTTGTTTTTGGGGAGCACGAAAAACACAAAATAAACGGACTTCCGTTCCATTCGTGCCTAAAGAAAAAAGGAAACAGTTTTAATTTCCCTAAAAATAATTTACGGATTAAATTTTCTCCTAATTTACTTTCTAAAGAGAATTTACTTTCCGAATCCTCGCGCAAGCGAGCCATTTCATTTCAAGTACTCAAGCAAGTCAATCGTGCCGCTCTCCTCCTCGATGTTAAGCGAAGGCACATGCTCCACCATCCTTGTCTTGCCCGTAGCCTTGTCAACAAAGAAATAAACGAAAGAACCAGTATAGCTGCGGAACACCACCTTATACTCCGTTTCCGTTTCCTCACCCATCTGCACATACATAATAGAAGGATTCTCCTTAGCGATGCTCCAGTCATATTCCTTATGGCAATAGTTGTTCACGCCCTTGAAAGCCATTTCCGCAGTAATCCCATCATTCTTGACGACAGAGCTGTCAGAACTATCCGATAGCCCTTTTGGCAGAGAGTCCTGCTTTTCCGTTTGCGCACTCGGTGTCATATCCGTCCTGTTCTTGCAACTCATGCAGAACAGCACAACCATTAATACAGATGCAAATGCAATATATCTCATATATTTATTTTGTTTCTTATCTAAACGTCAGTTCATCGATTTTATTTTTCCTTATTCAGTACTAATTTCCTCATTTCGTTGATTCCTCAATAAGTAGCTTCCGCCATTTAGAAAAACCAATTAAAACCACGTAAAACAAAAGAAAACATTTTTAGTTTATTGTTTTTATATGGTTTTAATTGGTTTTCCTAAATGGCGAGAGCGACAGTTAAAAAGCGAAAGCAACTCGTCTTAGCGTTTGAAAAAGAGATTGGGGACGATGTTACGAGAACTTATCCATTACAGGTTTGAGGAATGGGGTGATGGTGCGGTCGAAGCTTTTGCCGTAGCGGTTGATGAATAGTTTTGAGATGCCGATATAGAGGCGCTTCTTGGCACGGGAGAGGGCTACGTAGAGTTTGCGGGCATCTTCTTCCTTCTGGTTGATGGTGGTGGCGTTGAAGTTTGGATAACGGCCGTCAACGGCATCATAGACGATGACATTGTCAAATTCAAGTCCCTTAGCCTTGTGTACCGTTGAGACATAGATACGCTCCTTGATCCTGCTTGCGCTACACAGATCTGCTTCGCGCAGGGTGTTGATTTCCGCGCCATAGTGCTGGAGCTGTAGGATTAGTTCGGGGTATTTCTCGCTGTCGATAAGGTCGTTGTCGATGTACGAGCAGATATAGTCGAGTTTGTCAACTGGCTGTATGAGTTTGTCGGCTGCAAGTGCATCGTGGATGTATCGAAGTTCGGTGGTGAAGCCCCTTCCCCCGCCCTCCCTAGGGAGGGGGCCGGAAAGCGATGGGGCCTCCTTATATAATAGGTCGTGCGTATGGTGATAGAGTAGGGCATAGTTCTTCTGAAGCTTTGCACCTACGTTTATCACGGCCTCACGCGCAAGGAGGGCGTTCTGATGGGGGATGAGAGCCTTTGCCTTCTTGTAGCAGTAATCCACGAGACTCTTGGTGGCATAGACATCATCATCGGCAAGGTGGGAGTTCTGTCCTTCGAGATGCAGGGTGGCAAGCAGGTGCTTGAGCTTGTGGACACGCAGGTCGGGCTCAAGAAGACGGATGAGGCGGAGAGAGTCGAAATATGGGGCCTCTTTCCCCGCCCTCCCGAAGGAGAAAGCCGATTCTATAACGGAATTACAATACCTATTTATATTAGAGCGCAGGATGTTGATATCAAAATCGGCATTGTGGGCAAGGAGAACGGCATCCTTGGCAAACTCAGAGAAACGTGAGAGTGCATCTTCGTGAGAGAGAATATCGGCAGTCTTGCGTTCCTCGATGATAGGGTTCACGATGTCGCCGAGCATTACGGGAATCTCGCGCTCTGTCTCTATGTGGACCATGAAAGTGCCTAGGACTTTCTCGCCACGGATACGCATGGCGGCAATCTGGATGATGTCGTCACGGAAAGTGTCGAGACCTGTTGTCTCCGTATCAAAAATAACGATGTCCTGCGTCTCGTATGCCTTTACGAACTGCTGTGTGAGAGGCGGTGTGCCTACGGTCATTAGTTCGGAAGGCGATATGCCTGTGGCTATGAGCTGATGCACGATGTCTCTTGCCTCGTATGCCGTGTGGATGCATTTCGCACCCTGCATGATGCGCGACCATGCTATGAGGTTGGTGTCGGACATAACAGCTGAGAAATGCGCGAGGAGCAGTTTCATGTCGGGTGTGGAGAAGAGGTCGGTGCCCGAGATCTTGAAATGGGGTAGGGATAGCATGGTAAGCTGCCGGCTGATTTCCTCAGCATCGGCATTCGATAAGGTGACGATTGCCGTTGTCTCGTCAGGGTTCGTCTGAAGCCAATGTCCTGCCTGTTGCGCTATTTTCACTATCTCCTCATCGGTTGTGCCGGCATAGATGAAGCGCGTGGAATCCTCAGCCTTATCGTTGTTGGTTGGTTGTGGAAGGAAGGCTGGGTCTATGCCCAGCACCTTTTCCGCGTACCTATTATATATATCAAGAAGGTAGCGTGGCGAACGGTGATTCTGGGCAAGGTGATGAATGGCATTTGCACAGCGTTTGCGCAGCATTTCGAGGGTTGACAACTTTGCACCCATGAATGAGAAGATGGCCTGTTGCTCGTCGCCGAGGTAGAGGATGCACCCGTTCTTGCTTATGAGGTCTATGATTGCCATCTGTAGCGGATTGAGATCCTGCACCTCGTCAACCTGAATCCAAGGACGCTGAACGGCCTCAAGGAAAGCTTTCTTCTCTGGCTCGTTACTCGTCTTTGCTTCGCTTATGGCATCATAGGCACGAAGCAGTACCTCATTGAAATCCATGAGGTTATGCTCGCGCTTGTAGGTCTCGTACTGATGCGCAAGTGATAGTTTAGTGAGTGTGTTCCTCACTTGCTGACGGTATGCCGCATAGTTGGCGTAAGTGCCTGTCTGCAGGTGGTCGATGTCGGTAAGGTAGAAGTCGGCATGCTCGTACATGTCGTTCATCATCTCTGCCGTGAACTCCTTTTTATATGCAGTACACACTATTCGCATGGCGTTCAGGTCATCCTTGTTGAGACATTCGGGATGTAGACGTATGCCTTTTGGATGATTCTTGTTTATCTGGTGCATCATCTGCGAGAAATGGATGCAGTCGAAGAGGTCGTGCGTTTTCTTGAAGTCGGCAATGACCAGTTCCTCGTCCTGATTTGAGAGGCGTGAGAGGATGCTCAGGGCATCGTCATCGTCGATGATACTGGTGTTTGACGGCACGAGTTCATGGTTCGTAAGAATCCTTATGCAGTAGCGGTGGATATTGCCGACGAAGAGGTCGGCAATGTCGGAATCGCTGATAGCCTGCGAGATACGTTCTGCCATGCCTCTCGCTGCACGGTTGGTGAACGTGAGGCAGAGCATGTCGCCGTAGGGCACTCCGTGCTCGCTATGGGCAATGCGGATTCTTTCAGACAGGATCTGTGTCTTTCCGCATCCCGGAGGAGCGAGTACGAGATGCTGCCCTTGTGATATGTTGATGATTTGCTGTTGGCTTGAGTCGGGGGTGAACATAGTTTTGGGTTTAGAGCCCCCCAGCTCCCCAAGGGGGGAGCATTTTAGATAGTATTTTATCCTTATGGGGGTATGATTAATAGCGCAAAGTTATAAAAATATTCCGTAAATCCCTTTGTTTTTATGGAAAAATGAGTAACTTTGCTCTCGAAAATTGAAAATGTGCGCCAGCTTTGGGCTGACATGCACTATTTTCTTCGAACGAAAAAGTTCCCGATTTACCTAAAAACTAAAAAAATGATACTTAGAGAACAATATATTGCAGATGCACAGCGATATGATAATCAGGACAAGATGTATCGTCGCTGTGGACGTTCAGGCGTGATGTTGCCAAAGGTGAGCCTCGGTTTCTGGCATAACTTCGGTGATGCCGATGCGTATCAGCGTAGTCGTGCAATAACGCATTATGCCTTTGATCATGGCGTGACGCATTTTGACCTTGCAAATAACTACGGACCTCCTTACGGTGCTGCCGAGGAAACGCTTGGAAGACTGATGGATGAGGATTTCCGTCCTTATCGTGATGAGCTGTTCATTGCTACAAAGGCAGGATATGATATGTGGCCCGGTCCTTATGGTGACTGGGGGTCAAGGAAGTATCTGTTTGCGAGTCTGGAGCAGAGCTTGAAGCGTATGAAACTGGATTATGTTGATCTTTTCTATAGTCATCGCTATGACCCTGTAACGCCTCTTGAGGAGACACTTCAGGCACTTGTGGATATCGTGAAGCAGGGTAAGGCGCTTTATGTGGGCATCTCACGTTGGCCGCTTGAGGCATTGAAGACAGCGAAGGAATATCTTGCTGCGCGTGATGTGCCATTGCTTATCTATCAGGATAAGCTGAACCTCATAGAGCGTGAGCCTCTGGATAATGGAGTCTTGGATTATTGTGCGGAAAACGGCATAGGGTTTATATCATTCTCGCCTCTTGCACAGGGACTTCTCACCGATCGCTATCTCAACGGTATTCCTGATGATTCAAGGATGACGCATAGTCAGTTCCTGCGTCCTGAGAATCTCACTCCTGAGCTTCTTGCCAAGCTCCGCGCTATGTCGGAAGAGGCTCAGAAGAACGGTCAGACGCTATCAGATGCAGCCTTGCAATGGATTCTGAATCAGCGTGGCGTTACTTCTGTTCTCGTTGGCGTGAGCAAGGTAGAGCAGATGGAGAAGAATATCAGAGCTGTGTTGGGGTGATGGGTGATAGGTGTTGGTTGATGGTATTTTGTAATGCCTCGCACTAACCTAATTATCCATTATTAATTATCAATTAAAATCAAGGATTTTTGAATCTTCCTCCTTACGACAAAATGAAGATACGGCAGGAGAATGGCAAGACGATGGTGCTTGACATTCTTCGTCGCAGGTATGTGCGCTTTACTCCCGAGGAGATGGTGCGCCAATGCTTCGTGAATTTCCTTGTGGAGTATAAGGGCTATCCTGTTGCGCTTATGGGAAACGAGGTGCAGTTGATGGTAGGAGAGAAGAAACTGCGCTGTGACTCAGTGCTTTACGATAGGGATATGCAGCCTCGTATGATTATGGAGTATAAGGCTCCTGATATTGAGATTACGGAAAAGGTGCTTCATCAGATTCTTTCTTACAATACTCAGCTCAACGTGAAATATCTCATGATGAGCAATGGTACTCAGCATGTCTGCCTGAGATATAATGATGATACTTGCAGGTGGGAGTTCATGCCGGAAATCCCGAATTATAATGATCTCTAACCTCTAATCTCTAACCTCTAATCTCTAACCCCTAATCTCTAACCTCTTAACCTCTAACCTCTAACCCCTCTAACCTCTATTTCCCTTCACTTCCTGCGCGTTTCAGAATATTGTCGTGTATGAAGTCAGAATAGAACAGCAGATCCCAATGGTGCAGACAATCGATATGCACTTTTGCACTCTGAAACGCAGGATTATTAGTCCATTTTTGATAGTATTCAGGTCGGTTGGTTTTCACAATCAGCATATTCGTCTGTTTGTCGATGCTCACGGTGTGTTCCTCACCTTCATAGTTGAACGTTGCAGGGGTGGAATCCGTTTTCCAGTTTACTGGATTGATGCAGGTTGCGGCACCTTCAGCAACGAGTGGCCATACGCCATCAGTACTCAATGCGGAGTTGAATGAGATTGTCACGCCTGTCTCTGTCTCGCCGTTGGCAGGACGTATGTGATTGTTCTTGCAATCCTCTTCCGTTATTCTGTAGCCTAAGGCGTAGGCAGCTACCATACGGTTATACTGCTCTTCGGTCATGTGTTTCAGAAGGTCGAGAACAAGCATTCCACCTTGTGAGAAACCTACGAGCGCATATCTGCGACCGTTGTTCTTATGCTCCATATAGTAGTCGAAGGCATTGCAGACGTCCTCTGATACAGAGGCATATACCTCCTGATATTTCTCAGGGGCAAGGTTGACGGCTTCAAATGTGAACTGGTGATAGTAGGGTGCAAAGTAGTTGAAATCAGATTGGCAGAAATGCTTTTCCACGTATCTGAACTCTGCATCAAATGCCTTTCGGTCGCTTTCGTTTAATTGAGTTTGATATATAATATTGCCGTTCTCATCCTCTGCGGAAAGGACATTCGTAGATACTATATAGAAAAGATCGATTTTGTCATCGCTTCGCGGTGTGTTGGAATGATACCATGCACTATCGCTTTCCCATGGCGAATCATTGTCGGATATTTGTACGGCATTGTTTTCGAAACCGCATGATGAGACAATGGCAAGCAATGCCAATATCACAATGTTATTCTTGAGGTGTTTTATCTGCATATCTTGAATTTCTGTTTTTATGACTGCAAAGGTACATCTTAAAAACGGAATATCCAAGTAAACATATTTTTTTCCGCAGATTTCGACTTGCATCTACATAATAATTTGCGGTATTGAAAGAAAAATATGCATAAAATATCATTTTTCGGCGATTTTATTTGGTCATTTCGTAAAAATTTTGTATTTTTGCAATACTAAATGAATATTAACATATAATAACCAAAAGACGGAAAAATTATGAAACATAACATTAATAATACCATGTTGTCTGTATCTGCAAGTTGTCGTCAACATCCAGTTTTATTTGGCATCGGAGCATTGTATGTACTATATGCTTTCGTGTTGATAACTAGTTTGGTTGGTGCTATGATATATGACTATGTGAATGGGGGCTATGAAGCTTTTCATCTGGTATATAAAATGCAGACTTTCTCTTTGATGTCCCTTTAAAAATGTAGGGAATCAAGGGGAGGAAAGTTGGTGATTATTGTCGGTTGAGCATTGTGTTGATGCTTGATGCTATTGTTAATAATGGTTAACAAATAGCGTAATTGTTAATTGGCAATTTTCAATTCTCAATTTTTTTTATTACCTTTGTGCCCTAAATATATCGCATAGCGTGAAAATAAAGGAAGTATATGATGCCCTTGAGCGTTTCGCGCCTCTGCCCTTGCAGGAAGACTGGGACAATGCCGGCTTGCAAGTTGGATTGACAGAGGCGGAAGTTTCAGGGGCTTTATTGTGCCTTGACGTGACCGAGGAAATCGTTCGCGAAGCAATGGCGAAGGGATGCAATCTGATTGTTTCCCATCATCCTCTTATATTCCGGAAACTCGCGCAAGTGTCTGGTACTGACATGGTTCAGCGTGCGGTGATACTGGCGATAAAGAATGATATTACCATTATCTCGATGCACACAAATCTTGATTCTGCACTTGGCGGTGTGAATCATGAGATGGCAAAACGACTAGGACTCAAGAACATTGGTTTCCTTAATCCGCAGCAGATGAATGGTGTGGAATATGGCATGGGAACTATTGGAGAATTGCCTTCTGAGATTAGTGCGGAGCAGTTTGTTGAGCTTGTGAAGAAGACATTCAACTGCGGTTGTGTGATAACGAATCCGCTTATCAAGCGTCCTATACGTTATGTTGCTGTTATGGGCGGTGCCGGAGATTGTGCTATCGGGGCAGCAGAGAAGGCTGGTGCAGATGCGTTCATCACAGGTGAGATGCACTATCATCAGTATTTTGACCATGACGATATTCAGCTTGCGGTAATCGGGCACTATGAGAGTGAACAGTTTACGCAGCATCTGCTGAAACGGATTATAGAACGAGATTGTGCTGGAGTGGAATGCTATATTGCTGAGACACAGACCAATCCGCTGAGGTATCATTAAGAATGCCCGGATATTCTGGGATGCCCGGAAAAGCCGGAAGTAAAAAGAAAAAAGTTAGAATTTCATAATTATATCGTTAAATTTATGGCAAGAAAAGATCCAACAGATTTGACAGTAGAGGATAAGCTCAAAGCTCTCTATCAGTTGCAGCTTACTCTTTCTCAGATTGATGAGAAGCGTGCTCTCCGTGGTGAACTCCCTCTTGAGGTTGAAGACCTTGAGAATGAGGTTGAAGGTCTTAATGTTCGTCTGGACAAGATTCAGCGTGACATCAACGACTACGAGCAGGCTATCATGCAGCGCCGTGCCGACATTGAGGAGGCTAAGGCAAGTGTTGAGCGTTACAACCGTCAGCTTGACGAGGTAAAGAACAACCGCGAGTATGATACTCTTACAAAGGAGATTGAGTTCCAGGAACTGGAGATTCAGCTCTGCGAGAAGAAGATCAAGGAGGCTGTGCAGAAGGTTGAGGAGCGTAAGCGCGATATGATGCGTGCTGAGGAGCAGCTCAACGACCGTGAGACTGCCCTTGAGGATAAGCGCGGTGAGCTTGACGAGATTATGCAGGAGACTCGCGAGGAGGAGGAAATCCTGAAGGCTAAGGCTAAGGATTACGAGACTCGTATTGAGAGCCGTCTGCTCCAGAGCTTCAAGCGTATCCGTAAGAACGCCCGTAACGGTCTTGGTATCGTTTACGTTCAGCGTGATGCTTGTGGCGGTTGCTTCAACAAGATTCCACCTCAGCGTCAGTTGGATATTAAGATGCACAAGAAAATCATCGTTTGTGAGTATTGTGGCCGTATCTTGGTTGATCCAGAGTTGGCAGGCGTTAAGATTGAGAAGCCAACAGAAAAGAAGACAAAGAAGCGCTCTATCCGTCGTATCAAGAAGGACGAGGAAGCTTAAACATTTTGCTGTCTGGTAAAAATTTTTGATTAGATAAATTCAGGGCTGGTACTTAAATGAAGTATCAGCCCTTTTTGATATCTTTGCTTTTTTTACATCACCTTCCATACCTGCAAGTATGCTACAACACCTTGTTAGCATCATTCCCACCCAACAGTGCATATCCATACCTTCTTCTTGCTGCCCTTCTTGATTCCCGCAAGTGAATAGACCTTGTACCATGCGAACTTGCGCATCTTGTCTGTCACCTTCGGATTGACAACACCGCCTTCGTTGTGGATGCTTGCATACTCCACATCGTTGATGATTGTCACCTCTCCCGGTCGAGGGTGCGAAGTGATTGAGCGCATGAGGTGGTCGCGCCTTGAGGTCAAAGGGGTGTACTTTCCCTCAGCTCCCCTCCCCGATTGCTGACGTTTGGTTGTCTGCCAAGGTTCGAGGCTTGAATCTACGAAACCGCCCTTGCGGAAGTTGTCGGTGAAGTGGTTCTTCGCTATGATTCCGACCTTGCGAGGGAGGTTGATTTGCACCTCTCTTTGCACCTTTTTTGCCAATTCAGCAAAGATTTTGTCTATATTTTGCGCATTTGCCATAATTTTTTGTTAAAAAGTTTGGAGATATAAGGATAAATCCTTATCTTTGCAACAAGAAAACGAGGAAGAGGTTTCACGCGCCCAAAGGACTTGCTCCGGGTTAACGCATTCTTCCTCGCTTTTTTTATGGATGCTTACCTCGTATAATATCTTTTGGTTCGTCATCCTCTATTGTGTAGAGAACTTCCCCATTGTAGTCGCTATGCATTTTTACATTCGCCCAATAGGTCTTCCCATTCATCGGTATAGAATAATAATTAAACCATCTAGTTTCATGGTGTTTTCCATGACGAACCTTTGCCCAACCTTCGTAATGCCATTCTTTGAAAGCATCCTTCGGGTATTCTTGCAACCATTTCATGACATTGGCATCTTCCAAAGAATGCTCGTATACATCTTCAAGGCTACGTCTCAGTACACGAAGTGAGCCTGTAGCAAAAATCGACTCGTCTTCAAACACCTGACCATTGTATTGGTCTACGCTCTGGTTGTACTCCTTGATGTGTCGTAAAGTCTTTTTTTGTAGTTCTTCCATTTCAATGATATCTTCTACCTTTTTCTTCATGGCAGAACAAAGATTGCAATTTTTCTTCTCACCTGAATTAAAGAACGAATTTTTAAATCCCTTCAACCCATAAGCCATGCAATGCTCACAATCATGGGCATAGTAAGGGTGCGACCTATCGAACATCTCCCCTGTCTTACCCGGATTGGCAGCGAGTCCCTTCTGTGCCTTGACATCAGGGATATGGCTGAGAACATCAGGATTGGCGGGTTCGTCAGTCTGTTCGAGGCTACACTTACAGTTCCAATGGTCACCGGGGTGGTGCTTGTCCCAGAACCTATCACCCACAGGGAGAGTGAGGCGGTTCATCCAATACACCTTGTGTTCCTCTTCGGGATTGGCACTTGTGGTAGGCATCCATCTGAGGTTAGGCATGATGTCTGCATCAGCTTCGTACTGTTTCCACTCAGCAGCGAACTTGGCGCGCAGAGTGGCGGTGTTTACTCCGTCTGCAGCCAAGCACCGCAATAGTGGGATGCAATAGACTTGATATCCTTCTTCCACTCAGAGAACGGCTTTAGCTTGCCCTCGTCGGTGCGCATCTTCTTCGCCATGTCCACTCCCATGTCATGCACCTTGAAGGCAGAGAACACCTCGTTGGAGTGTGCCAGCTTCTCAAGGAACGTCTTGTCTATGTTTGTGTCGTAGTTCCCCTGTACGAGACCGTCCACCGTAGCCTCGTTGATGATGCGCAGTATCTCTCGCCACATAGTAGGCTCTACATCGTTGGAGGTGTCGAAGCCGTTGTATATGCGACGGAGGAATGTTGCTAGTACGTCTGTGTCGAATGTGAATGAGGCATTACGGAAGCGGTCAATATCCGCATTGTCACTTCCGTAATAGAGGTTGTTAATGGGGGTACTATTCCTGAAATGAGATACGCTAACACTAAAATCCTTATTGTTACCTGTTACCCGTTACTGCAAGGTTAAAATGCCGTTGTGCCTTCGCTATGCCCTCGTTGTGCCTTCGCTTCAGGTTCGCTCCTATCGATGGAGTATCAACGGACTTATAACGGACCTGAAACGGACCTATAACGTACCTGCATTGGATGGAGAAGGAAGTTCTCGCAGAATCTCATTGAAGCCAGTATTTAGTTTGGGAGATGGTTTTGGAATGGTTTTCGCGTTTTACATCGTTTTTCAAGCATACAGAACAAGGTGAATCAGCCAGAAATTAATGCTTATTGTTATGTTATTGAGACTATCAGCCGCCTACACCTTACTCTTAAATTTGTACATAACAGCCTCATTATCTTCATCTTAGATAACCACAAGCAATATCAGAGCCTCGCTCAAAATCTCGACCAGTAACGGGTAACGGGTAACAATAAGGATTTTAGTGCATGGCCAAATTTTACTGAATTATTCTAAGGAATTTATATACCTTATTATATATAGAAATAATAAATATGGGCAGCAGCTTACACTAATTTTCTTATTGTTACCCGTTACCTGTTATTGATACGTGTCTGTCTTTTCCTGATTTTGGTTTACAGTTTTTAGTTGTTATTATACTGCATTCGTTGACTTCATATTTGAAAGGTTGTCGGTTTCCTTGAAAGGTTTACACAATCCTGATTTCGTTGACATCATACTTGAAATATACACTAATGCCGCTCACAGGAAATAATTCCGTGGGCGGCATTCTTATTTGTGCTTGAATGTGTTTGAAATCTAGTGACCACAGATTTGGGGGATTTAGTGGATGTTAATCACGAGAGTAAGCGAGACTTACGCAGCTTGTTGAGCCTTGCGAAAAAATCCCCGAAATCCCTTCAATCTGTGTTCGGATAACATAACGAAATGAAAAGTTTTATGATGTGCCTGAGAATTGAGAATTTTGTGAAAGATTTATTATCATGCCCGTATATGCAATTCTCAGAGCGTTGCCTTTTTTTTTCTTCTACGCTTTTTTCTATGAAAATTTTCAGGAACAGATTTCCTGGTCATCGTGAAGATTTTTTTGCTTGATGAACTTTACGAAGAATTTTTGTTCCGTGAAAAAAGAAGCGCAAGTTCCAAAGGGATTTTTCAGAACCTCATTATTTCTTAGGAACAAAACTCTCCCAAGTCTGATCATCATAGAAAACGCGGATTTCCGTGATGCGACGGAGTGGGGTGCTCTGAATTGCAAAAGTCGGTTGTTGCGTTTTGCGCGTATTTGCAATTTGTTGAGGGGTGGCATGAACAGTTTGTTCATCGAAGTTCAATAGTCCCTCTGACAAAATGTCAGTCTTTTGAGGTGCTTCGGAAACAGTTTGCGGAGTAGGATTATTTGCCTGATCTGCTTCATCGAAGAGAGTGGTTGGGGTAGGGTTGGCGGTTGGTACGAACATGCCGCCTTCGCCATACAACAGCCAGTTGAGGTTGATGTTAGGGAACTTATTTCTGATAGCCTCTACGTGCATTAGGGTAGGGTTGGTTCTGCCGTTGAAGATGCTCGACAGTGAGGCGGTGCTGATGCCCGTCATCTTGGAGAACGTCTGCTGATTCATGTGCTGCGCCTCCATTAGCTGTTTTATTCTTTCTTTCATGTGAAAAAGAGTAGAGAAAAGTGAGCTTTGTGAATTTTGAAAATTCCGTCCTGTTGGTCGGTTCATGAAAAATTTTCAATTCTCAGAAGGGTAATCCCCCCGAAAAACGCAATTTTTCTTATCATTTACAAAGGTAAACAAAATTTTTGAGACTTGCAACAAATCAAAAGATTTTTTAGAAATGTTAAGTTTGGAAACATTAATTTATAATTGTAAGTATAGTGGTTTGTTTAGTGTTTTAAATTCGTAAACTTCATGTTTCTAAATTTTACAATTCAAAACCGTCTCTATGTTCTAATTTAATCAAAAAATGAAACTAACTGGGTATGTAATAGATAATTATACAAATTTACGCTTAAAAATCAAGAATATGCACCTGTAAATCTTGTTTTTTCTTTAAATATTAAAAGAAACACTTCATTGAATATAAATTAATGATTTCATTTCTAAATGAATATCCAATTAAATGAATAAATGCATATTTCTAAATGTATATTCATAATGCTAAAAGTTAAGATATGTAAACATGAATTTTAATTTTTGAATTGTTTGGATATTTAGATTTTTAAACATTATGTTTTTATACGCGAATTTAAAAATATTGATTTGTATATATAAACCATAAACAAAACGAAATCTAAAAATATGTAAATCTAAACACATAATCCACTCTAAAAAGCCGAAAAAAACGTCACTCGTGAATTTCTGAACGAGGAGGCGAAAATTATAGAATATTTGATTCTCAGAGCCCGAAAAACACGCTAAAAGCGTTGAAAATAAGCGTTTAACGCTCAAAATATTCCTCCACGAAAACGTGGATTTACGTTTGGAAATAGAAGAAAATTCATGATTTTCGGCTAAAAATCAGCTCTAAATGAGAAAGAAAAATCCCATTTTCAGAGGATGATCCTGCTGAAAATGGGGTTAAAATCTGTTAAACGGTCTTATAGCCTCTCAATGCCAGAGAACTTAATGAAGTATGAAGAAGATTAGTTCCTTGGCGAGATCTTCCGGCGTTGTGTTTCCGGTAGCATCAAGGCCTTTGCTCTTTGCGTCAATCTCTCTGAACTTGTCAATAATCTGAATTGTTTTCATAGGAGAATAATGACTTATTCCCTCTATGTAGGCTTTGGTAGCAAACTCGCTTCTCAGTCCTAAGTATGACATTATGGCAGTCGCATTTCTTGGAGCTGGTGCGTAGTGAGCAAGCATCAGATTCTGGAAATATGAGAACAAAGTAGGTATCATGGAGAAGAGTCCTCCGGAGCGTGGATCACCCATGAGATGCTTCACTATAAGATTGGCTTTTTCTATGTTATGGGCAACTATCGCATCACGCAGTTCGAAGCTGTTGAAGTCCTTGCTAATGCCTATGCAGCGCTCAACGAGGTCAGAGGTGATGTTCTTTGGCGCACCAGGAGGAAAGACTACGAAAACCTTGTCAAGTTCAGATTGTATACGTTTAAGGTCGCTTCCTACATGCTCAGCCACCATAGCCGATGACTTTCGGTCAATGTTTCCACCCTTGCTCTTTACGTATTCCTCAATGAAGGCATTAAGCTCCCATTCGCGCAGAGGGGCGAAAGCAGCCACCTCTCCTATTTTCTGAGCCTGTGAGACGTATTTCTTGCGTCCGTCGATACTTCCCTTGTAGCAGATGACAAGAAGGGTTTGCTGGTTAGGTTTCTCAATATACTTCTCTATGAGGTCGAATTCCTTTGCCAACTGTGCCTCACGAAGTATCACAACCTGATGCTCTGCCATCATAGGGAAACGCTTTGCTTGCTCTATGACCTGTCGCATGGACGTGTCAGCCCCATAGAAGACGACCTGGTTGAAATCACGTTCCTCTGGCGCTAAAACGTTGTCGGCGATATATTGGGAGATACTGTCTATGAAATAGCTCTCAGTACCCTCTTTTGTGCCCATAAGGATGTATATGGGCTTGTATATCTTATTGCGCAGGTTAGCCATGATGGCGTCATGCTGTTGTTGCGCAGCGGGTTTCTTGTCGTTTGCCATTTTTCTAAAGGAGATTAAGAAGTACAAGGAGTGCAAGTAGGTCAAGACGTATGAATATTGAGCATAACGGGGATTATATGCCCTCGCTTTGTAAAACTATTGTCTTGAACTTCTTGTACTCCTTGAACTTCTTATATTCTAAAAATTAGTCTCTGAATCTCTTTGTAAGGTCATGGAACTCGTCTATGCGACGGTCGCGGAGGAATGGCCACCAACGGCGTACATTCTCGCTTCTCTCCATGTCTATTGCCACGATGACGCTCTCCTCTTCGTTTGTAGATGCCTGATAGAGCAGTTCGCCCTGTGGACCTGCCACGAATGAAGAGCCCCAGAACTGAATACCGTTAGTCTGACCGCTTGGATCAGGCTCGTAGCCTACACGGTTTACTGCGACAACAGGAAGTCCGTTAGCCACAGCATGACCACGCTGAACGGTTGTCCAGGCTGTGCGCTGGCGCTGTTGTTCCTCAGGGGTGTCCGTGCTCTCATAGCCTATGGCAGTAGGGTAGATGAGAATCTCTGCCCCTGCAAGAGCCATCAGACGCGCTCCTTCCGGATACCACTGATCCCAACACACCTGAACGCCGAGTCGGCCTACAGAGGTCTGTATTGGCTGGAATCCAAGGTCTCCAGGGGTGAAATAGAACTTCTCGTAGTAGGCTGGGTCATCAGGAATATGCATCTTACGGTATTTTCCTGCGATAGAGCCGTCTTTTTCTATTACTACGGCTGTATTGTGGTAAAGTCCCGGAGCACGGCGCTCAAAGAGCGATGTGACGATTACTACGCCCAGTTGTTTGGCTATCTCCCCAAAGAAATTGGTGGAAGGACCAGGAATCGGTTCTGCAAGCTCGAAGTTATCTACCGACTCTGTTTGACAGAAGTACAGCGAGTTATGTAGTTCTTGAAGAACAATTAGCTGTGCACCACGTCGTGCAAGGTCAACAATGCCCTCTGCAAGGCGCGTCATATTGACTTTGCGACTTGCTACGTTGTGCTGTTGGAGTATTCCTATTTTAAGTTCTTTCATCTAAGAAAACATTTAAAATCAACGAAAAAGGTACTTTACTCTTTCTACTTTCCACTTAACTCTTTGCCCCTTATCCTAATTATCACAAGGGAACTGCATCGTCAGACAATGCAGAGATCCATGTTGCCTAACGGCTACCTGAGCATCAATACCTATTATCTCACGGTCAGGGAAAGCCTGTCGGATGATGTTTATAGCTTTCTTGTCAAGATCTGGCTGATTATATGTCGGAACAAGTACGGCACCGTTTATAATCAGGAAGTTGGCGTATGTGGCTGGCTGCCTGTCGTCCTCGTCATACATCGCCTTTGGCATAGGCAGAGGCAAAAGACGGTAAGGCTTGCCTTCTTTCGTTCGAAGGCATTTCAACTGAGCCTCAAGGGCGTCGAAGTCCTCAAACTGCTCATCCTTTTCATCATAGCACTTCACATAGAGAATAGTGTCATCAGGCGCAATCCTCACGATGGTGTCTATATGACCATCTGTATCATCGCCTATGAGGTTGCCATGCTCGAGCCATACAATGCGTTCTGCGCAAAGCACCTTCTTCAGGTAGTTTTCTATTCCCTCCTTTGAGAGAGGCTGATTGCGGTTTGGAGCCAGAAGACATTGTGAAGTAGTGAAAACCGTACCTTTGCCGTCGCTCTCAATGCTGCCGCCTTCAAGCACGAAGTCAAGTTGGTCTTTAATTACATAATCGTAATAATCCTCAAACGCCCCACTGCAATTTAGATTCTGTGTGATGCGGTTATCATTATCGGCAGGAAATTTCTTTCCCCATCCATTGAAGCAAAAGTCGAGAAGGATGTTTTTTCCTGTTTTCTCCCCATCCTCTATACGAGGCAGAAGGGTTATTGCACCATGATCACGAGCCCATGTGTCATCGGTAGGCATCTCTACTATTTTTACCCTATTGAGTTGCTGTTCAGACAGTTGGGCTGCAAGTAGTTTTCTCACTGCATCTTTCTCAGGTGTGGCGATGATAAGATCCTCACGCTTTGTTATCTCGTCAGCCATACGCACTTCCATGCGCACAATGTCCTCAAGATAAGGTGCCCAGTCGGTTTTTGCATGAGGCCAAGTCAGTTGAACGGCAACCTGCTTATGCCATTCCGAAGGAAGATAGTATGATGAATTGTTAATTTCCATATTCGACAATTATTCTGCAAAATTATGAAAAAGAATTGAAATCACCAAAACTATCCTTGGAATATGCTTTGAATTAGGTGATTTTTAATCTTGACCATCAAGGAAACGCTCCAGAGCGTCCTTAACCTCAAACATATCGTGGAACACAATGTGCGCTCCGTTATCTTTCAGTTGACTGTCTGGTAGCGGACCTGTATTTACGCCAATGACAAAGCATCCGGCTGCTCTTCCTGCCTGAACACCGAGCGGAGCATTCTCCACCACTATCGTTTCCTCTGGCTTGCTGCCCATCCTATCCATACCTAAGAGATATGGATCAGGAGCGGGCTTGCCTTGCTTCACGTCTTTAGCTGATACAATCTTGTCTGCATCAATAAGCCCCTCAAAATCACGTGCCAGACCTGCAAGCAACGGTGGCTGACCGCTTCCTGTTACAACCGTTATCTGCATTCCCCTTGAAAGCATGAAACGCTGCAAGTCCTTGACACCTGGCATTATAGTCGCCTTTGTCATTGAATGGAATATGCGTGATTTCTCAAGATACATCTCCATTGCCTCGTCCTCTGAAATCTCTCTTCCCAACTGTTCACGGCACTTAATGGCTATTGTCTCAACGCCACGCATACCCTCATACATATAGCCCTCAATCTCGGGCATGTCAATGCCGTACTTTGCCATTGCCTTGTTCCATGCTATGGCATGAAACTTCATGGAGTCGTAAAGCACGCCATCCATATCGAAAAGAACGGTCTTGGGGCGATATGCCTCAAGACCGTGCTCTTTCATGTATTGTTTTATTTCTTCTAACATTTTTTATTTTTCCTGCTCCAGACGAGCCTTGATTGCCTTTGTTGCCTCTTCGTAGCCCGGTTTCTCGAGAAGGGCAAACATATTCTTCTTGTAAGCCTCTACACCAGGCTGGTTGAATGCGTTTACGCCGAGTAACTGACCAGAGATGCCACAAGCCTTCTCGAAGAAGTAGATGAGCTGACCGTAGTTGTATGCATCAAGACGCTCTATTGAGATGAGGATGTTAGGCACACCACCGTCAACGTGAGCCAGACGAGTACCAAGTTCTGCGTTCTTGTTTACTTCGTCTATACGTTTGCCAGCCAAGAAGTTAAGTCCGTCAAGGTTCTCTGCGTCTGATGGGAATAGAAGCTTCTTCTCCGGGTTCTCCACAGAGATACAGGTCTCGAAGATGGTACGCTCGCCTTCCTGAATCCACTGACCCATAGAGTGAAGGTCTGTGGTGAAGTCGCATGAAGCTGTGTAGATTCCCTTGCCGTCCTTACCCTCTGACTCGCCGAACAACTGCTTCCACCACTCCATGTAGTAGTGCAGCTTTGGCTGATAGTTCATGAGAATCTCAATTTTCTTGCCGCTTGCATAGAGTGCGTTGCGCACTGCTGCATAAACGGCTGCCGGGTTCTCCTCGAAAGGAACGTCGATGCCGCATTGCTTCTCCATTGCCTGAGCACCAGCCACGAGTTGCTCAATGTCGATACCAGCACAAGCGATTGGCAGAAGTCCTACAGGAGTAAGAACAGAGAAACGGCCGCCTACGTTATCTGGAATAACGAATGTCTTATAGCCTTCCTTGTCAGCACACATACGTGCTGCGCCTTTCTTTGCATCGGTAACAGCAACAATAAGTCCTTTTGCGGCTTCCTTGCCAACCTGAGCCTCGAGCTGAGTCTTAAGCAGACGGAAAGTAAGGGCTGTCTCGGTTGTTGTACCAGATTTGGATATATTTATGATAGAGAACTTCTTTGTCTTGAGATATTCTGTAAGCTCAGAGAGATAGTCCTCGCCTATGTTGTTTCCTGCGAAGATAACTACTGGATTCTTACGGTCCTGAATGAGCCAGTCAAAACTGTTGTTGATACCCTCGATAACGGCACGTGCACCAAGGTATGAGCCACCGATACCGGCAACAACCACAACCTCTGACTTTGAGCGGAGAATCTCTGCAACAGCCTTCACTTCCTTGATGAACTCTGGGGTGATGGATGATGGGAGATGAAGCCAGCCAAGGAAATCACTACCAGGGACAGTTCCTTCTTCCAGTCCCTTCTGAGCTTCTGCTACCTTTGCTTTGTAAGCTGATATTGCACCAGCAGGAAGGAACTGCTGAGCCTTTGTAATGTCAAGTGAGATACTTTTCATTTGCGCGTTTTATAATTTAATAGTTAATATTGTAATTATTGCTTGCAAAAATACCAAAAATATTCTATATACCCAAAATAATTTATGAAAACTTGACTATTTTTCCATGCAATTGTTACATAGGTTTCATCGTGGGTTAATTATTGTTAATTGAAATAGTGATTTATATTGATATAACTAAGAAAATACTAAATTTGCTTTTGAAAATAACTAAAATAAAAATACAACGACTATGAAAAAAATCTTTTTTGCAGTTTTCGCACTGGTAATGAGTATTAACGTAAACGCTTTTGAATTTGACGGTATTGACCTGAATGGGAATATCGCTGATATAACAAAGCAGGTAAGTGCCAAGGGTTATGCCTATGACGATGTGAAGAACGGTCTTGTGGGTAACTGCCAGGGTACGGATATCGTCCTTCATTTCAACTATGAGAAAGTATCAAAGCAAGGCAAGCTTGGTCAGCTCATCGTTGAGATCCCGATGAAAGAGTCTAACGCCCTCGATGTCATCGTAAAGACCTTCAACGTTGTATATCACCTGAAGAATAAGGCTGATAACAGCTACACTTACGTTGTTTCAAATGACGGCACCACCGTTACTGTAAGTAATAACAACGGTGTTGTTAATCTGACGTATAATACTCCTTATTATAAAGCCTAGCCCTTCACCCGTCACTATGTGACACCCTCTCCCCAAGGGGCGAGGGAAAGTATGTATTTCTAATTACGGAGGACGAGCTAAACTTTCTCGCAAACAAAAATGCCACTTATGGTTAGTAAACGAACTGCCATAAGTGGTATTATTGTTTATTTTTTTTACCCTTATTACCGAAAGATTGTAACTTTTCCCTCGCCCCTTGGGGAGAGGGTGTCAAGTAGTGACGGGTGAGGGGCCAGGCCCTAGGTTGGCTCTTTTACCTGAACGAATCCGTCAGCAGCTTGATTTCAATCTGTGGGCTAATGCGCTCGTACAGAATGTTATACACAGCATCGAGGATTGGCATATTCACGTGCATGTGGCGGTTTATCTCCTTCATACACTTTGTTCCGAAATAGCCCTCGGCTATCATTTCCATCTCTATCTGTGCTGATTTCACAGAGTAGCCCTTACCTATCATTGAACCGAATGTGCGGTTTCGTGAGAACTTGGAGTAGCATGTCACGAGCAAGTCACCCATATAGGCTGAGTCTGCTACGTTGCGTTCTGACGGATGCATACTCTCAAGGAAACGGTGCATCTCCTGCAAGGCATTGCTTACAAGAACGGCCTGGAAGTTATCTCCGTATTTCAGTCCTGAACAGATACCTGCTGCGATGGCATATACATTCTTCAATACAGAAGCATACTCAATGCCGATGACATCATTCGAGGTTTTTGTTTTGATGAATCTGCCACTGATAGTCTCAGCGAAAGCATTTGCCTTGTCCTGATCCTCACATGCTATTGTGAGGTATGACAGACGCTCAAGGGCTACCTCCTCTGCATGTGAAGGACCGCCGATACAGGCGATGTTATCGTATGGCACGTCCATTACGTTGTGGAAGTATTCCGAACACACAAGGTTCTCTTCTGGTACGATGCCCTTGATGGCTGTGACGATAAACTTATCCCTTATCCTCACCTTCAGTTTTTTGAGGTGATTCTTCAGGTATGGGGAAGGTGTCACGAATACCAGTGTGTCATACGCCTGTACTATCTTGTTGATGTCGCTAGAGAAGAATATCTCGTCCATATTGAAATGAACGCTTGTGAGATACGCAGGGTTATGCCCCATGCGCTTGAAGTCCTCTATGCGATCATCAAGGCGGATGTACCAGCCTATGTGGTGGGTATTTTCAACAATAATCTTGGCAATAGCTGTTGCCCAGCTACCACCACCGATAATTGCTATTTTTCCACAGTTGAACATTTGTCTTGTCTAGAAAATCTAGAATTTCTGGAGTTGCTAGAAAAAGTAGAAGAACTAGTTTATCTAGAGTTACTCCTGTACCTTGTCAATCCAGCTCTGAACCTCGTCCAGTGATGGCTTTTCGTAGCCAAGCTTGTACTTCTTGTTGATCTCGCCAATCTTCTGCTGAAGACCTTGCGCTTTCTCTTCCTTGATGTCGCTGATCATATTGAAGCCAGCCTTGCGCATTACATAAGCCCACTCCTCAGAGACACCAATCTCAGCCCACTCAGCTATGCTTGAGCGTGGAGCTTTCTTCTCTGGCTTCATCTGAGGGAAGAGCATAACCTCACCGATAGCGAACTTGCCTGTCATCAGCATTACGAGACGGTCAATACCGATACCGATACCGAATGTAGGAGGCATACCATACTGAAGAGCGCGGAGGAAGTCGTGGTCGATGATCATTGCCTCGTCGTCACCCTTGTCAGCAAGTTTCATCTGGTCAATGAAACGCTGCTCCTGATCAATAGGGTCGTTAAGCTCTGAATATGCATTTGCAAGCTCCTTACCGTTAACCATAAGCTCGAAACGCTCTGTCAGACCTGGCTTTGAGCGGTGCATCTTTGTAAGAGGTGACATCTCAACAGGGTAGTCTGTAATGAATGTAGGCTGGATGAATGTGCCTTCACAGGTCTCACCGAAGATTTCGTCGATGAGCTTACCCTTACCCATTGTCTCGTCAACCTCGATGTCGAGCTTCTTGGCAACCTCACGAATCTCATCCTCGTTCATAGGATAGAGGTCGTAGCCAGTCTTCTCCTTGATGGCATCAAGGATAGGGAGGCGGCGGAATGGAGCCTTGAATGAGATAACCTTACCGTCAATCTCAACCTCTGGCTTGCCGTTAACAGCGGTACAGATAGTCTCGAGCATCTTTTCTGTGAAGCCCATACCCCAGTTGAGATCCTTGTATGATACGTAAAGCTCCATACATGTGAACTCTGGGTTGTGGGTCTTGTCCATACCCTCGTTACGGAAGTTCTTGCCCATCTCATAAACACCCTCGAAACCGCCTACGATAAGGCGCTTCAGATAGAGCTCTGTAGCGATACGCATATACATATCTTGATTCAGAGCGTTGAAATGGGTGATGAATGGACGAGCAGAAGCACCACCTGCGATATTCTGGAGAATAGGAGTATCAACCTCTGTATAGCCTGCTCCATCAAGGATGTTACGCATAGTGCGAATGATGGTTGCACGCTTGAGGAAGGTCTCCTTAACGCCATCGTTCACTACGAGGTCAACATAACGCTGACGATAGCGAAGCTCTGGGTCATCGAATTTGTCGTATACATTACCATCTGCATCGGTCTTTACGATTGGCAGAGGCTTGAGTGACTTAGAGAGAAGTGTAAGCTCCTGAGCATGAACTGAAATCTCGCCAGTCTTTGTGCGGAACACATAACCCTTAACGCCGATGAAGTCACCGATGTCGAGGAGTTTCTTGAATACGGTGTTGTAGAGTTCCTTGTCCTCGCCTGGACAGATTTCGTCACGCTTAACATAGACCTGAATACGGCCTTTTGAGTCCTGAAGCTCTGCAAAACCAGCCTTACCCATGATGCGTCGGCCCATCATACGGCCGGCAATGCTTACCATGCGGCTGTTCTCTGGAGTTGGTGTGCCAGGCACCTCATTGCCCTCTGCATCCTTCTCTGTAGGGAGGTCAACGAAGTTCTCACGAATGTCATCGCTCCAAGCGTCAACCACGTATTCTGCTGCAGGATATGGCTCAATGCCCATGTCACGAAGCTGTTGCAGACTCTCGCGTCTGCCTATCTCCTGCTCACTAAGTTCAAGTATGTTCATTAGAATATTCTGTTTGTTAATTATCGATAATTCTCTGATTTGTGGGTGCTTCTTCGCACGAAACAAATAGGGCTTGTCGCTCGCAGAGCGGTGCCCGTCTCTGATTTGTGAGTGCTTCTTCGCACGAAACAAATAGGGCTTGTCGCTCGCAGAGCGGTGCCCGTCTCTGATTTGTGAGTGCAAAGTTACTAAATTTTCGAGTGCAAACCAAACTTTCTACCGTTTATTTTCCTTGTTTCGCCCATTCTGGCTCACAATTTGCATAAAATCAAATGGTTATACTATGAAAACTTTGGTGTGTGTAAGGTTTTTATACGTTAGCAGAAAATCAACAGTTCTTCCCTTGATTCTCCTATGATCCTCCGTACCAAACTCGATGTAACTCCGCTCTCTCACCGACTTTGCACCGACTTTGCACCGACTTTGCACCGACTTTGCACCGACTTTGGTACGGAGGAAGAGCGAAGGAAGAACGAAGAATGAACGAAGTTAGAGCTTCCTTACCTTGCCCATGAAGAGGATAGTTCTAGAAACCTTTTCGCGGATGATATAGGCAAATGGGCGGTTCATATTAAAATCAAGAGTTCTAGGGTTCATTATTGCAGAGATAGTATAACATCTGTCCATTGTTACTGCTGCGGCTTCAGTTCCCTCTTCGTCAATTTTTATTGTAGTGGCCTGTTCGACTTTCGAAATGCTTCCTCCGTTATCGCTAATGCCCGAGAAATCAGCATTTTGCGAGAATGCCTCAGTCATACCCATAGCCTTGAGTGGCTCGCTGAAATCAGTCTCGCATTTTAGTTCCATACGAGGCATACTTATATTTACTTCGTCAAATTTGGCTGCCCAGTTTTCCATTTTCTCTACATTCTCGGCAGTAAAATTTGCAAGGCAACTATCAAGGTTTTCACCTTCATGTGGCAGGAAAACTTCCATACAGAAAGTCTCATTACCATAAGGGAATATAGCCATATCCATCTTTTTGCCTGGGCAAGCAAGGCCTTCCAAACTCATGTTCATCATCATGACCTTGGATTTAGATCCGTCATAATTCGTGAAATCTGCCTCTTTCGTTTCCTCTTTGCTAAATTCATCTTTCCATCTTGCTTTGAAGTGCAAAGTGTTAATAAGCACAATTTCATCATTTACGGAAAGAGGTTCTTTTAGAAACTCTTTGATATTGCCATTAGTTTTTTGTTCGCACCAAGAATTAATGTTTTTCTTTGTTTCATAGGAAGCTAATTCCTGATTAATGGTTTCCGCACTTAGTAGTTCTTTGTTTTTATCAATAAATTCATCCTTAACCTTGATGTTTTTGTCAATCCAAATGGAGTTTGCAAAAGTGACAGTAGAAGATTCATCGGCTGTGGCAAGGTATTTGTTAAGAGTACCAAATGCCTCGCTCACCTTTTCTATGCTATCGTTAGGTGTGCCAATAACATTAGTTATCTGCCTCAGAGTATTGCCGTTAGCTCCATTAGCAACCATAGCCAATGCTTCAGACAAACTGATTGGTGAGATGCAGATATTCTCGTTAGGTTTGGCAAATGAATCGACTTTTGCCAAAATTGGGAATGCCATTTGGGTTGAAGCCTTGAATGATGCTGATGCAACCGGATTATTCGGGCAAGGAGTTGGTACAAGTTTTTCGCTTACACAACTTGTTGATGTCAGCAGAATTGCCGTCATCATTAATATTGAGTAGATTTTTGCTGTTTTCATAACTATGTTTTTTTCGACTCTGCAAAGGTAAGATATTTTTCTCATATCACCAAGAGAAAAGGCAAATTCCATTGTATGTCCTATTTGTGATGGGAGAAATAAGAGGCTAAATGGTTAAAAAATGTGATAATTTTTGCTATATTGAAAAAGATTATTACCTTTGTCGCTCATAAAAGCTAAATGGCGGTTTCCGCTAATAAAAAACTTAAACGTAAACAAGAAATTATTAAATCTAAGCAAAATGAAAAAGGTATTTCTTTTCGCTTGCGTAGCTTTTGCGCTCGCAAGCTGCGGCAACAAGGCTGCTTCAAATGAGGAAGTTAAAGAAGATACAGTAGCTGTTGCTGTTGGTGAGAATGAGGCAACGGAGGTTACCACAGCCCTTGAAGAGGCTCTCGGTGCTGAGACAAAGGACGCTTCAAAGATTGAGGCTACACTCACAAAGGTTAAGGAAGAGTATGCCAAGCTCGTAGAGGAAGGCAAGGTTGAGGAGGCTAAGAAGTATGCCCTCAAGATTCAGGAGTTCATAAGCAATAACTCTGAGTCACTCAAGTCTGCTGCTAGCAGCGCAACTGTTGTTTCTCTCATTGACGGTATCAAGAACCTTCCAACAAGTGCAGAGGCTACTGCTGAAGATGCTGTTGCTGCCGTAAAGGCTGATGCCAAGACTGTTGGTGATGCTGCAAAGAATACAGCTGAGGCTGCTGCTACCAATGCCGCAAACAATGCAAAGTCTGCTGCTGAGACTAAGGTGAATGAGACCAAGGCAAAGGCAGAGACAAAGGTAAATGATGCTGCCAACAAGGCTGCTGACAAGGTAAATGATGCTGCCAACAAGGCTAATACTGCTATTGGCAACGCAGCTAATAAGTTGTTAGGAAAGTAAAGCCTAACCAAGCCTTCCCAAAGGGAAGGATGTTATATAGTTTTGCCGCTCATAGGAAATCCATTTTGGAACCTATGAGCGGCAATCTTTGTTTATGCCTTTATGATTGAAAATACTATATAAAAGCTCCCCCCCTCGGGGGGGATGGAGGGGGCTTTATTGCCTGTTCTTTGTATTCTGCGGTCTCTGTCTTATGCCCATTCGAGCTTCTGCCACGTTCACTACATAGTCACCGAGTTTCTCGCACTCAGAGATGATATCCATGTATATAGTGCCGATGGCATAGGTGTATTTCTGTTCGTCGATATCTGTGATATTCTGACTCTTGAGCTGGTTACGGAAGTTGTTGATCTCAGTCTCAATGTTGAATACCTTATTGATATCAAGTGTCTCGCGATAGCCGGTCATGAGGGTGTTCATCTCAGTAAGTGACTGATCTGCAAGTCCCATCATCTGTGTGATATGGCTGTACTGCTCCTCTGTGAAGTCTTCCTTGCCTGAAATCTTACGGTTGAGTGAGCGTGCTATATTATAACAAGAATCGCCGATAGACTCAATCTCAGATATCTCACGGAGCATAGCACGAATCTTTGCCTTGGTAGCATCAGAAAGGCGTTCTGAAGAAACCTCGTTAAGATAGTGACCAATCTCAAGTTCGATGTTGTCGGTAATAGCCTCATACTTCTCAATACGTGAGTATTTCTTCACGAAGTCGGTCTTGTTCTTCTCTGACAGAAGCTCCCATACGAGATGGAACATCTTCTGTGTGTGTGAAGAGAATGAGCGTATTTCCTTCTCTGCCTCAAGCACAGAGAGCTCAGGAGTCTGCATGAAGCCAGAACTGATGAAGCGAAGTCTGAACTCTTCTTCGTCGTCCTTGCCCTTGGTCTTGGTAATTACACGGCAGACAATCTGCTCAATGTAAGGTATGAACCAGATGAGGATAGCTGTGTTGATTACGTTGAACGTTGTGTGGAACGTTGCCAGTACAGTAGGAAGGAGCTTTGCGTCGGCTGCTGTGGCACCCTCGGTAGGGAAGCCTACAATGCCGCAGACGAAGTTGATGAATATACGGAAGATGCAGAGTGCCCAGAGAACGCCGAATATGTTGAAGAACATGTGGGCGAAGGCTGCTCTTCGAGCCTGTATGTTGGCTGTGAGTGCTGCTACGTTTGATGTAACGGTAGTTCCTATATTCTCACCCATAACGAGTGCTATGCCAAGATAGATAGGCATGACACCTGTTGAACACAATGCCATTGTTATAGCCATTACTGCTGCAGATGATTGCACGCATACGGTCATTATGCCACCTATGATGAGGAAGATGATGTATGAGAAATAGTTGTCCTCAAATGACTCGAAGAAATGTATCACAGCAGGGATTTCCTCCAAGTGCATGTCTGTTCCCGTAGCCTTCAGAGTGCCAAGACCGAGCAGGAGAAAGCTGACACCGAACAGGAAATCACCTACGGACTTGCGCCTCTTACTATATATAAGGATAATGGCAATGAAGAATGCCGGCCACACGAAGTCGGTGATGTTGAACGAGAAACCCGCAGACATGATCCATGCTGTGAATGTGGTACCGATGTTGGCACCCATAATGATGGAGATAGCCTGTGCAAGCGTTAGCAGACCTGCATTAACGAAGCTCACGGTCATGACCGTTGTAGCTGTAGAGGATTGTACAGATGCCGTTACGAAAGCACCTGTCAGCATGCCCGTGAATCGGTTCTTGGTCATTGCCTGAAGTACGTGACGCAGCTGTGAACCAGCCATTTTCTGTAATGATTCACTCATTGACTTCATACCGTACATCAGTAGGGCAAGTGAACCGACAAGTTTCAGAATTAATAAGGGTGACATATTTTTTATTTATATTACAATGTGAAAAATTGTCTTTGTGAAAAATTGGTTACGCCTTTGCACCCTACCAGTTGGCAGGATGCAAAGGCGTATGTTTAATTATCCTTCACGGAAGAAATCAAGCGCTTCCTCTATCTCGTCTTTTGTGGCTGTCTGGTTGATACGGATATCACCGATGCCTCCGAGTAGGGTGAAGTTGATAACGCCTGCAATATTCTTCTTGTCGTGTGACATGAGTTCGAGAAGGGTAGGGTAGTCATCGCAAGTTATTGGCAGTACGCCGTAGTTCTCACGGATGAATTGTACCGTCTGACGCATTATCTGTGTAGGGAATCCTGTTTTCTTTACGGCAAGGTAAAGTTCCGGGATTATACCCCATGCTACGGCATAGCCGTGGAGCACAGGTTTGTGCATCATTGCCCATGACTCGAAGGCATGACCTGCGGTGTGGCCGAGGTTTAGAGCCTTGCGGATGCCATGCTCGTGGGGATCTTCCTCCACTATGCGCTCCTTTACCTGAACGCTCTCAGCCACCATTCGCTGCAGTTGCTTGAGATCTGGGTTCATGAGGTCGAAGCTCACAAGTTCAGCCCACATGGCAGTATAGTCGGCTTTCGTTGCCTCTGAAACAGGGAAGGCCTTACGCAGAATAAGACCGTGTTTCAGCATCTCTGCATAGCCTGATGCAATGTTCTCGTGGTCGAGAGTCTTGAGGAACTCTGTGCAGAGTATCACATATTTAGAATCATTGAACACACCAATCTCGTTCTTCAGTCCTCCGAAGTTGATGCCGGTCTTTCCGCCTACAGAAGCATCTACCATAGATAGCAGAGTGGTAGGTATGTTGATGAAGTTGATGCCGCGCTTGAATGTGCTTGCTGCAAAGCCGCCAAGGTCAGTTATCATACCGCCTCCGAGATTGATTAGCAGTGAATGGCGTGTAGCACCGCCTTTCTGCAGTCCTTCCCATACGTGGGCAGTTGATTCCAGTGTCTTCTCCATATCGGTAGCACCGATTGTTATCATCTGTGCATCCGAGAGACACTTGTAGCTGCTGATTACGGGCCAGCACTTCTCTACGGTGGTGGTGTCAGTCAGGACAAAGATACGGTCGTGCTCACAGTCAGCAATGGCTGAAGCCAACTCTTTTTCGAGGTCCTGGGATATAATGACTCTTTGATTCATTGTGGTCGTTTTCTAATTGCTAATGGCCAAATTGCTGATTGTCACTCCTTAGAAACTATACTATTCCAACTTTATATTTTCTTTAGATTTGTCGTGGGAAGAAGGGAGGAAGTCGAGAGTCTTCAGCCATTCGTCCTTATACAATAGCCATTTGTCTTTAGCCTTTTTTATATTTCGGGTACAAAGATACACATATTTTCGAGAAAAAACAAAAAATTTATCAAAATGCGTTAAACTTTTTATCAATATTCTCGTATATTAGTTGAATCGGTTCAAAAGTTGGGAAGTACGAAAAGTGCAGGAAACAAGGATATGCATATTTGTCATACTCGAAAACTATGAACTACTATTATTGAAAAGGTAAAGTAGATAGTGTAAAGAGTAAAGAAGATTGATAATTCATATCTAGCACTTGGAAAACTTCGTTTAAAAAAGGAAAAATCATAATAAACAATATAATATGAAACAAAGACTATTCGCGTTTGCTTCGTTGCTGCTCGTTTGCTCTGGAGCAATGGCACAGAACAGTGTCATAAGCGGTACAATTTATGACAAAGAGACAAAGGAGCCTCTTATGCAGACGACTGTTCAGTTGCTGAAGACTGACTCCACGTATGTTACAGGAGCAGCATCGGCAGAGGACGGTACTTTTAAGATTACGGTTCCTGAAGATGGAAAGTACATTCTGAGATTGACTAACATCGGTTATAGTAATGTCTATCGTAACGTTACTATGGCTGAAGGCAAGGATATTGCTCTCGGAAAGATCAATATGGCTACTGATGCTGTAATGTTGAAGGAAGTCGTAGCTAAGGGTATGGCTCAGAAGCTTGTTGTGAAAGAGGATACCTTTATATATAATGCAGCTGCTTATCGTACTCCTGAGGGTTCTGTTGTAGAAGAACTCGTGAAGCGTCTGCCTGGTGCACAGGTTGATGAGAATGGTAAAATCAAAATCAATGGTAAGGAGGTGACGAAAATCAAGGTTGATGGTAAGGAGTTTATGAATGGTGATAGCCAGACAGCTCTGAAGAACCTCCCTACATCTATCATTGAAAAGGTAAGGGCTTATGACGAGAAATCGGATATGGCTCGTATGACAGGTGTTGATGACGGTGAGGAGAATATGATTCTTGACTTCGGTATCAAGCCTGGTATGAACAAGGGCTTCCTCGGTAATGCTGACCTTGCTGCTGGTACACATGACCGTTATGCAGGACGTGTTATGGCTGGTATAATGAAGGATAATGACCGTCTCATGCTAATGGGTAATGCAAATAACACTAACGACCGTGGCTTTGGTGGCCGTGGTGGTCGTGGCGGTGCAGGCAATGGCCTTCAGGCTAACAAGATGGTTGCCCTTAACTATAACTACGAGATTACGAACAAGATAATCTTCGACCTCAATGGCCGTTGGAATCATAGTGATGCTGATAATGTTTCAAAAACCTATTCTTGGAACACTTTGAACAAAACTCCATCATATAATATCAATATGTCAACTTCACAGAGCCGTAATGACAACTTCAACTTCGGCGGTCGTTTGGAGTGGCATCCAGATACTATGACTACTATTCAGGTGCGTCCAAGTCTTTCCTTCTCTAATGGGGATTCACATTCAGAGAGTGATGGCGCGGAATTCTCAGAGGATCCTTACTCTTATGATGCGAATTCAGACCTCTTTGATCAGAAGATAAGGGAAAGTTTGTATAATTCGCATCCTGAAGCCTTTGTTAACCAAAGTTCAAATAGGAACCTTGGTGGCAACAATTCTTTGCAGTTTAATGTGAATGCTACTTTAAGCCGTAAACTTTCAAGCCGTGGCAATAGTATTACCATTCAGGGTAGATATGGTAAGAATGATCGTGATAATGAGTCTCTTAGCACACAAAACGATTTCCTTTATAAAGAGAAGGCTCACGATGGTTCTGACTCTTTGCGACTCACTAACCGTTATAAAACAACTCCGTCAAACAGCTATAACTATCAGGTTTCAGCTTCTTATACAGAACGTTTGTCACAGTACTCTTTCCTCGTGTTGAGGTATATGTATAGGTACAACTACAGCGACAATGATCAGAGTACATATGACTTTAGTGATGGTTCATTTGGATACGATCCAATATCTAGACGAAAAATAGAACTGAGATATAATTGTTTTGATGATTTCCTGGATCCTTACACAAGTTTAAATCCTTTGTCTCATTATTATGACTCTATTCAGAGCCGTAGCTCAGAGCGTAAGAACTATTTACATGAAATTGAGTTGACATGGCGTCGCACGACAAACGCTTACAACCTCAATCTTGGTGTGCTCTTTCAGCCACAGACTCAGCACCTTCTGTCATATAAGATGGGAAAGAACTTTGATGTTGAGCGTAGTGTGAGCAATTTCACTCCTACTCTTGATTTCAATTATAAGTTCAATAGAAGAAAGACTCTCCGTCTTAACTATCGTGCAAGAACCAGTCAGCCAGATATGGATGATATGTTACCAATAACTGATGATAGTAATCCTATGAGAATCAGGGTTGGTAATCCTGAGTTGAAGCCTTCTTTCACACAGAGTGCACAACTTCGTTACAATAACTATATACAGAGCCACTTCAGTAGTGTAATGGCATTTGTAAACTATAATAATACTCGCAACAGCGTATCAAATATGGTGACACGCGATGAGAAGACGGGTGTACAGACAACAAAGCCAATGAACATCAATGGTGACTGGAATATCATGAGTGCCATTATGTATAATGCTGCTATTGATACAATGGGTGTTTGGAACTTTAACACCTTCACTAATATCCGCTATAACAACAGCGTGAACTACGTGAACCTTGCAAAGCCAGGTACTCCAGATGATATACAGAAGAACTATACTCGCAGTACATCGCTCGGTGAGAACCTTGGTATCAGCTATCGTAACAGTTGGCTTGAGGTTGAACTTAACGGTAACGTGAGCTATACAATCAACAAGAACAAGCTCCAGCCAAATCAGGACAGAAAGACATGGGATTACCAGTATGGTACTGATATTACAGCAACAGCACCTTGGGGTACAGCATTCTCTACAAGTGCTCACATGTCTTCACGTAGAGGATTTTCTGGTGATGCAAACACAAATGAGTTTATCTGGAACATGCAGTTCTCACAGAGTTTCCTCAAGGGTAAGCCTCTTACAGTTTCATTGCAGTTCTATGATGTGCTGAACCAGAAGAGCAGCTTCACCAACTCTGTTTCTGCAAGTGGTTATACCGATTCTTGGTCTAACGGTATCAACAGCTATGCAATGCTCCACGTTATCTATCGCTTCAATGCCTTTGGTGGTAAGAATGCACGTGGTGGTCGTGGCGGCTTCGGTGGCCCTGGTGGTATGCCTGGTCCTCCTCCAGGTGGATTTGGTGGCGGTGGCCGTGGTGGTCGCGGTGGTGCTCCTGGCGGCGGTATGCCGGGTGGTGGTATGCCTCGTGGCGGCTTTGGTGGCGGCGGTTTCGGTGGTGGCAGAATGTTCTAAACCGTGCCAATTCCAATAGAATTTATAATTTTTAGTTTGTTTTAATGATAAAGGAACTATTTGTTTCTATGTTTATGGTGGTATCCTCTGCTTGTGCACACGCACAGGTGGAGGATTATCTGCAATATGTACCTACTGCGATGAATTTCGCTTTGGAACCTTGTGGAGCACAGCCGGCACATAGTTTGAAAGACAGGTTGTTTGTAACGGTTGCTGCATGGGGCATGACTTATGGCATAGCAGGAGGCTTGAAAATGACCGTACATGAATGGCGTCCTGACGACTCCGACGATAAGGCTTTCCCGTCAGGACATAGCGCAAAGGCTTTCTGTGGAGCCAATTTGGTTATGCACGAGTATAAGGATGTATCACCGTGGATTGGTATCTCTGCCTATGCAATTGCAGCTACTACAGCCACGCTCAGGGTAACGCATAGAAAACATTATGTGCATGATGTTCTTGCCGGTGCGGCTATAGGCATTCTGTCGAGTGAGGCTGCGTATCTCATGCTCCCTGTCTGGCAGAAGCTTACAACCAAGAAGGAAAAGGATGATAACGACAAAGGGAATGCAGCCATAGCCATATTCCCTTCTGCAAGTACCGAGCATATTGCCCTCACAGGTGCCATCGTGTTTTAGTTATTCAAGTTATTCGTTCCCTTTCTTTTACACCGATAGGGTGTCTGTAAAAAATATGTGTACTATGTGTACCATGTGTACCAAAAAGCTCCAGCCTTAACAAGGCAAGTAGCAAGACGTATCCCCGGTGAAGCATCCAAGATGTCTCCGAACATAGGGAACGGATTCAGAACGGATTTACAACGGACCTGTAACGGAGGTGAAACGGACCTGTAACCTGGGCAAATCCTGAATGTTGGGTACACACAGTACACATAGTACACATATTTTTCACAGACACCCCCTCTCTTTCCTTTCTTTGCTTTTTTATGTTAATAATAATATATATTATATATAATATATATTATTATTAAATGGGAGGAGCGATTTTTTCAGGTATAGGGTGTCTGTAAAAATTATGTGTATTGTGTGTACTATGTGTACCATGTGAGCTACACGGAAAAGAAAGGTAATGTGAGTTCGTCATCTTTTTGGGTACACATGGTACACATAGTACACATGTTTTTCATAGACACCCTATATTATTCCTCCTCTTCGTCGTCAAGGTCGAAATCGAATTCATCGTCGAAGCCGAACATTGCAGGCTCGACGAATGCGTCCATAGCACGACGGTCTTTCTTCGTTGGGCGACCTGTACCGCGAGCACGATCAACGAAACCGCTGATGCGCGACATCTCAAGAAGTTCGTATTGCTTTGGATCTGTCACGTTCTCGTAAACCTCAGGAACGAGTTTCGCACCTACACGGTTCTCAATCGCCTTTAGCACCTTGAAAGAATAGGTTACAGGCGGTTTCTTCACAGATACGGTTTCCCCTATCTTTATTATATGGCTCGGCTTGATGTTCACGCCGTTCTTGGTTACACGACCGTTCTTGCAAGCGTCAGCAGCGATGCTGCGAGTCTTGAAGATGCGTGCAGCCCATAGCCATTTGTCTATGCGTGCCTGTTCGTTCATTACTTCTTGTTGTATTGGTTCATTGTCCTTTGGATGCCTGCAAGAACAAAGCTCTTGATTATCTCACGTGCTGTGTCGATACAAGGCTGAAGAATCTGCTTGTCCTCGTCAGAGAACTTGCCGAGAACCCAGTCAACCTGCTGTCCCTTGCCGAACTCGCTGCCTATACCCATGCGAAGACGAGCATACTGCTGTCCAATGAGCTGCTGAATATGGCCAAGACCGTTGTGACCGCCATTTGAGCCGTTGCCTCTGAGACGTATCTTACCGAGAGGAAGCGCGAGGTCGTCAACGATGACGAGAAGGTTCTCTGTCGGGATATTCTCTTTCTCAAGCCAATAGCGCACGGCATTACCGCTGAGGTTCATGTATGTGGTAGGTTTTAGCAGAATGAGCTTACGGCCCTTCACACTAGTCTCTGCCACATAGCCGTAACGCTTGTCCTCGAAGGTTACGCCTTGTTCTGCGGCAAAGCTATCGACAACCATCCAACCTGCGTTATGACGGGTTTCGTGATATTCAGGTCCCGGGTTTCCAAGACCGACGATTAAGAATTTTTCCATTTCCTTATAGTGTAAAGTTGAAAGTGTAAAGAGTAATGTAGATAGTGTAATTTAAATTCTTCACTCTTCACTCTTAACTCAAAAAAAGGGCACCTTTTTCAGATGCCCTTTTATCTTTTTTGTCAGTAAAACGCGGTTTACTTAGCGGCAGCAGCTTCAGCAGCAGCGGCAGCAGCAGCACGTGTCATCTTGACAGAGCATACAACTACTTCCTTACCTGTTGCGAGCTCAAGACCCTCGTAGTGGAGAGAACCAACCTTGATTGACTTACCGATCTCAAGAGCAGTAACGTCAACGTCGAGCTTCTCAGGAATCTTGCTGTAAGGAGCTGTAACCTTGATCTGACGGATAGAAAGGCTCATACGACCACCGGCACGTACACCAGCAGCGTGACCAACGAGGTTTACAGGGATACCAACAGTGATTGGCTTCTCAGGAGTTACCTCGAAGAAATCAACGTGAAGGAGAGCGTCTGTTACTGGGTGGAACTGAAGCTCCTTGAGGATAGCAATGTGCTTCTCGCCCTCGATGTCGAGGTTGATAACGTAGATGTTTGGAGTGTAAACTGCCTTACGGAGCTCTGCGAATGATACAGCGAAAGCCTTAGCTACTGGAAGACCGTTCTCGTCTCTTTTCTCACCATAGAGGTTACATGGTACGAGACCTTCCTTACGCATCAGCTTTGATGCCTTCTTACCCATGTCAGTTCTGTTCTGACCTTTTACTGAAATTTCTAACATAATTTGTGTTACTCTAAATTAAGTTGTTAAACGATAAATTGTTAATTGCTTAATTCGCCATCACACGAGATATCATCTCGGTTTTCGGGATGTGCTCAAAAAAAAGCGATGCAAAGGTACTCATATTTCTTGACTTAAGCAAGGATTTTTATGAAAATCGTCATTTTTTCTTATAAAAAAACTTATTTTATTTGGATAATCGCATCATTTTTCATAATTTTGCACTGTAAATTTGGAATTGTGCGTTTATGTCTCGCACATTGCTTACGTTAAAACAAGAAGATTGTAGCCTGAAGCGCAGGTTAGCTAATGGAAACAGTCAATCTATGAACACTAAAGACAAAAAAGACCAATATAGGTGAAATGATTAACAGAGAACTAATCCGTATTAAAGCCGTACAACTTACCTATGCGTATTTCCAGAACGGTAATCATAACATTGACAATGCTGAAAAGGAACTTGTTTTCAGTCTGTCAAAATCGTATCATCTTTATAACTATCTTCTCCAGCTTATCGTTGAAGTGACAAAGATGGCGCGTAAGCACCTTGAGGTTGCTGTGGCTCGTGCTCAGCGTGAAGGACAGCCTGTTCCTTCGTCTAAGTTCGTAGAAAACAAGTTCGCTTTCCAACTTGAGATAAACAAGATGTTGCAGGAGTTCTATGACGGACAGAAGCACATCTGGGAGGATAGCATCGAGTATGTCAAGAAACTCTACCTCCAGATAGAGGCAAGCGATATATATAAGGATTATATGAATGATCCAGACAGCAGCTACGAGGCTGACCGTGAGGTGTGGCGTAAGATTTATCGTCAGCACATTCAGGACAATGATGAGCTTGCTGCTGTTCTCGAGGAGATAAGCCTGTACTGGAATGATGACAAGGATGTTGTCGATACATTTGTATTGAAGACCATCAAGCGTTTTGATGAGAAGTCGAATGCCAACTTTGAATTGCTCCCAGAATATCGTGACGAGGAAGACCGTGAGTTCGCCCGTAAGCTGTTCCGCGCTTCAATCCTTAATGCAGAGCAGTATCAGCGCTATATGACAGAGGCTTCCCTGAATTGGGATTTTTCACGTCTGGCATATATGGACGTCATCATCATGCAGTTGGCTATCACGGAGATGCTTAACTTCCCTAATATCCCTGTCAACGTTACAATCAACGAGTATGTGGATCTTGCAAAGCTCTATTCTACACCTCGTTCCGGCGGATATATCAACGGTATGCTTGACGCCATCGCTCGTCACCTCATTGAAACTGGCAAGCTGATGAAGGTAATGCCGGAGAAGAAGTAAAAGCCCCAAACTCTACCCCCAAGTGGAGTGTTTATACTAAGATAAACGCTTATGGGGTGAATGAAATGACAATATTAAAATAAGTATAAATAATAAAACCGAACTCCAAGCGCGGCTGAAGTCAGGGATGTGACTATAAAACATCCTTCCCTTTGGGAAGGCTTGGTTAGGCTTATATGACATCAATGTTTCTTGCAGCACAGGCCCAGCAGGGTGGTGGCTACTCTATGCTCATTATGATGGTTGCAATCTTTGCAATCATGTGGTTCTTTATGATTCGTCCTCAGCAGAAGAAGCAGAAGGAAATACGTAATTTCCAGAACTCTCTTCAGGAAGGTACTGAAGTTGTGACAGGTGGTGGTCTTCATGGTACTGTGAGGAAGATCAACCTTGAGAAGAACACGGTTGACATAGAGATTGCTCGTGGTGTTGTGGTAACCTGCGATAAGAACTATGTCTTCGCTGATGCTACCGCTGCTCAGCCTACAAAATAAACTGATTAGGTGAATACCCAAAGGGGCGTCAAGCCGTACAAGGTAATAAAGGACTTCTTGTTCAGTGCTGTGAATAAGGAGTTCTTTGTGTTTCTCTTTTTCCTTGCCGTAAGTGCTGGATTCTGGTTTATGACAGTACTTAATGAGACCACCGAAAAAGAGATTGCCATTCCTGTGCAGCTTTACGGCATCCCTAATAACATCGTAATCACGGAGCCTCTGCCTGATACAATCCGTGTAGTGGTGCGAGACAAGGGTTTTGTGCTGATATCCTATATGCATGGAGATATCGTAAAGCCGCTTAGATTCAATTTCGCTTCCTACGCGCGTGGCACGGGCAAGGGAAATGTGCCTATCGCCGAGGTACAGAAAAGCCTTGGCTCGATGTTCTATGCCAGCAGTAAGATTGTATCCATCAAGCCCGATAAGCTGGATTTCCTGTTCAGTTTCGGAATGTCGAAGATGGTAAGGGCGCATATCGATGGTATTATAAGGCCTGCTGATACATATTATATTGCCCGTACTGAGGTGTTTCCTGATAGCGTCAGGATATATGCCTCACAAACGGTATTGGATAGTATAAAGGAACTTTTTACTGAAAATCCGGAACTTGTAGGTTTTACTGATACTATCACCCGGGATATTCCTCTGAAGAAGATAAAAGGGGTGAAGATGGTGCCTGACTATATTAGGGCGACATTCTATCCTGATATGCTTACGGAGAAGATTGTGCAAGTGCCGATTGTCTCTATTAACATGCCTGACGGATTAGCCCTTCGTACTTTCCCTACAAAGGTGAATGTGAAGGTTGTGGCTGGCCGCAGTAGGATAGATGCTATTCGTCCAGAGAGCTTTAGCGTGGTGGTTGACTATGCCGATGTGGCTTCCAATCCTTCTGACAAGTGCAAGCTCATTCTGCGTAATGTGCCAAAGGGCGTTGCAAATGCAACCCTTGAGACGCAACAGGTGGATTACCTTATTGAAAGTCTCAGATAAGGCTTATGAGAATAGCGATAACAGGCGGTATAGGCTCAGGGAAGTCGTATGTCTGCCAAAGGCTCAAGGAACGTGGCATCGGGGTGTATGACTGTGACGCAGGTGCCAAGAAACTGATGGCTTCGTCAGATGAGATACGTGACAGACTCATGAAACTTATTGGAGAGGATGCCTATGATGGCAGAACCCTGAATAAGGCTGTAGTGGCTAAGTTCCTGCTTGAATCTGAGGAAAACAAACTGGCTATCAATGCAATAGTTCATCCTGCCGTGATACGTGACTTCTATGATTCCGGTCTTCAATGGATGGAGAGTGCGATTCTCTATGAGGCACATCTTGAGCATACCGTGGATAGGGTAGTGTGTGTCGTTGCTCCCGAGGAAGTAAGGATTGAGAGGGTTGCCAAGCGCGACTCTATCTCAAAGGAAAGAGCCAAACAATGGGTTGACGCACAGATATCTCAGGAAGAAGTTGCCGAACGTGCTGATGCCGTCATCGTAAACGATGGGGTAGAGGACGTTGATACGCAAATAGACAAGGTATTGACTTTGTTTGGAATAAAGTACTAACATAAAAGATAAAACAAAAAAAGAAAAATGCAACAGACAATTCTTGCCATTTCTGGCAAACCAGGACTTTACAAGTTAGTTTCACGCGGTAAGATGAACCTTATCGTTGAGTCGCTCGATGCAAGCCACAAGCGTATGCCTGCTTTCGCTACCGACCGTGTTACCTCACTTGCAGATATTGCTATGTACACTTATGAGGAGGATGTTCCTTTGATGAAGGTTCTTGCTGCTCTCCGTGACAAGGAGGAGGGTAAGAAGGCATCCCTTAACTATAAGAAGGCAAATGGTGCAGAGCTTCAGGAGTATTTCGGATCTTTCCTTCCTGATTTCGACCGTGAGCGCGTTCACACAAGCGATATCAAGAAGCTCCTTCAGTGGTATGATATCCTCGTAGAGGCTGGTATTACAGACTTCGAGGAGTCTATGGCTCCTACAGAGGGTGATAATGTTGATGACAGAAAATAATAATTCATGTTTCGCAAGTTCCTTGTAACCATGGGCTTGCGAAACTTGAGCTTTATATAGCCTATCTTAAGGGAATGTTATTGGATATCGTTTCTATAGTAGTCGGCATTTTTGTCGTGCTCAAGGGTGCAGACTTCCTAACTGACGGTGCTGTGTCTTTGGCTCAGCGTGCCGGTATTCCGGAAATGGTCATAGGACTTACCGTAGTTGCTCTTGGCACGTCTATGCCTGAGCTGTTCGTAAGTCTAACCTCTGCTATTCAAGGAACTACCGATCTTGCTGTGGCAAATGTTGTGGGCAGTAATATATTCAATGTACTGTTGATTGCCGGAGCTGCAGCAGCCGTTGCCCCTATGATGGTATCCAAAGGAACAGTCCGCAGGGATATTCCTGTAGCTATCGGTGCTTCGTTCATCCTTCTCTGCTTCGGTGTATATGGTGTGATAAACCGTTGGGTAGGAGCTCTGTTCGTTATTCTTCTCATTGCATATATGGTATATGCAGCAAAGACGGCATCTCCAGATGATGAATCGGATGTAGAAGATAAGAAACTTACGGTATTAGGAGCAGTCATAAGACTGGTAGGCGGACTTGCATGCCTCGTATTCGGAAGTAATGCCTTTGTGGATGCTGCTACTAATGTGGCTGCTTCTCTTGGTGTTAGTGATGCAGTCATAGGTCTTACGATTGTTGCCGGTGGTACTTCGCTTCCTGAGCTTGCCACAAGTGTTGTGGCAGCTCGCAAGGGACAGTCGGCTATCGCAATGGGTAATGTCATAGGCTCATGCGTGTATAACATACTTCTTATAATAGGCGTGACGGGTCTAATCTCGCCTATGGTCATAAGTGGAATAACTCCTCTTGACTTTGGAATGATGATGCTCAGTATGGTGCTTCTTTGGCTCTTCTCCTTTACAAAGTATAAGGTAGAGCGTTGGGAAGGCATTGTAATGCTGGTTTTGTTCGTAGGATATATGGCGTATCTCGTTTACACCGTTTAGAAATTACAAATGAAAAAGAAAAGATTGTTATTCAATTATCTGCCTTGGCTGCTGGGGGCTGCCTTGTGTATGCCGCTCGTTGGCTGTAGCAGCGATGATGATGATGACGAGCCGGAAAAGTTCATTAAGACTTTTACGTTCGACCATTTCAAACAGGAAGGTTGTTACCTGTTAGGTTATCCAGATAAGACTTGGTCTTGTTGGAATAACTGGGGAAAGAAAGGAGCTTCTTTCTCTGTGTATATGGTTCAGAATGGTATCATCTATGATGCGGGAGTGGTACATTCCAATGATACTATCATAACAGAGGAAGAGAAAGGAAAGAAAAATCTGCCTTTCGATGTAGAGATTCCTTCGACTATCAATAAGGATGCCGCTTTTGATGTATTAGCCGTTTGTTATACAGAATCCTCTTTGTCTGGTGGAAATATTGAATGTAAGGTTGATTTGAAACGAAGTGGAACAATGCCTTTATGGGACAATCCTCAACCTTCATCAATGCAGACAGATGGTAAATGCTATTCTTTGTCAACTATTGAACTATTAAATATTCATAATACTTCATCCGATAGCGTTACAATCAAACAGAAAGGTTTTGATGTCAAGGATAAATGGTATTATTCCAAGGCAAAAGTTGTTTTGACAGCAGATAAGAAAGTCAATGGCTATGGTTCTTCTGTGGACGAAGAAGTCGCTTCGAATGAATACAAAGTTGCTCCTGGAGATACTGTTAAGATATGGAGTTTTTATGTTCCTACAGGAAAGAAAATGAAGGATGCACGTCTTATCTTGGAAATAAATGGCAAGGAAGTAAAGACGCAACCTATCTCATCTGATGTGGATATAGAGCTTGGGCAATTTTATGCTATGGCAGTACAATGGGACGGCAAGAGTCTAAATTGGAAACCCAATAAGAAAGCAACTCGAAGTCTAAAAGGGAATGTCAGAGTTGGTGATCCTATAATAATGACTGGTGACTCTCCTTCTTCAGATTTTTAGTATTTTGGAAATAATTATCCATTATCAATTATAAATTTTCAATTAAAGCCATTGTAAATGGCTTTCAGAGTGCTTGGTAACCTCTTAAAAAACAAGGAAATGAATAAGAAATCATCTCAGGTGAGCGTGCTTTTCCTGCTTTTCAGCGTGCTCTTTTGTGTATGTCTCATTGCGTCTAACGTATTTGAGACAAAGCAGATAGCTTTTTTCGGTCACAGCCAGACTGGTGGCGTTATCGTCTTCCCAATCTCCTATATCATTAATGATGTGGTGTGTGAGGTGTGGGGATTCCGTAAGGCGAGACTTCTTATCTGGCTTGGCTTCCTCATGAATTTCTTCTTTGTCGCAGTAGGTGCGTTGTGTGATTGGCTGCCTGGTGCTGAGTATTGGACGGGTGATGAAGGTTTCCACAATATATTCGGACTTGCTCCCCGAATTGCTGCAGCATCGTTTGTGGCTTTCCTTGCCGGTTCTTTCGTTAATGCATACGTGATGAGCAAGATGAAGGTACGCGATGCAGGAAAGAATTTCTCACTTCGTGCTATTCTCAGTACCGTGTTTGGTGAGGGTATTGACTCAATTATCTTCTTCCCTCTTGCATTAGGTGGAGTTGTCCCTTCTGACGAGCTCCCTTGGCTTATGCTTGCTCAGGTATGTCTGAAGACTGTCTATGAGATTATCGTGCTTCCTGTTACTATACGTGTCGTAGGATGGGTGAAGAAACATGAACAGGAAGATGTATATGACACAGGGGAGAAATATAACGTCTTTAAGATCTTCAATGTGTAGAGTGTAATAATTTTCAATTGAGTGTTTATGGCAAATCGCGAAAATGATAACCTTCAGTCTCTTGGTAAGAAGACTGAATATCGTCAGGACTATGCTCCAGAGGTACTTGAGGCATTTGAGAACAAGCATCCTGAGAATGACTACTGGGTATTGTTCAACTGTCCGGAGTTCACATCTCTATGTCCTATTACCGGACAGCCTGACTTTGCAGAGATAAAGATACAGTATGTGCCCGATGTGAAGATGGTGGAGAGCAAGAGTCTGAAACTCTATCTCTTCTCTTTCCGCAATCATGGTGACTTCCATGAGGATTGCGTCAATATCATTATGAAGGACCTTATCCGTCTCATGGATCCTAAATATATAGAGGTGACGGGTATCTTCACCCCACGTGGCGGTATAAGCATCTATCCATACGCCAACTACGGTCGTCCGGGCACAAAATACGAGAAGCTTGCAGAGCATAGGTTTATGAACCATTAATTTCCCGTTATAACTCTTGTGCTCCTCTTAAGCAAACTCGTTGATCCTTCGCTATAAAATCGCTTCTCCACCGACTTTGCACCGACTTTGCACCGACTTTGGTACGGAGGAAGAGCGGAGGAAGAGCGAAGGAGAAGCGAACCTGTAACGGAGGAATAACGAAGGTCGGAAAAAGGCCGAAAAAAGATAAAAACAAGGTATGAAAAAGGCAGTCTGAGATAAAAGGACTGTCTTTTTTCGTATTTACCGCTTTCTCTTTACTCTAAAAAGTAAAAAATATTTTTTTTGTGCATTTGTTTGGCGGTTTCAGAAATTTTGATTACTTTTGCAAGTGATTTTTAAATATCGTGATTTTATAAATCTTACTAAAACCAATTGCAAAAAATAGAAGACATGAGACATTTAATGAAGATTTCTGTCATGGCACTCTTTGCCATGTTCGCATTCAGCAACGTGGCTGATGCACAGTTCGGTAACTTGAAGGGATTGGCTAACAAAGTTAAGAAAGCAGCCAAGGAAACTGTGAACAATATTACTAATGACACGAAGAGTACGGTGAGCCAGCAGACAGAGACTACCGTTAGCGAACCTACGAACACAACTACTACTGTTAGTAGCGTTAGTGAAAGTAGCGACAATAATTCTGCAGCTCAGAGCAGTAGTTCAAACCAGAGTAACTTTGTGCCTAAATACGAGTTTAAGAATGCGAAACAATGCAGTTGGACTGTTGATGGCGACATCAATAACATCATTGGCTATTCCGAGTACTGTGCCTCTCAGATGCAGAACTCTATGAAGAATGGCTATAAGGGCTTGGATTATAAGTCATTCTGTGAGCTTATGTCGGCTAAACAGCCTCTTAACTTCGTTATTGATGCTCGTATAGACCTCGGTCTTGGTCCTGACACATGGAAGACAAAGCAGTCAAAGAAAGACATAGATGCTATGATATGGGACTTCAAGCAGGAGGCTTGGAAGGGAATGCCTGGCGTTGCCACTTCTGACAAGACTATCCGCTTGCAGCAGACACAGTTCATCATAGATCGTGGTCTCAGCTTTAGCGATCCTGTTGCCCGTGCTGCCTTCTTCGATATGGCTTATACCTATATGCAGATTGTCTTAGACAAAATTGACGGTACGGAGAGTGAGTGGAAGAGCGTGGAGAAGGGACTTAACGAGTTGTTCGGCTCTATGTCTGGGGAATATAAGTCAAAATACCCAGCCTTGAATCTTGCAGCTATAAAGGCAGATACTAACGGAAATTCCAATATGAAGCAGGCTATGGGAATGCAGATAGCCTATAAGCAGTTGGCAAAAGAGGGTAAGTATGGTAAGATGCCTGCAAGTGCCAATGCGAGCTTGGAGCAGAAGGCTATTAATGCAGTTAAGGCTCATCGCGCTTTCTGGGGCACCCCAAAGCAGGCATGGGTTGGTCCTGTGACGAGCACAAAGAAGAATGCTTTGGGACAGATTGTCGCAAGGTTCCGTAGTGTAAAGGTGCTGTGTGACGATAATGGACAGAAAGTTATCCATAACTTCGTCGTTTCTGTGACTGCAGATAGCGGTAGCGTTTCATTCACCGGCTTTGGCTGGGAAAACGGCAGTAAGGAAATTGAATTAGTGAGATAGATTAAGAACTCACGTTATATAATATAATAAGGAGGGCATCTCGCAAGAGGTGTTCTCTTTCGTGTTTTTTTTATGATTTCGTTAAAGAATTGCTTTTTTTTACTTTATTATTTGGTTTGTAACTAAAAAATAGTTACCTTTGTAACCAATAAAATACGTAAATGCCTATGGGAACAAAAGATAAACTCCGAAAGAGGTTCTTGTCTTTGCCTTCGGATTTCACTTTTGATGAACTTGACCATCTTTTGACCAGTATTGGTTATGTGAAATCAAACAAAGGAAAGACTTCTGGCTCGAGGATAATATATAAAGATGTTGATGGGCATCCTATAATGATACATCGTCCTCATCCTGGTAATATTATAAAGGAATATGCGATGAAGCAGATTCTTAAGGAACTGCAAGATAAAGGTAAAATTTAAAATAACGTACAAAATGAATACATTAAAATATAAGGATTTCCTTGGCTCAGTTAACTTTTCAGAGAAAGATGGTGTTTTCTTTGGAAAGATAGAGGGTATTGATGGTCTTGTGAATTTTGAAGGAGAAAGTGTTTCTGAGCTCACTAATGCTTTTCATGAGGCTGTTGATGATTATCTCGCTTATTGCGAAGAAGAGGGTATAGAGGCGCATAAGAGCTATACTGGTACTCTGAATATCAGAATATCACCTGAGACGCATAGTCGTGTGGCTTTTCTTGCCAAGCAAACAGGTCAGTCTATTAATTCCTTCATAAAGAATGCCCTTGAACATCAAATTGCGGCTATGTTATAGTTGGTATATTACAAATATAGAATAGGAGGGCATCTCGCAAGAGGTGCCCTCCTGTTTGTTTGTAAATCATATACATCCTACAAATAACACCTGTGTTTCGCCTATTGAAAAATGGGACTTAGATGGGACTTACAACGGACTTGCATCGGACTTACATCGGAACTGCGAAAAAGGTTTATGGTATAATGGAAAAACTAAGAATTGGCAAGAAAAAGTGGTAAAATAATCGGGTGAAGACAAAAATGATATGTGAGGGAAATTGGCACGAGCAGGAAAAGGGGTAGGGAAATAGGCTTCTGACATGCTGTGGTTAGGGGGATGGTATAGGCTTCGTGATATTATTGATTGCAAGGGTTTGCAAGACATGAAAAATTAGGCATTTTTAAGGTTTTTTAATGTGTGATTTTGTGCAATATAAACTTTTTCTTTATGTAAAAATACGTAAGTTGTTGATAAGTTATGATTTATGATTTTCGCGTGTTTTTTGCCCGAAAAATAGTGAAAAAATAATTGGAAAATCTTTTGGAATTTGAGAAAAAAAATATTACCTTTGCACACAGAAAAAAATCCCAAACGGAAAACTTTCGTAGCATGGAAGGTGAGAAAAGTTTTCAAAAACGGATAACTTTTTCTTTTCCTGTTGGAGAAAAGTTTTCCAAAACGGACAACTTTTTGCGGGATAAGTAGTTGAAAATTACACCTAAATAATAAACATATAATTATAGAATACAGCAATTAATATAAACTTAGCAAAAGCAATGGAATTTCAGAATTTTACCATCCTCAAGCGTGACGGTTCACGCGACCAGTTCTCTCTGGATAAGATAATGACGGCCATAATCAAGGCTTTCGAGGCTGTTGGTGAGACCTATAGTATTGGATCTATCTCAAAGATTATCAGTCACTTGGATATTAAAGATGATATCAAGGTGGAGGATATCCAGAATCAGGTTGAGATTGCGCTCATGAAGGAAGGCTACTTTAGTGTTGCCAAGGCTTTCATGCTCTATCGTCAGAGTCATACAGAGGATCGTGAAACCCTTGACAAGCTGAATTTCCTTACTTCATATATGGAAGCTGCCAATGCAGCAACTGGTTCAAAGTTTGACGCAAACGCAAACGTCGAGCATAAAAATATTGCAACTCTTATCGGCGAGTTGCCAAAATCTAACTTCATTCGCTTGAACCGTCGTCTGTTGACGGATAGAATGAAAAAGATGTACGGCAAGGAACTTGCGGACAAGTATATCGACCTTCTGACTCACCATTTTATATATAAGAATGATGAGACTTCCATTGCGCCTTATTGTGCTTCAATAACCATGTATCCTTGGCTCATTGGCGGCACTACTGGCATTGGTGGAAATTCTACTGCTCCGACAAACTTGAAGAGCTTCTGCGGTGGCTTCGTAAATATGGTGTTCATTGTCAGCTCAATGCTCTCCGGTGCTTGCGCTACTCCAGAGTTCCTGATGTATCTTAACTACTTCATCGGTAAGGAGTATGGTGCAGATTATTGGAAGAATCCAGACAAGGTTGTTGACCTCTCACTTCGTCAGCGTACTATAGATAAGGTGATAACAGACTGCTTTGAGCAGATTGTATATTCTATCAACCAGCCAACAGGTGCCCGTAACTTCCAGGCAGTATTCTGGAACGTGGCTTACTATGACAAGTACTATTTCGAGTCACTCTTCGGTAATTTCTACTTCCCAGACGGGACACAGCCTGACTGGAACAGCCTCTCTTGGTTGCAGAAGCGTTTCATGAAGTGGTTCAACAAGGAGCGTACAAAGACTGTTCTCACATTCCCTGTTGAGACAATGGCTCTTCTTGCCGACAATGGCGAGTGCCGTGACAAGGAGTGGGGTGAGTTTGCTGCAGAGATGTACGCTGAGGGTCATTCATTCTTCACCTACATGAGTGATAATGCCGATTCTCTGTCTTCTTGCTGCCGTCTGCGTAACGAGATTCAGGACAATGGCTTCTCTTATACACTTGGTGCTGGTGGTGTAAGTACAGGTTCAAAGTCAGTTCTTACAGTAAACCTCAACCGCTGTATTCAGTATGCTGTGAACAACGGCAAGGACTACAAGCAGTATCTTGAGGAGGTTATCGATCTCTGCCATAAGGTTCAGCTTGCCTATAATGAGAACTTGAAGGATCTTCAGGAGCATGGTATGCTTCCTCTGTTTGATTCTGGTTATATCAATATGAGCCGTCAGTATCTCACAATCGGTGTCAACGGACTTGTTGAGGCTGCTGAGTTCATGGGACTTGAGATTACTCCAAACGACAAGTACAAGGAGTTTGTTCAGGGTGTTCTCTCTATCGTTGAGAAGCTCAACAAGCAGTATCGCACAAAGGACGTTCTGTTCAACTGTGAGATGATTCCTGCTGAGAACGTAGGTGTTAAGCATGCAAAGTGGGATCGTGAGGATGGTTATTTCGTGCCACGCGACTGCTACAACTCATATTTCTATGTTGTAGAGGATGAGAGCCTGAACATCATGGATAAGTTCAAGCTTCATGGCGCTCCTTATATCGAGCATCTTACTGGTGGTAGCGCTCTGCACATGAACCTTGAGGAGCATCTCTCTAAGGCTCAGTATATGCAGTTGCTGAAGGTTGCTGCTAATGAGGGCTGTAACTACTTCACATTCAATATTCCTAACACGATCTGTAACGAGTGCGGATGCATAGACAAGCGTTATCTGCATGAGTGTCCTAAGTGTCATTCAAAGAATGTTGACTACATGACTCGTATCATCGGTTATCTGAAGCGTGTAAGCAACTTCTCTCAGGCACGTCAGGAAGAGGCAAGCCGCCGCTACTATGCAGGTCCTAAGAAGATGACCGTATAATAAAAAAGGAGATTTCAACCACATAAATGAAATATGTTAATACAGGAGTGGTCTTTCAGGAAATACCTGATGAGACCACTCTCTCCATAAATATAAGTAACTGCCCGTGTCATTGTATGGGGTGTCATAGCGAATATCTGTGGGATGACGTGGGGATGCCGCTTAACGTGATGTCGCTGAAGCCTATGCTTGATGAGTACGGGAAGGATGTTACGTGTATCGCTTTTATGGGAGGTGATGCTGAGCCTCGCGAGGTGGATATACTTGCAGCTTATATAAAACTGGCGTATCCGCATCTGAAGACTGCATGGTATAGCGGGTATCATGATATTTCAAAGGAGATTCATCTGAAGAATTTTGATTTCATCAAAGTCGGGCCTTATGTGCAGCGTCTTGGCGGTCTTGATCATGAAACTACCAATCAGCGCCTGTATAGGGTGGAGAATGGTAAGAAACTCGTTGATATAACTTCCCGTTTCTGGAAAAAACATAATAATTGAGATATGAAACCGATTTTTATTGCAGGTCCTTGTGTTATTGAATCTTCTGAGCTGCTGGATGTGGTGGCTCAGAAAATTGTGGCGATAAACAAGGCTCTTGGTACTGATATAATTTTTAAGGCTTCGTTTGACAAGGCGAACAGGACGAGTATCACTTCTTTCCGTGGTCCCGGTATGGAGCGTGGCATTCAGATGCTTGCCGATGTCAAGGAAAAGTATGGTCTTAGGATCCTGACGGATATTCACGAGTCTTGTCAGGCGGCTCCAGTAGGGGAGGTGGTCGATGTTATTCAGATTCCGGCGTTCCTCTGCCGTCAGACTGATCTTCTCGTTGCTGCTGCAAAGACGGGTAAAACCGTGAATATAAAGAAAGCTCAGTTTCTTAGTGGCGCTGATATGAAATATCCTGTGCAGAAGGTTCTTGATACGGCAAAAGCCAACACCCAACACCCATCAGCTAACACCCAAGAGGTATGGCTGACGGAGCGTGGAAATTCTTTTGGATATAACAACCTTGTGGTGGATTTCCGTAATATCCCGGATATGCTTGAGATCGTGCCTCGCGTGATAATGGATTGTACGCATAGCGTTCAGCGTCCGGGGGGGGGCAATGGCTGTACTTCCGGTGATCGTCGCTTTGTTCCTGCGATGGCAATGGCTGCAAAAGCATTCGGGGCAACGGGCTATTTCTTCGAAGTACACCCTGATCCGGACAAGGGATTATCCGATGGACCGAACATGTTAAGACTGGATAATCTTCAGTCTTTGATAGAAAAACTCATTGCATAGAATTAACGTAAATGTATGATTTTCCTACTCGAAAAAGTAGGAAAATTTTCATTTTATAGGCCTTGTAATACTGTAAAAACGTGATTTTCGTAATATTTTACTAATTTTCGAATGATTTTCCGTAGTGTAATATTGAAAAAAACTATATCTTTGCATCAGAAATAAGAAAATAGGTTTTATGTTAGGTAATCACAATTAAGTATTAGTTAGTTGACTTAATGTATGTATCGAAAAAATGGATAGGCAAGCGTGCCTATCCAATTTTCATTTTATATGGTTGCCTATTTTCTTTGCACCTTATATCTTATACTTTATTCGCTAAAAGCTCATCAGCTTTGAGGTTCCTCTTTCAACCTTACACTTTACTCTTTACACTTTACTCTTTACTCTTTACTCTTTATACTTTATACTTTACTCTTTCCACTTTCCACTAACATTACTTCCCATACTTACTTGGCACGCAACCGTAATATTGCTTGAAGCATTTGTTGAAATAGCTTTGATCCATAAAGCCGACCTTGAAACTAACCTCGGCGATGGAATATTTTCCTTCGAGGATTAGTTCGGCAGCAATACGCATTTTCTCATTCATAAGGTACTTGTTTGGACTTACGCCCAGGACTTCTTTCATTCGTCCATAGAACTTCGTGTGTCCCATCTGCATGAGGGCGGCGAGGCGGTCAACTGTAAAGTCATGGTCGCTTATATGTTGTGTGACGATATATTCAAGGGTTTCCTTGAATTTCTTGTCGAGTGGAGATGTTGTTATCTGCTTTGGAGTTGCCGTGACAGATGACTTCGTTGAAGTATTTGCAGCTGTCGTTTCGCTTTCCTCAACTTGTGGAATGTTTGTTTCAACAAGTACTTCTTCCGTATTGATATTATCCTCTGTTGCCATTGCTATGGCTTGTTGCTCGCGTTTGTGCGCCCATGTATATAGCTGAACGATACGGGCAAGGAGAACGCGGAAATTACAAGGCTTTGTTACGTAGTCATCGGCACCTGCCTCATATCCTTTCATCTGATGACGCTCGTCGTCAAGAGCGGTAAGCATGATGATAGGAGTGTTGATGAATGCCGTTTCACTACGTAGTTTCTTTACTATCTCGTAGCCGTTTGTGTCTGGAAGCATTACATCGCTGATGATTACGTCTGGCTTGGTCTCCATGATGCCCTTTATGGCTTCTTCACCGTTCATATATGTATTGACGTGGAAATACTGGCTCATTGCAGAAGAAATCTGCTCGAGCATGTCCATGTCGTCCTCGATGATTGCGAGGGTGATGTCATTGAGGGATTCGGTATGCATGTTATGGATAACCTCCTCTACCACGCTATTGTCCTCGTTTGTTTCTGTATGAATAGCAAGGTCCTGAATGTATTCCTCGGCTGTGTAGAGATCCTCATTGACAGGAAGGGAAATCGTAAATTTGGCACCGCCCAGTTCTTCTGATTTCTTGTATGTGATGTCTCCGTGGTGAAGTATTGCCATTCCCTTGGCAGAATACAGACCTATACCCATACCTCCCTGAGATACAAGACCGTGCATGAATGGACGGAACAGTTCTTTCTCCTGCTCCTTGCTGATCCCCTGGCCGGAATCTTCTACGATGATGGAAATGTTCTCGTCCTGGTCGTCGAGAAGTATCTTGATAGATATTTGCCCTTTCTGAGGGGTGTATTTTACAGCATTGGAAACAATATTGAACACAATAGTCTCTACCTTTGCGTGGTCAAAGGTAAGCTGGTATTCCTTGGCGAAAGGAGTGAAGGTCATATCTATCTCCTTGCGCTTGCTTATTGTCCATAGGTCTTGGTATATATTGCGTACAAAGCCTATGATGTCGTCCTTTTCTACGGCAAGACGTGATACTCCGACAGAGAGCTTGCGGAATTCCATAAGCTCATTTACTAGACGAAGCATGCGGTTAGTGCCTCTTTTTGCCGATTTAATCGCTGCTTTCTGGGTTGCCTGAGTAGAGTTTGCCTGAGTCAAGGCATCCATGGAGTTGGAGATAATCGCAAGCGGAGTACGGAATTCGTGGGTAATGTGTGTGAAGAAGTTCAAGCGGAACTCAGAGAGCTCCTTGTTCAGGCTTATCTCGTGCTGAAGCTTGAAGTTCTTCTTCCATTGCAGATAGAGATATGTACCACCAGTTGCTATTAATATAAGGTATAATAGCCATGCCCACCATGTGTTATAGAGTGGCTGGTTGATAGTAATATCGAATGGTTTTCCCTCAATCCATTTACCATCTACGAGAGTACGTACCTTGAATGTGTATTTTCCTGGCGACATATTGGCATATTCCGCATAATTCACGGATGTTGCCGGACGCCAGTCTTTGTCCGTACCTTCCATTTTGTATTGATAGATGGAAGTTCCTGCCTGTGAGAAGATAAAGTTTGAGAAGAATATTGTTATGGAGTTTTGCTTATGGGTGAGTTCTATGGCTCCCTCTGATGCGTAGGCACGCTGCTGAGCGTCCATGTCAGGGGAGTTATATACAGATGTTCCATTGATGCGGAGTTCTGTTATACAGACATTTACATTCTTAATGTTCAGGGACTTGGCACTATTAGGACGAACTATTGCCAGACCATAGCCTGTTCCGAATATCATTCTTCCGTCCTTGGTGATAAGGGCGGCATTCTCTGCAAAGATATTGCTCTGCAGGCTTGGACCGATATGAATAGTACGTACAGCTCCGGTCTTTGGCTCGATGCGTGAAAGGCCTTCTTCCGTACTTACCCAGATGAATCCGTTATTATCCTTTAGGATAGCCTTCACGATGTTATTTGCAAGTCCCGCAGAACGGTCTATAGTCTTGATATTCTTAATCTTGCGATTCCTGTCAATCTGCATCTGAATGACACCGCAACCGGTAGTACCAGCCCATAGGGTATGTGATTCGTGATCAAAGTATAGGCATACGATTTCGTTTGTCGGAAGTGAACCGTTCTGTGTGTTGTAGTTCTTGAAATCCTTGCTTGTTATATGTTTCTTATTAGTATTGACCACATAAAGGCCATTGTTTGTCGCAACCCAGAGGTCGCCGTCATCACCGAAACAAAGGTCATGCTGACGCTTTTCATTATATGAGGTTATAAGGAAGTTTGTGAAATACAGAGGCTGTCCTAACTTGTTGTCCGTCATATGAAGACCACCTTGCCATGTGGCCAACCATATCCTTCCTATCTTGTCCTCTGCTATTTTGTATATGTCATTACTAATCAGACTGATGCTGTCGTTCTCGGTATAATGTTCGCCGTCAATGAACAGACCAGAACCACATGTTCCAATCCATATCTGCCCCCTACTGTCTATGAGAGTGGAATAGACAGGTGCATTCAGAACCTCAAATAGAGATATGTTCCCGCTTGTCAGATTGTAGTTGTACAGCTTGTTGTCCTTGGTGGAAAGCCATACATTATCCTCGTTTTGGGCCCATGTGATAGAGCGTATATTATTACTCCATTCACCGATATCCCCATGAGTGAGCATACGGTAGTAGCTCTCTGCGCAATCGTCCCTGCTTAGGCATGAAAGACCTGCAGTTTCAGTACTTACCCAGATGTTACCTTCACGGTCTATCAGAATCTCCTGAAGATAGTCATTATTGAAGAACCCGTCTTTTTGCGTGTAATGACCGAGAATCTCGCGTGTCTTAGGATTATAAATGAATAGTCCATTACCATAGGTGGCAATATAGAGAAGTCCTTCTTTGTCCTCTGCTGCGGTGTAGATACGGTTTTTCTCCGTACTTGTGTGAATCTCATTTATGATATTGAGCTTCTGAATGTTAGCTTCTCGGTCGATAATCCAAAGCGTTTTTCCTTTATTGGCAACAAGGGTGTAATGAGCTGTGGATTTCTGGATTTTTCCCCCTTTGATATCGTAATCCTCTGAAGTGGAAAAAGTTCCTGTCATTATATCGAAAATGACAACTTTCTCCTTAGTGAAAATGAACAGTTTGCCATTGATTGTTATGGTACTGGTAACGGTGTTGAAACCGCCCATGGGAGAGGGTAGGGCATGGCGTGTCATTTTCGAGCCTGTGGCGTTGAATTTGTACACTTCATTACCTGCAATCAGCATGACGTAATCCCCCCATGCCTCGCCGCCTTTGAATTCTGTTCTGTAGTCTCTAATCTTTGCCCTTCCCATCGGGTCAACGATGGAAAAACCTCTCTTTGTGACAATCCATGTGTAGCCTTTTGAACTTTCTATCGCATTGATAACATGATTGTTAGGCAAACCGCTTTTTGCATTGTAGTCGGTTGCGGAGAATTTCCCATCGGTGTATGTAATTCGTCTTGCACCTGTGGTTATGTCGTATAGCCATATATCATTGGGGGTTTCAAGACGCTTGCTATATAGGCTGTATTGCCCTCCAAATCCTGTATAGTCAATGAATTGCCCAGTCTTGGTTAGGTAACAAGCCGTGAGAAGTGACGAGGTGTTAATCCAAATAGAACTTCCTTTGTCTGAGAAGTTTACCTGTCCGACATGAAGTGTGTTACTGCCTTTGGATGGATTGTTGAAAGTATTGAATGTAACAAACTGATAGCCATCGAAACGGCATAGTCCTCCTGTAGTACCAAGCCATATATAGCCGTCTCCATCTTGTACGAGCTCACGGACATTGTTACTGGGAAGACCGTCCGCCACAGTAAATTTATGTGCGACGAATGATTGCTCTTCAGCATGGAGTTTATGTATGTTTGTTATATATAAAAAACAGGCAAGGAATACCAGCAGTCTTTTAGTCATTTTTGATGTCCTCTATTTGGGAAAATATAAGGTGTTTTTAGCTTTTATTGTCTGCAAAGATAATAAATTTAATTTATATTCGGTACGTTTTTACCAAAAAATGTATTATTTTTTTCATTTATGCAAATGGTGGGGGATTTTTCCTTTCAATTCTTTTCTGTTGTTAATATTTTTTACTAACTTTGCAGTTGATTTAGAGCTAAATTAATTTTTTATTTTATACAATTCTATGTATTTCACTTTGTTTGTAACCGTTATTATAACGGCTGTCTTCTTAGTGGTAGCGGCGTACATCACAGCAAAGTTGCTGGGTCCACGCACTTACAACAAGGTAAAAGGTGAACCATTTGAGTGTGGTATTCCTACACGCGGAAGCTCATGGCTTCCTATGCATGTAGGTTACTATCTCTTTGCCATTCTTTTCCTTATGTTCGACGTGGAGACTGTATTCCTTTACCCTTGGGCAGTAGTAGTTAACCAATTTGGTACTATGGCACTGATGAGCATCGGCTTCTTCATGCTTGTACTTGTGTTTGGCCTTGCTTACGCATGGCGGAAAGGAGCGCTCGAATGGAAGTAAAAAAGCCTTCTATCAAGTCTATTCCATACAATGAGTGGAAGGACAACGAGACGCTCGAGTCAATGATTAAGGAACTTAATGAAGGTGGCGTAAACTGCGTTGTAGGTAATCTCGACGCACTAATCAACTGGGGACGCAGTAATTCTCTTTGGGCTCTTACCTTCGCAACATCATGCTGTGGTATTGAATTCATGGCTTGCGGTTGCGCTCGCTATGACTTTGCCCGTTTCGGTTTCGAGGTTACTCGTAACTCACCACGTCAGGCAGACCTCATCATGTGTGCTGGAACCATTACTCACAAGATGGCACCTGCTCTCAAGCGTCTGTATGATGAGATGGCAGAGCCTAAGTACGTTGTTGCTGTAGGCGGATGCGCTATCTCTGGTGGTCCTTTCAAATCTAGTTACCATGTAGTTCGCGGTATTGATGAGTTCCTTCCTGTTGATGTCTATATCCCAGGATGCCCTCCACGTCCAGAGGCTATCCTTTACGGTATGATGCAGCTTCAGCGTAAGGTCAAGGTTGAGAAGTTCTTTGGTGGTGTGAATCGCAAGGAGAAGAACCCTGATGCAATCAAGGTAACAGACGTGCCTAAGAAGTTCATCGAGGAGATGAAGGCTACGGCAGGTAAAGTTACCGAGGCTGTTAAGAAGGAAATTAACAATACAATTCACTAAGGAGGATAAACGGAATGAAACTTAATAACATAGTCTATTCTTTCAGCGAGTTTGCCTCTGCAATGGCAAAACTCCATGACGAGAAGCATTTCGATTATCTCGTTACTATTATTGGTGAGGATTTCGGTGAGGAAGGTCTCGGATGTATCTATATTCTTGAGAATACCGACACTCATGAGCGTATCTCTGTAAAGACAATAGCAGAGAAGAAGGGTGACTCTGATGTAATATGGAGTATCACTTCCCTCTATAAGTGTGCTAACCTGCTCGAGCGTGAGGTATATGACTTCCTTGGTATCAAGTTCCTCGGTCATCCTGATATGCGTCGTCTCTTCCTTCGTAACGACTTCAAGGGATATCCGCTCCGCAAGGATTTTGTTGCACAGGAGGGTTATACACTTGAGGACGATGAAGAGCCAAACTTCACCATGCAGTACAGTCTTGACAAGAACGGAAACCTTGTTGAGAAGCAGGTACAGCTCTTCGGTGATGATGAGTTCGTTATCAATATTGGTCCTCAGCACCCATCTACACACGGTGTGCTTCGTCTTGAGACTGTTCTTGATGGTGAAACCGTAAAGCGCATCGTTCCACATCTCGGATATATCCATCGTGGTATTGAGAAGATGTTCGAGAACATGACCTACCCACAGACACTGGCAATGACAGACCGTCTGAACTACCTCTCTGCAATGATTAACCGTCACGCTATCTGTGGCGTAATCGAGGAGGCACTTGGCGTAGAACTCTCTGACCGTATCAAGGTTATCCGTACAATCATGGATGAGCTCCAGCGTATTGACGGTCATCTTCTCTATCTCGGCTGTTATGCTCAGGACCTTGGCGCACTTACAGCGTTCCTTTACTGTATGCGTGACCGTGAGTACGTGCTCAACTGCATGGAGGAGACTACAGGTGGTCGTCTTATCCAGAACTACTATCGTATCGGTGGTCTTCAGGATGATATCGATGAGCACTTTCAGGAGAATGTCAAGAAACTCTGTGCATACCTCAAGCCAAAACTCTCTGAGTACGTAAATGTCTTCGGTGACAACGTAATCACCCATCAGCGTCTTGAGAACGTAGGTTGTATCTCTAAGGAGGATGCAATCTCTCATGGTATGTCTGGTTCAAACGGTCGTGCTTCACAATGGGCTAACGACCTTCGTAAAAACTATCCATACGCAGCCTATGATAAGGTGGACTGGAATCAGGTTGTCCTCGACAACTGTGATGCACAGGACCGTTACTATCTCCGTATCAAGGAGATTGAGCAGTCTATCAGAATCATAGAGCAACTCATTGACAATATCCCAGAAGGTGAGTACTACATCAAGCAGAAGCCGATTATCAAGCTTCCTGAAGGACAGTGGTACTTCGCTTGCGAGGGTACAAGTGGTGAGTTCGGTGTATATCTCGATTCCCGTGGCGACAAGTCTCCTTACCGTATGAAGCTTCGTCCTATGGCTCTTACCCTTGTAGGTGCTCTTGATGATATGCTTCGCGGAACAAAGGTGGCTGACCTTATTGCTGTTGGTGCAGGTCTTGACTACATCATACCTGATATTGACAGATAAAAGGTAAAAGCCTTCTGGCTGACTACACCTTATTTATAATATATAATAAAGAAAAACAATGTTCGACTTTTCAATAGTATCAAAATGGTTTGATAGCCTGCTGCAACTGACCCTCGGTCTTCCTTCGTGGCTGGCAATCACTATTGAGTGCGTGCTCGTGGGCTTGCTCATCATTGTGGGCTATGCCCTTCTTGCCATCGCACTGATATTCATGGAGCGTAAGGTCTGTGCGTATTTCCAGTGCCGTCTCGGCCCTATGCGTGTAGGTCCTTGGGGCTTGCTTCAGGTCTTTGCCGACGTTCTCAAGATGCTCATCAAGGAGATTTTCTTCGTTGACAAGGCTGATAAGCTTCTTTACGCCCTTGCTCCAATCCTCGTTATCGTGGGATCTGTTGGCGCTTTCTCATTCCTTCCTTGGAATAATGGTGCTGTAATCCTCGACTTCAATGTAGGTATCTTCCTCTACACTGCGGTAAGTGCAATAGGCGTTATTGGTGTATTCCTTGCAGGTTGGTCATCCAACAATAAGTACGGTCTCGTATCTGCTATGCGTGGTGCTGTTCAGATGATTTCCTATGAGATGTCACTCGGTCTTTGCCTTATCACAGCTACTATCCTCACAGGAACAATGCAGGTGTCTGGCATCGTAGAGGCACAGTCTGGTCCTTTCGGATGGCTTATCTTCCAGGGACACATCCCAGCCCTCATCGCCTTCTTCATCTTCCTCATCGCAGGTAATGCAGAGGCTAACCGTGGTCCTTTCGACCTTGCAGAGGCTGAGTCTGAGCTCACAGCAGGTTATCACACAGAGTATTCTGGTATGGGCTTCGGCTTCTATTACCTTGCAGAGTTCCTCAACCTGTTCATCGTAGCAGGTATGACCTCACTTGTGTTCCTCGGTGGCTGGTGTCCTGTTCACATCGGCGTTGAGGCATTCGATGATGTAATGGACCTCATCCCAGGTATTGTCTGGTTCCTTGGCAAGGCATTCGCTATGGTATGGTTGCTTATGTGGATTAAGTGGACATTCCCACGTCTCCGTATCGACCAGATACTGAAGCTTGAATGGAAGTACCTCATGCCATTGGCACTCTTCAACCTTGTTCTGATGACTGTCTGCGTAGCATTCAACCTCACAGGCATTGTTTACATCGGCTATGCAGTAGCAGTAGTTATCATCGTTGTGCTTGCTGTTATCTTTGCCCGTGCAATGAAGTTCAAGTCACAGTTCGAGCAGGACCAGCAACTTGTAGGTATTGACCTCGCAATAAAGAAGGATAAGTAAATAAAGTAAATATAATGAGTAACAAATCATATTTCGGCGGTGCTCTGGCTGGTCTCAAGACCTTGCTTACGGGTATGGACATCACCATGGGTGAGTACATGACTCGCAAGGTTACTGAGCAGTATCCCGAAAACCGCAAGACACAGCACATCGCAGAGCGTCATCGTGGTACTCTTGTCATGGTTCTCGATGAGAATGGCAAGAACAAGTGTACCGCATGCACATTGTGCGAGAAGGCGTGTCCAAATGGCACCATCAAGATAACATCGCAGATGGTCGTAACTGCCGACGGAAAGAAGAAGAAGCTCCTTACTGACTATCAGTATGACCTGGGCGACTGTATGTTCTGCCAGCTTTGCGTCAATGCGTGCAACTTTGGTGCTATCAAGTTTGTCAAGGATTTTGAAAACGCTACATTCAGTCGTGATGTACTCGTACAGCATCTTAACGTAGCTCCTACAGAGGAGGAGATGAAGCAGTACGAGGAGAATGCAAGGATAGCTGCTGCCAAGGCAGCTGAGGCTTCAAAGGAGGCACCTGCAGCTCCAAAGGCTGAATCAACTAAAACGGAGGAGTAAGGCATGGCAAATATAATAGTATTCGCAATCATTGCAGTTGTCATCATTGCAGCTGCTCTTGCAGCTGTATTCACAAAGCGTATCATGCGCTCTGTCACTGCACTGCTTTTTGTACTTTTCGCCATTGCAGGTCTTTACTTCCTGCTCGACTACACCTTCCTCGGTGCCGCACAGCTCAGTATCTATGCAGGCGGTATGACGATGATTTATATCTTCGCCATCCAGCTTCTCAGTCGTCGTGACCTTCAGAGTGCCGCTGAGAAACTCAGTTTCAAGCGTGCCGTAGGTGCGGCTATCGTGTCACTGATAGGCTGTGTAACCGTTGTAGGTGTAATGCTCAAGAACTTCTTCATCGACAAGTTCATGTCTGTTGAAGACACTGAGGTCTCTATGGAGGCTATCGGCGAGGCTCTCGTTGGTTCTGAGAAGTATCAGTACGTTCTCCCATTCGAGTTCATCTCTTTGTTCCTGCTTGCATGTATCATCGGCGGACTTGTTGTTTCACGTAATCAGAAGGAGGATAAGTAATTATGGTACCAGTAGAATGTTTCTTCGTACTCAGTGCGATATTGTTCTTCATCGGTGTGTTCGGTTTTGTTACACGCCGTAACCTGATAGCAATGTTGGTCTCTGTTGAGCTTATCCTCAATGCTGTTGACATCAACTTTGCCGCATTCAACCGTCTGCTCTTCCCAGAAGGAAATGAAGGATTCTTCTTCACACTCTTCTCTATCGGTGTAAGTGCAGCTGAGAGTGCCGTTGCAATTGCTATCATCCTCAACGTATATCGTCTGTTCAAGTCTGATAGCGTAGAGGCTATTGATAATCTTAAACTGTAATTCGCCATTATGATATACACATTATCAATCCTAATACTTCTGCTCCCTCTGGCATCGTTCATCACTATCGGTGTACCAGAGTTCCTGAACAAGAAGTACGCATGGGCTCCAAAGGTGGCAGGAACTATCGGCACTACATCGCTGTTGCTCGTAACTCTTCTAAGTTACTGGACTGCAATCTCTTACTTCAGCGGTGCGCGTGTTGCTGACGGTACTTACGCTACCCTCGTGCCTTACAACTACACATGGTTGCCACTCGGCAATCTGCACTTCGACCTTGGTGTCCTTCTCGACCCAATCTCGGTAATGATGCTCGTTGTCATCTCAACGGTGTCACTCATGGTGCATATCTATTCTTTCGGATATATGGAGGGTGAGAAGGGCTTCCAGCGTTACTATGCATTCCTTTCTCTCTTCACAATGTCAATGCTCGGACTCGTGCTTGCTACCAACATCTTCCAGATGTATATGTTCTGGGAGCTTGTAGGTGTAAGTTCATACCTCCTCATTGGCTTCTACTATCCATTGCATGCCGCTGTTCACGCATCAAAGAAAGCGTTCATCGTTACACGCTTCGCTGATATGTTCTTCCTCGTAGGTATCCTTATCTTCGGATTCTACACCGAGACATTTAACTTCTCTTTCATGCCAAACGTGCAGGTTTTTGATGGTATGCAGGCATTTGCCCCATGTCAGGCTGACCTTGCTTCTAAGTCACTCGCATTCGGTGGCATGGTACTCCCAACAGCCCTCGTGCTTATGTTCATCGGTGGTGCTGGTAAGTCTGCCATGTTCCCTCTCCACATCTGGCTTCCAGATGCCATGGAAGGTCCTACACCTGTATCTGCCCTCATCCACGCTGCAACCATGGTTGTTGCTGGTGTGTTCCAGATTGCTCGTATGTTCCCACTTTGGATTAACTATGCTCCAAACTCAATGTCAATCGTTGTTGTAGTAGGTGCATTCACAGCATTCTATGCAGCAGCAGTTGCATGTGCCCAGAGCGATATCAAGCGTGGTCTTGCATTCTCTACAATCTCTCAGATTGCATTCATGATGGTTGCCCTTGGTGCAAGCACAGCCCTTGAGCTTAATCATCACGAGCATGGTGGTCTCGGCTACCTCGCTGGTATGTTCCACCTCTTCACCCACGCTATGTTCAAGGCTTGTCTGTTCCTCTGTGCAGGTGTCATCATCCACGGTGTTCACACCAATGAGATGTCTGCAATGGGTAGCCTGCATAAGTACATGCCTATCACAAGTGCCACATTCTTCATCTCATGTCTTGCAATCTCTGGTATTCCATTCTTCTCTGGCTTCAGCTCAAAGGATGAGATTATCTCAGCTTGCATGCACTACTCACCAATCCTCGGATGGTTCATGACAGGTGTTGCCGCTATGACAGCATTCTATATGTTCCGTCTCTATTGGTGCATCTTCTTCGGAAGCAAGAAGAATGTAGAGCATTATGAGTCACATCATGTTAGTGAGCACGGATTCAATGCCATGACCTTCCCACTTATCTTCCTCACAGTCATCACTGTTGGTGTAGGTTTCTTCACAACCCTCAGCGGTTTCGGTGTGCCTGGATTCGAATGGGCAAGCTTCGGTAATCTCGTTACTCCTGATACCACTGCATATACAGTTCACTTCGACATAACTACAGCCATCATCTCTACTGTTGTGGCTTGCTGTTCAATCGCTCTTGCTACATACATCTACAAGGGTGAGAACCAGCCTGTTGCCGACCGTCTGTATGCTACGTTCCCAAGGCTCCACAAGTGGGCTAAGAACCGTTTCTACATGGATGATGTATATCAGTACGTAACTCACAAGATTATGTTCCGTTGCATCTCAAAGCCTGTTGCATGGATTGATGAGACTATCATCAACGGTCTTATCGACTTCTCTGCATGGGGTGCTAACGAAGGCGGTGAGAGCATTCGCTCTTGGCAGTCAGGTGACGTTCGTCACTATGCAGTATGGTTCATCTCTGGTGCAGTAGCATTAACATTAATTCTTCTCGCAATCTAAAAATTAGGTGTTAGGTGTTAGGTGTTAGGTGTTAGTGAATTGACTAACCGCCATCACCCATCACCCATCACCCTAAAGCTAAAAAAAATGGATATATTTTCTAATTTTGGATTAACATTATTTGTTATAGTACCAGCGTTGATGTTGCTCGGCCTTTGGGCTGCGCGTGATATCAAGCAGGTGCGTGGCGTGATGGTTGCGGGCTCTTCTGTCCTCGTAGCGCTCTCTGTGCTGCTTACCGTGCAGTTCATCAATCTGCGTGCGGCTGGCAATACTGACGAGATGCTCTTCGTATCATCAATGCCTTGGTTCAAGTCATTGAATATCAGTTATGCAATAGGTGTTGACGGTATCTCTGTCGTTATGTTGCTTCTCTCAAGCATCATCGTGTTCACAGGTACATTTGCTTCATGGAAACTCCAGCCACTTACCAAGGAGTTCTTCATGTGGTTCGTACTCCTCTCTACTGGTGTGTTCGGATTCTTCATCTGCATCGACCTCTTCGCTATGTTCATGTTCTATGAGGTAGCCCTTATCCCTATGTACCTCCTTATCGGTTACTGGGGTTCTGGAAAGAAGGAATATGCAGCCATGAAGCTTACCCTTATGCTCATGGGAGGTTCTGCACTTATCATCCTCGGTCTTGTAGGTATCTATTTCTACAATGGTGCTACAACGATGAACATCCTTGAGATTGCTCATAACAATAACATCCCTGTTGACGTTCAGAACGTTCTGTTCCCATTCGTCTTCATCGGATTCGGTGTTCTCGGTGCTCTGTTCCCATTCCACACATGGTCTCCTATCGGTCACGGCTGTGCTCCAACCTCAGTATCAATGCTCCACGCTGGTGTATTGATGAAGCTTGGTGGCTACGGATGTTTCCGCATCGCTATGTACCTGCTCCCAGGTGCTCAGGAGACATGGGTTCCAGTGTTCCTCATCCTCACCACTATCTCTGTAGTATATGGTGCATTCTCTGCATGTGTACAGACTGACCTGAAGTTCATCAACGCATACTCTTCAGTTTCTCACTGTGGTCTCGTGCTCTTCGCACTCTTGATGATGACACAGACATCATGCACAGGTGCTATTCTCCAGATGCTCTCTCACGGTTTGATGACAGCCCTCTTCTTCGCCCTCATCGGTATGATCTACGGCCGTACTCACACTCGTGACATCCGTAAGCTCGGTGGTCTGATGAAGATTATGCCATTCCTCTCTGTAGGCTATGTAATCGCAGGTCTTGCTAACCTCGGTCTCCCAGGTTTCTCTGGCTTCATTGCTGAGATGACAATCTTTGTAGGCTCATTCGAGAATGCTGATACATTCCACCGTTGCTGTACCATCATCGCTTGTACCTCAATCGTTGTAACGGCTGTGTATATCCTCCGTACCGTTGGCTTCATCCTCTTCGAGAAGGTTGCCGATCCACACTACGAGGAACTCACGGATGCTACATGGGATGAGAAGGTTGCTGTTGTATGCCTCATTGCATGTGTTGCAGGTCTCGGTTGTTTCCCTATCTGGGCAAGCAACGTAATCAATGGTGCTGTAGGTAACGTACTGGGTGTTATTAATATGTAATAAAGGAGGTAATAGATATGAATATAAATTATTTTCAATTCTTTGATATGGTGCCAGAGGCTATTCTCGTAGTCGTTCTGATAATCACATTTATTGCCGACTTCATCGCTTACGGTAAGGAGAACAAGTCATGGCTCAACCCATTGGTTAGCGTCATGCTCCTCGCTTCAAGCGTGGCTACTCTCTTCGTTGGCGATAACACAGCAGTACTTTTCGGTGGTGCATACGTTGCAACTCCAGCCAACACTATGATGAAGGCTATCCTCTGTGCAGGAACATTCATCGTAGTGCTCCAGTCAAGGAAATGGCTTTCTACAGAAGATGCGAAGCCTGTTGAGGGTGAGTTCTATATGCTCACTATCTCTACTCTTCTCGGTATGTACGTCATGATGTCGGCTGGCTCATTCCTCATGTTCTTCCTTGGTCTTGAGACAGCCTCTGTGCCATTGGCATGTATGGTAGCTCTTGACAAGTATAAGAAGGATTCTGCCGAGGCAGCTGCAAAGTTCATCCTTACCGCAACTTTCTCGAGCGGTGTTATGCTCTATGGTCTCTCATTCCTCTATGGCGCAACAGGCACACTCTACTTTGCTGACTTTGCAGAGGCTCTTGAGGTAAATGCAATGACCATCGCTGGTATGGTGTTCTTTGTTTCAGGACTTGGTTTCAAGCTCTCTCTCGTGCCATTCCACTTTTGGACAGCAGATACCTATCAGGGTGCTCCAACCACCGTTACAGGCTATCTCAGCGTGATTTCAAAGGGTGCTGCTGCATTCACACTCGCAGTTCTCCTTCATCACGTATTCACAGAACTTGTTGAGCAGTGGGAGATTCTCATGGACATACTCATTGTCCTCTCAATCACCATCGCTAACCTCATGGCTATCCGTCAGACAGAACTGAAGCGATTCATGGCATTCTCTTCTATCTCACAGGCTGGATATATCATGCTTGCTGTCATCGGTGCAAGTTCAGAGGCAAGCCTTGCTTCATTGATGTACTACGTACTCGTGTATATCGTGGCAAACATGAGCGTGTTCGCTATCATCTCTGTTGTAGAGCAGAACAACGGTGGTCGTACTGATATGCGTGCTTACGATGGCTTCTACGGCAATAATCCAAAGCTCGCGTTCCTCATGACCTTGGCTTTGTTCTCACTTGGTGGTATTCCTCCATTTGCAGGAATGTTCTCAAAGTTCTTCGTGTTCATGGCAAGCGTGAATGGACAGGAAGGCAACTGGCTCCCATATTTCATCATGTTCGTGGCTTTGATTAACACAGTGGTATCACTCTACTACTACCTGTTGATTGTCAAGGCTATGTTCATCAACAAGACTGACGAGCCACTTCCAACCTTCAAGAGCGATGGCAACACAAAGCTTACCCTCGCTATCTGCACAGCAGGCATCCTCCTCTTCGGAGTTGTAAGCTGCATCTACGAGGCTATCCAGGCTGCATGTGTAGCATCTTGCTAAGAAGATCTTAGTGTAAAATATTTAATCCCGAATGTTCATAACGAATGTTCGGGATTTTTCTTTCTATGTAGCTCCCATGTAAGTCCGTTGTAAATCCCATTTAACTCCCATTCAAAGGAACGGTTTAGAAACGGATTAGAAGCGAAGGAGAAGCGGATTAGAAGGGAATTTTCTTTGTATCTCTGCGTTTGAGCGTATTTTTTCGAGAGAGGGTTTGGAGATAGGGACTATTTTCCTGTTTTTTGTTATAAGTCCTTATTTTTCATTGATATAGCAGAGTTTGTCGAAGATTATTCTTTGTAAATTTGCAAACAGAAGTTAAAAATGTCTTTTTTGCGCGTTTTGTTTGGTTTTTCCAAATTTTTGTTGTATTTTTGCACACGGTATATTAAAAATTATACATTATTTCTTTACCTAGCAAAATCAATTGCAAATAATGAAAAATTATTTCTTATTATTGGGCATATTGTTGCAATCACTATGCTCGCATGCGGCTAATGTGCCCTATGATGCAATCTACGTCTGGACTTCCCCTACGACGTATGACTGCTACCTTTTTAGTGACACTCCGACAATTACCTACGACAATGATGACCTTGTCATTACGGTAAAAGGTGTGGAGGCGAAACGAATAAACATGTCAAGTGTGGATAACGTGGAAGTGACCTACGGAATACAATATCCACTTGTAACCCTAAACGAGTACGGTCTTGCTACCTTCTCATTCAAGACTGATGTGCAGCTCTCAAGCAGCGTTATTAAAGCCTATACTGGCAAGGTGGAGGGAAATCATGTTGTCTGTACGGAGATTGCCGACGGCTTAATTCCTGCGGGCAATGGCGTTATCCTTTATGGAACACCTTCTGCATCTGCTCAGTTAGTTGGATATGACAAAGCCCCTGCATTGTCCGACAACGACCTGAAAGCAACAACTATGGCAGGCGGCTCTCTTGCCTCTGTTCCTACTAGTGGCAATAATTATGTGTTGGATGGCAATATGTTCGTGCAATTCACGGGCACTACATTCACGGCTAACGAGGCGTTCCTCAATCTTTCAAGCAATGGGACAAACTACGATATTATCTTTGATGAATATGGTACAACCACAGGCATTGTAGAGATGGAAAAGACAGAAACAGCAACCTATTATGACTTGCAAGGCAGAAAGGTAGAGCGCCCAACAACAGGTATTTATATAACAAATGGTAAAAAGACAGTAATCAAGTAACAAATCAATATGAAAAGAATATTTTATACCCTTATAGCACTCTTTGTAACTATCGTTGCATGTGCACAAGAAAGAACAATAACGGTTTACGGTTATGATTCAGATGGCAACCTTAGCTATACTCCGTTATTTGTCTCATCAGACAAGGTAAAAGTAGTGTTTAACGATGGCCGTGAGTACGTTGACCTCGGTTTGCCAAGCAAAACCCTCTGGGCTACATGTAACGTAGGTGCAAGCAAACCAGAGGAATACGGTGACTACTTCGCATGGGGTGAGACAACTCCAAAGGATACATACAACTGGGATACCTATAAGTGGTGTGACCGTTCAGATGACACAATGAGCAAGTACTGCGACAATAACAACTTTGGTACGATAGATAACAAAAAAACACTTGATTCTGAGGATGATGTCGCTACTGTTAATTGGGGTAGTAACTGGTGCATGCCGACCCATAAACAAATAGAAGAACTTCTTCTCCAAACAGAAAAGGAGTGGACTACCCTGAACAATGTCAATGGTGTAAAGTTAACCAGCAAGATAAATGGCAACTCCATTTTTCTTCCTGCCGCCGGCTATCGTAGCTATCGTACGGTCAGAGATGCAGGTGTTATGGGTGGATACTGGTCTTGCTCGGTTGGTTCTTTAAGTGCTGCGAAGGGCACCCCGAGCGATGCAAGTGAGATTCTCTTATCTATGGAAACCACCGAATTATTTGTGGCCGTCAACTACGAGCATCGTCTCCATGGGTGTTCTGTACGTCCTGTACGTGTCCAGAAATAACATCATCATAGAAAAAGCAATTTAACCGAATTCAAGGTTCGTGTTAGAATGGAAAATCCCGAATGTTCATAACGAATGTTCGGGATTTTATTTTATATAAAGGGGGAATAGGGTGGAGATGGTGGGGTTATTCCCTATATAGTATAGAAAAAAATCAATAAATAAAAATATAAAATTGCATTTTAATTATTGAATTTTTTCTTACCTCCTATAGAATCATCTCCACCATCTCCACCCTTTTACGCTTTGCTATGTCGTTTCTACGCAATTCTACGCATCTTGACGCAAAGACTTGAAAGCGAATGAAATAATGCTTGCTCGACTTGCATAATTCATGAAAAATTAGTATCTTTGTAGTGTTTAAGGGAGCACCTCGGACGCGAGGTTTACAGGGGCAAAAACATGGGAAAGTTACCGCCTTAGTGACTCTTATGTAGCTCTTATGCTGCTCTTATGTAGCTCTTATTCCGGAAGAGAGCTAAGAGGGTATCATAAACGGCTTTCAGAGACTCCCCGTCATTATTAACAAAAAACATCTTTCACCTTCATCCTAATGGAAGCGGATGCCGAGTGGCAGGGTGATGCTAAAGCGATGCTCCGTGCGATAGCTTTTAATGCTGCTGCCGTCATTGAAGAAATATTGCAGACTTGGTTCTAGATAGAAGCCGATATGAGGCGTGATGTCGTACTGGATGCCAACACCTACGGAAGTTGACCATTGGAGCGGTACACTGAGCTTTTCCTGCTTGCTGTAGGTGTTCATGTCATTTATAAAGTGATTCACATCGAGAGTGCTGTGTATAGGCTTTTCTAACATTACTCCTGCTGATGTGTAGAGGCTTAGCGATGACTTGCTGTACCATTGCCATCCCATGCGGAGAGGGATGCCGAGATATAGCAGGCGCTGTCGCTCCTGAATATAAGCGGCAGAACTTCCTGTCGTGTTAGTTGACTGGAGTAGGGTATAGCTTAGTCCTGTTTCTACGGATAACTGACTGCTTAGCTGTCTGCTAAGTGTCAGTTGTATGCTGATAGGCAACTGGTGCTCGTAATGGGCTTCCATTCTTCCGCCGTTTATTTGAGCATTGTTTGCCGCAATATCCATCAGCGATCGTGTCTCGTCAGTCATATCCTGCTGTGGAAGTGTATTGTTGAGATAGAAAGAATAGTCGTTCCAGTTGCTGTATGATGTTTCTTCAGGGATAAGGATGTTGCTAATGGCAGAGAAACTCTTGGCATTCACGCTCGTAGCTTCATAGAAGTTATCGCGCTTGCCTAATTGTCCGTTATATGCCAGTTGGACATTCCATGCAGATGTATTCTTCTTTATCTGTATGTCGTTATTGTCGGTTTCAGTTATGGTAGGCTGTATGCTTGGACGTAGGGTGTTGGTTGATGGGTGATTGATATCATCGGAATCCTCCTTAATGGTGGTGTGCACCTCATCGTGAACACGCTCTTCCTTTTTATGAGGGAGATCTGATGTAGAAAGATGGCGTGGGGTAGGTATTGCGTGGTTGATACCCTCTAAATTCTTCTTAGGGTTAGATGTGGAATTCTTGTCAGACTCAGTTTCCCTCTCTATGGATGAGGATTGTGGGAAAGAGCGTACATGTGCCTCTTTTATACTTTCTTCCGTGTTGCGACTGTCTTTCTGCAGGAATTTCCAGATAACAGTAGGGATGGCGATGAATAGCAGGATGAGGAGCCATGACTGCTTGATGAGCTTCTGAAGCATCCGCTTGGCATGTAGCAGTTGCGATGATGAGGTGTGAGGCGCGATGTTCAGCATACGGCTGATTTCCTGATGCGACAGTCCCTCGAACACAGACAGGCGGAAAACCTGCTGATATCCCTTTGGGAGTTGTGCTACGAGTTTCTGCATCAGTTCATAATCAGGCATGAGACTTCCCGCTGTCATGTCCTGACTTTCGCCTGCCATCTGTTTGAGGGCTGTGTGTTCCTTGTCAAGGTGTTTCCAATAGTGATAGCCTACGTTGCGTACTATTGTCGTCATCCATGCCTCCAGTTTGTCTGTGTCTCGCAGTTTGTCGAGTGAGGTGAGAATCACGATAAAAGCGTCATGCAACAGGTCTTCTGCCACATGGTCTTCCTTGGCGTAATGCTTGCAGATATTTAGCAGATACGGCCTATAATGGCAATATAGCAGGTTCAAGGCTTGACGGTCGCCAGTCTTGCACCTGCTTATAAGTTCGTCTTTTTCTTGTCGCCTTGTGATTATGGTATTATTCTGCATCGACAATCTTTCCTGCCTTGCGTAATATGCTGATGAAGCGTTCCATACCAGCTTCATTCTTCTTCATCAGTTCCTTGACAGTCTCATCACCGTCTATTGTCCCGGGGTAGCCATAGCTTAGGAAGAAACGGCTATTCTTCAGTCCGTCAGAAGGTCCGTAGATATCACACTGGAATGTGAGTTCGTCGAAATAGCCTGCACTTGAGAGCCATGATACTGTACGGGCATCGAACAGCAAGTCGTCACCTGCATAGAAATATATACGGTATTTGCAGGCAATGTCATAGAAGAGTTCTTTGTCGAATACTATATCCTTGAATTTGATCTCACCAGTCTTGGGATTGAAACTCTCAATATCGCTGAGTGAGAATACAGGCATTTCTGCCTTATGCTGGATAATAGCGTCGCTACTCTGTCGCGCAATGGCATATAGCGAGCGGTCGGCAATGCTTACACTTCTTGTCGCTGTTTTCGCAGATGTGGTAGAATCGTCGTCGCTATTGCAACTGCAACACAATGTTGTTGAGATTAGGATGGCACAAAGCCATAGGATTTTGTTTCTTTTCATACTTAGGTTAATTTAAATGCAAAAATAAATATTTTCATTGATATAGTGTATGGAAATATGAAAAGACTGCATGAGAAATGCACATTTTAGCTTTTGTTAACTATTGGCGGGTGTATTTGTTTTCACAATAATACGCATAACTAAGGATAGAATAAAAAAAGATGCAGCATATTGTTGCCGCATCTTTCTGTATATACTTTACTATTTACTCTTTACACTTTCTACTTTATCCTTTCACAGGAATCTCCTCCAATGTCTTTGTAAGGAACTGCCAGAACTTAGGAACAGAAGGGATGTGAGCACGCTCACCTGGTGTGTGAGGAGAGCGGATGGTTGGTCCGAAGCTCACTATGTCGAGCTGTGGGTATTTGCTGAGAATGATAGAGCACTCAAGTCCTGCATGGCATACCTGTACGGTTGGGTCGGTGTGGAACAGGTCCTTGTATATCTTGCTCATCAGGGCAACCATCTCACTGTTAGGGTTAGGGTTCCAGCCCATGTAGTCGCCGTCAGTCTCAACCTTCATGCCCACCATAGAGAAGGCACTTGAAACGGTGGTTACTACATAGTCCTTCATGCTCTCGGAAGAAGAGCGGGCAAGCACCTTAATCTCAGCCTTTGTATCAGTAATGTCAACGATGGCGAGGTTGCTGGATGTCTCGACCTTTGAAGGGATAGTAGGAATCATGCGTATGACACCATCATGACAGGCATATATGGCATCAACGAGGTTGTCCTGAATCTCGGCAGGAACCTCGGTGGCAGGTGTGGCAACATCCTCGGCAAAGAACTCAATGCCTTCCTCAATGCCGTAGTAATCTTCTGAGATATATACCTTCCAATCCTCTGTGAGTTCCTTCAATGCCTCCACGTTCTCAGCAGGAACGGTGAGGATAACGACACATGAGTTAGGGATTGCATTACGCATATTACCGCCATGCCATTCAGCCAATCGGGCATCGCACTGGCTTATAGCCTCACGCACGAAACGCACCATCTGCTTGTTGGCATTGGCGCGTCCCTCGTTGATTTCAAGTCCTGAATGACCGCCCTTTAAGCCTTTGAGAGTAACCTTCACAGCCTTGTCACCAGCCTCGGTATCAGCAGGCTTGTATTCTATTGTTCCAGTGATGTTAATGCCTCCAGCAGAGCCTACAATCATCTCACCCTCATCTTCGGTGTCGAGGTTAAGGAGAATGTCGGCAGTCATCTGACCAGTAGGCAAGTCGTTAGCACCATACATGCCAGTCTCTTCGTCGGCGGTGCATAGAGCCTCTATCGGACCGTGCTTCAAGGTCTTATCCTCCATGACAGCCATGATGGCTGAAATGCCGAGACCGTCGTCAGCACCGAGGGTAGTGCCCTTAGTCTTCACCCACTCACCGTCAATCCATGTCTGGATAGGGTCAGTCTCGAAGTTATGGGTAGAATCGGGAGTCTTCTGGGGCACCATGTCCATGTGAGCCTGAAGCATCACTGTCTTGCGGTTCTCCATGCCAGGAGAGGCAGGCTTACGCATAACTATATTGTTGGCAGAATCCTTGAAAGCCTCTACGCCAACCTTCTTGGCGAAGTCGAGTAGGAACTGCTGTACTTTCTCAAGATGTCCTGATGGACGTGGCACCTGGGTGAGTGCATAGAAATTGCGCCAGATGCATTCTGGGGATAAATTCTCAATTTTGCTCATGGTTGTATGAAATTAAATTGTAAAATAATAGTAGTTTTTATGCTCCTTGCTGAGTCATCTTCTGAAAGTAAATTGAAAAAAAATTAATCCAGTAGATTCTTTTCTGTAAATTAATTGATATAATTTACTCCTAATTTACTTTCCATATATACCGCCTGGCCCGGCGGTATTTTTCATTTTTTCACTTCTGCCTCCCTTGGGTTGGGGTGGGTTATACTCAGTGCCACCCACGCATATATGCCGATGGCAACAACGAGAAGCGTCTGTACGGTGTGTACTATCAGCACGAAATACAGGGCCTCGTTATCGGCTACGCCATAGAGAATGAGCATGGTCTTCACGGCGAAATGCCAAGGGCCTGCACCGTTAGGAGTAGGTACGAGCACGGCGATACTGCCTACGATGAACGTCACCATGGCACACGTGATGCCGAGGTGGGCTGTTCCAGAGAAACAGAAGAACGTGAGGTAGTAGTGCAGGAAATAGCTTGCCCAGATAGCGACGGAGTAGAACAGGAACAGGGGTATGTTCTTCACTCCGCGTAGCGACATGATACCCTCGATGATGCCGTGTAGCGTGGCTTTCACCTTATCGTAGAACGACAGTTTCTTACGGACGGAATAGAGGGATATGAGCACGGCTATTCCGCAGATAAGCGTAACGATATAGCCTGTGGTGGAGAACATTCCGAATATCTCGTCGAAGCGTGTTCCCGTGTGAGAGAAGAAGGTGAGGAACACTGGCAGTTGGCTTAGGAAGGTGATGAGGGTGAGAATCAGAATGAGCAGGGAGTCAACGGCACGCTCGGTTACGACCGTTCCGAGAGCCTTTGGGAATGACGTTCCCTCCCATCGCTTGAGCACTCCACAGCGTGTGAACTCACCGATACGGGGCACTATGAGCGATGTTGCGTAGGATATGAATATGGAGTAGATGGTAGTGCTGGTACGCGGATTCTCGCCCATAGGTTCGAGTGTCTGTTTCCATCGCCATCCACGGAAAGCCTGAGCAAGTATTCCGAAGGGGAAGGACAGAAGCATCCACCACCAGTTCATCTCCTCGAAGAGAACGTGCTTCATGCTCCTGAAGTCGAAGTTTCGGAACATCCAATACAGAATAGCACCACCCAAAATGAACGGGGTGGTGACTTTCAGGACTGTTATAAGACGCTTTTTGTTCATGTAATATCACGCAAAGGTAATGCTATTTCGGGAAAATACCAAAAATACACCTATATAAAATGCCGAAAATGTGAAAAATATATTTTTTTTAGGCTATCATTGTGGGTTTTTCGTTTTTTAATTGTAACTTTGTGGCTTGAATGAAACAGGTTAGACCAAAGAAAAACTTAGGCCAGCACTTCCTGACCGACCTTGGCATAGCCAAGCGCATAGCCGATACGGTGGATGCCTATCCTGATATACCAGTGTTGGAGATAGGACCGGGTATGGGTGTGATGACGCAGTATCTCTATCCCAAGGAGCGTGAGTTCAAGTGCGTGGAGATAGATACGGAATCGGTGGCATACCTCAACGAGAACTTTCCTCGGCTGAGAGATAACATCATCGGTGCTGACTTTCTGCGTATGGACCTGAATGAAGTATTTGGTGGAAGGCAGTTCGTACTGACGGGCAATTATCCCTACGACATCTCTTCGCAGATATTCTTCAAGATGCTGGACAACAAGGACCTGATACCTTGCTGTACGGGCATGATACAGAGGGAGGTGGCCTTGCGCATAGCCTCAGAGCCAGGCAACAAGGCTTACGGCATACTGTCGGTGTTGATTCAGGCTTGGTATGACACGGAGTATCTGTTTACCGTGGATGAGCATGTGTTCAACCCGCCTCCGAAGGTGAAGAGTGCGGTCATACGCATGACACGCAACAAGGTGACTGACCTCGGATGTGATGAGGCTCTGTTCAAGAGGGTGGTGAAGACAACCTTCAACCAGCGCAGGAAGATGCTTCGAGTATCGCTCAGGCAGATATTCAATGGCGACGTAGTGGCAAGTCCGGAGTTCTTCGAGCATGAGCTGATGACCAAGCGTCCGGAGCAGTTGAGCGTTCAGCAGTTCGTGGAGCTGACTAATCTTGTGGAAAAGGAACTGGGGAAGGCTAAAGGCTAAAGACTAAAGGCAAAAGACTTTTGACCTTTGACTTTTGACCTTTGACAAAAATAACAAGGAAATATCATATATCAAATATCAATTTTACAATGATTGACGTAAAAGAAACCCTAATGGAAGCCGAGGAGCAGATGGAGATGTCGGCAATGTATCTCGATGAGTCCCTCGCTAAGATTCGCGCTGGCAGAGCCAATGTGGCTATAGTAAGTGGCGTGCGTGTAGAATCATACGGCATGATGGTGCCTCTGAATCAGGTGGCAAGCGTTACCACTCCTGATGCCCGTACCATCGCTATCAAGCCTTTCGACAAGAAGCAGATACGCGAGATTGAGAAGGGTATCATGGATTCTGACGTAGGCATCACACCAGAGAACAATGGTGAGATTATCCGTCTTGGCATTCCACAGCCAACAGAGGAGCGTCGTCGCGACCTCGTGAAGCAGTGTAACAAGATTGGTGAGAAAGCCAAGGTAGGTGTGCGTAATGCGCGTGCAGAAATCAAGGAAAAGTTGAAGAAGGCAATAAAGGACGGTCTGTCAGAGGACGTGGAGAAGGATGCAGAGAACGACTTGCAGAAGCTTCACGACAAGTATATCGCAAAGATTGACGCTATGCTCGACGACAAGACCAAGGAAATCATGACCGTCTAAATGCACGGACTCGTAATAAAGAACACAGGCTATTGGTACACCGTCCTTACTGACGAGGGCGAGACGATAGACTGCAAGATAAAAGGTAATTTTCGGCTCAAGGGCATCCGCAGTACTAATCCAGTTGCTGTGGGTGACCTTGTGTCTGTTTCGGCGGGTTCTGCCTCTGGTGAGGGTACTGATGTGGCATACTGGATTACGGATATTGACGACCGTCGCAACTATATCGTGCGCAAGTCAACGAATCTCTCGAAGCAGAGCCATATCATTGCCAGTAATGTGGACCAGGCTTGTCTGTTGGTGACAATCTCACATCCTGAGACATCCACCACTTTCATCGACCGTTTCCTTGCCTCGGCTGAGGCTTATCGCGTGCCTGTGATACTCGTCTTCAACAAGAAGGACATCTATTCAGAAGATGAACTAAGGTATCTGGATATGATGAAGACGCTGTATAGCAACATAGGCTATGAGTGCGTGGCACTTTCGGCAGAGACAGGAGAGGGAGTGGATGAACTGCGCCCTATGCTCGAAGGGAAGGTGACGCTGTTCAGCGGTAACAGTGGAGTGGGGAAGAGTACACTTCTGAACCAGCTCATCCCGGGTATCAATCTCAGGACAGCCGAGATATCTGATGCACATGACACGGGACAGCATACCACAACCTTCTCAGAGATGATTCCGTTGCCCACATCAACGGCAGAAAAGCCTTCGTGGGTTATTGACACCCCAGGAATAAGAGGCTTCGGCACGTTTGATATGGAGCCAGAGGAGATATGCTCATATTTCAAGGAGATATTCAAGTTCTCGGCAGACTGCCGTTTCGGTAACTGCACCCATACGCATGAGCCAGGATGTGCCGTGCTGAAGGCTGTGGAGGACCACTATATAGCCCTTTCGAGATACAACTCCTATATCTCGATGCTAAACGATAAGGAGGAGGGAAAATACAGACCAGCATATTAATTAATAATGAATAGTTAATAATGAATAATGAGGAATTAGGAAAAGCTCTTCAAGGGCATAGTATAGCGGTTTTGTTGAGCGGTGGGGTTGACTCTGCCGTAGTTCTGCATGTGCTATGCTCTGAAGGACTGAAACCTGATTGCTTCTACATCAAGATAGGTCCAGAGGAACAGGAGGACTGGGACTGCACTTCGGAGGAAGACCTTGAGATGGCTACTGCTCTGTGCCAGAAGTACGGCTGTAGGCTTGAGATAGTGGATTGTCATCAGGAGTATTGGGATAAGGTGACAAAGTACACTATGGATAAGGTCAGGAACGGTTTTACGCCTAATCCTGACGTGATGTGTAACCGCTTGATTAAGTTCGGTGCTTTCTATGAGAAACGCGGTCATGAATACGACTATATAGCCACAGGTCACTATGCCCAGACAGAGATTGACGAGGAGGGCAGGAAATGGCTTGTAACCTCTCCAGACCCAGTAAAGGACCAGACCGACTTTCTTGCCCAGATATACGACTGGCAGTTGAAGAAGGCACTCTTCCCTATAGGACACATGCACAAGGATGAGGTTCGCCGTATTGCGGAGGAGAATCATCTTATCAATGCCAAGAGAAAGGACTCTCAGGGCATCTGTTTCCTTGGGAAGATAAACTATAACGACTATCTGCGTCGCTATCTCGGAGAATGGGAGGGCGATGCCATAGATATAGAGACTGGTAAGGTTGTAGGCAAGCACAAGGGGCATTGGTTCTGTACTATCGGACAGAGAAAAGGACTCGGCTTCGGCGGTGGCCCTTGGTTCGTCATCAAGAAGGACATCAAGAAGAACATTATATACCTCTCACACGGATACGACCCAGAGTCAGCCTATAGTTCAGAGTTCTATATCCACGATTTGCATATCCTTACCGCTCCTTTCATTAATGAGGGCAAGACTGTAAATATAACCTTCAAGATACGCCATACGGCAGACTATAACCATGCCACAATCTCTGATGCAGGTGTGGGCAGATACCTTATAAAATCAGAGAAACCTATTCACGGAGTTGCTCCAGGGCAGTTCTGTGTTATCTATGACGAACAGCATCACAGGTGCTTCGGCTCTGGAGAGATTGTGCTGATGTAAGGATTTTGAAAGCCATAAAAAAAGCTCCCGATTTGGGAGCTTTATTGTTTCTATTAGATGAGTGGCATTCCTGCCTCTTCACATTCCTTTCGCATATCCTCAGGCCAGATACTTGCCTGAATCTCACCGATGTGAGCCTTGTGGAGCAGTACCATGCAGAGTCGGCTCTGACCGATACCTCCTCCGATAGAGAGAGGGAGCTTGCCTTCGAGCAATGACTTGTGGAAGTAAAGTTCCTTGCGCTCTGTCTTTCCTTCGAGTTCGAGCTGACGGAGAAGACTCTCCTTGTCAACGCGGATACCCATGCTTGAAAGCTCGAAACTGCGCTCAAGGATAGGATACCAGATGAGGATATCGCCATTGAGACCATAATATCCTTCCTCGTTAGGAGTTGTCCAGTCGTCATAGTCAGGAGCGCGACCGTCATGCTTCTCTCCGTTAGAGAGCTTGCCACCGATACCGATGATGAATACAGCACCGTACTTCTTGCATATCTCGTCCTCACGCTCCTTTGGAGAGAGGTTAGGGTACATCTGAAGGAGTTCCTCGCTGTGGATGAAGTGAATCTCACGTGGGAGGAATGGCTTAATCTGCGAGTATGTCTCACAGGTAAGGTATTCTGTGCGGAGTAGGGCAGAGTAGATGCGGTTTACCACCTGCTTGAGATAGGCAAGGGTGCGCTCTTCCTTCGTTACAACAGCCTCCCAGTCCCACTGGTCAACGTAGAGGGAATGCAGGTTGTCGAGCTCTTCGTCAGCACGAATAGCATTCATATCGGTGTATATTCCGTAGTCAGGTTCTATCTCGTACTCAGCAAGAGAGAGACGCTTCCACTTGGCAAGGGAATGTACAACCTCAGCTTTCTGGTCGCCAAGGTCTTTGATAGGGAAGGTAACGGCGCGTTCTACGCCGTTAAGGTCATCATTGATACCGAGGCCCTGAAGCACGAAGAGTGGAGCTGTGACACGACGGAGACGGAGTTCCGTACTAATATTCTGCTGGAAGAACTCCTTGATAAGTTTGATACCTTGTTCCGTCTGCTTCATGTCAAGCAACGCCTTGTATCCTGCTGGTTTTATCAGTTTACTCATTTCTTTATATAGTAGTTTTCTTTTTTCAGAGTGTTGCGCACGAAATATATTCGCACTTATTTTTGTTTAGTGACTAGCGATTAGTGTGGAGCGTAAAAAACTCTAAACACTAAACTCTAAACTCTAAACTCTTGATTTCTGGGTGCAAAGGTACAAATTAAAATGTTAATCTGCAAACATTTGGGGAAAATATTTTTACAATATGTCAGAAAACAACAAAAAAATGGAATATTATGACATTTGTATATAGAAAAATGCGTATTCTTTGTAATTGATGTGGAAAGTAATACTGATAAAATGCGAACGGCAACTATCCTGATGGATAATTGCCGTTCTGGTATATTGGAAATGTAGTTAGACTATTTTAGAACTTCAGACCTCTGTTGGTCAGGGTTGCATTGAGTACAGCATTGTACTTGCGGAATTGAGCCTCATTCAGAATAGTGCGCATGTAAGAGATGTCTCTCATGACAGCCTTCTTTGTGAGTTCTTCACGATTTGCTTCGTCTGCCTGTTCTGCTTTCTTCATCTCGCGAGAGAAGTTGTCGTGAACCCTTTCCATATCAGCAACCTGGTCATTTGACATGCTCAGATAGCGTGCAATGCTGTGTGAGTTGAAGTTGATAGTGTACTGGCTTGGCTCTGCATTCTTCTCTGCCTTTGGAGCTGCAACCATTGAAACTGATACTGCCATCACGGCAACCAATGTCATAAATACCTTTTTCATAATGTTATCCTTTCATCTTTTTGACGGTGTGTCAAGGCCGTCATTGTTAATACTTTATTATTATACCTTATCCTGAATACTAATACAGGGTTTCGTCTTTTTGGACTTCCGAGTGCTTCTTCGCACGAAGAAAATAGTGCGTGTCAGCTATTAAAGCTGGCGCACATTTATAATTTTCGAGTGCAAAGTTACACCTAAATATCGAATCTGCAAATAGAAAATTAAAATTGTGTGCGTAAACAATGTAATAGTTAATATAAATCAAAAGCAATGCTTTTCCGCGTTTTTATATCAAAATGGAAAAATATATTGGAAATAATGAGTGATAATATGGTGTTTGGGACAAAAAAATAGCGCGAATCCAAGAGAATCGCGCTATTATTAATAAATAGGTGTTTAACCAATGTTTTGCTTACTGGAGTTTGCCTTCGTTAGCGGCATTGATCATAGCCTCAGATGCATAGAGATAAACCTCTACACGACGGTTCTGTGCCTTGCCTTCTGCAGAAGAGTTGTCAGCTACTGGATTAGCCTCGCCATAGCCTGTGCTGCTCTTAATCTGGTTGTTTGTGATGCCGAGAGAGTTGAGCTTAGACTTTACAGCGTCAGCACGCTTCTGAGAAAGATCGAGGTTCTTCTTTGCGCTCTGCTCAGCGGTAGAACCCTTCCAAGGGTCATTGTCTGTATAACCCTGAATAGCTACTGAACAATCGGTGTTGTTCTTAAGCACAGTTGCAAAGTTGGTAAGCTCTGAAGCAGCTGTGCTACTGAGGGTAGCATTACCAGAACCGAAGAGGATACCAGAATTGAATGTAACCTTTACACATGGAAGACCGTTAGCGTCAGTAACCTGATCAACGTTGGCATTCTGGAGCTTAGCAGCAGCCTCTGCCTTTACCTTATCCATATGCTTACCGATGATTGCGCCAGTACCTGCACCAACTGCTGCACCAACTGCTGCACCAACTGCTGTGTTGCCTGCAAGTTTACCTACGATAGCACCGAGAAGTGCACCACCACCTGTGCCAATAAGAGCACCATTTCCTGTTGCTGTGCTACAACTTGAGAAAATCATTGCTGCGCCTACGAACGCAGTTGCTACTTTTGCTTTTGTCATGATACTTAATCTAAAAAACTGAATTAATAATTATGTTTATGTATTCAAATTCGAATATCTCGTTGCTTTAATGCAATTACTTGTACAAATCGACGAGTTTCATCGTATTTCTGTGCAAAGTTAATCAAAAAAATCAAAAACCATAATAAAAACGGAAAATGTTTACAATGTTACAACATTTTTTTGTATTTTTGCATTCGATTTCGATAAATGTCGGGATTTTTTTAGGATAATAATGGCAAAAATAATAAAAATTCATCATAAAAATGGCAATAGAACTTAAAGAACTCACAAAACGTGCTGACAATTACAGTCAGTGGTACAATGATCTCGTGGTGAAGGCTGATCTCGCAGAGCAGTCTGCAGTACGTGGTTGTATGGTAATCAAACCTTACGGCTATGCTATCTGGGAGAAGATGCAGCAGCAGTTGGATAAGATGTTCAAGGAGACAGGCGTGCAGAACGCATATTTCCCTCTCCTTATCCCTAAGTCTTTCCTTAGTCGTGAGGCTGAGCACGTTGAGGGCTTTGCTAAGGAGTGTGCTGTCGTAACTCACTATCGTCTGAAGACTAACGAGTCTGGTGACGGCGTTGTTGTTGACCCGAATGCCAAGCTCGAGGAAGAACTTATCGTTCGTCCAACATCTGAGACAATCATCTGGAACACTTATAAGAACTGGATTCACTCTTGGCGCGATCTGCCTTTGCTTTGCAACCAGTGGTGTAACGTAATGCGTTGGGAGATGCGTACTCGTCCATTCCTTCGTACTTCAGAGTTCCTCTGGCAGGAAGGCCACACAGCTCACGCTACCCGTGAGGAGGCAGAGCAGGAGGCACAGAAGATGCTGAAGGTATATGCTGATTTCGCAGAGAATTGGATGGCTGTTCCTGTAATGCAGGGTGTGAAGAGTGAGACTGAGCGTTTCGCCGGTGCTCTTGACACCTATACCATCGAGGCTATGATGCAGGATGGCAAGGCTCTCCAGAGCGGTACTTCTCACTTCCTCGGTCAGAACTTTGCAAAGGCATTCGATGTTACATATCTTACTAAGGAGAACAAGCCAGAGTACGTATGGGCTACCTCATGGGGCGTTTCTACACGTCTTATCGGTGCTCTTATCATGACTCACTCTGACGACAATGGTCTTGTACTTCCTCCACGTCTTGCCCCAATTCAGGTCGTTATCATTCCTATCGGCAAGCCAGAGCAGATAGCTGCCGTAACAGAGGCTATGAAGCCTGTTATCGACACACTCCGTCAGAAGGGCATCAGCGTTAAGTTTGACGATGCTGACAACAAGCGTCCAGGATTCAAGTTCGCTGACTATGAGCTCAAGGGCGTTCCTGTACGTCTCGTTATGGGTGGTCGTGACCTTGAGAACGGAACTGTTGAGGTTATGCGTCGTGATACTCTTGAGAAAGAGACTGTTAAGTTCGAGGGTATTGCAGAATATGTTCTTGATCTTCTTGACAGGATTCAGGAGAATATCTTCGAGAAGGCACGCGCCTTCCGTGATGCTCATATCTACGAGTGCGACAACTACGAGGAGTTCAAGGAGAAGGTTAAGGATGGTGGCTTCTTCCTCTGCCATTGGGACGGTACTGCCGAGACCGAGGCAAAGATCAAGGAAGAGACACAGGCAACAATCCGTTGTGTGCCATTCGCTTTCGAGCAGACACCGGGTGTGGATATGGTATCTGGCAAGCCTGCTAAGTGCCGTGTGCTGATTGCGAGAAGCTACTAAATGCCTAACCCGTCCTTCCCAAAGGGAAGGTTCCACCCCCCTTACCCCCTCCAGGGGGCGTGGTTAGTATTTCTAATCATGGGGGAATAGCACAAATAATTTAAAACTGAAATTTCAAGCACGACCAAATGTATAAACATCCTTCCCTTTGGGAAGGCTTGGTTAGGCTACTTTTGGGAAGGCTTGGTTAGGCTATTAGGCTTATGATCGGTTTAAAAATCATAACAAAAACTATAAAGTGGATAGTGGGAGCGTTTTTCGCTTCCACTATTCTTGCTGTTGTAGCGTATAGGTTCGTGCCTGTTTATGTTACTCCGTTGATGGTAATCAGAATGGTGGAACAGACCTTCTCTGATGAATATGACGTGAAATGGGAACATCACTGGGTGCCTCTGAAGGAGATGTCGAAGTATATGCCTGTTGCTGTGATGGCAAGTGAGGATGCAAGATTCCTGAAGCATAACGGTTTTGACTTTGATGCTATCCAGAAGGCTGTGGAGCACAATAAGAAGGCTAAGACGAAGCATGGAGCAAGTACCATTACCCAGCAGACTGCCAAGAATGTGTTTCTATGGCCTGGTCGTTCATGGGTAAGAAAGGGCTTGGAGATGTATTTCACCGTTCTTATTGAGGTCCTGTGGGGCAAGGAACGCATCATGGAGGTCTATCTCAACTCCATAGAGATGGGTAATGGCATATATGGTGCGGATGCCTGTGCAAGGGAGAACTTCGGAAAGACGGCTGCTGAGTTGTCACGTGCTGATTGTGCCTTGATTGCTGCAACCCTCCCTAATCCCCGTAAGTTCTCAAGCAAGAATCCTTCTGCCTATATGCTCAAGCGTCAGGCAAGAATACAAAAGGAGATGAAGTTTATCGACCTGTTCCCGATGAGCGAATAGAAAGGCCTCTCCCCCCGCCCTCTCCCGTAGAGAGGGAGCCGGAAGGCTCAAGTCTCCGCACTTTTTTATTTTTTATTTCAATGAACGACAATAGTAACGACATATTTGAGCAATTGTCTCAGTCGCGAATCGGCTCCCTCTCTACGGGAGAGGGCGGGGGGAGAGGCTACTTCCTTTCCGCCCTCAACGCCTCCCAACGAGAGGCGGTGGAATATATCGACGGAGCATCGCTGGTGATTGCAGGTGCCGGATCGGGTAAGACTCGCGTTCTTACCTATAAGATTGCGTATCTCCTCACTCAGGGCTATAAGCCTTGGGAGATAATGGCACTCACCTTTACCAATAAGGCTGCCCGTGAGATGAAGGATCGTATTGTATCGCTTGTTGGACCAGAGGCTCAGTCACTTCAGATGGGCACTTTCCATAGTGTCTTTGCCCGCATCCTCAGACGTGAGGCGAAATATCTTGTCGGCCGTCATTATGATTCCAACTTTACCATCTATGATGATACCGATAGTAAATCGCTCTGTAAGAGTATCTTGAAGCAGTTGGAACTTGATGATAAGGTATATAAGCCTGCAGATGTTTACAACCGTATCTCATGGGCAAAGAATAGGCTCATGATGCCCGAGCAATATGCCTCTGACATGAATGTGTTGGCTCGTGACCGAGATGCAAAGATGCCTGAGATGGCTAAGGTCTATGAAATGTATGTGGCAAATTGCAGAAAGTCGAATGCTATGGACTTCGACGATTTGCTTGTCTATACATTCCGTTTGTTCTATGATAATCCTGATATCAAGAAGCAATATGCCACCAAGTACAGGTTCTTGCTCGTGGATGAGTATCAGGACACGAACTATGCCCAGCAGCAGATTGTATGGCAGTTGGCTTCTGAGCATCAACACGTATGTGTCGTGGGAGATGATGCCCAGAGTATCTACGGATTCCGAGGTGCCAATATTGATAATATCCTCGATTTTCAGCAGCAGTATGAGGGTAGCAAGCTTTTCAAACTTGAGCAGAACTACCGTTCTACACAGCGCATCGTTCAGGCGGCTAATAGTCTGATTAAGCATAACGGTCGCCAGATTGAGAAGAATGTCTTTTCTGAGAATGCGGAAGGTGAGAAACTGGTAATGCGTCAGTTGGCTTCTGATAGGGAAGAGGCTATAAGTGTGTGTAGGGATATACGACTTGGTGTAAAGCGTAACGGACTTATGTTCAAGGATTTCGCCATCCTCTATCGTACTAACTTCCAAAGCCGCACCTTTGAGGAACAGATGCTAAAGGACGGTATTCCATATCGTATCTATGGTGGAATGAGCTTCTATCAGCGCAAGGAAATCAAGGATATCGTGGCTTATTTCCGTTTGGTGGTGAACCATAACGACGATGAGGCTTTCCGTAGGATTATCAATTATCCTACCCGTGGCATTGGAGATACTACCCTTAATAAGCTTCTTGCCGGAGCTAATGCGTATAGGCTAAGTCTTTGGACGGTATCAGAGAATCCTTCTGACTATGGTGTGAGCATAGCAAAGGGAACATTGACCAAACTTTCTGATTTCCGAACATTTATAAATTCCTATACCGAGCGTCTTGCCAAGGAGGATGCCTTCGACTTAGGACGTGAAATCATCAAGATGAGCGGAATATCTGCTGATATCTATTCCGGCTCTAATCCTGAGGATGTGTCCCGTCAGGAGAATCTCGATGAGTTCCTTTCCTCTATGCAGGATTTCGTTGAAGGAAACCGTGAGGAAGGACTTCCTATCGGACTTGTTGACTTCCTTCAGGATGTATCGTTGATGACCGATAAGGATAGTGGCGATGCTGAGGATGATAATAAGGTTACTCTTATGACAATTCACTCTGCCAAGGGACTGGAGTTCCCTCATGTCTTTGTGGTTGGCATGGAGGAGAATATATTCCCGTCGCCTATGTGTACCGACTCTATGCGTAAGTTGGAAGAGGAGAGGCGCCTACTGTATGTTGCCATTACCCGTGCAGAAAAGAAATGTATCCTAACCTGTGCCAAATCGCGTTACAGGTACGGACGAATGGAGTTTGACGCCCCAAGCCGTTTCCTCAAGGATATAGACTCGCGACTCGTTACTGTAGAGCGTAGTGATGATGACTATGGCTCAACAGGATATGGTTCAACTCGTGGAGGCAATGGATATGGTTTTGGTGGCTATGGTGGAGGCTACGGACGAGGCGACTCTCGTTATCAGAACAGCTCGCCTGTGGCATCACAGTTCATGGCAGATCCAAAGCCTAAGATAACCGGTCCTAAGCGTCCTGAGACACCTGTCAATCCGTATGGAGAAGCCTTCCAAAGAAAGATTATTGCGAGTGGAGGTAGCTTGAAGAGGGTGAACGATGCTCTCAGACAAGGCACTAACAGGAGCAATATGTTGAGCGGACAGGCTCCCTCTCTACGCGAGAGGGTGGGGGGAGAGGCCGATTTCTTCCAAGGTCTTTCCGTAGGAATGAAGGTTGAGCATGCCCGCTTCGGTGTCGGTCTCGTAACCGCCCTTGAAGGACAGGCAGATTCTGCCAAGGCAACGGTTGAATTCCGAAATGCCGGTACAAAGCAACTTCTCCTCAAGTTTGCGAAGTTGAAGAAATTGTAAAAGCCTAACCCGTCCTTCCCAAGGGGTAGTCCGATGTTGATAACATCGGAGTATGTGACAAACTCCACCCCCCTTACCTCCTCCAGGGGGAGTGGTTAGTATTTTGGGTTATTGGAGGATTGCGCTAATAAATAAAATATATGCCTAAAGCGAAAATACTATCAAACATCCTTCCCTTGGGGAAGGCTTGGTTAGGTCTCTTTTTCTTGTTGTCCCTATTTGCCTTTTGCCTTCCAGCTCCCTCTCTACGGGAGAGGGCGGGGGGAGAGGCCGCCTTTTCTTCTTCTACCATCCCCGACAGCATCTGGTCGTTGATGCAGGGAAAATCCGTGCCAAAGACCTGTACCGTGAGCCGTAATGAATTGAGATACCTGAAAGTTCTGCATTACGGCAAGGACGGTAAGGTGCATCAAGGAGAACTGATATGCAACAAGGCTATTGCTCAGGATCTTCTTGAAATCTTCCATGAGCTATACAAGGCAAAATACAAGATAGAACGTATATCGCTCATAGACAACTATGGGGCAGACGATACCCGTTCTATGGAGGCTAACAATACCTCTTGCTTTAACTTCCGTTTCATGACAGGTTCCACCACACGCATTTCAAAGCATGGTATGGGACTTGCCATAGATATCAACCCCCTTTATAATCCATACGTAAAAGGCAATAAGATTGATCCGACATCAGGCGCGAGATATGCCAAGAACAGAGATAAGAGAAAGGACATCCCGATGAAGATAGACCGTAATGACCTCTGTTACAAGCTATTCATAAAGCATGGTTTCAAATGGGGTGGGGCATGGAAATCCGCAAAAGACTATCAACATTTCGAGAAGTAGAAAAAACTTTTTCGCAATAATCCTACATACCTACACAGGCAACCGCGTAATTTGTTGAATCACAAAAGTTTGCAGAGCTTTCAAATATAAGCCGAACCTACACTAATCCTACACTAAACCTACACTACGAATGTAGGATGAGTGTAGGTTTAGTGTAGGTTTGTACGATATTTAAAATCCGTGTAACGCACTAATTTTGCGTAAGTTACAAAGGTAGCTGTGTAGGTATGTAGGATTATTGCGAAAAAGCTTTTTCTGAGACAGAAAGACTTGAAATCAGCAGAACATTAGCCATGCCTTTTCTTTGCCTTCGTTGATCCGTCGCTATGCCTACGTTCTTTGTTCGTTTCTATGGAACGGACTTGGAACGGACTTGGAACGGACCTAGAACGGACTTACAACGGAATCACAACGTACTTACAAGGGTAAGAGATTGTAGCTTTCCCAGAGAATTAAGGAATTTTGTCTATATGGCAAAATAATCGCTGGGAAATTTGGAAACAATTACACCGCAGGAAAACAACATTACTGCTGGAAATAAGTGGGGTTATATGTTTCGTTGTCAATCTTGATAATATGAAAACGCATGATGAAATGTTGCTTTGCGAATTTTTCAAGACAAGCTAACTATTGAAAAAGTGAAACCGTTGGATTCCTTTTCTATTTGATAAATTGTAATTTATATGTTCAAAATTGGTAGTATCATTTATACATTGTCAGAATCAAAACTAATGCTTTATCAGCTTCAAAAGCGAATCGTTCTTTTCTTCCTCAAAACGATCTCCATCACTTAATCTGTAAAAGGAAATACAATGAAAAACGCTATCACTTTCAAATCCCGTTGCGTCAATCTCTTCTTTTATCAAGTCGTAATCATAATACATTGAATAATCTGCTCCCTTCACTTCACCAAAACCGCTACTCCCCAAAGAGAACATACGCCTGTCAATAAATCCATCTCTTTTGTATAGGACAAATATATTTGGGTCGATAAAACCTCCGTATTCCGAATAAACGACATACTCTTTGCTGCTCCATATTTTTTCATCATGGTTTAACATGGCAATATACAAGTTGAGCAAACATGCTATAACCCAAGCCATACACCCTAAACAACCCAATATCTTCCAAAGAATGTGTTTCCCTTTTGAATAGTAGATGGTCAACAGGACTCCAATGATGGGAATCAACAATGAGGCACATATCCAAGACCAATTGCTCATTTGCCAGACCAGCCTGTCGCCATGTTCGAGGAACAATGTCGGTACAAAGGAAATACCTATAAGGACTAAGGCAATAATTGCCATACTAAATATTACTGACTTCTTCATATTTTTTAGCGTTTCTCCTATTCGCTGCCACTGATGCGGAAGATGAACTGGGTGTTTGCCGTGATGGATGTCATGAAAAGAAAAGCTGTGTGATAATGATAGATTTCTTAATTCATAGATTACTTGCTATATTTTCGAACGAATTCTTCTGCATCCTTTTTTGTTTTTGGATAAGGAACTCTCTCACCACTAACGGAATCATAAAGAGTTTGGTATTTGAACCCCTTGTCAACTAACAACTTAACAATTTCCCATTGGGTAGAGTCATCTTTAGGTGGAGCCTTGAACTTTTCGTTTAATAGAGTCATGGGGGCTAAACATACAGGACATTTCTTTTTGTCCTGAAACTTCGTGAAATCAGTTCCGGCACAGAAACACTTATGGCAATGTAAACAAACGTATTTATGTCCCATATACTGCAATTTATTAAGAAACTCTTGGCGTTCTTTATTCTTTTGTTACAGACTCACTTCCGATGTCCATTTCTATCAGGAAAGTGGGAGGACACACATTCTATCTCCTCCGGCTTCTCTACAAACATAGTTGCTCCGTGAGCGATAAGGAACTCCTTGCTACGGAATCCCCAGAGAACGCTGATACATGGAATACTGGCGTTCTGTGCCGTCTGGAAATCAACATCGCTATCACCGATATACACACATTCTTTTGGCGAGGCATTAAGTTGTTTCATGGCCTTAAAGACCATATCGGGAGCTGGTTTCTTTCTGATTCCCTCTGCCTCGTTCTCGCCCAAGGCAATATCAATAAGATTAGGGAAATACTTGTCGCACAAGGCTTTAGTGGCAGCATCAAACTTATTGCTGACAACTGCGATATGCTTTCCTTTCGCTTTTAAGGAAGACAATAATTCGAGGATACCATCGTATGGTCGGGTGGTATCCTCGCTATGTTTCATATAGTGTTTTCTGAAGAAATCAAGCGCACGGGCCGTATCTTCTTCTGAAGTGCCAGACGGTACGGCTCTCTTGATGAGAGTCGCTACTCCGTTGCCTACCATTGAGCAAACCTCATCAATGGTGTGAGTAGAGTAGTGGCATTGCTCCATAGCATAATTGACACTTGCTGCAAGGTCGCGGAGAGTGTCAAGGAGAGTGCCGTCGAGGTCGAAGATGAAAAGCCTATAAGCGGCCTCTCCCCCCGCCCTCCCTCGTAGGGAGGGAGCCTGAAGTTGAAAGGGCATGTTAATTATTAATTGTTAATTGCCAAACTCTCCTTCGTGATATTAATCTCATCACCTTCCTTTATCTCGCCACCGAGAATGCGCTCACATACGGCATCTTCGATGTAGTTCTGAATGGCACGCTTCAAAGGACGGGCACCGAACTGAACATCATATCCCTTTTCTGCAACAAAGTCCTTGGCGTCTTCGGAAACAGTAAGGGTATAGCCCAAATCTGATACTCGTTTAATGAGAGGTTTAAGCTCAATGTCGATGATCTTTCTGATAGCTTTCAAGTCAAGCTGATCGAAGGTGATTATCTCGTCAAGACGGTTAAGGAACTCTGGAGCAAATTGTTTGCTGAGGCTCTTCTGAATGATAGAGCGAGCATACTCCTTGTCCTTCTCGTTCATGTTGATACCCAGACCGTTACCTGCATTGAAACCCACGCCATGAGCAAACTCTTTCAACTGACGTGTACCTGCGTTAGAGGTCATGATGATGACGGTGTTTCGGAAGTCAACAAGGCGGCCGTTTCCGTCAGTAAGACGACCTTCGTCGAGCACCTGAAGAAGCATGTTGAAAACGTTGCTGTGAGCCTTCTCTATCTCGTCCAAGAGAATGATGCTGTAAGGCTTACGGCGAACCTGCTCTGTGAGCTGACCGCCTTCCTCATAGCCTACATATCCCGGAGGCGCTCCTACAAGACGAGAGGTATTGAAGCTCTCGGTATATTCGCTCATGTCAATACGTATGAGGGAATCGGCAGAACCGAACATGTGCTCTGCAAGTTTCTTTGCAAGATATGTCTTACCCACACCTGTAGGACCAAGGAACATAAATACACCGATAGGGTGGTTAGGGTCACGAAGTCCAACTCGGTTACGCTGTATTGACTTCACCATCTTGTCTATGGCTGCATCCTGAGCCACAACGGCATTCTTCAGCACAGAGCCCATATTGCGAAGACGGTCGCCTTCGCTCTCAGCCATACGCTGAACAGGGATGCCTGTCATCATAGATACTACATCTGCCACATCGTCAGCAGTAACTTCCTTCACGTTGTCGGAATCGCCTGACTGCCAACGGCGATTGCTTTCTGCAAGTTGCTCCTCCAGTTCGCTCTGCTTGTCACGATATGCAGCAGCAAGCTCAAAGTTCTGGTTCTTTACAGATTCCAGCTTCTTCAGTTTAGCCTCTGCCACCTGCTTTTCAAGATCCACGATATCCTGTGGAACATCGGCAAACTGCAGGTGAAGTCGTGAGCCGACCTCGTCAAGGGCATCAATAGCCTTGTCAGGGAAAGCGCGATCTGTGACATAGCGTTCTGTCAACTTGACACAGGCTGTCAGAGCCTCGTCAGTATAATGTACGTGATGATGAGCCTCATAGCGTGATTTCACGTTCTGGAGTATCTGAAGTGTCTCCTCGGCTGTAGAAGGCTGTACGATAATCTTCTGGAAACGGCGCTCAAGAGCACCGTCCTTCTCTATTGTCTTGGCATACTCGTCGAGAGTAGTGGCACCAATACATTGTACCTTGCCGCGAGCCAATGCTGGTTTGAGCATATTGGCAGCATCCATAGTGCCGCCACCGCCACCTGCACCTATGATTGTGTGGATCTCGTCGATGAAGACAATGATATCCGGATTTTCCTCTAACTCCTTGATAAGAGCCTTGATACGCTCCTCGAACTGTCCGCGATACTTAGTGCCTGCCACCATTCCTGCCATATCAAGAGCCACAAGACGCTTGTTGAATAGGATAGGGGAGGTGCGGTTGTCGGCTATGCGTTGTGCAAGACCTTCCACAATGGCACTCTTACCCACACCAGGCTCACCGATGAGGATTGGGTTGTTCTTCTTTCTGCGACCGAGAATCTCCGTAAGACGCTGTATCTCCTTCTCACGACCGACACATGGATCAAGCTTACCCTCTGCGGCTGCCTGAGTAAGGTCGGTTGAGAAATTATCAATCACAGGAGTCTTCTTGCCACCAACCTTAGCTTTCGGTTTCTCCGTTGTCTGGGTGTTGGAAGCAGAATCCTCTACTCCTTCCTCCATATCGTCGTCGGTCAGGTCAAGACCGTTGGTAGGAGTCTGTGCAGGAGCATATTCCTCACAGAAATCAAGAATGTTATCGTAGTTCATGTTATTTTCCTCCATAATATCCTTGGCAACGCTGTTCATGCCGTCATGAAGCATTGCAAGAAGTAAGTGCTTGACATCCACGTCATTGTCGTGACTCATGCGAGCCTCAAGGTCGGCAAGACGTAAGATGCTGTTAGTCTGGTCGTTGAAGAGAATATCGTCCTCAGAAATTTCCTTTGTCTCGGCATTCACAGGCTCATTGTTCTGCTCCTGACGGTTGAAGATATCTTGTATGGATTCAAGGAGTCTTTGTGTGATGACATCCTTGTCCACGTTGAGATGCTCCATTGCTTGATTAGGGAAGTCATAGCGATCCTTAATCATAGTAAGGAGGATATGCTCAGGACGCACACTCTTGCTATGCAACTGTGCTGCATAGTGTCGGGTCTTCTTCAGAAGGTTTATGAGTTGATCTGTATATTGATGTTTCATTAATAAAGCCTAACCAAGCCTTCCCAAAGGGAAGGATGTCTTATACACTTAGAGCGTATGTGCCTTTCAATTCAGAAGGCTTGGAGATTAATATTATTCGTATTCAATAATTCTACTACAAAACCCGTGCCAACTTATTTGCTCTCCGGCTCCCTTCTTACAGGGAAGGGCGGGGGAAGAGGCCTTTTAGCTCATCATTAATTCTTTGCACAGGCAAACCCATTACGTTGAAATAGCTGCCCTCCAGACGAGTTACGCCGATATAGCCAATCCATTCCTGAATGCCATAGGCACCAGCCTTGTCGAATGGCTTGTAGTTGTCTATATAATAGTATATTTCCTCATCGGTAAGCTCGCGGAAAGTAACGTTGGTACAAACAGAGAGGTGTTTTTCCTTGTTCTTGCTGAGCAGACACACGCCAGTATAGACCTGATGCGTTCGACCGCTTACGAGGCGGAGCATACGATGTGCATCCTCACGATCCTTTGGCTTTCCGAGAATCATATCATCAACGACCACAACCGTATCGGCAGTTACTACTATCGTATCATCGGTCATCATAATGCCCTCAGGAACAGCCTCTTTGTTCGTGAACCATTCCTTGTAAGGCTCTGCTTTCTTTCCTGCAATATATCCAGCCACTTCCTTTGCCGGAAGAGTATCGGGATAGCTCTCGTCTATGCCTTTGATGACATGAACTTCGTATGGTATGTCAAGACCGCCGAGAAGCTCACGACGGCGTGGGGAATTGCTTGCTAAGATTAAGCGGCCTCTCCCCCCGCCCTCCCCCGTAGGGAGGGAGCCGATTCGACTATGTAGATTTGTCTGTTCCAATTTTTTCAGATATAAATTAATGATTGACCTTTCGCCTTCCGGCTCCCTCCCTACGGGGGAGGGCGGGGGGAGAGGCCCTTGGTGGGCTCTTTACCACCCAAACGCTTTTGCCGAGCTTAGCCAGAGACCTCTGCTCTTGAGAAGCTGCTCAAGCACATCGCGGGCAAAACCATTGCCTCCAGAGGCTGGAGAGACGTATGTTGAGATGTCCTTTATTTCCTGACACGCATCAGAAGGGCAACAGGTGCATCCTGCAACCTTCATAATCTCATAGTCGGGAATGTCATCTCCGAGGAACATCACTTCCTCGTCCTTCAGATTGTTCTGACGGCAGTATTCGCGATACATTTCTATCTTCACGGCGCATCCCATGAAAATATCATTTACGCCAAGTTTGCTGTATCGGTATTGAATGCTGTCGCACTTGCCTCCCGTGATGATTGCAAGACGTATTCCCTGCTTTGCTGCAAGTTGGATGGCATAGCCGTCCTTCACGTTCATCGTGCGGATAGGATTACCGTTAAGGTCCATAGGAATTGTGTTTTCGCTAAGAACCCCATCCACATCAAATATCACGGTTGTTATCTTTGATAAATCGTATTTTATCATTATCTTTTTTTTGTTTTTGTCAAGCGCAGAGATGCGGAGTCGCTAATATTTAGGCTCTGTGTCTTTGTGCCTTTGCGTTCTGTTTGTTTCTGAGTGCAAAGATATACAAAAAAAACGATTCCACCAAGAAAATCCCCCTTCGCTTTGCGAGGAAATCCCTTTTTTTGTCTCTCGTCATGTAAAAGGTGCTTTTCGCGTTGGGAAGAAAATACTTTAATTCCGCTCATTCTCCGTTGTTCATCCATCACTTCTCCATCACTTCTCCATCGCTTCTCCATCGAATCGATGGACTATCGATGGAGTATCGATGGAGTATCTTAGGAGGAAAAGGGGAGGAACAAGAGACTTGCTTTGGAGGCAAAAAAAGTCTTGTTTTATATCAAAAGCGTTTGATGGTAAAATATCGAAAACGTCATATTTTTCTTGATGTTTTGTAAACTGTTGTTAATGTGTTTTTCATATTAAAATGATACTTCTTTCATAAAACCATATAAATCCTTAAATACAATCGTCAGAAACGACTTTCACACTTGTGTAATTGTGCTTTTTGTGCCTGTCTAAGTATGCCATTTTTCAAATTTTTTAAAATATCTCGTTAATTAATGCTTAAATTAATACTTTTTAGATTATTGGATGCTGAAAAATGAGTATTTTTTTGTACTTTTGCATCCGATTTTTGGAAAATAGGTAAATAAAACATATTAAAAAATTATGGCAGAAGCTATAGACATAAGAGAATTAAATGCTCTCATAGAGCAGCAGAGTAACTTTGTTACTAATCTGACAACCGGCATGGATCGTGTTATTGTCGGTCAGAAGCATCTTGTTGAATCACTTCTCATCGGATTGCTTTCCGATGGTCACATATTGCTTGAAGGTGTGCCTGGTCTTGCAAAGACACTTGCAATCAACACCCTTTCAAAATTGATCGACTCAAAGTTCAGTCGTATTCAGTTCACACCTGACCTTCTTCCTGCCGATGTTGTAGGTACAATGATCTATTCTCAGAAAGAAGAGAACTTCCAGGTGAAGAAAGGTCCTGTATTCGCTAACTTCGTGCTTGCCGATGAGATTAACCGTGCTCCAGCTAAGGTACAGAGTGCCTTGCTCGAGGCTATGCAGGAACATCAGGTGACAATTGGAGAGTCAACATTCCCTCTTCCAAGTCCTTTCCTCGTAATGGCTACACAGAACCCTGTTGAGCAGGAAGGTACATATCCATTGCCAGAGGCTCAGATGGACCGTTTCATGCTGAAGGTCGTAATCAGCTATCCTACACTTGAGGAGGAGAAGCGCATCATGCGTGAGAATCTTGCAGGAAGTCTTCCAACTGTTGTTCCTGTAAGTTCTGCAGAGGAGATAATCAGGGCTCGTGAGGTTGTACGTCAGGTTTATATCGACGAGAAGATCGAGCAGTATATCGCTGATATCGTATTCGCTACCCGTTTCCCTGAGAACTACGGTTTGAAGGAACTGAAGTCTATGATTACTTTCGGCGGTAGTCCTCGTGCAAGTATCAGTCTCTGTAAGGCTGCTCGTGCTTATGCCTTCATCAAGAGAAGAGGCTATGTTATTCCAGAGGATGTAAGAGCCGTTGCACATGACGTTCTTCGTCATCGTATCGGTCTTTCTTACGAGGCTGAGGCAAACAATATCACTTCTGAGGAGATTGTTAGCCAGATTATCAACAAGGTTGAGGTGCCTTAAGAAGCCTAAGCTACGGCCCCTCACTCGCCCTTCGGGCACCCTCTCCCCAAGGGGCGAGGGGGAAGTTAGTAATGAAACCTCAAGAAAATTGAATTAATAACGCAATTAAAAATACATACCCCATAGCGTAAAAAGGTAACTTTTTCCCTCGCCCCTTGGGGAGAGGGTGCCCATAGGGCGGGTGAGGGGCTGTCTTTTTATGGAGACTTCTGAAATACTTAAAAAGGTCAGGAAGATAGAGATAAAGGCCCGCGGTCTTTCTAGCAATATCTTCGCCGGACAATATCACTCAGCTTTCAAGGGACGCGGTATGGCGTTCTCGGAGGTTAGGGAATATCAGTTCGGTGATGATGTGCGTGATATCGACTGGAACGTGACGGCGAGATTCCATCGTCCGTTCGTGAAGGTGTTCGAGGAAGAGCGTGAGCTTACCGTCATGCTGATGATAGACGTGTCAGGTTCGCTGGATTTCGGTACCCGTTCGCAGATGAAGCGCGAGATGGTGACTGAGATGGCAGCAACGCTTGCATTCTCGGCTATTCAGAATAATGATAAGATTGGTGTTATTTTCTTTTCTGACCGTATAGAGAAATATATCCCGCCGAAGAAGGGAAAGAAGCATGTGCTTTACATCATACGTGAGGTGCTTGATTTCCAACCTGAGTCGAAGAAGACAGATTTGTCTCAGGCTTTCGAGTTCCTCGGACAGGTGATGAAGAGAAAATGTACGGCTTTCGTGATGAGCGACTTCTATGACAGGAAACCTTTCGTGAAGCCTTTGCAGGTGTGCCGTTCAAAGCACGACCTTATGGCAATTCAGGTTTATGACCCGATAATGAAAACTCTTCCTGATGTGGGCATACTCCGCGTAAGGGATGCCGAGACAGGTCATGAGATGTATATCGATACATCGAGCAAGGCGCTTCGCACGGCTCATGCGAAATTCTGGCTGGAACGTTCGGATAACTTGAAACAGACGTTTGCGAAAACGAGTGTTGACTTTGTAAGTGTCGCTACTGACGGTGACTATGTCAAGTCGCTCAGGCAGATGTTTGCTATGCGTGGAAGTTAAGAGGTTAAGGGGAAAGTATAAAAGTAGTAAAATAGGAATATTTTGACAAAGAAAATTTACATATTGCTCTGGGCGTTGATGCTTGTGGCTCTTCCGATGTCGGCACAGAAAGTAAGCGTGGAGGCAAAGATTGACTCTACCGTTATTTTCATCGGACAGCAGACGGGATTCCACCTTGGTGTGACCGTGAAGGATGGGCAGAAAGTGCAGTTCCCTCAGTATCAGCCGCTTGATAATATAATTCCGGGTATTGAGGTTGTTGAGATATTGCCAACAGATACCCAGAAACTTGATGACGGATATCTTCGTGTATCAGCTCACTATACCCTCACTTCGTTTGACGATACGCTCTATTACATTCCTGCGATAAAGGTGAAGGTTAACGACAAGGATTTTGAGTCTAAGTCGCTGGCATTGAAGGTTCTTACCGTGAAGGTTGACACATTGCATCCTAATCAGTTCTATCCTGCGAAGGATGTACAGGACAATCCTTTCCTATGGGAGGAATGGAGTCGGCTGCTATGGTTGAGTGCCGCTGTGTTGGCTCTCTTCATAATCTCACTCCTGATGTTCATGCGTCTGAAGAGCGAGAAGCCAATCGTCTTCAAGGTCAAGATAGTGAAGCGCATACCTGCTCACCAGAAAGCTCTGAACTCTATCGAGGAGATAAAGGCAAAGAGTACAACTGTGACGGTTGATGATGCAAAGGCATACTATACTCATCTTACAGACACTCTGAGGCGCTATATGATGGAACGCTTCGGATTCAATGCTATGGAGATGACGAGTGCCGAAATAATATCACGCCTCCGTCAGGAAGAGGATCAGAAGAAGATTGACGAGCTTACCATGCTCTTTGAGACTGCCGACCTTGTGAAGTTCGCCAAGTACTCAGTAGGCGTGAGTGAGAATGACCACAACCTTATCTCGGCTATCGACTTCATCAACACCACAAAGCAGGAGAATGCTCCTACCGAGGAACGTATCGAACCAACTGTTACCGAGAAGGACAAGCAGACGATACGTAACCGTAGGATTCTGAAGTGGTCGTTGGTTGGTATTGTATTGGCAACTGTTGCGCTCCTTGTATATGTCGTCTGGGAGTTGATACTGCTTTGCTTTTAATAATTAAAGCATCTCTTTTATGGAATTTGAATCACCATTATACTTCATATTACTGCTATTGCTTGTACCTTATATTATATGGTACTTCCTATTGCGCAATAACGGCAAGAGAAAGGCGGAGGTTTCAATCTGCCTGAGCGATACCAATGTCTATAGGAATGCTCCTGTAAGCTGGAGGGTGAGACTGATGGGTGTGCCTATGGCACTCAGATGTATAGCATTCATTCTCATTGTAATAGCTTTGGCTCGTCCGCAGACACGTAATGCGTGGAATGAGAAGACGGTAGAGGGCATCGATATCATGCTGGCTATGGACGTATCTACCAGTATGTTGGCAGAGGACTTGAAGCCTAACCGTATAGAGGCAGCTAAGGCCGTTGCCGGAGAGTTTATTGCCGACCGTCCGAATGATAACATCGGTCTTACTATCTTTGCAGGTGAGGCGTTCACCCAGTGCCCGATGACAGTTGACCATGCTTCGTTGCAGAATCTTCTGAACGGAACAAGAACTGATATTGCAGCCCAGGGACTTATCTCTGACGGTACGGCTATCGGTATGGGACTTGCAAATGCTGTGTCACGTCTGAAGAACTCAAAGTCAAAGAGTAAGGTTGTCATTCTCCTTACCGATGGTTCAAACAATATGGGTGACATTTCGCCAATGACTGCTGCACAGATAGCCAAGAGTCTTGGAATTCGTGTCTATACCATCGGTGTCGGCACAACGGGCGTTGCTCCTTATCCAATGCCTGTTGCAGGTGGTATTCAGTATGTGAATATGCCTGTAGAGATTGATACCAAGACACTTGAGGGCATCGCTGCAACGAGTGAAGGTAATTTCTATCGTGCAACGAATAACAAGGAGTTGGTTCAGATTTACAAGGATATTGACAAACTTGAGAAGACCCGACAGAATGTGAAGAAGTTCTCAAAGCGTTATGAGGCATATCAGCCGTTTGCTATTGCCGCAGCTATTATACTGCTCTTGGAAGTGCTTTTGAGACTGACTGTATTTAGAAAGATTTAAAAAGCCTATTATAGATATAAATGCTTAGATTTGAATCTCCAATATATCTGTATCTCCTGCTGATAATCCCCGTGTTCTTCGGGCTTATGGTATTGGCAGAGTACAGACGCCGAAAGGCAATAAATAAGATGGGTGATCCCCTGCTGATTGCAAAGCTTATGCCCGATGCCTCTGCAAAGAGACGTTGGATAAAGTTCGGTGCGCTTCAGCTGGCTCTTGTAATGCTTATCCTCATGGTGGCACGTCCGCAGATGGGAACAAAGGTTAGCAATGAGAAACGCAACGGCATAGAGTGCATCATTGCAATGGATATCTCTAACTCAATGCTTGCCGAGGATGTTCAGCCTTCTCGTCTGGATAAGAGCAAGATGCTGGTGGAGAACCTTGTTGACAAGTTCAATAACGACAAGATCGGTCTTATCGTCTTTGCAGGAGAAGCATTCGTGCAGCTTCCTATCACATCCGACTATGTTTCTGCCAAGATGTTCCTCCAGAGTATTGAGCCTTCACTCATTGATACTCAGGGAACGGATATTGCACAGGCTATAAACCTTGCATCCAAGAGCTTCACACAGCAGGACAAGATCGGTAAGGCGATAATCGTGATTACCGATGGTGAGGACCATGAAGGTGGTGCCTCAGAGGCTGCAAAGGCTGCTATGAAGAAGGGAATGAATGTGTTCATTCTCGGTATTGGTGATACAAACGGTGCTCCAATCCCTACAGGTAGGGGAGGTTATTTGACAGACAACACAGGAAATACCGTAATGACACGTCTTAATGAGCAGATGTGTCGTGAGGTTGCGGCTGCAGGTAAGGGAACATATATTCACGTGGACAACACATCTGCTGCTCAGGAGCGTCTTAACGACGAGCTTTCAAAGCTTCAGCAGGGCTCTATGAAGAGTGTTATCTATTCAGAATACAACGAGCAGTTCCAGGTGTTCGGAATCCTCTGCATCCTCCTTCTTATTATTGAGATTTGCATTAATGAGGCAATGAATCCGTTCTTCTCCAAGATAAAGATATTCCATAAGGGAGCTGCATGTACCTTGCTTCTCCTTGCCTTTGGCAGTATGAGCGTTATGGCTCAGAATGACAGGGTTCATATCCGTAAGGGAAACAGGTTCTACCGCAGCGGTGCCGTTGAGCAGGCTGAGGTGGAGTATAGCAAGGCTCTCACGAAGAAGGATAATAATCCTCAGGCGCTTTATAATCTTGCCTGTACCTATATGCAGCAGAACAAGGACTCGCTTGCTGCCGTTTATTTCGACAAGGCTTCGAATGCTGAGACTTCAAAGTTCAGGAAGTCGAAATCCTTCCATAATGCCGGTGTTATCTATCAGAAACACCAGATGTATGCGGAGGCTATCAAGGCTTATGAGCAGTCGCTTCGTCTTAATCCAAATGACAATGAGACGAGGTATAACTTAGTGCTCTGTAAGCGTAATCAGAAGAATCAGCCACAGGAAAACAAGCAGAAGCAGCAGAAAAAGCAGAAGAAAGAGCAGAAGAAGGAACCGCCTAAGGATCAGATGAGTAAGGATAATGCTGAGCAGCTTCTTCAGGCTGCAATGCAGCAAGAGAAGAATACTCAGCACAAGCTTCAGAAGGTAAAGACGCAGACACAGCGTAAGAGCCTTCAGAAGAACTGGTAAAGAGGCCTCTCCTCCCTACCTCTCCTATAGGGAAGGAGGTAGAGTGACCATCTAAAATGGACAATGATTGATTAATAATTTATAAATGATATGCCTTTTGCCTTTCGGCTTCCTCACTACGGGGAAGGGCGGAGGGGAGAGGTCGGGGGTCATGAAAAGACTATCTACCATAATACTACTTTTGTTGACCATCATTCCGATGATGGCTCAGATACGTGTAAGTGCTCCGCAGCAAGTGGCTGTTGGAGAACAGTTCCGTTTGCAATATATTATATCTACAACGGATGTAAAGGGGTTCCGTGCAGGTAGCATACCAGATGCTTTTGAGGTTCTTATGGGTCCGAGCACCAGTACGCAGCAGAGTTTCCAGATGATTAACGGACACACTACGCAGTCAAGCTCTGTCACCTATACCTATATCCTCGCTGCTGTGAAGAAAGGTTCTTTCGTTATCAGTGGTGCTCATGCAAACGTTAATGGAAAGTCTGTGTTCTCCAATTCCGTGAGAATCAATGTATCTGGTAGTGCACAGAATCAGCAGTATGGTATGCAGCAGGGTGGGGCACAGGTACGTCCTTCCGGTTCTCGTATCTCTGGTAATGACCTGTTTATCAAGGTAAGTGCAAACAAGACACGAGTGCACGAGCAGGAGCCTATTCTGCTTACATATAAGGTATATACTCAGTTGGAGCTTACCCAGTTGGAGGGTAAGATGCCTGACCTTACCGGCTTCCATACTCAGGAAGTTCCGCTTCCACAGCAGAAATCGTTCCATATCGAGACTGTAAATGGCCGTCCTTACCGTTGCGTTACATGGAGTCAGTATCTGATGTATCCGCAGATGACGGGTAAGTTGCAGATTCCAAGCATCACGTTTAGGGGTATTGTCGTACAGGAAAACCGCAATGTGGATCCGTTTGAGGCATTCTTCAATGGCGGTAGCGGATATGTAGAGGTAAAGAGGAATATCGTGGCACAGGGAATGACCGTGCAGGTTGATCCCCTTCCGCAGAAACCTGCTAATTTCTCTGGAGGCGTGGGTAAGTTCACTATAAGTGCATCGCTTGACCATCCGAAGGTGAAAGCCGGCGATCCTGTAAAGGTGCGTATCGTTGTTGGAGGTCATGGTAATCTGAAACTTATAAAGCAGCCGGAGCTAACCCTTCCTAAGGACTTTGACAAGTATGATGCGAAGGTAACGGATAAGACAAAGCTTACAGCATCTGGTATTACCGGTAATATGCTGTATGACGTGCTTATCGTGCCAAGAAATCAGGGTAAGTATCAGCTTCAGCCTATTGAACTGACATATTTCGATACTTCTGCCAATAAATACAAGACCATTCGCACCAATCCTATGGTTCTCGAGGTGGAGAAGGGTAGTGGTAAGGTTGGAGATGTAGCTGATTATTCTCAGCCGCAGGATAAGGACATCCGCTTCATCCATAACGGAGCTCCTGAGATTGTTAAGCCTAACGACTACTTCTTCGGAAGCAATCTCTATATCATCCTCAATGCTCTGGTTGTTCTCATCTTCTTTGTTCTTCTCGTCGTATTCCGCAAGCAGGCAATGGAGATGGCTAACATTGATGCTATGAGAGGAAAGAAAGCCAACAAGGTGGCAGGCAAGAGGTTGAAGCTTGCTGCTAAGCTTATGGCTGATGGTAAGTCTTCTGAGTTCTACGATGAGGTGCTTAGAGCACTTTGGGGCTATGTGGCTGACAAACTGTCAATACCGGTTTCACAGCTCTCACGTGAGAATATTGCAGAGAAACTGTCTGCCCGTAATGCAAGTCAGAATGATATCGACACATTCCTTGAGGCTCTCGATGAATGTGAGTTCGAGCGCTATGCTCCGGGTGATGCTGCCGGTAATATGCAGAAGACATACGACAAGGCAGTTTCTGCAATCACGAATATTGAGGAAGGAATGAAGAAGAAAAAGCATGTGTCAGGTGTCAAGTGTCTGCTGATTGGTATTGGCATGTTTGGAATGCTTTCTGCCAGCAATTCCGTTATGGCACAGGAGGCACCGGCTAAGTCAGAGACAATTCAGTCTTTGAAGCAGAAAGCCGATGATGCGTATTCAAAGGGTAAGTATCAGGATGCTATTGAATCCTACGAGGCTGCCTTGAAGAAGGGTGAGAGTGCAAGTCTCTATTACAACCTCGGTAATGCATATTTCCGCACGGATAACGTTACACGTGCGGTAATTAACTATGAGAAGGCCCGTCGTCTTGCTCCTGGTGATGCTGATATCATTCATAATCTTGAGGTTGCACGTTCAAAGACAATTGACAATATCCAGCCAGGTGAGAAGATATTCTTCAAGGTTTGGTATGAGGATATAAAGACATCGATGGACATTGACACATGGGCTACGCTCTCACTCGTGTCTCTCGTTGTAGCATTGCTCCTATTCCTCGTCTATCTGTTTGTGAAGAATATGACCGTGAGGAAAGTTGCTTTCTATCTGAGTGTAGGGCTTGTAATTGTCTTTATCCTCGGAAATGTCTTTGCCTCACAGCTTAAGGACTATGCAACTAATTCCAAGTGTGCTGTCATAGTATCTCCTACGGCTACTGCAAAGAAAACCCCTACAGAGCAGGGAGCAGATGCCTGTATCCTGCATGAGGGAACCAGAGCTGATATAATTGATGCCCTGAAAGGATGGTATGAAATACGTCTTGCTGACGGCACCGAAGGCTGGATTTCGGAAAAGGATGTTGAGGTGATAAAATAAAAGCCTATCCCGTCCCTCCCAAAAGGAGGGCTTCCCCCTTACCCCTTCTAGGGAGAGTGGTTAGTATTTCTAATCATGGGGATAGCATAAATATTTTAAACTGAAATATCAAGAACGACCAAATGTATAAAACATCCTTCCCTTTGGGAAGGCTTGGTTAGGCTTTATGGACATGTACTTTCTCGAGTTGCTCAATGGTAGCAACTCATTGTTTCTTGACCGTTTTGCGGTTGCATTTACCACAGGCTATACATGGATTCCGTTCTATGTAGCGCTTGCTGTGCTTGTCGTAAGGAACAATAAGACGATGGGGCAGATAATGATTATCTTTGCCTGTATCTTTCTTGGTGTTCTTGCGTCAGGATTGCTGTCTGACTATATCGTGAAGCCATATTTTATGCGTCCGCGTCCATGCTACGACCCTGCGTTTAAACATCTGGTACATACGGTGTCCGGGTATAGTGCATGCGGATATAGCTTTTTCTCTTCCCATTCAGCCAATACAATGATGCTGGCTGTGTTCATCACGCTCCTTGTAAGGGGAAAGGTGCTGAGCTCAATACTCATTGTGTGGTCGTTGCTGAATGCTTGGACACGCCTGTATCTTGGAGTACATTGGTTTACCGACGTTATCGTAGGACTTGCTTGGGGAGCTGTCGTAGGAGTTCTTGTGTATCTCCTCTATTTCAAGCTTGCACCGCGTGCTAAATACGTATCTTCCAAATACACAGGAACAGGATATGACAAGAATGACATTGACGTGTGTATCAGCATAATGATGCTCACGGTGATTTATTGTTTCTTTAGGGTAATAATATAATGACCTATGAATCCCAAAAACATTCAGATAAGCGACTATAACTATCCTCTGCCTGATGAGCGCATTGCGAAGTTCCCAAAGGCGGAGCGTGACCAGAGTAAACTCCTTGTATATAACAGAGGGGAGATTAGTGACGATACTTTCTGCAATATCACCAACCACCTTCCTAAGGGTGAGATGATGGTGTTCAACAATACTCGCGTCATTCAGGCGCGTATTTATTTCCACAAGGCAACAGGTGCGCTTATCGAGGTGTTCCTGCTTGAGCCTGCTATGCCAACCGACTATGAACTCATGTTCCAGACACGCGGAAAGTGCTCTTGGGTATGTATGGTGGGCAATCTGAAGAAATGGAAAGAAGGCCGTTTGGTGCGCGAGATAAAGGTTGGAGACAAGACCATTAATCTCAGCGTTGAGCGCAAGCAGGAGGTGCATACCGGGCATTGGATTGACTTTGAGTGGGATGACGAGACCGTTTCTTTCGCGGAGATTATTGATGCCTGTGGAGAGCTTCCTATTCCTCCATACCTTAACCGTAAGACGGAAGAGAGCGACAAGACAACATATCAGACCGTATATTCCAAGATCAAGGGCTCTGTTGCTGCGCCTACTGCCGGACTTCATTTCACAGACCGTGTGCTTGCCGATATTGATGTTCACGGCATTGAGCGTGAGGAACTTACCCTTCATGTTGGAGCCGGAACCTTCAAACCTGTCAAGGCAGAGCGTATCGAGGGGCACGAGATGCATACGGAGTTTGTATCAGTAAGGAAGCATACTATTGAGCGACTTCTTGCCCACGAAGGTCGTTGTATTGCTGTGGGAACAACGAGCGTGCGCACTCTCGAAAGTCTCTATTACATGGGTGTAAAGCTCATTCTCAACGCTGATCTCACGGAGGAGCAGTTGCACGTGAACCAGTGGGAGCCATACGAGGGAGAGGTGGCAGAGAAAGCCCAGAGTACAACATCGGTAGAGGCTCTTCAAGCATTGCTAGCGTGGTATGAGAAGAACGAGGTAACGGTGCTCCATAGCAGTACGCAGATCATCATAGCTCCCGGGTATAGCTATCATATCGTCAAGGCCTTGGTAACCAATTTCCATCAGCCACAGTCCACATTGCTGTTGCTCGTAAGCGCTCTTATCGGCGAAGACTGGCACAAGGTTTATGACTATGCCCTTTCTCATGACTTCCGTTTCCTGTCCTATGGCGACAGCTCCCTTCTGATACCAAACTGATTCCCTATTAGCTCCAATCTAGGGAACGGACTTACAACGGATTTACAACGGTATTATAACGGACTTACCTCCCTCCCTTTGGGAGGGGCGGGGTAGGCGTTAATTCCGAGTGCAAAGTTACAACATTCCCATTGCGGTTCACGAATGTTTTGCTAATTTTTTTTGATTTTTTTTTCCTGATCAAATTGGCGCATTTTGTTGCAGTGTTGACTTCGTCGAGACTGCGGGCGCTCGGCATAGCTGAAGCAAGCTCCGACTCTGCACTC